>CAKSNL010000016.1 GCA_934476235.1 uncultured Clostridia bacterium | reverse complement strand
GGATGAGGTGAGTCCACATCACCCCATCCTCCGCTTACTTCTCTATGTATGATGCGACAAAATAAACAATTGAAATGACCGCTTAAAGGAAACACGGCAAGACCTCATCCGTATTTTTTCTTCCGCAACCGAACCAAGTTAATGATAAAATCCGTAAATTTGCATTATTCCAAATCCCGAGACAGGGAAAGCGGGTTTTAGCTTCATCGAGATTGGAGCACAACCTGAAATTTCAATAATAAGCAATAACCATTAAATCAAACAACAATGACAATTCAGACATTTCAAAAGGGCAAATTCTACACGCTGCCCATCAAAGCCTTAAGGGAAGAAGGCAACAACACTTTCTTCATCGTAAACGCCAACAACAGGGAGTATGCAATCCGAATGTTCGATTTCCAGAAATCCGATCAGGATGTAACGAACATGAAAGAATTGCCATGTATGGTTAAAGACATACACGGCGACAACATCGTATTCGTGCAGAACTTCGCCCGGATGTTCGAAGACATTTATATATCTGGAAAGGTTTACCCATTCATTGTAAACAAAGAAGCCTATAATCCGAATAACGAGTTCAGGTATTATGACATAAGGGATTTCAATGGTGTGCCTTTCAGAATAAAATGTGAAAAGAACACATTCTTAGTGCCAAACCAGAAAATCAGATGTATGGTGTCAAGGCCAAGCCTGAACAAGATGATTCTGATACTTGAAAACACGAAAAAGGACGTTATTGTAAACTGCATAAGCCCCAAGGAACTGCTGAAGAAAAGCGGCATCGAAGAAAAGTGTCAAAGGTTTCTTCTATACAGTTTTGCGACCAATCCCGGATTTGAAGAGGCAAGGGACTATTATGAACAAGGCAACCCGGAATGGGTGATAAAGGCGATAACAGCCATCGTGGAAGTGGAACAATGGCCGAATCTTTCAAATAAAAACAAAGAAATTCTCCTGTCATGCTACCACAGAATTTGCCTGTATCTGCTTGAAGATTCCGATTATCTGCATCAGTTCAACGAGTCGGACAGGGAAAATTTCCAGACATGGATTGCCGACAGGGTGACGATGTCTGAAACTTATCTTGAATGTCTTTCGTTTATCGGCGAAAAAAAATGCAGCGAAGAGACAGACCTGATACTCAGGAAAATCCGCAATTCAGGATATATTTACCACCCACACAAAAGGATGCGGCTACTGATTGCCATGTTCTCACTCCAGCCGGAACTTCTGGAAGAGAAGATCGACGCCATCCTTGACCTGCTCGCAGAAAAGGCAAAAGAATGGAAAACGGCATCATTCAACGACGCTTTCTCCAGCTTCCTTCAGTTCTATGTCATGTCTAATATGGAGAAGACAAACCGCGAAGCGGTAATCGACAACGAGCAGAACAACTTGCTGCTGAGCCGCATGGTGCGTTCTATATGCTATCTGCTCCTGATGACCAACGGCAAGGACATAAACGTGGCATTATACCGTTCGCTGCTGTTCCACTATCTGTCATTCACAAGGAGCAGAAATGTGCTTGGCGACAACGACCACACCCACAACCTCGCCGAACAGCTTGCAGACAGGGCTTTCACCACCCTTGTGGTGTCTGAAGACAAGATGAAAGACTTCTCATGGGGCAGGGATTTCAGACAGACGGAACTCCTGGCATACCAGATGGCGGCAACCAAGGCAAGCAGCACTACCTTCCTCACACGCTCATACGAGGCTCACAACG
>CAKSNL010000015.1 GCA_934476235.1 uncultured Clostridia bacterium | reverse complement strand
TCGATGATATCCATCACACGCTCGAAGGTCAACTCGTCGAAGTAGAGACGGTCGCACATATCGTAGTCGGTAGATACAATTATCGGGACTCTTTATACCTCCAAATATATCCACCTGCTGTTTTTCTCTGCCCTTTGCAAACGCCTGTAATTTTACCTTTGGCAATAGAATATGCATTCTGTGCTTTTGTGATGGAAGACCATTCTTTTACGAATTCTCCATCTTTTGTATACTGTAACACAGTTCTGGGTGTTGGCAGACGAGTTGGCTTGAACTCGTTAATATTAGTATTATCATCTTCATATCGAAACACAAACCCATGTGTACTTTTTGACTCATGTCTCGCTGTTGCTAAAATATATTGTCTCGCAATTTTCGTAGCGGAAGAAGCTTCACTTGGAGAATCATACCTAGCAATTTCATTTAACTCCAAATCAAATTGGATAATAGGCTTTTTCTTCTCGTTAAGGCTGTACCTACATTTTGGACAGCAAGGATACAATACCATTTTGTTCACTCGTTTAATCCATTGATGTCCACATTTAGGACATTTCCATCTTGCCTTATAATCACACTTTGCAGTTACATCATCAGCAGTCTTACCACTATTATTTCCAATACTCCAAAAAGCTGCAACCTCAGGATTCTTTTGCAATAAAGACCCATATCTTGCCAAAAGAACATCTCTCATGATTTGAGAATGATTTTCTTTATCACATTGAGAGCAACCTCTTCCATTCGCCCTATTATCGGGTGTTGCAGTCCACACATAACCACAAACGTGACATTTCCACCAAACGACTTCCGAATAGTGAGATGGAATTTTGTCAGGAAATATATTCAAAGTATCATTCTTTTCGTAAAACCAATCTTCCAATAATTTAGGATATTTATCAGCAAAAGAGCCATTCTTTTTTACATACGTTTTGCATTTAGACACCTTGCGTTGCTCCTCTGCACAATATGGACACCCTGTTCCACGAATTCTATCTGCTACAGTTGCCACCCATTTATGTTTTGGAAAATTCTTACAAACCCAATACACTTTTTGCCTGCTATTACCTGCGGAAATATTGTCTGGAGTTATTCCCAATTTTCCATTCTCACCATAATCCCATTCGCCAAGTAACTCAGGATTTTTTGTTGCTAAGTCATTAAATCCAATCAGTAACTTTACACCTGCACAATATGGGCATCCAAAACCTTTTGTTCTACTTGATGGAGGTGCAGACCAACTATGTCCCTTCTTACATTTCCAATATAACTTTAAATTAGAACCACGACTAACACATTCCGGGTCTATATTTCCATTCTTTTCATAGTCCCATTCTTCAAGCAAATGAGGATAAAGGCTCGCAATACTATTCTCTTTTTCTCTCGTAAGATAAGATTCTATTATTGCAGTTTTGTTACCTTCAACATCCAATGGAACATATGGAACACCTATTAACTTACAAAGTTTTTCGATAGCATAATTCAAGTAGGAATAATTCTTGTCGTAAGTAACATAAATAGCATTTCCTTCAACACAAAACTCTTCAGACTCTATCACTCTATATAATTTAATTCCCATTTCCTTTAGAAGGAGATTTTTTCTTTTATCTCTTGCTTTTTGCTTGGGCGTTTGATGTTTTGGTCCATCATATTCTATACCAACATTTTTAGATGGAATAAATATATCTATATGGAATCCGTTCTTTAATCTGTAACCATTTATACATTCAACTTGTCCATTAAAATAAAAAAACAAAGCCTGTTCTGGGAAAGACGTTTGTGTTTCACTTTGGCATATCGGGCATTTTCCCGATGTGCTATGTAATCTGTAGGACACACTTCTCTTCCAATGATGCCCACGCTTACAAACCCAGTGAACCAATATTTTGGAATCATGATTCGTCACTCTTTCTGGGAATATTCCATCTTGCACATTCTTCTCATAATCCCATTCCTTTAACAGTTCTGGATTTGTTACTGTTATTGGTTCTTCTCCGTAACGTTGATTTGTTCTACCTTTAATTGCACATTTCTCACATGGGAACTTTGCTTTTGCATGACTAATAATGGTCTTGGGAGTATTGCTTTTATAACCACAAACATGACATTTCCAATAGACAAGTTTGTTTGACCCTGAAAGAAAATCGGATGGTTTATATGGCTGATTTCTTTCATCATTATAATCCCAATCCAATGCTTTTTCAGGATAATTGTCCTCAAAGCTACCCTCCTTTAGGATTCGCTCTAAAATATAAGATTTTTTATATGGATCACTCATAATTGCTTTATTATATCTGACAGATAAATCCATCGGGCTTTTTAAGTTCTTTTTCTAACCTTTCATAATCACAAGAATTATATACATAAGATTTCATTTGCTTCTTTATCAATTCTTCTAACTTATGTATATTGCTTATATAATTATAGCATTCCCCTTCAAAATCAAGTAAGTACATACTTCTTTTATTGTCGAAGTCGTTGAGAAATATAAAGTCTTTAAGTTCCAACAAAATTCGAACCTCTTCATATTCAAGAAAATGAGCCTTATATTTTAACAGCATATAAAAAGAATTTCGACATTCATTCTGAAGAAAAGATAAATAACGTAAAAAAATATCATTCAATTCGATAAGTTTTTCGTTGCTTGTATAAGGATTTTCCTTGGTACTGTTAACTATAAATTTCTTTATCCTATCAGTTTCACTATTTGCACATCTGGAAAATCCAATTGTTGTATCTAAAACAGAATTAGCTTTATGCAAGATACAAATCTCATTAATGATCATATCTTTAATCTCAATAGTTTTGTTTAGCGTCTTTGGATACACATCTGATATTATGTAAAATATGTATCCAGCAACATAACTATAGCAGATATTCATTATAGCTTCAAACAACACTTTTAATATTCCATTGGAAGCAATCAATGATAAGACTGCACACAATAAGCCGGATAGCAAAAATGTATAAAAAGCAAGACCTCTCAGGCACATTCGTAAAATGGTCTTATGTTTTTTCCACATAAGGTCAATTTTCATTCCATAAAACCGTGCTTTGTTTTCTATTGTATTGAATAAATCCATTTCCCTATATATAACATTATACTTCTAAATCATCGCTATTTGTATCGGAGTTCTTTTTATAGTTTTTACATCCATACAAATTAAATTTATCCCCCAATACTTTTTCAAATGAACCTTTCTCATAATTATTTGTTTTAATGAAACAGTTTGATAAAGGCATAAAAGAAGTGAGACCTCATCATATCTTACTCTTCTGTGAGGCCTTCGACTACCCAATAACGAACCAAGATAGACAAAGCCTCACCTTGAACGTATATCGGGTTACGATAATATGAGCCCAAGGGAGTACTTCTTCTGCTTGTCCTCATTATTGTTTGGTAAAGTTGTCGAAGTTTCACTGAACGGATTCAAGTATGGAATGCACTTCCAAATTATGTCTGCAAACGCTTTTAATGCGAATGCTCTGCAAAAGTACAAAAAATAAATGAGAATAAGGCATCTGTAAACTGAAATATTCTAAAAATTATCATTTCTACCTCCAAACAGCTCTGATAATATCAAGAAAATATCATCTAACTATCAAGTTTACGAAGCCAAGCACAACAACTAATGAATAGCATATTAGAAATCATCTTCTTCTATTTCTTTTGCCCTCGTCCAAATACCAGCAATGATTTGACCTATATCGCTTGAATATGATTCCAATATCTTTCTATTATAATCACTCCAAAGAGTAAATCCTTTTAAGTCAAGCCGTTTTCTGCCAATATCCTGCCTAGTACCATTAAAGATAAAAGATTCTTGCCAAGTTACCATAGGATTTTCAATCTTGACTCTATACTTTCCATCTTTTATGGTAATTATAACTATATACTCAACAGTTCCCGTCATGTCAATTTTTGGTCTATTATCAGGAAAGTTTTTTGTTCCATGAAGATATGATGAGCTTCTAAACTTAATAGTTCTTGTTTCTTTATCGTCATACTGCAATTTCTGTTGAAAGTTTGGTATATGTGTCGCAAGCGATTCCTTTGAAGCACGATACAAAACATCCTTAGATTGTGGACAAGAGAGAATCGCCGTAAAACAATAATTCATCGTGTCACAATCCACTTTCTCAAACTTAGCCTGAGCAAAGCAAGAAGTTGCCAAACTCATGTAAAGGAGCAATATTGGCAAGAATTTTTTCACATCCATATTTATTGAAAAACATTAATTATCTGGTTGGAAACCACTCTTATAGTCAACATCTATCCATTTTAGGCATGGAAAATATGTTTTGATATTATCCTTTGTGACAAGAATAGTATCGCTACCACCACCCATGTAATCAACTACAACCTTATACGGAAAAGGAGTAGGCTTCTTACCACCAATATAATAAGGATCAAAATGTTTGGTATAACTTTTCTTTGATTCAAATGGTCCTGTTGCATAGATGTGATGGAACTTTGTGTGCTTTACATTAGCATTAACACCACCACGTATTTCATCAACAATAGCATCGCCAACACCATTTACAGGAGTAAAAAACACATGTACATATTTCAAGTTTCTGTCACTTGTCACCTTAAACTTTGTTTCCAGTTGCAAATGGCTAAAGTCCATAATATCTGCAACATAAAACTTAAATTTAGAGAATTGCACTTGTGCATGGACACTCATACTCATACTCATCGCCATACCAACGATAGCTAAAATCATACTCTTTTTCATACTTCCACTTTTTGAAGATTATACAATCATATTTATTAAACGAAAAGCGCGAGAAACTAATCTTGCTCGTCACTTATTCTTGGTCGTAGGAAAACCACTGCTTGATGACGAACAGATAGAATCTCACGCTGAAAGTTATATAGCCCCCAAAAAGTGTGCCGTTGAGGTTTGTCCCCTTGGCACACTACGAGAGTTGATTATACAACCTACCCGTGACACCTTCTCTGCTAAGCCATTGACAAGCATTTTGAATTTCCTACGTTCAGAATAATCAATGAGCAAAGCGTTGACGACGCCTTATGTATGTTATACAAACGCATTTATTGCGAATGCTCTGCAAAAGTACAAAAAATAAATGAGAATAAGCTATTTATTAGCAGATTTTTTAGGTAAAAAAGTGTTTTTGCAGCAAAAACAATCCGAATAACAACAGAAAAACAACCGACAAATGGTCTATTACACTCGGCTTGGCGCAAGCATCAGTGTCTTTGGAAGTGTAACTGTCTGAAAGCACTACAGGAGAATCAATTGTAAACTCAACTGGTAGTAACACTAAACCTTCTGAAGAAGTTGATGGTTAAACGAGCCAAATTTTCACTAACAATGTGTAATCTTCGTTCAAAAACAAGGATTTTGCAATGGTTTATTCGCTAAAGTTTTACAGTTTCAAAAAATATACATACCTTTGAGGTGACAGTTCCCACCACTCTTCCCACTTGCACAGCGAATCAGGGTTGGACTTTTGCTTTTTACAATTATAACTATCATACACATCTTGTTCTATAAAGATACTCCCATACTTCTCTTCCCGACTTCTTTAACCGGATAATCGGGTCTATGAAATACAACTTGCCATCTTCATCACACAGCACATTATCACTGACATTAGAAACATCAGTTATTGCCAAATATTCATTTCCATAGAAATATCTATTCTCTTTTGTCAAGCCCAGTTGATTAATGAGATAATCGTCAATCGTCTTCTGCGATGGTACTTGATACATATCGGATATATTTCGTTGCTGAAGAACAATCCGGATTCCCTTTATATCCTCTGAAAAGCCAACAAAACGATACCTCGTTGATGGGAATAAGATGTTATGAATCAGATGTTCATAAATGATATCCTCTGGCAAGATATGCTTCATCGGAGCCTTTGCAAAAGGAGACTTCATTTTGGTGAAAGTTGTTCCGTCTTCACTCAAAAAGACAATGCTTTCTCCCGTTGGAATCATTCGTCTGTCACCAAATTTACCCCAATCCGACTTATCTATATACAAGCCTTGTTCTTTGGCGATTTTTATCAAACGTAGGCATTCCTCTTCCTCTGCAGTTCTCGTGCTTTGCCTGTTATCTCCATATTGTTGAGTGGATAGCCCAGTCTCAAACACTCGAATATCGCTTCGGTCGCTATCTGCCTGTACTTTTCGCTCAGGCTCATAACATATTGCAGGGCGTTCCGTCCATCTCTTAAATATATAGTCGATAATTTTTCTTCCATAACTCTTCATTATTATAGTTTTTGCTGCAAATTTACGATTTAATTGTGAAACAACCAAAGTTTTCACTGCTTTTTTGTTCAAATAAAAAATCCCTGCCATAGGAAGCCTTTCCTAGAGCAGGGATTTTTCTATTGGGAATCATCAAGAATGACTTAACTGTCAATTCTTAACTACTAACTATCAACTATTTATACTCGCCCCAAGCCTTGATGTCGATATCCTCGAGCTTGGTGGTGCAGAATGCATAAATAAACGCACTCGCCAGACGGCTATTGGTAATCAATGGCACGTTCAGGTCGATGGCAGCACGACGAATCTTGTAACCATTGCT
>CAKSNL010000014.1 GCA_934476235.1 uncultured Clostridia bacterium | reverse complement strand
ATGGTGGGAGTTATAGGGCTCGAACCTATGACCCTCTGCTTGTAAGGCAGATGCTCTCCCAGCTGAGCTAAACTCCCGTTTCTCACGACGAAATTTATTATATCATATCAAAAACTCTTTGTCAATACTTTTTTTTATTTTTTTAAAAGTTTTTTGACAAGACCGCGATATAATAAACGATCCCCGAAAAACCTCTGCAGTCAATTGACAGTATTATTATAATTCTCCCCGGAGAAAAAAATTCCTTCTTTTTATTTTAATTTTTTTATTGCTTTTTTTCATCAAACGAGTGGACCCTTTTTTTGTACCCGGTCGGCGTTTCGCCGGAGAGCTTTTTAAAGAGCCTTGAAAAGTAATGCGGGTCGGAAAAGCCGAGCTCGGACGCGATCTCGGATGCCGAAAGGTCGGGGTGTGTTAAGAAAAGCTCCTTCGCACGGTCAATTTTTACTTCATTAATATAGCGGTTGGGTGTGGTCGAAAGCTCCTCCTTAAAATACCTTATCATCTGCTGAGGCGACACCGCGCCCGCACGGCAGAGGTCTGAAAGAGTTATCTTTTCCTTGTAGTTTGCGCGTATAAAGCCGACCGCACGGCGGAGGTTGACCGATACGCGCGTTTTGTCTACGCGCATGTTGCCCAAAAGATCAAGCGTTATTCGGTTTGCGCGCGTGAGCATTTCGCTTGCAGCCAGAGCGGTTAAAAGACTGCTCTCAATATGGTTTTTTGCGATATTTTCACGGACCTTGCAGGAAAGACGGGAAAGCTCCTCCGAAAAGGCGGGGTTGCTTTTTAAGTGCGGCGCAATGTAGAGCGTGTAGCCCTCCGAGTCCTCGCCCTCCAGAAAGTTTTTTGCAAGCTCTTCTTTTCTTTTCTCGGTCTCCTTCGAAGCCTCCGCCTCCGACAGAAACCTGATTCCGGGAAGGCGCATGTGCACATAGAAAATTGTGCACATTTCATTTTCGACCGGACGGCGGATGTAGCGCTGGTCCGCCGGGATGAAAAACATATCGCCCGTATTTAAAATATAATCCTCCCCGTCCGCACTGACCGCACAACGCCCTTCTTTTATGTATAAAAGGATACTGTAGGGATCCGTCACCTGCCAGACGGTGCGCCGTCTGACCGAGTATGCCTTCGAGACACAGGGGAGCGACGAAAAATCAACCGCATATATCATATGTTAATATAGTCCACCTTTTTCATAAGATTATCCATTTACAATTATAGCACACGGGGATATAATTGTAAACAAGAAAAGAGGTAATTTTTATGACGAAAACTTATAAAGTCGCAGTCATCGGCTGCGGTATGTTCGCAAACGCACAGTACCTTCCCAATATCAGGCGTGAGGCGCCCGCCGAGATCGTTGCCGCGGTGGATATAGTTTTTGAGCGCGCCGAAAAGGCGTGCCGCGACTATAACATTCCGAACGCGTACCGCACGGTCTATGAGCTTATCGAGAACTGCGATTTCGATATAGCAATCGATGCAGCGTCCATCCAGGCGCACCATGAGATCAATATGGCGGTGCTTTCCGCAGGCAAGCACTTGATCAGCCAGAAGCCCGCCGCTCCGACGGTTGAAATGCTGACCGAGCAGATTGAGCTTGCCAAGAAGATGGGTGTTAAATTCGCGTGTGCGCCCGTGCATCCGATGAGATACGATATTAATGTAGCAAAAGGCATTATGGCAGAGGGCACGATTGGCGACCCCTACTATGCAAAGTGCAACATGAGCCACGGCGGACCGGAATATTTCCAGTACCGCGCGGCGGACCCCTCCTGGTTCTTTGAGCCCGGCGCCGGAGCACTCGTTGACATGGGCGTTCACGGACTCCAGATAGTAACAAGCATCTTCGGTCCGGCAAAGCGCTTTTCGTGTATGGCGAAGGTTACCACGCCCGAACGCGAGGTAAGAAGCGGAGCTTACGACGGCAAGAAGATAAAGTCCGATAAGATTCCGGATCAGTACATAATTTCGCTTGATTTCGGCGGCAATAAGATGGCGCTTGTCGATACGGGCTTTTCCCAGAAGGCGTCCCGTGCGCCTCAGCTTGAGATATTCGGCGACAGGGGAACGCTTTCCTTCTCGCGTCCGTACATGACAAATCCCGTACCGGAGGTTTATATGGACGCGCCGGACAAGGGCATGCGCGGATGGATAACGCCCGAGCCCTGGACGAAGCCGCCGAGAAAGATGATCAGCCAGTGCTGTATTCTGGGCGACCTTGTGCGTGCAATCGAGTCTGACTCTTCGCCCGTTTTATCGCCCGAGCATGCGCGCCATATATTGGAGATAATGTGCAAGATTCCCGAGGCGATCGAGTCCGGCACGACAATGAATCTTGAAACAGTATTTTAATGAGGTGAGATAAATGGCATTTAAGGTAGCTTTCGTGGGGCTTGACCACGTGCATTTGAACCAGATGTTCGATTCATTTTTCCGCTCCGATGAGGATGTGGAATATTTGGGTGCGGCGGACTTTTTGTCCAAAGATAAAGAAGAAATAGAAAGAAAGTTTGAAACAAACACTTCCAAAGCGGCAAAGGAAACGTTAAAGCTTTTCTATGACTGTGACGAGCTTTTATCGCTCGGTCCCGACATCGTCGTTGTCAATTCGGACGTTAAAAGCCACGCCGACTGCGCGTGCATGTTATTGGAGCGCGATTTTAACGTTCTTGTCGAAAAGCCGATGGCTTTTGACATGGCGGACGCAAAGAGGATGTACCGCGCGGCGAAAAAAAGCAAGGGCGAGCTTATCATAAACTGGCCTATCGCGTGGTTCCCGGCGTTTAACAAGGCAAAAGAGCTTGCCGATGCCGGCACGGTCGGCGAGGTGCTGCGCGTTCAGTACAGAAGCCCGTCCACAAGAGGACCCTACAGGCTTGACCGCTTTACTCCGCGCGAGCTTTCAAAAATGTGGTGGTATCAGTCGGACCGCGGCGGCGGCTCGATATTCGATTATGCGGGCTACGGCTGTGTGCTTACCACATGGATAACCGGAAAGAACGCAAAGCGCGTTTCCGGCATCAAGAAAAATTTCTTCCTTCCTTTCTCGGATGTTGAGGATTACTCGTGCTTTACCATTGACTTCGGCGACGCGGTGGGTCTTATAGAGGGCTCGTGGTCAACGATGAATAACGGCGAGATAGCGACCGGTCCCGTGGTCTACGGGCGCGAAGGCGTTATAGTTGCCGACAGGTTCGACCCGGTGGTCAAAGTTTATAAGGACTTAAAGCCATATCAGCCGTCCCCGGCACCGACAGAGGAGTTTTCCCTTCCGCCTCAGGACAATTCAATGATGGCAAAAAACGTCATCGCGCACATGACAAAGGGAGAGCCCCTTCATGAGCTTTTGACGCTTGACTTTAATATGCGCGCGGCAAGCGCGCTGGATGCGGGTATCCGCTCATGCAATTCCGGCAATACGGAAGAAGCGGCAGAGCCCTTCAGCTTGTAATATATTCGTAATTATCTATATAAAGGAGAATCAATATGTCTAAATTAAGAGTTGCCGTTATCGGCACCGGAATGATAGCAAACTCGGCGCATTTTCCGGCATTGAACATTTTAAGAAAAGAGGGGCTCATCGACGTTGTCGGTGTTGCCGATATCAGAGGAGAGGTAGCTGCCGAAACCGCAAAAAGGCATGACGTTGCCAACTGGTATAAAGACCCGCAGAAGATGTTAGACGAGTTAAAGCCCGATTTCGTGGCAGTCTGCACTCCGAACGTTTACCATAAAAAGTGGACGATTGCGGCGCTGAAAGCCGGCGCGCACGTTGCCTGCGAAAAGCCTCTTGCCACCTCGCTTGCCGACGCGAAGGAGATGTGGCAGACCGCTAAGGATTGCGGGAAAATGCTTTTCCCCTGCCAGTGCATGCGCTGGAGAAATTACATGCAGCAGTCCAAGGAGCTTGTTGATTCCGGCGAGCTGGGCGATGTGTATTTTTCGGATATCGAATTTATCAGACGAATCGGAATCCCGACATGGGGCATGTTCCATATGAAGGAGCACAATTTCGGAGGTCCCTTCTGTGACCTCGGCGTGCACCTTATCGACTCGCTTTTGTGGATCTGCGGCAGTCCGAAGGTCGTAAGCGTTTCGGGCAGCGCGTTCACCAAAATTGCGAATAAGGGCGAGGATATCCTCCTTTCCATCGCGGAGAGCGGTGCGTATTCCGGCACCTTCACACCCAGAAAATACGACTATCACGAGTTCAACGTGGAGGATTTCTCAACAGGATTTATGCGCCTTTCAAACGGCATGAGCGTCAACTTCAAGTTCTCGTGGGCAATCAATCTGCCGACGACAAATCTCGACATGGTCATCTGCGGTGACAAGGGCGGTCTTTCCGTCAACGGCGAAACGCTTTATAAAAACATCGGGCGCTATCAGACCGAGTGCGCAATGAAGTGGTTCGATAACGGCGAGTATAAGGGCGTTCCGTTTGAGCAGCACAGATATATGTACAGAAATATCATGAACACGCTTGCCGGCAAGGAAGAATACCTTATCACCGAGGAGCAGAATCTTGAGGTTTCCAAGGTTATCGAGTGCTTCTATAAGTCCGCCGAGCTCGGACGCGAGGTCCGCGCCGACGAGCTTAAATAAAAGCGTTAAGAAAAAAGCCTTCTATATAAAGCCCCCCACAATAAAAGAGTAATGCCTTAAAAGCATCTTTTTCGCGAATTGCTGTGTTAAAAAAGCTCAAAATCCTTAAGGATTTTGAGCTTTTTTACGCAAAAACGATACTTCCTTATCACTGACCGGCTATAGAAGGCTTTTTTATTGACAAAATACGGGAGCGGTGCTACAATTAAGGAAACTTGAGCCGGATACGGAGTTTATAAACCGCTCGCTGACCGATGTTTATTCGGCACTTGCGGCAAAATATAAGGGGGAATCTTTATGAAAAAGGTGACAAGAGTAGTTTTTGGCGTATTGCTCATCGCGGTCGGAATCGTGTACGGGCTCTCGTCGCTCGGCATCGCGGAACTTAACTTTTCGATTGACGGATGGTGGGCACTGTTTTTAATCGTGCCCGGCATAACCGGAATATTTACAAGCCGTGACAAGATAGGCAATCTGATCGTCACGCTCATCGGCGTGTACCTCCTTCTGGCGGCGCGCGGAGTGATCGGCTACGGCGATTTCTGGGAGCTTTTGGTGCCCGCGGTAATCGTGCTTATTGGCGTTAAAGTGATCATTTCGACGTTTTCGGGCAAGGAAAGCCACAGGGCGGCAGACGGCGTTACCGAGTGCACGGCGTCGTTTGAGAAAAAAGAAGAGTCCGTTTCGGGAAAGGACATACATCTTGCCCGCGTCGGCGCCGTTTTCGGCAGTACGAAATGCAATCTTTCGGACGTTGACTTTTCGGACGGCGGGGAGATAAACCTTCTTTGCCTTTTCGGCGGAGCGGGAATCACGCTGCCCGAAAACGTGGAGATCAAAATAAACGCGTTCTGCCTTTTCGGGGGCATTACCGATAAAAGACAGGCGAAGGATAGGGAAAGGACCGCGACCGTCACAGTCAACGGGTTCTGCCTCTTCGGCGGAGCCGAGATAAACTAAAAAATGTCACAGGCATTAATTCTCCGGCAAAAAGGAGCGGTGTAATGAATAAATTCGATAAGGATAACGCCGAGATCGGCGAACGTATAAAGACGGTCAGACTTAAACGGCATATGACACAGGAAATGCTATCAGAGAAAGCCGGAGTGTGCAATCCGCAGCAGATAAGCAATATTGAAAGAGGATTGTCGGGCATGTCCATTGCAAAATTCAAGGATATTTGCAATGCGCTGGATACTGATGCCGATTATATTCTTTTCGGCGTATCTGCCCGTAATGCTGAAACCGTTTTGAGTAAATACATCGGTAAGATGACGGATGAGCAGATAGCCAATCTGGCAGATATGGTCAGGGCGTACGCCAAGACTTGCGGAATTGAGACAGAATAAATAAAAGGCCGCTCTCATTTTGAGAGCGGTTTTTATTTATGGCAAATCGCGGCTAAAAGCTGCGGTGCGTTTCCCGGCGGCGGTAGTCCGACGGGGAGACGCCGAAGTGCTTTTTGAACGCGGAGGAAAACCAGTTCGCGTCCGAAAACCCGACAAGCAGAGCAATATCCGTGACGGAAAGGTCACTTTCCGAGAGAAAGTCCGCCGCCTTTTTAAGGCGGAGATCCGCGATGTACCTTTTCACCGAAACGCCGGTATACAGTTTAAAAAGATGCGACACGGTCGACTCGGAGCACGAGCACGCCCGCGCAATCTGACCGAGCGTGATATCCTCCGAATACCGCCGCTGGACGAATGCGAGAAGCGAATCAAAGGTCTTGCTTCGGCTCTGGCGCGCCTCGGTCCCTGCGGAAAGGAGCGAAAAAAGCGACAGCATGTGGCAAAGCGGCATTATAAGCGTTTTGAGCCGTGAAATGTCCTCCGGTTCGTGACGGAGCGCCGAGTCGTACACATTCAAAAGCTCGCTTTTTTTAAGGTTGAAGTCCGCCGAAAGGCTTGTGATGCGTTCGGACGCTTTTTCACGGTTCAGCCCGTATCCCGAAACGCTCACGAACGTGCCCGAATCCACGAAAAAAACGTATTCCTCCATTCCCGCGTGGCACATTCCGAAAAGCATCCCGTCGCGGTAGCGGGCGAAAACCTTCTGCTGGCACCTTATGCATTTGTCCCAAGCGTCAGAATCGGTCTTGACCAGCACGCAGAACGGGTTTGCGTGAACGTTATGCTCTAAAATGCCCGAAACCGCCCTGCCGTGCACGGAAACCGACAGCCCCAAACTTTCGAGATAGTCTATGTAGTTATTGATATCGTCAGTTAATTTGTTTCTCATGCTTTTATTATACTCGTTTTTGCGGGATTGTAAAGATAATTTGCGAAAAAACAAAGGAAAAACATATAAAAGGGTGATATTATAAAGCCAAGGAGGATGATTGTATGGAAAAATTCACATTAAATACTGACGTTTTGGTTCTTGGCTCCGGACCTTCGGGATTTGCGGCGGCATACACCGCGGGCAAGAGCGGAGCAAAGGTAGTTATAGTTGAGCAGAGCGGCGAGATCGGCGGAATTTCCACTTCGGGAATGATGAGTCACTGGACGGGAAGTTGCGGCAGCCCTCTTTGGTACGAGATATTAAAGCGCTCGGCGGAGAAAAATGAATTCAGGAAGGGTGTGACCGCCGACATCGACCCCGAAATGCTCAAGACGCTGTACCTTGAAATGCTTTCGGAGGCGGGCGTTCACATTATGCTCTACACCTTCGCGGCGGACGCGATCACGGAAAACGGCAAGGTAGTCGGCGCAACGGTGATAAATAAAAGCGGCATGACCGACATTTACGCAAAGGTGACGGTTGACGCGACGGGCGACGGCGACATTGCCGCGCGTGCCGGGGCGGAGTTTATTCTCGGCAGAGAGTCGGACGGCAAGATGCAGCCGGCGACCCTGATGTTCAAGGTTGCGGGGGTCGACACGGACCGCGCCGCATTCATCCCGTCGTTCGAGACGACGTATGACACGGAGAAGGGTGAGCTTCAGGCACTTGCGAAGGAGCACATCCCGTATCCGGCAGGGCATATTCTGACGTACAGGACGACGCTTCCCGGCGTTGTCACACTGAATATGACAAACTCTGTCGGAATAGACGGCACTTCTGCCGGCGATCTGACGCGCGCGACGATAGAGTGCCGCAATCAGATGTCCGATATCGTTAAGTATCTTCGCGAATATGTACCGGGCTTTGAAAAGTGCTTTATCATAAGCTCCGCGTCGCTCATCGGAATCCGCGAAACACGCCATTTCAAGGGCAAGTATACGATTACAGAGGCTGACATCTGGGAGGCTAAGACGTTCCCGGATTACGTTGTGGCAGATGCGCACTTTAATTTTGACGTGCACAATATTCAGGGCTCGGGGCTTGATAAAACGGGCGTTCAGGCGCATTTTGACCAGCCTAAGGGCTATCAGATTCCGTACGGCTGCCTTGTTCCGGAGAAGGTGGAGGGTCTGCTTCTTTCGGGCAGAAACATTTCGGGCACACATATTGCACATTCGAACTTCAGGGCAATGCCCATCTGCGTCGGCATTGGTGCGGCGTCCGGCGCCGCGGCGGCGATTGCGGCGGCAACGGGGGAGGAGCTCTCCAAGGTCGATCCGGCGCATATCCGCGAAATTGTCGGAATATAAGTGCAGAAAGGGACCGTGTTTACACGGTTCCTTTTTTATGTGCAAAGAAAAATAAAAACTATTCGGTGCACGGAGCAGGTTAAAATTATTTATTTGAAATCTGACTACTTTACACAGGTATTTCTGAGTAATGCTCTGTAATTATAAGTAAACGAAAAAGGAGAAACGGCGGAGCAAATGACTGATTTTTTTGAAAAATCGGAATGAAGCGTTAGTCCGTTCCGACGCGGCACAGAAGGAGAGATTTTCCCGGCAAAGCCGCTCGGGCAGGCGGTTCCCGAAATTTTTCGTCCGGCTGGCGCCTTGAAAATTTCGACCGCTGCCCAACGGACCGCCTCGCTTCATCGCCCACCGGGCGCGTTCGGCGTCCTCACTCGTGCCGGTTCCCGGCGCTCGAGTTCAAATCAAGGGGAAACAAAAAAGGCAACCTAAAGGTTGCCTTCTGGCGGAGAAGGAGAGATTTGAACTCTCGCGCCGGTTTCCCGACCTACGCCCTTAGCAGGGGCGCCTCTTCGGCCAACTTGAGTACTTCTCCAAATTATAGCCGCAGTTATCAAAAATCTATATTAAAGCGGAAAACCGCATTTTGTCTTAATTGGCGGAGAGGGTGGGATTCGAACCCACGCGCCCTTTCGGACAAACGGTTTTCAAGACCGCCTCGTTATGACCACT
>CAKSNL010000013.1 GCA_934476235.1 uncultured Clostridia bacterium | reverse complement strand
CAAGTGCCATTGAGTACTATACTCAAGTGCCATTGAGTACTATGCTCATGTGCCTTTGAGTACTATGCTCATGTGCCTTTGAGTACCATGCTATCTATTGAATAGAATGCTATCTATTGGTTAGAATATGGGTATATGAGATAATTTTTTTACTGATACAAGACATTTCATAGCCCCCAAAAATGATGTCGCTATATAAAATAGACGCATCTTTTACAAACTATATAACCTTAATTTGCATTATTTACACAAAAATACACCATTTACCCCCTGCATTCTCTTCTTTACACCCCAACAGGCCATCCTTTACTCCCATTATATTACTATCAAAATACGTATTTACGTCCATTTAATAAGTCAATATTTCCGAAAAATGGTATTTAAAATTATAGCTGTGCGCTAATAGTTTTCGACCGAAAAAAATTAAGGCTGGATTACTCGCTTGTAATTCAGCTTTTTTTAGCAAACAGTAATAATTTAGAAAAAACTTTGTAGACTTTCAGCCAAACCCGTGCAAAGCCTAAGGTGAGAAAATCTAAATCCGAAACTTGAATATAGATATCTCAATCGTCCAACCATAGACTGGACGATTGAGTATATTGATTAGCATAGTAAAATTTACCGATTGTAACAACAAAATATATTGATAAAGATGGATTACCACAAATGCTTGGTTTGTTCGAGTGAAAATTCCTTTTTGCTATATACCCACCTATGCACTCTTTGATGAAGCAAGATGTGGTATATGCATATTACTATATATGTCAACAATAATGCCACCCATACGACACACTTATTAACTGGCCTTATGACCTTACTTATGTACTTCTGCACTTTTTTCATCAGAACAGAGAATAAATGAATGGAGCCACAGCAGAATCTGCAAATATTACCAACAACGAAACTATAATGAGGATAAATACCAAAGGGACTAACCACCATTTTTTCTCAGCTATGATGAATGCCAAAAATTCTTTTAGTAAATTCATTTCTTAATGATATAATTGTTTATAACTAAAATGTCTATGCCTGACGCTTTGAATGTGTTAATCGCATCGATGGGTGTACAGACGATAGGCTCTCCCATCACATTAAAACTCGTGTTGAGTAATATCGGGATGTCCGAATATTTTTCAAACGCTTTAAGCAACTTATATAGCCGTTTGTTTGAGATTTCGGTTATTGTTTGAATCCTTGCGGTGTTATCAACATGAGTAACAGCGGGTATCAATGTTATGCCTAATCGAACCTGAGTGGTGAACATCATAAACGGAGATTGGCTATCAACAAAAAATCGTGACGCGTCATCTTGTGTTACTACTGGGGCAAAAGGTCTAAATGCTTCTCTGTATTTAACCTTCGCATTTACTTTATTTTTCATAGAAGGGACTCTTGGGTCGGCCAAAATACTCCTATTGCCTAAGGCACGGGGACCAAATTCCATTCTACCTTGGAACCATCCTACTATACTTCCATGAGATAACGCAACTGCAATTTTATCATATAAACGTTCTTCTTGAACAAGACAAAATTCAAGTCCTTCGTCGTTTATTACCTTTTCCACTTCTTCATTTCCAAAGCTGCAACCTTGATATGGAGAAACGTTTGACATACATCTCTTGCCCAACGCAAGGGTATAAAAAGATAACGCTGCACCTATGGCTCCTCCATCATCACCAGGAGCAAAGGGTACGAATACATTAGAAAACAAACCGCTTGCTTTTATCTTGCCCATTGCTGCACAATTCAATGCACCTCCTCCTGATAGACATAAATTGTTGCACCGAGTTAAATACCTTACATGAGTGGCCAATTTTAAGAAGATTTCCTCGGTCACATTTTGTATGGCTGCAGCAAGATTCTTGTGTTCAGCCTTTATGGGCGAATTGGCTTCTCTTTTAGCAATACCGAACAATTTAGTCCACACGCGGTCATCTACCATTCTGAAGCCTACCATGAATGTGAAATATTTTTGGTTTATGATGATGCTTCCATCATCTGCTATACTCACAAGTTTTGTCTTTATGATGTTGATAAATCGCTGTGTTTGTTCTGCACAAAGGTCTCCATAGGGAGCCAAGCCCATGACCTTATACTCATCTGAATTCACTTGAAAGCCAAGATAGTAAGTAAATGATGAGTAAAGCAATCCTATGGAATTAGGAAAAGTTTGTTGCTTGACACACTCTATATTACAACCTGATGCTTTGAATAGTGATGTGGTTGCACTTTCGCCCACAGCATCGACAACTAAAACGGCTGCATTGTCAAATGTCGATGTGAAATATGCCATTGCAGCGTGTGATAAATGATGTTCAACGAAACGTATGTCCCAATTGACTCTTTGCTGACACAACTCATTAAGAGACTTCATTATCGTTGTTTTCATGTCCAATCGTTCCTTTAACCATATAGGCATTGACTTTACAAAAGTATTGAATCCTTTGGGAGCATGAAAGATATGCGTAGCCAAAATACGTTCGAATTTTCGAAATGGCTTTTCGTAAAACACTACATAATCAATGTCTGCGTATGTGATACCTATAGACTCAACACAAAAGGATATGGCTCTTTTAGGAAACGATTTGTCGTGTTTGACACGACTCAATCGTTCTTCACATATGGCCGCAGTGACTTTGCCATCAACAATCAATGCTGCGGCAGAATCGTGATAATATGCAGAAATACCTAATACTACCATTTTAAAATTTTAGATAGAAGAAATTAAACGTATAATGAAGCGGACATAATACTAAAACCGCTAACATGACAGAGAGTATCGACACTTCGCAAATAATGTGGCTTCGTGAATTTTCACATCCCAGCATAAGCCGTTTTACTATAGAACTTTCTATTGCATACAACAACATGCAAGCTGAGATAGCATATATCAGTATCGTTTTGTCAATAGCGGCCAACGAGCAAAGTTGTGTGGCAAAGTCAGCTACTTGTTTCAAATCTGCCAGTCGAAAGAGTTGCCATAAGAACATTGTTGTCAGAACAACAAATAATCTGTATGCCCACTTCTGTGGTGATTTTCCTGAATGCCAGAGGCAAATTCGTTCTAAACAAACTAATGTGCCATGACAAAGGCCCCACAATACAAAAGGTAAGGTTACACCATGCCACAGACCACTAACAACAAATGTAACAACTATGTTCAAACAGATATGGGGGGCAGAGCATCTGCTTCCCCCAAGTGGGATATAAACATATCTGCTTAACCATTGTGACAAGGTTATGTTCCAACGATGCCACAAGTCACGGAAAGTAAATGCGCCATAGGGATTATTAAAATTGTATGGCAACTTGATTCCTACAAAGAGTCCAAGGCCGACAGCTATAAGAGAATAGGCATAGAAATCGAGATAAAAATGAATGCCCCATATCACTGTTTGCATCAACAAGTTTAAGCCTATTCCTGTCATGTCATTGTTTAATAGTAAGTCAGCAACAATGAATTTTAGGAAGCTTGCATAAATAAGGAGTTTGAGGCCTTGATATATTTGCCACTTAGACAGAACGTTTTGGCTAAGCTGTATTGTAAAGTCTTCTACACGCACAATTGGGCCTGCCAACATCTTTGGGAAGAAAAACAAATAAAGTAGAATGTCTATTACACCATATTTTTTCTTTGTCTTGTATTGGTCTATAACGAAAGATATGCCGCAGAAGGCAAATACGGAATACCCTAATATTATATTTCCGCTGCTGGTGGCAAACTTGAAAAATAAAAATCCTACAATAAAGTTTACAATAGCCACAAATGCAAGCACCTTTCTGATAAGTGCATTATTTATGTGGTTGCAACAAACAACGAAGACTGCCAAAAGCAGAAAGTACACAACATTCCATTGCGTGAAATATGCATAACACGCAAAACTTAGTAACAGTAGTGTGAACTTTCTTATCATAACTCTATCTTCTTGAAATAAATGCCGTCATTAAAGCCAAATGTTCCTGCATAAAACAAATCAGCATCAGACTTTCCAAATGCAGGGTCCCACTCGTTTCCTTTTGTCTTTGTCAACTGTCTTACCTGTTTGGTTTTCAACGAATAGGAGAACAAGTCCCAATTACCATCTTTTTTCCCTGCAAATACAATGTAGTGTCCCGAAGGAGATAGCGCAATATCCCATATATCAAATGGCAATGAAAGAATCACAGAAATAGATTCTGTTGCCAAATCATAGGATTTTATTTTGAAATACTTTTCTTTTTGAATGTACAAAATTTTCTTGTCATCGTTGGTAAATATGGGCCGCCAACATTCTACTTTCGATGGTATGGTCTTTATTATACAGTTCTTTTCTATACTATAAATGGCGATATTGGCTGGAGTTACTTTGTTTCTGTTCCATATAGGCAATGCCAACATTGTCGCTTTATGATTGAACATGGGAATGGCTGCATACTGCTTATTATTATTCACCCTATGTTCTGTTTTCAGAACCATATCGCGGATGGTCACGTCAGTTTCGCTACTTTCTTGATTGCCTTCAGTATATGCCAAATATCTGCCATCTTGTGAGAGTATAGGATGCACCAGTTCTTCGTAACTCTTCACCATTACTTGTTGGTCGGTTCCATCTAAACTTTGGTCGCATATAAGATAAGCCCCATCTATATACTGACTTTGGTAAAGAATATTGTCTCCATGAAATGAAGGATATCTGTCATGGCTGTTTTTTGAGCTGAGCAGTTTTGTTGCACTCAAATAACTTTGTAAGTGCTTTGTAAGTTCTGTAGCAACAAGAGTGTGCCCACTTATACTGAGATGCTCATCTTGATAAAAAAAAGGAAAGTCTGCAGAATTACAGAAGCCTTTAGTCAAATCATAATGCTCCAAGTTCAATGTTTTTGAAACTTCGTCAAAAAGACGATTGGGGGCAGTCATATCCAATTGTGTAGGTTTGATGTTGTATCTATTCATCACTTCATGCAATAGTGTAGGTGAAACTTGCTCCTTGGAAGGTATAAGGAACAGCACTAACTTTGCTCCTACACTTTCTACCTCTTTTTTCCACGCATTCATACAAGTTTTGAATGCTTTTATATCAGCCATCTTCACTTCAGACTTTTCTTTGAACAGTATATTGTAGTCAATATTTTCTTGCTTTGATGGAAAGAATGGTTCTGTCCATCTGCCCAAAGGAAGAGAATCTGTTGAAACTATGTTATAAGCAAAATATCTGTATAAATCAGACTTCTCCATCAAATAGTCTTGAAAGGTAGCAGAACGTTCTTTGATATTGAAAAAATCGTTGAACGCCCCAATCTGTAGAAAGACGACCTTAGGTTTTAATGTTTTGCCTTTATCCTTGAAATAGTTCAGTTCGTCATACAATCCTGCGCCACTTATTCCTGCATTTACAATAATCTTGTCTGGAAAGTTTCTGAACAGTTGGGTTGTATATAAATCGTTATAATTAACTTGTGCTCCTTGGGTAAAAGAGTCACCAATGAACAGCCAATCGCAGGTTTTGACTGAATCGTAGGGATTTGACAAATTGTCTATGCGATATCCTTGACAATTAGTTTTGTAACTACTTACATATTCATTGGTTCTGAATTCTTTGTCAAGATAAGGTTTGTTGAAATAGTATTTACCATGAAGCTCATATAAATTGGGGATATCCTTGTCTGAAAGAAACTCTCTAAACAATAGTTCTGAATGAAATGCTATGCTCGACAAAGCACACAAATTGAAAGCCCACACTTTTACACGTAGGCTTTCTGATGTTGACACCATAAATGATATTGCTATCACAATCATGGTAATTATTGCAGTAATGCCCCAACTCTTTGTCAAAAGAAGGAGCATTAAAGGATTCCACATGAGCAGTGCCAACAATATACAATTTGTTTGTTTACTTTGCATTATCATTACGATGTTGATATTAGCTACACTAACGCATTGTTATTTTAATTTTGAAAAAATATTCTCCAATTGTACCATATCCGAAACGAGTACTTCTCGTGGCTTTGCACCGCGTGTCGGTCCAATAATTCCTACATGTTCCAATTGATCCATTAGTCGTGCAGCACGAATATATTTAATGGAAAATTTGCGTTGTATCAATGATGTAGAACCTTGTTGGTGTATTACAAGAAGTTCGGCAGCTTGGCGAAATAGAGGATCTCTATCTTCATCAATATTGTTGTCATTGTTCGTCAAGGATATTGCCTTACGAACTTCATTCACTATATTGTGCACTTTAAGCGGAAGACTTACGTCATCAAAAGAAATAGCTATATCATTGTTTAAGTCTACATGTGAAGATTGATACTTAGGATGAATTTCATTAGCATGCTGAATAGCCATAGCTACATTGTTATCGAACGAATCCTTGTCCATAGCACACAATGCAATTGAATCTGCCCTATTCTTAAACTCCAATACATTCGGATAACTAAGAATGTCGGATACAACACCTACTCTATAGGGGTTAACGCATAAAAACTTTTCTCGTTCAAATTCTACCCATAGTAATGGAGATTGTTTGTTTCTTTCGTACAAAAAAAGACGTAAATACTGGACATTGGGAGATACATTGAACAAGTGAGCTGCAAGGAAATATGTTAAACTGACCGCACTGTTTGTCTTCTCTGTAATCGTTTCTCTTACCAATTTATTCTTGATAGAAATCTTTCCAGATGCCAAAATGACGGCCTTAGAAATGGGAACAGAAATTCCATCTTCCACTATTACAGAGGTTTCTAATATATGCGTTGTTTGATTATATGCAAACGAAAGGCTCAGATTGTATGGAACTGAAACTTTTCCACACAAATTCAAAAGTTCTTGCTTTACAGAGGTTTCACTTCCCTCGATGTATTCTTTTGCTCTGTTGTACAACGTCTTATACTCAACATAGAATTTTGCATTTACTCTTTCCTCACGTGCATCCTCTATCTTATTGAAAAAGTCACACGCTTCTTGCCAGGCATGTTGACGAATTTCTATCATTTCATTGACATGCTCTTTCACAAACATCTTTTCATCAACATGACCATTGGTGTTTGTCATGTCAAAGTTAATGTTCTTTGCCTCTTCTATAAGGTCTTTCTCAATGTCGTCTTTTGTGGGTTTACTAAAAGTGAAGCGACCTCTTTCGTATTTTTGAGGAGCCAAAGTCATCAAGTCTTTTTTGAGTTTAACGGCAGACTCTACCAAAGGCATCTTCTCATGAAGATTTGTGTATGCACGCGTCTCTTCCTCATAAGCATGAAACATATTTTCAGTAACCTCCTTGTATGCACTTTTGTACTCGTTTGTTCTTCGAGCAGCAGTTTCTGTGATATAAGTGGTATTGAGCAAATAATCTCCATAAGGAGTTAACTCAATTGTTCCATATCCGTTATTTGGAAAAAAGGTTTCCTCGCAACTCTGAATCTGTTGAGGAGCCCTTGCTGTTATATGTAGTTCATTTTCCATATTTTTGACTTTTATATATTGATAACGGATAGTAAATTCATGATGAACCAACTATCGAACCCTTGGAACATTTGGCGCTTGGCATTGGCCCCGTCTTTTTGCAACTCCATGCCATCTGAATATGGTGTAACACCTATAAGTTTTTTGTATGGCACCTTGGATGATTTCTGTGGAGAGTAGAAAATAATGTTCTTGTTTGTGAGCACTAAGGTACCGACACCTACACTCTCCATCGAAGAATGTTCTATGGGATGCCCCTTAGAGCTACCTGTTCTGTAATAAACGCCTTTGCAGACTCTATAACTCCAACCACTGCTTCTTCCCACCCATTCTTTGGTTATTTTTTCTTGATACATTGTAACATTGGGATACTGCCAAATAATGTATTCACCTGAAGACAACATGATAGGAATGGTAAAGTTACTTTGCGAAGGAATCTGGCCATTCTGAATTTTTCGTAGAATTGAAGCCTGCTGCATCTTTTCAATGTCTGAGCCTTTATAACTTGCAGGTAAATTGTTCACAGGCAGTTGTAAAGCCTTTGAGAAGTCATCAAGATGTGCTTGTTCACTATCTGTAATCAAACCATTGGATAGGTATTTGTGCGCAGCCTTATCCAGGGCTTTGAGCCCTGCTGATTCTTTTTGATCACTTGATATAGGCAATAGTCTTGTAACAATTTGTGTGCGCTTTTCTACTTTAGCCATGGGTTCATTTTCAGCAAAATAGCTCATAAGCGTAGCTTGATAAAAGCGTCTGCCGAGCACAGCCAAAGCTCCCGTTTTGTTAAGAGCGGTACGAGGAATTCCTATATTGTTAAGGAATGAATCAACTATTTGTAAATGCTGCTTCGTGATAGGAAGTTTCACAACATCGGCATAATGCTTTATGGCTTGGCTGCAACAGGTCTCGATGTCTTCTTGACTCAAGAAGTTATTAGTTTGCAAAGTTTTAATTTGTGAAAGCACACAACTCATGTCTTCCGCACCATTGAAGTACAAATTAAGGCAAGCAAGTAATGTTGCAATTCCTTGCTTATGTTTCTCTTCACACTCTTTGTGAACGTGTGAGAATAAACCTGCACTTAGGCCGCAATATTTACATTTTCCCATTTTATAGCGTATGTAGATTCAAAAACTCTTTACTTGATGTGGCGAATAGTCCACAACAATCTTCTTTCACAGAGCACCCATTGCATAGTTTAGGGTAATAGTTCTTCCAATCGGATATACTTTTCTTGGCAAAACCATGCAAGTCCTTCGGTAACAAACATAATGGAATATTATAGATGGCAACTTCGTGATGCCAATCATCTAAGAAATGAACTGCATCACTTAATTGTGACATATATTCACATGGTTCTACCCATATTTTATTGCTACGTTTGTCCGCAAGGCCTGTTCTCTCCATTCCCATAAAGGCTGTCCATGCAACAAACGACAAGTTCTTGTGGATGTATTTAGAGCCTTATAACTAACCATAACTTACTATGACTAACCAACCATAAAGCCTTGATTTTCAATACTATTTGATTTTTAACACTTTCTGAGTGCTTTTTGGCAGTTCCCGATTTTCCACATATTTTTGCAGCGTATTTCTACCG
>CAKSNL010000012.1 GCA_934476235.1 uncultured Clostridia bacterium | reverse complement strand
ACCGACCTTTTTATATTATCACATCCCTCTACCTTTGTCAAGTACTTTTTTCGACTTTTTTCCTTTTTTTCGGAAAAATTAAAAAGAAGGCTGCAAAAACGCTTGTTTCTGCAGCCTTCTTTTAAGCTTTCGGAAAGAGAACTTCTATCTCCGTTCCAACGCCTTCTTCACTTTTTAATTTTATCTCCGCATTATGATACATCGCCGCGTGCTTGACTATCGAGAGTCCGAGTCCAGTGCCGCCGAGCGCTTTGCTCCTGCCCTTATCAACCCTGTAGAACCTCTCGAAAACCCTTTTCTGGTCGTTCATCGGTATTCCTATGCCGGTATCCTTCACCTTTATATATACCGATCCGTCCTCAGCCCCGACAGAAACATCAACGCTTCCGCCTTCTTTATTGTACTTGACCGCATTATCAATGAGATTCTCTGTCATTTCGCAGAGTATCTTTTCCCTGCCGCGAACAAATGAGTGCGAGCCCGCCAGCGATATTTTCACGCCGTTCTTTGCGGTAAGCGGCATTGCTCTTTTCACCGCTTCCTCGCAGACACTGTAAACGTCTACCTCTTCAAGGTCTCCTCTTTCCCCTTCGTCGAGTTCGGATATTTTTATTATATCTCCCACAAGGCTAATGAGTCTCTGCGCCTCATCGTATATCGACTTCGAGAAGTCGCGCACGGTATCCGGGGGCGTATCTCCGCCCGCCATTATCTCCGCAAATCCCGAAATCGACGTCAGCGGTGTTTTAAGCTCGTGCGATACATTTGCCGTGAATTCTCTGCGCAGTTTTTCGCGGCTCGCGCTTTCGGTGATATCCAGAATTATTATTACGGCGCCGATAGTTTTTCCGTTTTCGGTCACCGGGCTCGCAATAAGGCTGTAGACCATATCGCCCAGCTCCATGGTATCCCGGCAGCTTTTGCCGGAAAGCACATGCGCTATCGTGTTTCTGAATTTTGCGGTTCTGTTTAATTCAAGAACGCACGTGCTCTTTTTGCCGTCCGCTCCCAAAAGCTTGAGTGCCGCACTGTTACATGATAACAGATTGGTCTTATCGTCAATTATCAGAAAGCCCTCGCTCATATTTTCGGTGATCATGTTAAAATCACGCTGCGCCCTTTCCGATTCGGCGATCTGCCTTGATATCGTCCTGTTCTGCGTGTCTATCTTTTTAAGCAGCGGAGCAAGCTCATCGTAACATTCCGTTTTGTCCGGATGTTCAAGGTCAATCTCATTTATCGGGTCAACCACGCTTTTTGCAATTTCCCCCGACATGAACAGCGAAATGAGCGCACCGAGCGTCAATACAGCGATTATCGGATATAAAAGACCGAGCGCCACCGACGCCATTGTATACCGCTTCGCCGATATCCTAATAACATTGCCGTCCGGCATCAAAAGTGCGTAGTACACCGTTTTTTCAGTCAGCGTTTCGGAATACCGCACGCTTTGCCCGGTTCCGTTTTCAAGCGCTTCCTTAACCTCTTTTCTTTCGAGGTGATTCTCCATCCCGGACGCTTTTGCCTGCGTATCCGCCAGCACCGTCCCGTCCGGAGCAATCAGCGTCACACGCCTGTCACCCTTTTTCGCATTTTCGAAAAAGGCTTCCCTGTCCGCCCGGACTGCATACGACGCGTATTCCGCCTCGTTTTTCAGCTCCTCGGTCACCTGACCTTCAAACATCTGCGTCAGTATTCCGACAATGAACACAAGGCTGAACGCCAGAACAATTAATGATGTGAAAAAAACGGATCTGAAAATTTTACCTGTCAAGTAAATCTCCTCCGATTCTGTAGCCGACATTTTTTACGGTTTTTATGATATCTCCCGCCGATGAAAGCTTTTGTCTCAGCTTTCTTATATGGACATCGAGCGTTCTCGATTCGCCGTACCCGGCACCCCAGACACTGTCTAACAGTTCCTCTCTCGTGACGGCGGCGCCTTTTGCCGCCATCAGCCTTAATAAAAGCGAATATTCCTTGTATGACAGCTCCGCTTCTTTTCCGGAGACCGTGACAGTATGCCTTACGTTGTCAAGCGTGACAGAGCCGCACTTATATATACCGTCCGAATCCTTTTTCGTGCGGCGCAAAAGAGCGCGGACGCGGCTTATAAGCTCCGTCATTCCGAATGGCTTTGCAACATAATCGTCAGCCCCCATATCAAGCCCGGTCACCTTGTCAAACTCACTGCCCTTTGCCGTGAGCATCATAACCGGTATCTCGGCATACCTTATGTCCGCCCTGAGCTTTTTCAGAATGGAGAGCCCGTCCTCCTCGGGAAGCATGATGTCAAGCATTATAAGCTCGGGAGTATTTTTCTCCACCGCGCCGAAAAAGAGCGACGGTGTTTCAAACCCCTTGGCTTCATATCCTTCTTTGGTCAGAGCATAGCAAACGAGCTTTCTTATGTTCTCGTCATCTTCAAGCAAATAGATCACTTTTTCTCACCGCCTCATAAAGAGTATACCACAGACACTCCCGTTTTGTAAATATTACTTTTTCCCGGTCAGTGAATAAACGACCCATTCGGCAATATTGACCGCGTGATCTCCGATACGCTCCAAATACTTTGCAATCATCAAAAGGTCGATAAGCGCCTCGGCATTCTTTTTGTCATCTATTATGCTTTCGATGAGCTCGTTTTTCACTTTGAGAAACAGAGCGTCCACCTCGTCGTCATCCTTCATCACCTTTTTTGCAAGCGTTATATCCGCCTTGACAAAGGAATCGATGCTCTCGGTCACCATCTTTATCGCAGCGAGAGCCATATTCTCTATGTGTCCGCGTCCGGCATATCCGCTCACGCTTACAAAATGCGCTATCTCGGCAATATCCGCCGCCTGGTCTCCGATACGCTCCATGTCCGAAATCATTTTAAGCGCCGACGATATTTTTCTTAAATCACGGGCGACCGGCTGCTGAAGCAAAAGCAGACGCATGCAAAGATCCTCAATATCGCGCTCCTTTGCGTCAATCTCTTTTTCAGCCTCATTTACCTTGTCCTTGAGCGGCGCTTCGTCCTCTTCCAGATATTTCACCGCCATGCTTATTGCATCCTCGCAAAGCGCGCCCATTGTGATAAGCTCGGTATTTAAAATTCCGAGCTGCTCGTCAAAACGATTTCTCATCAACCGAACCTCCCCGTTATATAATCTTCAGTTCTCTTATCGGAAGGATCCGAGAACAATTTTTCCGTACTCGAATATTCCACAAGCTCACCCAAAAGGAAGAACGCCGTATTATCGGCAATACGTGTTGCCTGCTGCATGTTATGCGTAACGATTATTATCGTATAGCGCTCCTTAAGCTCCAGTGCAAGCTCCTCTATTTTTGAGGTCGATATGGGATCGAGCGCACTTGTCGGCTCGTCCATCAAAAGCACCTCCGGCTGAACCGCAAGAGCGCGTGCGATACAGAGCCTCTGCTGCTGACCTCCGCTCATTCCGAGCGCACTTTTTTTAAGTCTGTCCTTACATTCATCCCAGATTGCGGCGCTCCTGAGCGATGACTCCACTATCTCGTCAAGCTTTACCTTTGACTTTACGCCGTGGATACGCGGTCCGTACGCGATGTTATCATAAATGCTCATCGGGAAAGGATTCGGCTTCTGGAACACCATGCCGACGCGCTTTCTTAATTCGGTGACATCAATATCTTTGTAAATGTCCGTTCCGTCCAGGTTGACCGAGCCCTCTATTTTTACGCCTTCAACAAGGTCGTTCATTCTGTTTAAGGTCTTTAAGAATGTGGATTTTCCGCAGCCGGACGGTCCGATAAGCGCCGTGATGCTCTTTTCCGGCATCTTTATGCCGATGTTTTTAAGAGCATGATTCTTGTCGTACCACAGATTGAGGTCGGATACTTCGATTTTTTCCATACTATCTCTCCTTTCTCATCTTTTTCGCCGCAAGCTTTGCCGCGATGTTTAATACCAAGGTGAGCAAAATGAGTATTACGGCTATCGCAAACGCCGTGTCAAACTCGCCGCGCTCCTTTGCATACATATAAAGAGCTACCGTAAGCGTTGACCCCGCATGCTTCGGAAGCGGAGCCTGCCATATCTTTATAATTTCGTTCGCCATTCCGGCAGTGAATAAAAGTGCGGCGCTTTCGCCGACCACTCTGCCGACGGATAAAATACATCCGGTTACGATTCCGTCCAGAGAGCTGGGCAAAACGACGGTTCTTATCATATGCCACTTTCCGCTCCCCAAGGCAAGCGCTCCTTCCCTGTATGAGTCGGGAACTGTCTTTAAGCTTTCCTGGGTCGTTCTGATTACCGTAGGAAGCGTCATGATAACAAGCGTCAGGGCGCCGGAAACGAGACTTGTTTCGAGTGAGAAGAACTGGCAGAAGATGAGCATGCCGACCAAGCCGTAGATAATGGAGGGAATTCCGGCAAGTGTTTCCGTTGCAAGCTCAATCATTCTGACTGCCTTTTTGTTCTTCGCATATTCGTTTAAATATATCGCACTTCCGACACCCAGAGGCAGCACAACTGCCAAAGTCATTATGACAATGTAGACTGTGTTCAAAATATTGGGAAGGATTCCGCTTGTTCCTTTTAATAAGCTCGGCTTTGTCGAGAGAAACTCCCATGAGATATGAGATATACCTCTGCAGAGAATATATCCCGCTATTCCCAAAAACGCCGCCGTGATGAGCGCTGCCGAAAGAAACATAAGCGTTCGGGTCAGAACAGAATAGAGTTTTCTTTTAACGCTCATATTACCGCTCCTTTTTCTTTATAACCAGATTCAGGAAAAGATTGATTATAAGTATAAATATGAATAGCACAAGTGCGATTGAGAAAAGCGCCTCGCGCTGAAGCCCCGATGAATATGACATTTCGGAGGCGACCGCCGTTGTCAAAAAACGCACGCTCTTAAAGATTCCCGGCATGTTGGCAACGTTTCCGGCTACCATCATGACCGCCATCGCTTCGCCTATCGCACGCCCGATCCCCAAAACGATTGCCGCGGATATTCCGCTTTTTGCCGCCGGGAGCGTTATCTTAAATATCGTCTCCGCCTTTGTCGCGCCGAGTGCGAGCGACGCCTCCTCGTATTCCTTCGGAACGGCGTTTATCGCCGTTTCCGAAACGCTTATAACCGAGGGAAGTATCATAAACGCAAGCACGATTATCGCGGAAAAGAGGTTCGCTCCGTCAGGAAGGTTAAACACATTTCTGACAGTCGGAACGATTATTATCATACCTATAAGTCCGTAGATTACGGAAGGTATCCCCGATAAGAGCTCGACCGCCGAGCGTATCGCTCCGGCAAGCTTTTTCGGCGCTGCCTTTGCAATGTACGCCGCTGTTAAAACTCCTATAGGAACGCCGATAACGACAGCGCCGAGCGTGCCGTATACCGACGTTAATATGAAGGGAAGGATTCCGTACTTCGGCTCAGCTGCGGTTGATGCCCAGACGGTGCCGAACAAAAACTTTCCGAGTCCTATCTTTCCGATCGCCGGGCATCCCGATATCAGAAGGAATATAGTGATTACCGCTACGAAGAGCAGGGCGACAAATCCGCACACCGTGAATATCAGCCGCATTGCCGATTCCAAGAAATTCTTTTTCATACGAATCACTTATCTTACTACAGGAACCGCTCCTGCTTTCTCAATAAGGCTATCAGCTTCCTTGCTTGTCGCAAAGTCATAGAATGCTTTTGCCGCACCGGTAAGCTCTTTGCCCTTCTTTGTTACGAGGTTAAAGTCACGCTGAATCTTGTAGCTTCCGTTCTGAATCGTCTCTGTCGTGAGGCTGACTCCTTCAACTTTTAAAGCCTTAACAGTGTCCTTTACCGCCGCAAGCGATGCATAGCCTATTGCATTGGGGTTGGAAGCAACGGTCTGGATAACGTCGCCGGTCGAAGTGAGCTCCTGAGCGTATGCACAGGCGTCCTTAGTGTCAGTGATGGATTCAAAGCCGTCTCTCGTTCCGGATGCCGCTTCTCTGCCTATTACAACGACCGGTGCGTCAGCTCCGCCGACCTCGCTCCAGTTTGTGATCTCGCCCTTGTAAAGCTTTGCTATCTGGTCTATGGTAAGATCGGATACCGTGTTTTCGGGGTTTACAACCATCGCGATACCGTCGATAGCTACTACCTTTGCTTCAAGTGTTTCAGCCTCGTCTTCTTTTAAGTCTCTGCTGGAAAGTCCGATGTCGCATCTGTCCTCGGAAACCGCCTGGATTCCCGCGCCCGATCCTGTGGGATTATATGTAACCTTTACATCGGGATTTGCTTCTGAATATGCTTCGCTCAAAAATCCTATTACTTTTTCCATTGATGTTGAACCGTCTGTCGAAACCGTTCCGCTTATTTTTGTATCCGTCGAATTACTGTCAGGCGTTTCATCCTTACTGCCGCCACACCCGGAGAAAAGCCCCAAAACGATAAGCAATGCCGTTACACCTGATAAAAGTTTTTTCATAATTAACACTCCTTTTTATTTTTTACAACTTAATTATAGCGCTTTAGTGTTAACTGTGAAAGCCGCGGTATGTTAATTCTGTGTAAAGAAAGCTCTTTGCCGTTCGGCAAAGAGCTTTCTTTATTTTTTCAATATAAAATATTTCTTAATTCCCGCCAGCGCGTTTTTATATCTGTCGGAGCTTAACTTCGGGAACGCTCTTATAATACGCCTCTGTCCGAAATTAAATTCCCTGAATTTTGCCTTATACTGTTCTTTGAGCTCGTCGAACTCCTCCGCCTTTTCTTTTCCCGCCTTGGCGACCTCCCCCGTCTTTTCCATTATATCGGCAACGGAATCGGAAATGTGAATACCAAGCTCATCGGAAAGCTTTTTAAGATTTACCGATATTTCCTCCATTGCGCGGATCTTTATCTTCAGGCTGCGGAGAGTTATCACCGTATATACCGCGTCCGCAAGATAGCATGCGCCGAATACCGCGAGCAGTGCGATTCCGACCTTTAACGGAATTTTTCCGATCAGCTTGTCACACCCCGGAAGAATAACTCTCATCAAAAACGTGCACACCACGCCCCAGCAGAGTGAAAACTTAAGGCAGATATAGCCCCCGATGTTAAACGGAGTTTCGGAATAATCCCACCACTTTGTATGAAATATTTTCTCGAGCACATACCCGGTCACCAGCTCAAGGAGCGAGGTAATCACCGTTGCGCACAAAAATAAGATCGCCATATCATCCGAAAACGGACGGAGCGAAGCGATGACCATTACGGCTCCGCAGCCGTATATGGGGCAGACAGGACCGTTTAAAAATCCGCGGTTTGAAAAATCACCGCAGCAGACAGTGTGATAGGCAACCTCCATGCACCACCCGAGAAACGAAAAGAGCACAAAATACCAAAGATAATTATATATGACCATGTTATTTTCCCCCCTTACGGTATTATTTTAACACGTCCATGTGCCCTCTGTCAACTTGACACGGGATTTTTTTCATGGTACTATATAAAAAAAGAATAAGGAACGATAACCATGAAAGCATTTTTTATAGACATTGACGGCACGCTTGCGAACGGCAAAAAAATCATTCCCGAAGAAAACATCAGGGCGATCGGCGAAGCCCGGGAAAAAGGCGACCTTGTATTTATAAACACCGGCAGGGCATCGTCCCGCCTTCCCTATGAGCTTTCCGAAATCGTGTCGCCGGACGGGGTCATAACAAGCCTCGGGGCAACGATAAAGCTCCGCGGCGAAACCGTTTACACCAATTATACGACCGTAGAGGAAACTATAAAGATATATAAAATCGCTTCGCCCTCCGGCTGGCACATGTATTTTGATACAGAGTACAAAAAATATGAGATAAACCCGCCGAAGGACAGGGTCGATCTCGCTCTATCCGAGCGCGGCAGCCAAAAAGAAAGGCTCCTTGCCTTCAGCAGTAAGAACAGTGACGATATAATCACCGGGGAGGATTATATAAAAGAGCATAATATCATGCTATCAAAAATCGTGGCTTTTCCGGAGGATAAGGGTTATGAAAGCGTTGAAAAGCTTTCGGAATTTTTCATCATCAATAAGGCAGCGGACTATTACGACCTGTCGCTTAAGTCCACAGGGAAGGACACTGCGATAAAATTCATCTGCGAAAGACTCGGCATTGACGTTTCGGACACCGTCGCAATCGGAGACAGTGAAAACGATATTTCGATGCTCCGTTTCGCGGGAGTCGGCGCCGTCGTCAAAAACGGCTCGACCAACGCCAAGAAATACGCAGACTATATATCAGACAAAACGAATGATGAGTCCGCAGTCGCAGAGATCATCAGAAAATTCATGTAAAAAACCGGGTGGCGAAAAGCCCCCCGGTTTTTACTTTTATTCATTATATAAAAATTCATACACTTTTTTATAAAGCATTACTTTTTTTAAGTATTTGTCCGTTTCGGGGAACGGCGATGAAGAAAGGCTTTCCCCGTCCGGGGAATGTTCGCTGTCAGAAAGCCATTTATCCGCGTTCGACGCGCCTGCGTTGTACGCCGCAAGCGCCGCCGTCTCCGATCCCGAATATCTGTTTAAGAGATAATTTAAGTAAAAGCACCCGATTTTTAAATTGACCTCCGGTTCGTTCATCCTTTCAGTCAGCGTAACGTCGCCTATCTTTTCCGCGCACCAGAGGGCTGTCTCCCCCGTCACCTGCATAAGTCCGGCGGCGCCTTTATGCGACAGAGCGTCAGGATCAAACGAGCTTTCCGCTTTAATGAGCGCATAAACCAGATGTCTGTCCAGCGAATACTCATCCGCGTAATAATCAATCTCCGGCTTGTATCTGACACGGAATCTGTCCGTCACAATTGATAGAGCAACGGCGATAATGAGTATAAATATAAGTATTACCGAAAGCCGTTTCATTAAATAATTGCATTTCCTTTCAAAAAACTGTCAAGCTTTTTATAAAAGCTTTCCTCATCGGCGTCGTTCACTATTGCGACGTCCGCCTTTTTTATAAGCTCGCATGAATTTCTTGCCGCAATCCTTTCGCGCGCATAGGACTCATCTATCCCGTCGCGGAGCATTATCCTTTTTATCTTGACATCGTCCGGCGCGTCGATCACCATCACTTTATCGCAGAGAACGTCCGCTCCCGCCTCATAAAGCACCGGGGCGTCAATCACGATAAACCCGCCGTGCGACTTTACAAGACCGTTTATTATTTCCATAATATACTTATGCGTGATTTTATTTAATATTTTCAATTTTTCATTATCGGAAAATACGATGCTTCCGAGCTTTTTTCTGTCAATCACGCCGTCAGTTACCGCGTCCGGAAAAGCCCTTTCAATCTCCGGAACGGCAGCGCCGCCTTTTTTCGTCACGTCGCGGCTGATTTTGTCCGCGTCGATAACAAAGGCTCCGCGCTTTTTAAAATATTCTGCCGCAACACTTTTTCCGGCTCCGCTGACTCCGGTCAGTCCCAGAACAAATTTCATTTTGCGTCATACCACGAAAAGCCGCTTTTCGCCTCCGCCGTCAGTCTGACGGAAAGGTGCGCCGCGCCTTCCATTTCCCTTTCAAGAATTTCTTTTACCTTTTCTTCCTCCGCCTTGCCGCACGAAACGATAAGCTCATCGTGAACCTGGAGTATCAGTTTTGCCGTTTCTGTCTCCCTTGCCAGCGCATCGGACACCTTGACCATAGCGATTTTTATAATGTCCGCCGCGGTTCCCTGAACGGGAGTGTTCATTGCGGCGCGCTCGCCGAACGAGCGGAGATTGTAATTTGAGGACTGAAGCTCCGGTATCGGGCGGCGGCGGTTATACATGGTGGTCACATATCCCGTCTTTTTAGCCTCCGCGACAACCGAATCTAAAAACGCCTTAACGCGCGGATATGTCGCAAAGTACACCTCGATATACCTTTTCGCCTCATTGCGCGAAATACCGATATCCTTTGCCAGTCCGAAATCGCTTATTCCGTAGACAATGCCGAAGTTCACCGCCTTCGCGCGGCGGCGCATATCATCCGTCACCGCATTTTCTGGCACTCCGAACACCTCCGACGCGGTTTTTCTGTGAATATCGGTTCCCGAATTAAATGCCTCTATCATTTTTTCATCACCCGCCATGTGAGCAAGAACTCTTAACTCGATCTGCGAATAGTCGGCGTCCACCAGCACACGGTCGGGGCTTTCCGCCGTGAACATTTTTCTTATCTTTCTGCCCTCTTCGGTTCTGACCGGAATATTCTGAAGATTCGGGTCGTTTGAGCTTATCCGTCCCGTCGCCGTCACCGTCTGATTAAACGTTGAGTGAATCTTACCGTCCTCTCCCACCAGAGGGAGCATGCCGTCGGCATACGTTCCTTTGAGCTTGGTAAGCTGCCGGTACTCTGTCACCGCGTCAACGATCGGATATTTCCCCGAAAGTGCGGAAAGCACGTCCGAATCGGTCGAATATCCGCTCTTCGTCTTCTTGACCGGAGGGATACCCATATGCTCGAAAAGAACTGTGCCGAGCTGCTTCGGTGAATTGATGTTGAATTCCTCACCCGCCATGACCGTTATGCAGTCCTTAAGCGAGCTTATCCTTATGTCAAGCTCTTCTCCGTATTTTTTAAGCTTTTCGGTATCGACAAAAAATCCCGATATCTGCATTGACGCAAGCACGCGAAGAAGCGGAAGCTCAATGTCGTCCATCAAATGCTCCTGCCCGTGCTCTTTGATTTTTTCAGAAAGCACGGTATATAAATCGGATATGGCCTGTATAAGCCCTCCGGCTTTTTTAAGCTCCTCACTGTCGGTAAGTATGTCCTCGCCCTTTTTGTATTCCGAAGAGTCCGAAACCTCCCGCTCCAGATAGTGAAAGGCAATGCGGGAAATATTATAGTCGGACATTGTGGGGTCAAGAACATAAGCGCCGAGGGACGTGTCAAACCCGTAGTTTTCATATCCGATGCCCATTTTGTCAAGCAATACTATATCGTCCTTTATTCCGTGCGATATCTTATTGACCGACCCATCTTCCAAAATTTCCTTAAAACATTCAGCCGGAAGGGTCGTGAAATACGCCTTATCTCCTGACAAAAACGCCGCCGCAAGGTAATTTCCGCCCTTATCCTTATAAAAATAATAGTAAAATGTTTTTAATCCCGAAAGCAGTCCTGCCAGCTCCTTTTCGTCGGAAACCAAGATTGCCGGCTCAGAGTCGCTCTCCCCGGTCTTGATTCTTTTTAAGAAGCTCTTAAATTCAAGCCTCTTAAAAAGCTCGGACAGCTTCTCTGAATCCCATTCCTTAATCACGCAGTCGTCTATCGACTCTTTAACCGGGCTCTCCCTGTCGATAAGGGCAAGCGAGCGGCTTAAATACGCCGAATCCTTCCCCTCCGAAAGCTTTTTCTTCGCCGAGGGACCGATCTTCGCGTTTTCAAGATTCTCATAAACCTTATCCACGCTTTTATACTCCGCTATAAGAGAGAACGCCGTTTTTTCGCCGATTCCGGGGACGCCTGGAATATTGTCCGACGCGTCTCCCATAAGCGCTTTAACGTCAACAAATTCCGACGGGGTGACTCCGTATTTTTGAACCACGGTATCAGAATCATAAACATTCGTCTCCGTAACGCCCTTCGCCGTTACGGTGAGGTATATCTTAACAAGGTCGGAGGCAAGCTGAAGATCGTCCTTATCCCCGGTTAAAATATCGCACTCAATGCCCGCTTTCTCGCAGCGGCGAGATACCGTGCCTATTATATCGTCCGCCTCAAAGCCGGGAAGCTCCAGAACGGCAATATTCATCGCGGAAAGAACCTCTTTTATAACGGGCATCTGCATCGCAAGCTCATCGGGCATCTTTTTTCTCTGCGCCTTATAAAGCTCGTATTTTTTATGCCTGAACGTCGGCTCCTTTAAGTCAAAGGCGACCGCCGCATAGTCCGGCGCAATTGCGTCAAAATTCTTAAAAAATATGTTCAAAAAGCCGTACACCGCGTTGGTGCAAAGCCCCTCCTTGTTTGTAAGCATCCTGATTCCGTAAAATGCACGGTTCATGATGCTGTTTCCGTCAACAATAAAAAATTTTTTCAAGTAATTTCCGCTCCTTTTTTCAGACTATCATGTGCTTGTCAAAAATCAAAACCACTATCTCGGTTATGATAAGCGAAACCGGCACCGTTATTCTGAAAAGTGTTTTTTTCGTTTTGTGCCTGAATATAACCATCGCCGAAAGCGCGCCGATTCCGCCCGCCAGGACGGACGCTAAAAGAAGGCACGCTTCGGGCACTCTTCTTTTCTTTTTAATTGCACAAAGCTTATCTATCCCGTAAAGCAGGAAAACAAATATGTTCCAAAGCCATATGTAAAGCATCTTAAATTCCCCCTCCACTAAGTATACCACATAACGCTCTTTTCCGCAAGAAAAAAACGGCGGAAATTTCCGCCGTTTTTTATTTGATTAAAATTTAAAATATTCCTTTGCGTTGTAATATGCTATTTTCCCGGCAATGTCACTTATCGCCTTTTCATCGTTCGGATACTCTCCGCCTTCGACCCACTCGCCGATGAGCGACGACAGTATCCTTCTGAAATACTCGTGCCTTGTATATGACAAAAAGCTTCTGCTGTCCGTTAACATTCCGACGAATCTTCCGAAAAGACCGAGGTTTGCCAAAGCCTTCATCTGCGAAACCATTCCGTCATAGTTATCGTTGAACCACCAGCCGGAGCCGAACTGGAGCTTGCCGGGAACGGTTTCCGACTGGAAGTTTCCTATCATTGTTCCAAGCACATAGTTATCTCTCGGGTTTAAGTTATAAAGAATGGTCTTGGGGAGCGTGCCCTCACACTCGATTTCGGAAAGGAGAGCGGAAAGCTTCTCGGCAATCAAAACGTCGTTAACAGAGTCAAAACCCGTGTCCGCTCCGAGCTCGCGGTACATTTTTTTATTGTTGTTTCTCATGGCGCCGATGTGAAGCTGCATCGTCCAGCCGCGCTTTTCGTATTCCTTTGCGCAGTGAACTATGAGCGCGGTTCTGTAACCGTCCGTCTCGTCAGCTGTAAGCTCTCCTCCCGCCATGCGCTTTTCAAATGCGGAGCGTGCGTCAGCCTTTGAATAGGGAACAGTGTCAAGCGCGTGATCCGAAAGGCGGCAGCCAACTGAGTGGAAATACTCTATTCTCTCGGTAAGGAAAGATAAAACGCCGTCAAAATCCTTCACGCCGACCTCGCTGACATAAGGAATAAACGTTTCTTTTCCTATCTCAACTATCTTGTCGGGTCTGAATGTCGGCAAAACCTTCGTTGAAAAGCCGGAAAGCTCCTTGTGATAGCGAAGGTCATCCTTGGGATCGTCCGTCGTGCAGATAACCTCGACGTTGGAACTTTCGATAAGCCCCTTTGCGGAAAAATCCTTTTCCTTAAGCTTTTTGTTGCAAATGTCCCATATTTCCTTCGCGGTGTCGGGATTTAACGTTTCGTCAATGCCGAAATATCTCTTAAGCTCTAAATGCGTCCAGTGATAAAGCGGATTTCCTATAAGAAGCGGCATGGTCTCAGCCCACTTTTTCCACTTTTCAAAATCGTCCGCCTTGCCCGTTATGTACTCCTCGGGAATTCCGTTTGAGCGCATCTGTCTCCACTTATAGTGGTCTCCGCCCAGAAAAACGTCGTACGCGCTCTTAAAGCGGTAATCCTCGGCAATCATCTTGGGATCCAAATGGCAGTGATAATCTATGATCGGAAGATTTTCGATTTTTTTATAGATTTTTTCCGCCGTTTTGTTTTTGAGCATAAATTTGTCATTAATAAAACTCATAACGTTACACCGTCCTTAAATATTGAAATTTCTCTGTATCCTGATATTTCGTTTTTCGTTTCCCTGCCGGACGCGGTTTCCGTAACAAGGTCGATAAGCTCGTCCGTCACATCCTCGCCCTTTATGATGCGCCCCGCGTCAAAATCAATCCAGCCGGGCTTTTTTTCGTAAAGAGCCGTATTGGTCGATATCTTTATCGTCGGCACCGGCGCGCCGAGAGGAGTTCCCCTTCCTGTCGTGAACAGTATCATGTGCACTCCTGCGGCGGTCAGATTGGTTATCGCTACCATGTCGTTTCCGGGACCGTTCAATAAAGAGAGTCCGTTCTTTTTCACCGTGTCGCCGTAACCGAGCACGTCGACCACCTTCGCGTGACCGCCCTTTTCAACGCATCCCAATGACTTTTCCTCAAGCGTCGTAATTCCTCCCGCCTTGTTTCCGGGAGAGGGGTTTTCGTATACGACCTGACCGTGCTTTATAAAGTAATCCTTAAAATCATTTATAAGGCTGACCTCTTTGTCAAACACTTCTTTGTTTTCTGCTCTCTGCATCAAAAGATGCTCCGCGCCGAACATCTCCGGCACCTCCGTCAGCACTGCCGCGCCGCCCATCGATATAATGGCGTCCGACACTCTGCCGACCAACGGGTTTGCGGTTATGCCGGAAAGCCCGTCGCTCCCTCCGCACTTTAATCCGATCTTTAACTTTGATATGTCAACGTCGGTTCTTTTAAATGTGTCGCGGTATGCCTTAAGCTCGTTCACAAGCTCCACGCCGCGGGCAACGTCATCCGTCACGTCCTGGCAGTTTAAGAATCTTATGCGCTCAGGGTCATAGTCGCCCATAATCTTTTTCATTTCGCCGATGTTGTTGTTTTCGCAGCCGAGACCGAGGACTAACACTCCCGCCGCATTGGGGTGGAAAATAAGCCCCCTTAATATCTTCTGCGTCACCTCCTGGTCGCCCCCGAGCTGAGAGCACCCGAAGGGATGCGGAAAGGCGAAAACGCCCGTTTTTTCGGCAATGCGCTGTGCGGTCTTATTAACGCATCCGACGGTATTTACGATGAAAATGTCGTTTCTGATGCCGACCGACCCGTCGCGGCGCACAAAGCCCTTAAACGTTCTTTTCTCATACTTTTGGATATCGTAAAAGTGCGGCTCATAGCTGTAATTTATTTTTCCCGAAAGGTTTGTTTTCACGTTATGCGTGTGCACATGTTCGCCCTTTTTTATGTCCTCTGTCGCATGACCGATGCTGCACCCGTATTTTATGATATCTTCGCCTTTTTTAATGTCCCTGTCGGCGTACTTGTGACCGTCCGAAAGATTTATATCGACATTGTCGAGACTGTTTATCTTCATAAATTGCTCCTTTTACTTAAGGTTTTTGCTTACACCCGGAAGAAGGAAGCTAAGATCCTCGCCCCAGAGCTTTTCATTCTTAAGAATTTCCCCGGGCGTCGATTTCTTCATAAACGCGGTAACCTCGGGATCATCGTTTGTCATATCGGTTTTATAGAACTCGATAAGCTTTGCAAATGAGAAGAGCAGATTCTCAGGCATTTTGTCTGTTCTTTTTATGTATTCAAGAATTGAGGGCAGAACTCTTACCTTGAACTTGCTGACAGAGTTTAACGCAATCGATGAGCAGTAGTGCTTGATGTAGGGGTTCTTAAAGCGCTCAAATACTGAGCCGGCATAGCTTAAAAGCTCCTCCTTGGGCAAATCGAGCGTCGGAATGATCTCATCGTAAACGCATTTTTTCACGAAGGAAGACATTTTTTCATCCTCCATGCACTCGCCGACCGTCTCGATTCCCGAAAGGAGCGCGTAAGGAATCATTGATGTGTGCGCGCCGTTTAAAATTCTCACCTTTCTCGTTCTGTACATCGACATATCGTCCGTTACGATGACGTTAAGATCTGTCTTGTCAAACGGAATTTCCATCACCTTATCGCGCGGCCCCTCGATGACCCAAAGGTGGAAAAATTCCGAGGTGTTGAGCATCTTGTCCTCATATCCGAGATTTAAATCCTCTCCCTTGGGAAATCCGGTGTTTATTCTGTCAACCAGCGTGTTGCAGAAGGTGTTTTCCTCCTCCACGTAACGGCAGAAATCCTCGCCCAGATTCCACTCCTTTGCGTAGCGCAGAACAATATTTTTAAGGTTCGTTCCGTTCTTTTCGATAAGCTCGCACGGAAGGAAGATAAATCCGGGAAGCGAAAGGTCAAACCTTCTTTTCAAAAGCTGGGTCACCTTCGCGGGGAATGACTTTGCCGGTCTGTCGGTAAGCTTGTCTCCCTCAGAATAAGCGATTCCCGCCTCTGTCGTATTGGATATCACAAATCTGAAGTCGGGATTTTCCGCCAGCGCAAGATAAGAGTCAAACTCCCTGTAGGGATTGATGCAGCGGGACACAACGTCAATCACCTTTTTCTCCACGCCCTCGACTCCGCGGATAACATGAGTGTACATGCAGTCCTGCCCGGAAAGAACATCGCACATTCCTTTTTCAAGGGGCTGAACGATTACAACATCCCCGTCAAAATCCGTTTTCTCGTTTACTATCTGAAGCATCCAGTCGCAGAAACCGCGCAAAAAGCCGCCTTCACCGAACTGTATCACCTTTTCTTTTCTCTTTGTTTTTTCTTTTCCGAACATGGCATAAGCCTCCTTTTTCATTTTCACCTATATAATACAACTTTCTCCTAAGCTTTTCCTTAAAGTTTATGCTGTTTTTTCGTTATTTTTCTTGATTTTTTTGTCATATGAATGTATAATTACATTAAGAGGTGACAAGCCATGAAAAATTTAGATCCTTTCACGATTACAGAGGATAAAATAACGGACAGGCTTCCGATAAATCCTCAGATGAGGACCTTCAGCAAGCTCTTTTTTGACAGAACAAAAAGGAGCGGTTCGTTCACGCTCTCGAACGGTCACTATCACAATATGTACGAGATATATTTTCTTTTAGAGGGGCAGTGCCGCTACTTTATTGAAAATAAAATCTATGATGTAAACGAAGGCGACCTTGTGCTTATTCCGAAGCGTTCGATTCACAAAACACTTTATGACGATATTCAGACCGAGCGGTATGTTATTAATTTTTCAAAGCACTATATTCCGCCGTCGCTCTCCATTCCCATTCACGAGCTTTTTAAGAACAACATCTACCGCCCGTCCCCGGAAAACAGGAAGAACATCACAAAGATATTTACAAAGATAGACACCGAGTATAAGATTGCTGACGATTATTCCCGCCTTGCAATATCCGGGTGCCTGACAGAGCTTTTCACGCTTATTTTAAGAAACCCTGTTGAAAACGTCGGTCAGTCATCGGACAAGGGCAATATCCCTATAGAGAATGTTACTCAGTACATAACATTGCATTATCAGGAGCCCTTAACGCTTGAGCAGATGGCGGCAATGGCTTCACTTTCCACAAGCTATTTTTCAAGGCTTTTCAAAAACATCACCGGCTTCGGTTTTAAGGAATATCTGACTATTATAAGAATAAAGGAAGCGCAGAGAAAGCTTGCGCATACGGACACTTCTATCTGCCAGATTGCATATGACTGCGGGTTTAACGACTCCAACTATTTTTCGTCGGTCTTCAAGCAGCAGAACGGAATCTCGCCCCTGCGCTACAGAACGCAGAACCGCATCAAGTCCGAAAACTTCAAAAAACGCATGACGGACAACTTTCTATTATAAAAGGACGCATATGCGTCCTTTTATAATACCTTATACATGGAAGACGCCGCGTCCTTCCTTACCGTTTCGGACACATCGGTCACCTCAACCCTGACCTTTTTCTCTCCGAACGAAACCTCGATAACGTCCCCGATACCGATATCCGTTCCGGGCTTCGCGGTTTTTCCGTTCACGGACACTCTTCCCCCGTCGCACGCCTCGGCTGCAACGGTTCTTCTTTTTATAATTCTTGAAACCTTAAGATACTTATCTATACGCATTTTCCCATCACCTCAAAAAAGAACGGATGTCTCTGGCATCCGTTCTTTTTTATTCTGCAATTATTTTACGATGTCTTTAAGAGCCTTGCCTGCCTTGAAAGCGGGAACTGTTGTTGCGGGAATCTTAACCTCAGCACCTGTTCTGGGGTTCTTGCCTGTACGTGCAGCGCGCTTTCTTGCCTCGAAAGTACCGAATCCTACAAGAGTGATCTTGTCGTCCTTCTTAAGTGTCTCAGCAACTACGTCAGTGAAAGCTGCGAGTGCCTTTTCAGCGTCCTTCTTTGTAAGTCCTGCCTTTTCAGCCATTGCCATTACGAGTTCTGTCTTATTCATTCTTTTTTCCTCCTTAGAATTTATTTAATATAAGTAATTCGCCGTATGTGGCAAAATTCCTTCTTTTTCAGCTGTTTTGCTTGGCTTTTTCCCACAAAACGTTTTTTTCCTCCATCGGAACTTTGGCAAAATCCTTTTCTCCGTTATAAAGCTTCTCCATTTTATCGAAACGCTCTGTAAACTTCCTGTTCGCGTCGGACAATGCCTCCTCGGCATCAATGCCCTCTTTTCTTGCAAGATTCACGACTGTAAACAAAAGGTCCCCTATCTCTTCCTTTTTGTTGGTACCGTTACCGATCGCCTCCGAAAGCTCGGACAATTCCTCTTGGATCTTTTCCATAACTCCTGAAGAATCCTCCCAGTCAAACCCTGCTTTTGCCGCGCGCTTTTGAATTTTCTGTGCGCGCTTTAATTCGGGAAGAGCTCTTACCACATCATAAAGATCGTCGGCATAGGACTTATATCCTTTTTCTTCACTCTTTATCTCCTCCCATTTTACCAGAACTTCACTGCTTTTGTCAAGTACATTTTCACCAAAAACATGCGGATGGCGCCGAACCATCTTCTCATACACCCCTCCGGCAACGGTATCCAAGTCATATTTGCCCTCTTCTTCGGCAATTATGGCATGTAAAACTATCTGCATCAAGAGGTCTCCGAGCTCGTCCGCGGTCTTTAAATCGTCTCCCTCCTCTATGGCGTCGTACGCTTCATACGCCTCCTCCAGGAGGTTTGTCTTGATCGATTCATGCGTCTGCTCCCTGTCCCACGGGCAGCCGCCCGGAGCGCGGAGCTTTTTCATAAGCTCGACAAATTCATATACTGTCTTTTTCATTTAACGGCACCTTCTTTTATAAAAGTCTTAATTTTTCCATAACCGAAGCGATGCGCTCGCCCTTCGGAAGAAGTATAATTTCATCGCGCTTTAACGTGCGTGTCAGAATTATCGCGGCAAAGTACATGAGTGCCGACACTCCGATAGAGCATATGAGCGCAACCGTATCCCCGGTCTTCATTACCAGCGCCTTATATGACGCAAACGTGAACGCGCCCATGAAAGCCGTGCAGAAAATGGGCTTAACAACAAAATCCGTTATGCTGAATTTTATCTTCGAGTATTTCACGATAAAGATAAGATCGAGCACCACGACCGTGATATAGCAAATAAGCGTGCCTATCGGTGCGCCGGTAATGTTTATCTCCGGGCGGCTTACGAGTAAAAGATTCGTGGCAATTTTAAGTATTCCGCCGATTACCATGTTAACGACCGGAACCCAGACCTTGCCCCACGCCTGAAGGAGTGCGTTTGCGATCTGCACCAGTGTTAAAAATGCAACCGCTATGCCCATAATGTTCAAAAGCACGCTGAAGCTTGAATCCTTATATATAAGCGACAGTATAGGGTTCGCCAAAATGCTCATTCCCGCCGCACACGGTCCTGCCAGAACAATTGCAATGATAAGCGCGGACCTTGTATATCCTCTGCTTTTTACTTTATCCTTCTTTGCGTTCGCCGCGGCAATCGCGGGGACGACGCTTGTCGCGATCGCCGCGATAACCACCGCCGGCATATTGAAAAGCGTGATTGCGCGGACAAGGTAACCGTAAACGAACGCCGCCTCCTGCTCCGTCGCCTTTTCTTCGTTTAATGCTTCGGTTTTTATTGCAAGAAACTTCTCGCTCTGCCCCGCTTCAAGATTTGCCGTGATAGACTCCCTTGCGGCTGCCGATTCGCTTATATAGCCTTTAAGCTGATTTGTTACCGTCGCCGTATCGATAAACGAGGTGAGCGTGAATACCGAAACGCCGAGCGTTATCGGCACCGCTATTTTAACGATATTTTTTAAAACCTCTCCCGCCGGAGTTCCGCCTTTTTCATCCTTTACCTTGCGGCGGTTTTTAATGTAGCACACCGAAAGGAACACCGTTCCCAGAATGCTTCCGGCAGTCACACCGAATATCGCACCGGCGGAGGCGTACATCTTCCCCTTCGGCAGGAAAAGATACGCAAGCGAAAGTCCGACAAAAAGCTTTGAAAACGCCTCTATAACCTCGCTCACCGCGGTGGGAAGCATGTTCTGCCTTCCCTGGAAATATCCTCTGAACGCGCTCATGCAGCCCACAAAAAGAAGGCTCGGACTCATCGCTGCCATAGTAAGGTACGCGTCCGGATATCCCACAAGCCCGGAAAAGAGCTTCGCCCCGAAAAAAAGGACGAGCGACCCAATGGCACCCAGGCAGAAAAGAAGCTTAAAGGACACCCTTAAGATTTTTTCCGACCCGGCATAATCACCCCTTGAGTCGGACTCCGCCACAAGCTTTGAGATTGCCGTCGGCAGTCCGGCGGTCGAAATAACGAATAAAAGATTATAAATCGTGTATGACGTGTTGTAAAGCGCCATGCCGTCAGTCTGCAATACCGCCCTGTCAAGCGGTATTTTAAATATTGCTCCGATTATTTTAACCAAAATATTGGCGGCGGCTATGATCAGGGCTCCTTCAACAAAGCCCTTATGCTTTTTCTGGCTCATTTATTTCTCCTTAAAATTTATGTATAGAAAAAGATTTTTTGCGGTATCATACTATTGTGCCGTGCGGCACAAGTCTTTTTCATTATTCCCTTCTCCAATAAAGACACTAAGAGTTACTTTTTAAGGTAACTCTTTTGTCTTTCCTATTGCATTAAAATATGCCTTTACGCCGTTTTCAAATTTATTTTCGCCCGGAACGTAATATACCTTATCCTTGATTTTATCCGGGAGATACTGCTGTTTTACATAGTGGTTCGGATAACTGTGCGGATATAAATATCCGTCCCCGTGTCCGAGCTTTGACGCGCCCTTGTAGTGCGAGTCCTTAAGATGAGCGGGCACCTCGCCCGTTTCGCCGCGCTCCAAATCCGCCATCGCGGTCCATATCGCGTTTGCCGCACTGTTGGACTTCGGCGCCGTGGCAAGAAGTATCACCGCCTCGGCAAGCGGAAGCTGAGCCTCCGGAAAGCCGAGCTGAAACGCCGAATCCACAAGGTCCTTTACAATACTTGCCGCCTGAGGATAGGCAAGTCCCACATCCTCGGACGCTATAACCAAAAGACGGCGCGCAATTATCTGGATATCCCCCGCCGCTATAAGCCTTGCGAGGTAGTGAATCGCCGCGTCCGGGTCGCTGCCCCTTATGGATTTCTGGAATGCGCTTATAATGTCATAGTGATCGTCACCGTTTTTATCATAGCGGACGGAACGTTTCTGAATCGAATCCTCCGCACGGCTGAGCGTGACCTTTACCGCTCCGTTCTCATCGGGGTTTGTGGATAAAACGCACATTTCAACCGCGTTTAATGCCTTTCTCACGTCTCCCCCGGAAAGATGAGCGATGTGCGAAACCGCGTCAGAGTCAAACTCAAGCTCGATTTTTCTTTTTTCTTTTACTATTTCTATTGCGCGCCTGACCGCCTTTTCAACCGCCTCGGGCGAGACCTCCTTAAATTCAAACACACTGCAGCGCGACAGTATAGCGTTGTAAATATAAAAATACGGATTTTCGGTCGTGCTTGCAATAAGCGTAATCTTACCGTTCTCGATAAATTCCAAAAGCGACTGCTGCTGCTTTTTGTTGAAGTTCTGAATCTCGTCCAAATAAAGCAGAACGCCGTCCGCTCCCATGATCCCGTCAAGCTCCGAAACGATGCTTTTAATGTCGCTCACTCCGGCGGTGGTTGCGTTTAAGCGGTAGAGCCTCTTTCCGCTTTTTTTCGCGGCGATGTTGGCAACCGTCGTCTTTCCCGTGCCGGAGGGACCGTAAAATATCATATTCGGCACCGTGCCCGATTCCAATATGTTCCTGAGCGGTTTTCCCGGGGAAAGAAGGTGCTCCTGCCCGACAACCTCAGAAAGCTCCTGAGGTCTTACCATATCCGCAAGAGGTCTCATATAAATTCACCTCATTATCTGTAAAGGGGATATTTTTCGCAGAGAGCCGAAACTTTAGCCTTTGCCTTCTCCTCGTAGCCTCCCTCTGCCCTCGCAGCCAAAGCGATGATTTTTCCGACCTCCGCCATGTCGTCCTCACCAAAGCCTCTTGTCGTAACCGCGGGAGAACCGAGTCTTATGCCGCTTGTCACAAAGGGCTTTTCCGGATCAAACGGGATCGCGTTTTTATTGCAGGTGATTCCTACATCATCAAGCCTTTTTTCAAGCTCTTTTCCGGTGAGCGAGAACTTTCTTAAGTCAACCAGCATAAGGTGGTTGTCCGTTCCGCCGGAAACAATGTCAAATCCTTCGCCGATTAGGGTGTCGGAAAGCGCCTTTGCGTTCTTAACGACCCTCTTCTGGTATTCTTTAAATTCATCCGTAAGCGCCTCGCCGAAGCATGCCGCCTTTCCCGCAATAACGTGCATTAAAGGTCCTCCCTGGATTCCCGGGAATATTGCCTTGTCGATCTTTTTTGCAATCTCCTCGTCATTTGACAAAATGAGTCCGCCTCTCGGACCGCGCAGAGTCTTATGCGTCGTCGTGGTAACAACGTCGGCATACTCCACGGGATTGGGATGAAGCCCTGCCGCAACCAGACCCGCGATATGTGCCATATCGACCATTAAGTAAGCGCCGACCTCTTTCGCAATCTCGGAAAACTTTTTAAAATCAATTATTCTTGAATATGCGCTTGCCCCGGCAATGATGACCTTGGGGTGAACCTCATGTGCGAGACGGCTTACCTCGTCATAGTCGATCATGCCCGTTTCTTCCTTTACGCCGTAGGATACCACGTTAAAGTACTTTCCGGAGATATTGACTGGGGAACCGTGGCTTAAGTGACCGCCGTGGGCAAGGCTCATTCCCATATATGTATCGCCCGGGTTCATCAGTGCGAAAAACGCCGCCATATTTGCCTGCGCTCCGCTATGAGGCTGAACGTTTGCAAAATTCGCTCCGAAAAGCTTTTTCGCCCTGTCGCGCGCAAGATTTTCCACGACGTCCACATACTCGCAGCCGCCGTAGTAGCGATTGCCGGGATAGCCCTCGGCATATTTGTTCGTAAGAGGCGAGCCGACCGCCTCCATTACCGCGCGCGAAACGAAATTCTCAGACGCGATAAGCTCGATCTTGTTTCTCTGGCGGCTAACCTCAGAATCGATTGCCTCGGCAAGAGCCGGGTCAGTATTTTTCAAAATATCGGTAAACATATTATTCATCCTCCATATCTGTTATTTCCATAGAACGCTCCAGAATTTTTTTGAGGCGTTCCTTTTTTCCGTCTAAGTAAAGCGCTCCGATAAGCGCCTCAAACCCCGTTGCCGCACGGTAATCGGCGACGTCGGCATTTTTCGGCACGGTTGCGCTTTTGGCGTTTCTCCCGCGCTTATAGATTGTCTCCTCCTCTTCGGAAAGCTCCGGCAAAAGAATGTGAACAGCCATTGCCTGTGCCGACGCCTTAACGTACCGGCTTGTCAGGACATGTAGGTCATGCACTTTTCTGTCGGTGTGCCCTATAACGCGTTCCCTCACGAAAAGAGTGTGTACACTGTCGCCGATGTACGCAAGCGTCAGCGGCGCGTATTTTGAAGCTTCGCTCATATTTTCTTCCACTTAACGCCGGAGGAGGTATCCTCAAGCACGATGCCCATGTTTTTAAGCTCGTCTCTTATCTCGTCCGCGCGCTTGTAGTTTTTAGCGGTCCTCGCCTCCGTGCGCTCCTTAATCAAAGCCTCCACCTTGTCCGAAAGGTCCTCCTTTTCATCCTCCGCCTTAACGCCGAGAACTGAGCAAAGCTCTGTCACCGTTTCGCGGGCAAGTGAGATCTCCGCTTTGTTAAGATCATCGGACTCAGTGTTTATAAGCTTTACCGCATCAAAAATTGCGGCGATTGCGTCCGCCGTGTTAAGATCATCGTCCATCCCGTCTGAAAACGCTTTTTTGCAGCCTTCGAGCTTTTCCTTAAATTCCGCTCTCACTTCGCCCTCGGGCGCGTTCGGAATAATGAAATCAAGATTGCCCACGCAGTTTTTAATTCTGGTAAGTCCCGCCTCTGCGGACGCCATAAGCTCGTCCGAGAAATTCATCGGGCTTCTGTAATGCGAGCTTAAAAGGAAAAATCTTATTGTGTTATAGCTGTATTTTTTCGCCACATCGCGAACGGTGAAGAAATTGCCCAGTGACTTTGACATCTTTCTGTTGTCAACGTTGATATAGGCGTTATGCATCCATGTGTGCACAAACTCGCATCCGTTCGCACATTCGCTCTGCGCTATTTCGTTCGTGTGGTGCGGGAAGATAAGGTCGATCGCGCCGCCGTGAATGTCAATGGTCTTTCCAAGGTACTTTGTGCTCATCGCGCTGCACTCAATGTGCCAGCCGGGTCGTCCCTTTCCCCACGGGCTCTCCCAGTAAGGCTCGCCCGGCTTTGCCGCCTTCCAGAGCGCGAAATCAAGGGGCGACTTTTTTCTCTCGTCAATGTCTATTCTCGCGCCGCTTTTCAAATCCTCCAGTCCCTGATGAATGAGCTTTCCGTATCCCGGGCACTTTTCAACCTCAAAGTAAACGTCCCCGTCCGCCTCGTAGGCATACCCCTTTTCCTCGAGGCTTTTTATCATGTCTATTATAGCGTCGATATTTTCCGTCGCCCTGGGGTGCACGGTCGCTCTTTTTATGTTAAGACCGTCCGCATCGGTGAAATACTCGCCGATATACTTTTCGGCAATGTCCGCCACGGTAGTTCCCTCTTCATTGGCGCGCTTTATCATTTTATCGTCGATATCAGTGAAATTCTGAACGAAATTTACCTTATAGCCCTTATATTCCAAGTATCTTCTCAGCGTATCGAACACTACGAACATTCTCGCGTTGCCGATGTGGAAAAAGTTATACACCGTGGGGCCGCACGCGTAAATGCTGACCTCTCCCGGCTTGATCGGGCGAAGCTCTTCTTCCTTCATCGTCATCGTGTTATATATCTTCACTTTTCTTCCTCCTTTGTGAGCCTTTTTATAATTTCCTTAAGGTCGTCTATCTCCTTATGCATACGGCAGAACTCCTGGGAAACGGGATCCGGAATATGTACCTGATCAAGATCGACCCTCTCGTTATTGCGCTTAACGATTCTTGCCGGCACGCCGACGCATGTGCAGTCCGGCGGAATTTCTCTTAAAACAACGGCGTTTGCCGCAATTTTTGAATTATCTCCGACCTTAAAAGGTCCCAAAACCTTTGCCCCTGCGCCGATCATAACGTTATTGCCGATAGTGGGGTGGCGCTTTCCGTGGTCTTTTCCCGTTCCTCCGAGCGTAACGCCCTGGTAGATGGTGCAGTTATCCCCAACCTCCGCCGTTTCGCCGATGACAACGCCGCATCCGTGGTCTATCAAAAGGTTCTTCCCGATGGTCGCTCCGGGATGTATTTCAATAAGCGTGAACCACCGGACTATCTGAGAAATAAACCTTGCTAGGAAGTAAAACCTTATTTTGTAAAAAAAGTGCGCGATCCTGTGCCAGAAAATGGCGTGAACGCAAGGATAGTTAAAAAAGATGCTTACCGCGTTCGTTGCCGCGGGATCTCTTTCTTTTATTGATTTAAAATAATTCAAAAGCACTGACTCCTTAAAATATATTATCTAATATATTATACATAAAAACTGCCGAAGTTGCAACACTTTTATATAAAAAAATAAGATTATTTCAAGAAACCTCGTTAAATAGGCACAAAACAAAAGATTTGAAAAGCCGCAGTACACTCCCGATACGGAAATGCCGTGCACGGAAAACACCGCATAATTAAATACCGATAGATTAAATAAAAAATAAATACGGATTTGTCATTGCCGGCGATATCTGCCCGGTAAAACTCACAGAATAAAGCAGACTTTTAATGAAATGGGATTGACTTCTGCCGATGGTCCGCATAAGAGCCTGTGCGAATTTGAGAAAAACCATCCGAAAAGGCTTTTTATGATATATCTGCTCAGAGACGACGACAGCACAAGAAGGCTGCGCTTTTAGAGCTTGGAGCAGATTAAGATAGCTTTTCGGATGCCCTAATATATCCTTTGCTTTCCTGTTCCTCGATACAATTTTGAATGTCGATAATAAGGTTGATACGGCGGTTTTATTTTTTCGGACGGTGTATGGCGATCTTTGCAACGCGCTCTTTTATGGGATCCTCTGTGTAATAACCGCCCGGAGTTTTCCATCGTATAAACCGTTCCCGCCCTGCGGCTCGGAGAGGAATATATTCACCTTGTTTTACTTCATATCCGGCGATTTCCATACATAAAAGAAAATCGTAATAGTCAAGCGACTTTCGGACAGCTCTGTCAATATCCTCCGCCGTCACCCATATTTTAAGTTGTATATTTCTTTTCCTTTTTTTATAAAAAACCTCCGCATTTTCAGATTAAAGGGTATGGGAATATCCCGAAAATATTTTTACGGCAATTCCAAAGAAATGACTGCCGTAAAAACCGTAAGTGCGGCTACACCCGCTTTGCCTGCTATTCTCTTAAACCGCAAGTTTCCCCTCTATATAAGCAGTGCGGAAAATATAATTTCAGCATCTTGATATGACAAAATTACAGAAAGAAAAAATAAACAGTCCTGTTTGCAATACAGAAACAAGACTGTTTAGAAATCCATTATTTTATTATTTTCCCCGTGCATACAGTGCGGCGTAATTAAGAAGCTGCTTTTTGCTTGAAACGCCGAGCTTGCTGTAAATATTGCCGTTATGGTATTTAAGTGTACTCTCTTTAACTTCTGCAATCTGTAAAAT
>CAKSNL010000011.1 GCA_934476235.1 uncultured Clostridia bacterium | reverse complement strand
GCTTGCAAGCGCGCTCTTAACGCCTTTGGCTCTCTATCACCCTTTTGCAAGTTATGCGCATTCCGGCGCTTGAAATTAGCAAGTTAGAGCTTGCCCCAATTTTTTTGCAAAAAATCTTCCGCATGCTTCACTGCTCCTCCTTTTCGCAAAAAGGCACGTTCCTAAAGAGCCTGTTCGCTTGCAAGCGCGCTCTTAACGCCTTTGGCTCTCTATCACCCTTTTGCAAGTTATGCGCATTCCGGCGCTTGAAATTTAATGGACTTACGCTCCATTCCGATTTTTGCTTTGGCAAAAGGTCCCTACGTTTCTCACCCACTTTCGCCCATGCACCCGTAGGGGTCTTACATCCTCCCGCCTGTTTTTCCGCGCATACGGTCAGTGCACCGTAGGGTCGATTCATGAATCGACCGTTTGATTATGTGCACCTTTCGGGTCGCCAAGGATGGCAACCCCTACGAATTACGCGAGCGTGGTTAATGCGCCGTAGGGAACGGCGTCCTCGACGTTCCGCCGGGGTGTGTACATGCTTTCCGTGAGCCTCTCGAAAAATCCTCCCGGCTCTTCGAGCCACCGTCTCGCTGCGGCTCTCCTCACGCCTCGGTTCTGGCAGTCCACCGGACTGCCATTCATTACCTCGGCGCCGCTACGCTACCTTTAGCAAGGAGGGCTTTAAATGGCTCCCTTGCTAAAGGCGTGGCGGAAAAAGACAACAAAGTCTTTTTCCGTTAGGTGCGAAAAACCGTTCAAGGTTTTGTCGCACGCTCTTAAAACCGCAAGGGCGGTTTTAAGCTGTCGAAACCGCAGGTTTTGACTGAGGGATTTTTCAGCGCACCCACGTATTTCACGCACTCTCTCGGGTCGCCAATGATGGCGACCCCTACGTTTTCATTCATTACGTTAGTACACCGTAGAAGGCACATTAACGAAAGCGGGTGCAAAACCATGGAAAAACGGTCGATTCATGAATCGACCCTACGGTGCACTCACATAACGGGTGCATAAACCGCGGGAGGATGTAAGACCCCTACGGAGCACTAACCGTATGCGCGGGAATCCGTATGGGGCTTTTGTCACCGGCGACCTGAGAAAAACATGCGCACTCCCCCGCGCACCAAAAAAGAGCATTGCAAAAGCAATGCTCTTTTTTCACTCTCTGTCCGTACGCTGCTTTTTCAGCGCACCTTAAGGACAACCTTGCCGGCGCTTTCGCCGTTTTGCAAAAGCGCATGCGCCTCCTCCGCCCGCCCGATGGGCAGAACCTTATAAACCGTGGGCTTTATAAGCCCCGCCTCAATCTTCGGGAACACGTTTTTGACAAGCTCCGAAAGTATCCGCGCCTTGACCTCCGGCGCTCTGGAGCGCAGAGTCGAGCCGATTATCCTGACGTTTCTCACGTAGATATTTTTAAGGTCTATCTCGGTTTTCTGCCCGGCGAGAGCCGCGATCATAATCCACCTTGCCCCGCGGTTAAGATAGGGAAGGCAGCTTCCCATTTCCTCCCCGCCGAGACAGTCAATCGCAACGTCCACCCCGTGCCCCGAGTCAAGCTCCTCTGCGAGCACCTTTTTAATGTCCTCCCGGGACGTGACGACGACCCTGTCCGCACAAAGATGCGCTATTGCCTCCGCCTTTTTGTCCGACCGCACCGTGGTTATGACCCGTATGCCGAACGCCTTCGCCATCGGAATCGCCACGCTGGAAAGCCCGCTCGTCCCGGCGAGCATCAAGAGCGTGTCGCCCGATCTTATGCCGCCCTCGATGAAGAGATTAAGATACGCCGTTGCCGCAGCCTCCGGAATCGCCGCCGCTTCCTCCACGGTGCACCCCTTGGGAACCGGCATGAGCATATCATAGCGGACGGCGGCATACTCGGCGTATCCGCCCCCGCCGAGGAGTGCGCACACCATGTCGCCCGCTTTCCAGTCAGAATTTTTTTCCGCCTCGGCGCCGAGGCGGACGATTTCGCCCGCAATCTCAAGCCCCATCCACTCCGGAGCGCCCGGAGGGGGCGGATAGTCCCCCGCTCTCTGCATTAAATCGGCGCGGTTGACCGCCGCGGCATGAACCTTGACCAAAACCTCGTCATCTGATATGACGGGGTCGGGCACACTGTCCCACCTTAAGCTTTTATCGCCGTTAACAAGTATCGCTTTCATAAAACACCCTCACATTTTCTTTCTGCATCCGTCAATCTGTATGTTCTGCCCCGATATGTAGCCCGAACCGTCGCCCGCGAGGAAATATATCAGCTCGGCGTTCTCCATGTCCGTGCCCGTTCGCCCCATAAACGAGAGCTCGCTTTCGATGTACGAATCCGGGTCGGGATTTTCCGACGGGCTCACGCTCCCCGGCGAAACCGAGTTTACCAAAACGCCGCGGGGCGTGACCTCCTTCGCCAGCGCCTTGGTGAAGGCGATGAGCGCGCCCTTCGTCGCGGAATAGTGGGTCATATATGCATTGCCGTACACCCCGGCGACGGAGGACACGTTGATGACGCGCCCCCAGCCGTTTTCAAGCATTTTGTCTATCACCGCGCGCGTGCAGTATACAGCGCCCATGATGTTTACGTCGAGGTATTTTTTCCACTCCTCCGCCGTTATCTTTGAAAACGGTTTGGAGCTTCGCCAGAGCGCCGCGTTATTTACCAAAATATCGACCCGCCCGAACTTTTCCATGGTCTTTGCCATGCATGACGCGACCTCTTTTTCGCTGCTGACGTCGCACCCGAACGTCAAAACCTCAACGCCGTACTCTTTTAATTCGTCCTTTAATTTCCCGAGCGCGGCAGCGTCTAAGTCAAATAGCGACAGGTTTATGCCGTTTTGGGCAAATTTTATTGCCGCCGCCCTGCCGATGCCGACCGCCGCACCGGTGATTACCGCCGTCTTGTTCATTTCACATCGCTTCCTTTCATGGCGTGCCTTACCGCCAGAATATCGGATAATAACGGCTGCACCGGAGTTGCGAGACTGTCATGCTCCGCCACGCAGAGGTACATTGAGCACCCGACCTCGCCGCCGACGCGCCTTAAAACAGAGCACTCGCCGCCAGAGAGAAAGAGAAACGGGAGCCCGAGCTCCTCTTTTAATAGGTTCGCTATGCGAAGGTTCTCAATCTGCTCCGCCATGCTGTTCGCGAAGGTGACGATTTTTGAAATGTCCGCCCCGCGCTTTTTGTGCTCGCGCGCAATCTCCAAAACCCTTTCGGCGGGCGTGAACTTCATCACGTGGGAGGACATTAAGACCTCCGCTCCCTTTTGGTGAAGCTTTCCGATGAGCTCTTTTTGCCGCAAAACGGACTCCTTGCCCGCGGAAAGCTCGCCCTTCGTCGGCTCGAACAAATCGCCCGGAACGTCGATAAGCTCCGCGCCGTATCCGGCTAAAGACAAAAGCTCGTCCGCAATAACCTCGTCGCTCTTGCCCGCGTTCGTCCCGTATCGGTAATTCGTGACGTAGGTCGGAACGTCCTTGTAGGAGAAAAGTTCGCGCAAGACCTTTTCCGTCTTAAACTCGGGGAGGAGCGTTTCAAACTGCATGCCGAAGGCCTCCGCCCCCGCCGAGGAGTCCATGAGTTTTTTTATCCTGTCCGGCTCCTTTGCCTGCACCATCACGGTGACGAGCGCGGAATCGGAGTATAAAAATCTGCCCATTTTAGCATCTCCTCTCGGCGGCGTTCCGTCCGCCGTCAATCATGATGTTTTCGCCGTTGATGAACTGTCCCTTGTCCGAGGCGATGAATAAAATGAGGTCGACTATCTCGCAAGGGTCCGCCGCCCGTCCCAGAAGCGTGCCCATATCCGCCATCGCGGCTCTGGTTAAAACAGGACCCGGCGAAACGCAGACGCAGCGGATACCCTTCCCCGCGCCGTACTGCGCGACCGACTTTGTGAGCCCGTACATAAGCCCCGCCTTCGCGGTGGAGTAGTCCATGCCCTGACCCGAGCCCTCGGCGCCGGTTATCGAGCCGATGTTCACGATAAGCCCGCTATTTTGCTCACGCATCTGCTTTAAAACCGCGTGCGCGAAGTAGAAGGGACCCTTTAAGTTAACGTCCAGCCCCCAGTCGAAAACGTCAATCGGGACGTCGGGAAAGTCCGCCTCCCAGCCGACGTTTAACATGCGCCGCGCCGTTCCGCCTGCAAAATTCACCAAAATGTCGATTTTCCCGAACTCGGAAACCGCCCTATCGCGCGCGGAGCAGACAGCTTTATAGTCCCGTACGTCGCAAAGTATGCCGGCGGCTCTGCCCTGCCCTCTTGAATTGATAAGGTCAACCTTTTCGCCGAGCGCCTTTTCGTTCACGTCGCACATCAAAACACTGCCGCCCTGCGAGGTGAATTTTTCGGAAAACAAAAGCCCCATGCCGGACGCCGCGCCCGTTACAACCGCACTTTTGCCGTTAAACATAAAAATCACTCCTTTTAAAGAGAGTATAGTTTACTTTTATAAAAATTTCAATGAAAAAAGCAATCATGTTTTGACTTTTCCGATACTTTTTTGCCGTTTTTCTTGACTTTATTAAACAAAACCGATATACTCGTAAGCGAGGTGGTTTTATGCTTCAAAACATTACCGTTACCGCGATACGCGAAATATTCACGGTTTTTTCGCCCGCCGGAAGGCGTGAGGAGATTAAAAAAAGAAAGTGCTCCGCGCTCTCATTTTGCATAGAGGGCAAAATCACGTACACGCAGGGCGGCTTAAGCACCGTTTCGGACTCCGGTCACGCCGTCATTTTGCCGATGGGCGGAAGCTATGAGATATCGGGCGACGAGGCGGGGCGGTTCCCGGTCATCAATTTTTTAAGCCTTGCCCCGGTGTGCGACAGGATTGTCTCCGTGCCGATAAGAAACCCGGAGTCCTATATCAGGGATTTTGAGCGGCTCAAGCTCCTGTCGCTGATAAAGGGCAGCCGCGCCGAGATGATGAGCGTTTTTTACCATATGATTCACCGGCTCACCGAGCAGAACACGGTATGCAAAACGATTGAGCCCGGCGTAAAATTTATTGAGAAAAACTACCGCGACCCCGCTCTTACCGCGGCAATGTGCGCCGCCGAGTGCTCCGTCAGCGAGGTATATTTCAGAAAGCTCTTTGCCGAGCATATGCACGTAACGCCGAAGCAGTTTCTCATCGAAATGCGGCTTAACAAGGCAAAGCAGCTTCTGTCCGAGGGCGCGCTTAAAATCGGGGCGGTCGCGTCCGAATGCGGGTTTTCGAATCAGTACCATTTCTGCCGGCTTTTTAAGGAGCGCGTCGGCATGACGCCCACGGAGTATATGCTGAAAAACCGGCACTTCATTTTGTGACGCGCGCATTTTATGCGGATGCATTGGCGAAAGCGGGTGCAAAAAAACACCCCGCAGGGTTGTGAAGTGCCCTGCGGGGACCTTTTTTAAAACCTGAAATCGCGGGAATTTGACGTGCGGATGGAGTCGATATGCTCCTTTGCGATCGTGCGGACCTTTTCGTTCGGAATTTTAGATAGCTCCGATTCTATCAGGGCAAAGCCCTTTTCGCGCGTTTTTTCGGACGCGTAGTCCGTGAGGTATTCCGCCAGCGTCATCAGCGCGTTGGGGTGGCAGCAGTTTGCGATCTGCCCGGTCTTGCAAAGGCTCATGAACCTGTCGCCCGTGCGCCCCTCGCGGTAGCACGCGGTGCAAAAAGAAGGGATATACCCCCCGTCAATCAGCCAGGACACGACCTCGTCCAAGCTGCGCTGATCCGACACGTCAAACTGCTCCGAATCGTGCGGGCGCTCCTCTTCGGCATAGCCGCCGACGCTGGTGCGCGACGCTCCGCTTATCTGCGACACGCCGAGCCTTAACATCTCGCCCCGGACCTTCTGGTTCTCGCGCGTGGAAATTATCATGCCCGTGTACGGAACCGCTATCCTTATGAGCGCCGCAATCTTTTCGAAAATCTCATCCGAAATGCCGTTGTCAAACTCGTCGGGGTCTATATCGTCCGCCGGCTTGACGCGCGGAACGCTGATGGTGTGCGGACCGACGCCGTGAACCGCCTCTAAGTGCTCCGCGTGCATCAAAAGCCCCGCGAACTCGTAGCGGTAACCCTCCAGCCCGAAGAGAACGCCGAGACCGACATCGTCGATTCCGCCCTCCATGGCGCGGTCCATCGCCTCGGTGTGGTAGTTATAGTCGTGCTTGGGACCGGTCGGGTGCAAAAGCTCGTAGCTCTTTTTGTTATAGGTCTCCTGGAAAAGGATGTACGTGCCGATTCCGGCTTCCTTGAGCTTTCTGTAATTTTCCACCGTCGTCGCCGCGATGTTGACGTTGACGCGCCTTATGTCGCCGTTTTTGTGGTGGATTGAATAAATTGTCTTAATTGAGTCAAGTATATACTCTATGGGGTTGTTGACGGGGTCCTCGCCCGCCTCGATCGCAAGGCGCTTATGCCCCATGTCCTGAAGGGCGATAACCTCGCGCGCAATGTCCTCCTGACTTAATTTAATTCGCTTAATGTGCTTGTTCTTCATGTGGTACGGGCAGTAAACGCACCCGTTCACGCAGTAATTTGAAAGATAAAGCGGCGCGAACATTACGATTCTGTTGCCGTAAAACGCCTGCTTTATCTCCTCCGCCAGAGCGTACATCTTCTTTATAAGCTCCTCATCCTCGCACGCTAAGAGGACGGACGCCTCGCGGTGGTTAAGCCCGCGGCAGTGCACCTTTCCGTTCTCGCGCACCGGGCGCGCCTTATCTATAATCTCTTCGATAAGCTTTTTATTGTCCTTGTTTTCGTCCGCATAACGGAGCGTTTCCAAAATCTCGGAGTCGTTTATAAACTCGTCCGCAATCAAAGAGGCAGCGTCGTATTTTGCCATTTTCAACATTTCCTTTCCTTTGTAGGATGCATATAAGGTTATTATAGCACTTTCTTTTGCGGATTTCCATAGATTTTTCAAAAAATTATGAAAAAAATTTGTCGATTCTGACTTTTTAATTACCTATTGACAAAGTAGGTAAGTAGGTTTATACTTATCATATAAAGATGAAAGGAATGACTCTTAAATGAAAGTTTACGCTGACAACGCGGCGACCACAAAGACAAGCCGCGTAGCGATAGAGGCGATGATGCCTTATTTTGATGAGATTTACGGCAACCCGTCCAGCCTTCACACGGCGGGTCAGAAGGCGGCGGAGGCGCTTTATTCGGCGCGCAGCACAATTGCCGAAACGCTCGGCTGCTCGCCCAGGGAAATATATTTCACCTCCGGCGGGAGCGAGGCGGACAATCAGGCGATTATTTCCGCCGCGATGATTGGCAGAAAAAAGGGCAAGACGCACATTATTTCGACCGCGTTTGAGCATCACGCGGTGCTCCACACGCTCAAAAAGCTTGAAAAAGAGGGGTTTGATGTCGAGCTTCTGGACGTGCATGAGTCGGGCAACATTACCGCAGACGAGGTGAAGGCGGCAATCCGCCCGGACACCTGCTTGGTTACCACGATGTACGCAAATAACGAGATCGGCTCCGTTCTTCCGATAGCGGAAATCGGCAAGGTATGCCGCGAAGCGGGCGTGCTTTTCCATACCGACGCGGTTCAGGCGTACGGTCACGTTAAGATAAACGTTAAGGACGAAAATATCGACATGCTTTCGGTTTCGTCGCACAAGTTCCACGGTCCCAAGGGCGTGGGCGTGCTCTACGCAAGAAGCGGGATTCCGCTCACCGTCTTAATCGAGGGCGGCGCGCAGGAGCGCGGAAAGCGCGCCGGGACGGAGAACATGCCGGCTATCATGGGCATGGCTGCGGCTGCGAAGTACGCGCAAGACCATATCGACGAAAACGCCGAAAAGGTCAGCCGCCTTCGCGACAGGCTCATCAGCGGGCTTTCAAAGATTCCGCACTCGGCAGTAAACGGAGACAGAGTAAACCGCCTTCCCGGCAACGTCAGCTTCTGCTTTGAGGGCATTGAGGGCGAGAGCCTTCTGCTCCTTTTGGACGAGGCGGGAATCGAAGCGTCGTCCGGCTCGGCTTGCACGTCGGGCAGTCTTGACCCGAGCCACGTGCTCCTCGCCATCGGCAGAGTGCACGAGGTCGCTCACGGCTCGCTCAGGCTCTCGCTCTCTGAGGAGAACACGGACGAGGAGATCACCTACATTCTGGAGAAGGTGCCCGAGGTCGTTGAATACTTAAGAAACATGTCGCCCCTGTGGCACGACAAGGTCGAAGGAAAAAAGAAATTTTATTTATGAGGTGTTAAAAATGGCTTTATACAGCGAAAAGGTAATGGATCACTTTAGAAATCCCAGAAATGTCGGCACTATAGAGAATGCGGACGGCGTCGGCGAGGTCGGCAACGCGAAGTGCGGCGACATAATGAAGATATACTTAAAAATTGATAACGATATAATTACGGACGTTAAGTTTGAGACCTTCGGCTGCGGCAGCGCGATCGCGTCCAGCTCCATGGCGACGGAGATGATTAAGGGCAAGAAGGTGTCCGAGGCGCTGGAGCTTTCCAACAAGGCGGTTGCCGAGGCGCTTGACGGGCTTCCGGCTCACAAGATGCACTGCTCCGTGCTCGCCGAGGAGGCGATAAAATCGGCGGTCGAGGACTATTACAAGAAGAACGGCATCGCTTACGACGAGGCGGAATTTAAAAAGTCCGAATGTTCGCACGGCTGCGAGGCTTAAAATCATGATGATATCGACCAGAGGGCGGTACGCGCTCCATGTGCTCATCGACCTTGCGGAGCACGCGGGCGAGGGCTATATCCCGATGAAGGACGTGGCAAAGCGCCAGAACCTCTCTCTTAAATACATCGAGCAGATCGTGCCGGTCTTAACCAGGAACGGGCTTTTATCGGGCATCCGCGGCAAGGGCGGGGGCTACAGGCTCTCAAGGCTCCCCTCGGAGTACAAAATCGGCGAGATACTAAGGCTCACCGAGGGCGACCTTGCGCCGGTCAAGTGCGTTTCGGCGAATTCCGAGCCGTGCAAAGCCACCGCGTCGTGCCGGATATACACCATGTGGAGCCGCTTTAACGAGATGACGAACGAGTATTTTGACTCCATTACATTAAGCGATCTTTTGTGATTTTTTTGCATATTTTTGCATACAATAGACAGACGGATTGACCGTCTGTGAATATGTGCCTTGAAAAAAGCTGACAGTCGGACTAAAACAGGTGCGCGGAAAAATCCTCCCATCATTTGCTTTGCAAATGCCACATAAAACCGCCTTTGCGGTTTTATGTGTGTGCGACAAAACCTTGAACGGTTTTTCGCACCTAACGGAAAAAGACTTTATTGTCTTTTTCCGTCACGCCGTTTAGCAAGGAGGGCTTTAAAGGCTCCAAGAGCTAAAGGGAGCTGGGTTTTCCGAAGGAAAACTCTGAGGGATTTTTAGGTGCACCCCCGGCGGGACGGAAGCGGATTTTATCGGCATACTTAAGACAGACGGATTGACCGTCTGTCTATTTTTATCGGAAAGGGTTGATTGTATGCGGAAAAAATATTTTGTGAGGGCGGCAACTTCGTCCGGCTGCGTGAATCTTTCAAAGTCAAACATAACGGGGTGCCCGACCGTCTATGCGCTCAGTGGCAGGTGCAAAACGGTGAAAACGCGCGTCATGTCCGCGGTCGCAACGTTCTATGAGCAGAAGGGATTTGATACCGAGACCGCGCTCTCGCCGTTCGGCGACTTTCTTGACGCGGTCATTATCCCGGAAAAGGGGCTTGCCGTTGCGGACGGGGAGGTATACTCCGGCGGAATAATCCTTCCCGCCGGGGAGGCGGACTGCCCGAAGGCGGAGGAGCTTTCTGAAAAAGCCGACCGCGCATTTGACACGCTCTACAGCGAGTACGCCGAGGCAAAGAGGATTCACGACGAGTGGGAAAAGGTCTACATCGCCAACATGGATTATGACAGCTTAAACCGCTTCACCGAGTTTGAGGAAAACCTTTTGATAAGGGGCGGCAAAGGCGGGCCCGGAAAGAGGAAGGAGCGGTTTTTCGGCGCGTCAACGCCGTCAGGCTCGGTCAACTACATCAATAATCTCACCGAGGGGCTTTCCGCGCGCTATTTCATAAAGGGGCGCCCGGGAACAGGCAAGTCCACCTTCCTTAAAAAAATCGCCGAGCGCGCCGAAAAAATGGGCTATGACACCGAGGTCTATTATTGCAGCTTTGACAAGAAAAGCCTTGACATGGTAACGGTGCCCGCGCTTTCGTTCGCGGTGTTCGACTCTACGGCTCCGCACGAGCTTTTCCCCGAGACGGAGCGCGACACGGTGCTCGATTTTTATAAGGAGGCGCGCCTTTCCGGTATCGACGAGCGGTACGAGGGCGTGCTTAACCCCATAAAAAAGCGCTACGAATTAAAGACAAAGGAGGGAAGGTGCGCCCTTTCCCTTGCTATGGCTTACTTATCCGAGGCGGAGTATTACCTCGTTAACGCCGCGGATGTGAATGATTTTTTAAAGGTCGCGCAAAAAATAATTTCGGAAAACTGAGCCGTCGGCGAAAAAAACTCAATCGGCGCGCAAAAGAATAATAAAAGACTTGATTTTTGCGGAAAAATATTGTATTATAGGTATATACCAAAGAAAGGCCGTGATTTTCATGACGCGAAGAAAGGACAGCCGGGAGGCTAAAAAGAGGATACTTTCGGCATGTGTGAAGCTTTTTATAGAAAACGGATACAGGGAAACCAAGATGAGCGATATTATCGAGGAGGCGAACGTTTCCAACAGCTCGTTCCAGAACCTTTTCAGGACGAAGGACGGGGTCTTAATGGACCTTGTGGAGTTCATGTTCTCCAATCAGTTTGACATTGCGCACTCTGCCGTTCCGGAAAATGCGAAAAATTCGTATATCTACGCGGCGGAGACCGCGATTCAGATGACGCTGACCGAGCTTAACGAGAATCTGCGCGAGATATACGTGGAGGCGTACACGCACCCCAAGACCGCGGAGTACATTTTCCAGCGCACCTCGTCGGAGCTTTACTCGCTCTTTTCCGAGAATCTCCCCGGGTTTTCGGAGAGCGATTTTTACGAGCTTGAGATAGGCACCGCGGGTATCATGCGAAGCTACATGACAAAGCCGTGCGACAAGTATTTCACGCTTGAAAAAAAGCTTTCAAGGTTTTTGGAGATGACGCTCACAATCTACAATGTTCCCGAAGAGGAGAGAAGGGCGATCATAGACTACATTTTGGGAAGCGACATTAAAAAGGTTGCCTCCGGCGTTATGCAAAAGCTTTTTGACGCGCTGGCGATGCATTTTGATTTCGAGTTCGATAAGTAGGAAAAGGGGAAACGCCCCGTAATAAAAGAGGAAAGGCTTTGCCTTTCCTCTTTTTTTTGAGCACGCGGTGGGTGCACCCGCGTATTTTACGCCCGCGCTTCGGCGGAACATTAACTTTTCTTCTTCCCTCTTACCTTCCTTCCCCTTCCCCCTTTTGCCGTATCGGGACTTACATTGCACCGTGCCGGCATGGTACAATAACGGTGCTGACCGCGGGAGCGTTTTTCACCGCTCCCGCCCGGGCAATCACAAGGCGCCGAAAAAAGGCGCGGGAGGAGAAAACATGAGAACGAGAAACATTAAACCGAACTTTTTCAAAAACGACATTTTAGGCGGGCTTGACCCGCTCGCGCGGATCCTTTTTTCCGGGCTCTGGTGCCTTGCCGACCGCGAGGGGCGCCTTGAGGACAGACCTCTGCGCATCAAGGCGGAGATACTGCCCTTTGACGACTGCGACGCTGACGCGCTTTTATCGGTCCTTCACGAAAACGGATTCATCACGCGCTACTCATCGGGCGGCAAAAATTACATAGACATTCCGAAGTTTTCATCACACCAGCACCCGAATATTAAGGAGGCGGAGAGCGTGATTCCCCCGCCCGAAGCAGATAGAGAAGCCCATTTTACCCCGCAAAAAAAGGAGCATAGTGAAAGCACGGTGCCCTCACCTTCCGCGCACGGTGAAAGTTCGCCCTTATACCTTAAACCTAATACTTTAAACCTAATACCTCATACCTTAAACCCTATACCGGAAGATCCTTCGGAGGAGGTTTTGTCTCACTTTGAAAAAGTGACAAATAAAAGCTTCCGCGACAGGGAAACGCCGAAGGCTTTAATTACAAAAACGCTTAAAAAGGGCTTTTCGCCGAAGGAGCTTATGACGGCTACAGACAAATTAAGCTCGGAGTGGAAGGACACGAAATACTCATATCTCTTAACTCCGAGCTATATATTCGGCGATAAATTCGAGGAGCTTTTGCTCCGCGAGGAGCCAAAGAAAGCTTCAGCCGCAGCACCCGCGGGCAATTTTTCGGGCTTTTCGCAGGACCGCCCGTACGATAACGGCTCTCTTGACTCATTTTGCAACAGGGGCTTTTAACAAGGCAAGCTGCCGTGAGCGCCCTCAATTTAAAGCCCTCCTTGCTAAAGGAGCGAAGCGGCGCCGAGGCAATTTAAAGCCCTCCTTGCTAAAGGAGGAAAGAATTTTCGGTCAGAAAATTCAGGGAGGATTTTTCGAGAGGGGCACAAAAAAACGTGCGCACGCATTGGCGGTCGATTCTCAGAATCGACCCTACGGAGCATTAGCGAAATGGGTGCGAATGTAAACGGGATGTCGAGGACGCCATCCCCTACGGGTGCGCCTTTCGGCGCACCTATTACCTTTTCACTGTTCACTATTCCCTAAACGGGCAATTCGTGAATTGCCCCTACGGGTGCATTAGCGAAAGTGTGCGCACATCCCCCGCCGAGCGCCATCACAGCATCTTTTTTAGCTCCTCCTCAGAAAACGTGTAGCGGTTATTGCAGAAGCGGCACGAAAGCTCCGCCTTGTGATCCTCCTCTATAATCGCTTCAAGCTCCTTTTTCCCGAGCGAAATAAGTGCGCGCGCCATGCGCTCCTTCGAGCACGGGCAAAAATACGCGGTCTTAATGTTCTCGTAGAAAAAGAGCGTTTGGTCAGTCACTAACGACTCGGCTATCTGCTCGGGAGTTTTGCCCTCGGAGAGCGCCTCGGTGACCGACGTAAAATTCCTCATCGCCTTTTCGATGTCGGCGATGTGCTCCTCCGTCGCCCCGGGCATGAGCTGAACTATAAAGCCGCCCGCGCACTTGACCGAAAGGTCCTTATCGATCAGCACGCCGAGCCCGACGGCGGACGGCGTCTGCTCGCTTGCGGCAAAGTATGCGGTGAAATCGTCCCCAATCTCGCCCGTCGCGAGGGGAACGGAGCTTGAATAGGGCTCCTTAAGTCCGTAGTCGCGCGTGACGGTCAAAAACCCGTCCGTCCCGACAACGCCCGCCACGTCAAGGTGCCCGTCGGCTCTTGACGGCGCGTCCGCGTGCGGATTGTCGACATAGCCTCTCACCATCGAGGAATTATCCGTCACGGCGAGAATCTGACCGATGGGTCCGCCCCCGTCTATCTTAATCGTGACGGAGGTGCCGTTGTCCTTTATCATCGCGCCCATCAGAGCCGCCGCGGTGAGGGTGCGCCCCAGCGCCGCCGCCGATGTCGCGCTCAAGTTATGTATGCGTGCCGCCTCGGCGGCCAGATCGGTCGTCCTGCACGCGAAAATTCTTATAAATCCGTCAGCTGATACAGCTCTTGCAATGTAGTCCATTTTCTATTTCCTTTCGGCAAATTTTTTGATTATTCCGGCAGCCCTCTCTATGTCCGAAAGCGAGACGGATTCTGTCTCCGCTCCCTTTTCGCCGACGCCCAAAAGAATCGCCCCCGCTTTTGCGCCGAGCCTTGAAAGCGCGCCCGCGTCCGAGTCAACGGTGTCGGTCACGCTGATTTTTAATTCCGGGTCGATCGCCAAAAGCTCCTCTTTTACCGCCTCATCGGCAATGCACTTTTTATCCATGGCGGATAAATACACCCCGCCGCGCCCCGAAACCGAGCCGACGGCGAGCACCTCGTCCGCCCCGATCTCCGCCGCGGCTGCCGCCCCGCGCGAGCCCGATAAGTGCTGGGATGTGAAGACAACGTAAAGCGAGCACTCGGCGGAAAGCTCCTCTGCCGCCTTTATGAGCGCCGCCGCCGCGGCACGCGAGGAGAGCGCCTTGCCCACGGCAAAGTCGCCCGAGGAATAATAGGGCGAGTCAAACACCGCGTACGAGCCGATCGGGAAGCTTTTAAGCGCCTCCTCCTTCGACTTTTCGCCCGCGTCAGCCTTTAATTTTCCGTTTTCCTTTTTCAAAAGCCCGATTCTGCCCGATTCAAAGCGCACTCTTTTTGCCCCGTCGCCGAATGTTCCGCCCGCTTCCCGAACGGACAAGGTGCCGTCGGGATACGCGTCCGTCACGATAAAGCCCGGCTCGTCAAAAAACGCGGAGAGCATGAGCGTTTTCCCCGCTCCCGCTCTTTTGCATATCACATTGCCCAAAGAGTCGTATTTCGCATAAAAACCTGCTTTTTTCATCGAATCGGCGATTATTTTGCTTACCTCCGATTCATATCCGGAGGGTCCGAACGCCTCCGAAAGCTCTTTTAATAAAGTCATTTTATATCATTCGCCCTTTCAAGAAATTTTTCCGCAAGGAGGTAAAAAGCCTCGCAGTCGCGCTTGTCCGCCACGGAGTACGCGCTGTGCAGATACCGCACCGGGACAGCCAGTACCGCGGTCGGGATTCCGCCCGCGGAAAGGTGGATGACTCCGCCGTCGGTTCCCCCGGCGGTCGTCCTCTTGTACTGATGGGGAATGTTTTCCTCCTGGGCCGTCCTTACAAGGAGCGAGACCATATCCCTGTCCGCCGTCATGCTCCTGTCGCGCACGGGGATGACCGCGCCGCCGCCTAAATGAGTGACGGTGTCGGGCTCCTCGGTTCCCGGAAGGTCAGAGCATGTCGTCCCCTCCAAAACGAACGCAAGGTCGGGGCGGATCGCCTCTGCCGCCGCTTTCGCGCCGAGCCCGCCTATCTCCTCGCAGTCTGAAAAAACGCCGTAAAAATCAAAATCAAAGTCCTTTTCGCAAAGCCTTAAAAGGCACTCGCAGCCGACGCGGTCGTCAATCGCCTTCGCGGTAAAGCGGTCATCCCCCATGTCCTTATACTCTGAGATAAACGCCGCCGTGTCCCCGATTCTGACCTTTGAAAGCGCCCCGGCTTTATCATCGGCGCCGATATCTATCACCAGCTCCTCCTCTTTGGGCGAGCCTTTCCGCTCCTCTGCGGACTGTAAATGTATCGCCTTATAGCCGATAACGCCGGTGACTCCGTTTAAGAACCGCACCGCCTTTGAAATCATGACCCTCTCGTCAATCCCGCCGACGGAGGCAAACGTAAGGTCGCCCCCGTCCGTCACTCCGGTGACGATAAAGCCGACCTCGTCCATGTGCGCCGCGACCATGACGCGCCTGCCCCTGCCCTTTTTGTGCACGATGAGATTGCCCTTCGCGTCAACATAATAAGGCGCGCTGAGGTTTTTTATGATTATGTCGCGGACGTTTTTTATGTCGCCGGACACGCCGGGCGCCATGCAAAGCTCCGAAAGCATTATAAAGCCCCCCTTTCGGCAAATGCTGCGGCGAGCCGCGCCGCTTTTTCTACGGTTTCGACAGAGCACATCTCGTACACCGAGTGCATGTATTTTACGGGAACGGAGATGAGCGCGGTCCGCGCACCCGGGCACGCGGAGGCTATCGCCCACGCGTTCGTGCCGGAGGAGCCGGGCTCCACCTCGGTGCTCACCCGGATGCCCTCCTCCTCCGCAATTTTTAAAAGTTCATACGAAAGCTCCCGCGAAAGGCTGGGGCTTACCGATACCGTCGGATTTTCTATCGGGAAGGACTCAAAGTCCGAGCCGTGGCTTTTTGCAAACGTCACGTCAAGGCTTATTGCAATGTCCGGCGAAAAGGGCAGCGCCGCAGCGCCGCGCATGCCGACCTCCTCCGCCCCCGTCGCGGCATAGATAATGTCGTACGCCGGGTTTTTGATAAGCTCTGCCGCCTTTATGAGCGCGGCAAGGCACGCGCGGTTATCCAGCGCGCCGGAGGCGATTTTTCCGCCCATGTCCAAAAATGCGCCGTCAAGAACGGCAACGTCCCCCGGGCGCACCTTTTCCGACGCGTCCGAAAGCCCGGTATCTATCAGCATGTCGGCAATTTTTAAACTTTTGTCCTCGTCCTTCGTCTGAAGGTGCGGGGGCTTCGCGCCGATAACGCCGGGAATCCCGTTCACGCTCACAAGCGCGCCGGGCAGAATCTTTGGGTCAATCCCGCCGACCGGGAGAAAGCTCAAAAATCCGCCCGTGACCTTGGTTATCATGAGCCCGATCCGGTCGGAGTGCGCCTCAATCAGAAGCTTTTTGCCCCGACCCTTCCTCATGGCAAACGCGTTGTTCGCCCTGCCCTTTTCAACCGAATCGGCATAAGGGGCGATGAGGCTTAAAAACACGTCGTTCACGTCGCCCTCGAAGCCGGACACGCCGGGCACCGAGGTCAGCTTTTCAATTATTTCTTTTATTTGCATTTTATCACAAACCGTTCACTATATTTTTAAACGTTTTTCCGCGCTCGGCAAAGTCGCGGAACATGTCAAAGCTTGCTGACGCCGGGGAGAGCACGACCTTGTCCCCGGGCAGCGCCGCGTCGCGTGCGGCAAGAACAGCGCCCTCGAAGCTGTGCGCGCGGACGATGGCGGAAAATCCTGCCTCCCGCGCGGCGGACTCAATCTTGTCGCTCGTCGCGCCGATTAGAACGAGGAATTTGACCCTGTCCTTTATCACGCGCCCGAGCTCGGTGTAATTTAAGTGCTTATCGTATCCGCCGGCAATCAGGATCACCTTGCCGGGGAAGGCGGAAAGCGTCGCAATCGTCCTTGCCGGGGTCGAACCGATAGAGTCGTTATAGTACGACACGCCGTCCTTTTCCCGCACGAATTCGATTCTGTGCTCCACGCCGCCGAACGTCCGCGCGACGGATCTTACCGTTTCGTCCGAAACGAAGTCTCGCACCGCGCTGATTGCCGCGAGGTAGTTTGCCGTGTTGTGGATTCCGGGAAGGATTATGTCGGACTTATCCATAATGTACCCGCCGTCATAATAAATTTTGCCGTCCTCAAGGTACGCGCCGCTGGTCTTTTCATTAAGCGAGAAAAAGCGCACGCTGCCCTTCGCCTCGCCCGCCATGGCGCGGGTGTATGAGTTGTCGCGGTTTAAGACGAGCACGGAGCCGGGGCACTGGTTTTTGAAGATGTTTTTCTTCGCGCCGATATACTCGTCAAAGTCCTTGTGCCAGTCCAAGTGATTTTCCGAAATGTTGGTGATTACCGCGGCGTACGGCGAGGCGGTCATGTTAAAGAGCTGGAAGCTTGAAAGCTCGACAATTGCCATGTCGTCCGGGCGGATGGACTCGATGTCGCCGATGAGCGGGCGCCCGATGTTTCCGCCGAGGTGGCAGGTGCAGCCCTCTTTTTTGAGCATTTCGTAAATGAGCGTGGTCGTCGTGGTCTTGCCGTCGGACCCCGTCACCGCAAAAACCTTGCACGGGCAAAGCGAAAAGAAAAGCTCCATCTCGCTGGTCACTGTAGTTCCGTGCTCCCTCGCGCGGATAAGCTCGGGAAGGTCGGGGCGGATCGCGGGGGTTTTATATATCACGTCGTGCTCCTCTATTCCGGCTAAGTATCCGTCGCCCGAGATTATTTTGACGCCGAGCGCGTCAAGCGAGGGTAAAAAGTCGCCGAGGGCGGACCTTTCCTTTTTGTCGCGCACGGTGATTTTCACGTTTTTCGCGGCAAGCAGGCGGATTAAGGGCATGTTACTTCGCCCCAGCCCGAGAAAGCCGACGTTTTTGTCCTTTATATAGTCATAATATTCGTTTAAGGTCATTTTTCTTTTCTCCCTTCGGGTGCAAGCTTATTTTAAGCCGGTCCGCCCGTTTTTTGCCGGCTCGGCTCGCGGCGTTTTTATCACGAGGCTTGCTTATTAATAATATTATATCACCGTTTTTTTGTTATATCAATATAATTTTTTCCGCGCATTGTAGGGGGAGGTTAGTGCACCGTAGGGTCGATTCATGAATCGACCGCTTAGGGGAGCCCCGGTTGTATTCGCCTGACGGCGAGTGATATTGCTTCGCAGTTATATTATGCTTTGCATAGTGATATTGCCCGCGGGGCAGTTTAATTGGGCGAATACAATATCACAAAAGCCGGCAGGCTTTTCTATCACTTTCCGAAAAGAAAATATCACTCCGAGCAAATGCTCGGAATATCACTTTTGTCCATAGATACAGCGAGCATCGGATTTTGGTGACAAAATCCCTTATAAAGTCACCTCCTTGGGACGCACTCCGGGTGTGCGCACGTTTTTTTGTGCCTCTCCCGAAAAATCCTCCCTTCGCCTTCGGCTCTTCCCTCCTTTAGCAAGGAGGGCTTTTTGGCTCCCTTGCTAAACGGCGTGGCGGAAAAAGACAACAAAAGTCTTTTTCCGTTAGGTGCGAAAAACCGTTCAAGGTTTTGTCGCACGCTCTTAAAACCGCAAGGGCGGTTTTAAGCTGGGTTTTCCGAAGGAAAACTCTGAGGGATTTTTCAATCGCCCCCACGTATTTTTCGCCCCCACCGCGGGTCGCCGGGGACAAGAGACCCCTACGTTTTCACCCGCTGCGCCCATGCACCCCACCTATTTTCCGTACACCAACAAAAAAAAGCACCGTAACCTTAAGGTTACAGTGCCCGTTTTCGCAAAACCGATACTTTTTAATCAATCTCAATAAGACCGTAGTTTTTATCGTTTCTCTTATACACAAGATTTGTCTCGTCGGTCGACGCGTTCTTGAAGAGGAAAAAGCTGTGCCCCAGAAGATTCATCTGCAAAATTGCCTCCTCCGCACTCATCGGCTTTAAGTAAATGTGCTTGTTCCTCAAAATATTGAACTCCGACTCCTCGTCCGCCTTTGCCTCCGGCTCAAAGTTTGCCGGGTCGAAAGCGCCGCTGCGGAGCCTCTTTTCAAGCCTCGTCTTATTTCTTCTGATCTGGCGCTCAATAACCGTTACGATCTTGTCGATAGCGGCGAATGCATCGGACGCGTCCTCCTCCGCCCTGTATATCATTCCGTCGGAAAAGACGGTGACCTCCATAACCACACGGTCGCCCTTCTCGCCGGTAAGCGTTACTTTAGCCTCCGATGAATCCGAGAAAAACTTGTCCAGCTTGGCAAGCTTCTTCGCGATAAGCTCCCTGAGCCGCTCTTCAACCTCTGTTCTTCTGCCGCTGATAATAACCTTCATGTAAACAGCCCCTTTCAATTGTATGCGTGTGTGCCACGCCTTACAATTATAGTATAAAACAAAATCATTAAAAAATCAATATATTTTTGTTAATTTATTGTCAATTAAAGGGATGTTTCGGAGTAGGTGAACTTGTCCCACGGGATCGAAACCGCGGCTTTTTTGGTGAGTACGTCGTCGATGTGAAGGAGCAGGGGAAAATCCTCTGCCTTAAGCGCACCCTTTTTAATGTTCACGCGGACCGCGCGGGCGACTCTTTCGGCTACGACGAGCGACTCGAGCGTGACGCCGTTAAGCATCGCCTTTGCCTCGTCAATGCTTTTCCCCTCGCCCAAAAGGATACCGACGAGCCTGGTTCTGCCCCCGTAAACGGTGACGTAAAGATCGCCCGCGCCGACGCAGAGGTTATTTAACGTCAGCGCGTTCTGAAACTCTAAAAGGCGGTGCATTTCGCGGACAGCCTGACCGAACACCGCCGCCTGGGAATTATAGTGGAGTGTGTCGTTTCCATAGACCCTTTTGTTGACGCCGATCGTCAGCGCAATGCCGAGAGCATAGCCGTTTTTTAAGGCAACGGCGCTCTCGATGCCCGTCACGTCACACGTGGTGCTGATGTGGTAATAATCCGTCCCCAAAAAGCTCTTAAGGAGCTTTAGCGCTCCCTCGTCCTTCCCGCAGAAGGTGACCTCCGTCCGGTCGTGCGCGACGAGCTCATAGCTCGTGCACGGTCCGCCGACCGCGCAAAGCGGCAGCCTCTTGCCGAGCTTTTTAAGGCTCGCCTCCCAGAGGTCGGGGTACGTCAAAAGCCTGCCGTCCTTCGTATCGGCAAGCCCTTTTGTGACCGTCAAAATGGGTGCCGACGAGCCTGACCTCGTGACCGTTTTCCCTCGCCGGGAACGCAAGGGCGCTGCCCATCATTCCGGCGCCGACAATAGTTATTACCGCCATTTTAACCGCTCCTTTTTGAAAATTTCTGAAAAAGATTGAAAAACTTTTGAAACTGTAGTATATTATATAGTGACGTTTTCCAAAAATCAAGGTTTGGCGGACATTATGAAAGCTTGTCAAACTTTTTCAAAAAGGAGGGGCGGGCATGGTATCGTACATTCGCCGGCAGGAGATCATGAAGCTTCTTAAAGAAAGGCATTTTTCCACGGTCGGGGAGCTTTCGCGCGCCGTCTATGCGAGCGAGTCATCCGTGAGGCGGGACTTAAAAAGCTTAGAGGAGGCGGGGCTTTTGCGCCTCATATACGGCGGGGTCGTCCTCCCGGAATATGAAAACACCGTTGTGCCGGTAAGTGTGCGCGACGCGTCAAATCCGGATGCAAAATCCGCCGTCGCGAAAAAGGCGGCGCAGCTCGTTTCGGACGGAGACACCCTGTTTATGGACGGGTCATCAACGGTCAGAAGGGTCCTAAAATACTTGGAGGGGCGCAAAAATCTTAAGATAATAACGAATAACCTCCGCATTTTTAAGGAGGGCTTAAGCGGAGCTGAGCTTTACTGCACCGGCGGGCGTTTTGTTCCGCAGAGCGGCATTTTCACAGGCTCCGCGGCGGAGGAGTACATAAAAAATATCAACGCCGATATTGTGTTTTTTTCAAGCCAGGGGGTGTCGGAAGACGGCACGGTCAGCGATGTGTCGGAGGAAGAGACCGCGCTTCGGAAGGTCATGCTCTCCAACGCGAAAAAGAAGGTCTTTTTGTGCGACTCGTCAAAGATAGGGGTCGTGAAGACGTTCGTTCTCTGCCGTAAGGAGGATGTGGACGTTTTCGTCTGCGACAAGCCGCTCCCCTGGGAGCAGGGGCGATTCTCAGAATCGACCGCCAATGAATAGTGAACAGTGAAAAGATAATAAGTGTGCCTTCGGCACGCCGTAGGGGAGGATGCCCTCATCCTCCCGTTGGTTTCTCGCCCACTTTCTCCCATGCACCGTAGGGTCGATTCTCAGAATCGACCGCCGGGCTACACGCATATTTTCCGTGCCCCTCCCGAAAAATCCTCCCGTCGCCTTCGGCTCTTCCGTCTCGCTGCGGCTCGGTCACGCCTCGGTTCTTGATGAGTCCACCGGACTGTCATTCATTGCCTCGGCGCCGCTTCGCTACCTTTAGCTCTTGAGGGCTTTAAAAGGGCTCCCCTTGTCAGGGAAGCTGGCACGGCGCAGCCGTGGCTGAGGGGTAGTAAGGGCGAACAGGTGCCCTTTCGCCTTCTCTCCCTCCGCCAAAACCTGCGGTTTTGCCACCTCCCGCTCCCGCACACAAAAAGGCAGTAAAGCCCTTACGGTTTTTACTGCCTTTTACTGTTTTTATTTCATCAGACCTCAGCCCTCGGACCCGGTTTCCGACTCTCCTTCAGCTCCGGACCCGGACTTTTGCGCGTTTTTCTCTGCGACAAATGCGTCAATCTTCGTCTTCGCGTCAGATTTTGCCGCCTCGACCGCGCCTGAATCCGCTGCGCCGTCTATAGCCGCGTTCGCTTCCGAAATGATGGCGGCAAGCCCCTCGTCACCGCTGTACTCCGCCGCGTTCTCCGAAGCGTACTCCGCTATCTCGGTCTTAGCGCTCTCCTTCAGCCCGGGAAGCGCCTTCGCCGCGATATTGCCGTCGATATACGCCTTAGCGTCTTCTACCAGTGTTTTGATCCCGTTAGGATCCGTGCACGCGTCTATCTTTTCCTTGACCTCGCTTATATACGCCGTGAACTCCCCGGTCTCGTCGATAGCGCCGGAATTGTCCGAAACGTACTTATCAATCTCCGCCTTCGCGTCCCCGCGGTACTTTGAAAGGAGCGGACCGGTGAGCGCGTCAATAGCCGCCTTAGCCTCTGTCACCGCCAAGTCAATCTCTGAATTTTTCGCTGCCGCGCTGATTTTTGCCTTCGCGTCCGCGATTATGCTCTCGATATCCGCCTGTGCCTCGGGATAATTCTCGGGCGAAACGTAGAACGATATCTCCTCTATCTTAAGGTCAACCGTGCCGTCCGCGATTATCTCGCCGATGGCGTCCTTCGCGTCCTTAAGTGCGGAAGCTATGGCTTCCTCCGACGCGGCGCTCTCTATCGCCTCAATCCCGGCGGTGAGAGCCGCGGAATATTCGGTCTTATTCTTTCCCGTGTAGCTTGCGTCGCTGTTAAACGCCTTAAGCTCATTTACCGCCGCGTCCTTCTTGTCTGCTAAAGGATCCTCCTCGGGAGTCACGACTCCGGGATAGTTGGCGGGATTCGACTGGCGGGACGGGCTCTTTATAACGTAGATGAACCTCAATGACGCGTACGAATCGCTCGACGTGCCGGACGTGCCCATGTAAATGAACACCTGATCCGCGCCGTCATACTCTCCGCCGTTCGTCTTCGCCGTGGTGAAGTTAACGTCATCGTCCTCGCCCTTCAAGAGCTTTCTTATGGCGGTAGTTCCCGAATAGGTCTTTATCTTGTTTTTGTCGGTCTGGCTCTCGTCGTAAACGAAAACCTTAAGCGACGACGACTTTATCGAGAACGACTCGGTGAGCTTATCCGCACGGTCATGAATATAGTCCGTGCCGAGATACGGGTTAACGAAAAGGTAATCGCTTGAGTCAAAATCCGCCGCCGTACCGTACAAAGTTCTGTATTTAACATTTTTCTGAGTCGGGCGCTGCACGCCGTCCGGATAAAAGTCAAAGCCCTTTATTCTCTTGTTATCGTCCGCCTCGTTTGAGTACAAAAGCTCCTCTTTGTCGATTCTTCCGACCGGAGGATCGGTGATGTCAAGCGCCTTGTAAAAGTCGTATATCTCGCCCGATGAATTCTCCGAGAAAAGTATAACGTCGCCGATGTTAAGACCGTCTATCATATCGTCCGCCGGGCTCGACTCCGCAACCGACTTGGTCGTGGACGTTGTCTTTGAGTACATCATATATGTGATCTTCGCGGTTCTTGAGTCCATATCAATGCCGGTAACGACCGCCTGGGTCGAATACGCGGTAACGTCCTCTTTACCGTCGGTCATATACTGAAGCACGAACTGCGCGTACTTCTGCGAGTCAACGTTGTACGCCTCGACATAGTATTCCATGCCGTTGTAGAAGTTGGTCGTTAAGAATTTGCCCGCCTTGTAGCCCGACTCGCTGCCGCGGTTTCCGGGCACGAAGAGCAGAAGCGTTGAGCTTGAGTTTGCTCTGACTCTGAAACGGTCCTGAGTCTTTGTCTTGTAAAATCCGTAAGGATAGGTCGAGCAGTACTTGTGCTTTCCGCCAAGCTCCTCGTTCTCATTGTAAACGTAGGTGCTGCGCACAAGCGTGTTGTAGCGCTCGTCGCTCCCGGTCGAAAGAACGCCGTTTTCGTCAAGTATCGTGTCGATAACTGCAATCTTCATGCCCTCGGTTTCGTACCTTATAAAGGAAGTGTACTCCGTGCCGGCATTTCCGGTCACCTTGCCCTCGTTTGCTATAGCCGCCGCTTTTTTAAGCACCGCAGACACCGCGGCGGGGTCGTTTTTATACAAAACTCCGTCGATCCTTACCTTGCCCGCAATCTCAAATTCCTTTTTCGCGGAAGCGGAGCCGCCGGTCTTGTCAAGCTGGTATACCTTTAAAAGAACCGTGTCGTCATCCTCCGGCTTCTGCTTTCCGCTTGAATAGCCGAGCCTCATGATATATCCGTAGTATTCGTTCGTGGTCGTGGTGACCTGATCTATCGCGGCAACCTTGCCGAAGCTGTTTAACCTTACGGTTGCCCTGTCCTCGCGCAGAGGATAGTATTTGTCCGCGTCCTCAACGTTATTTAAATAGTCGATATAGTTTCCGTTAAGCTCATACTCGGTCGCCTTGGTCGCATTTGTCGGCTTTACGGCTACCTTGTCCTCCGTCACCTTGGTAATGGTTCCGGTAATGGCATTGCCCGAATCCGCCGCCGCGGAAACAATTAAACTAAGCACCTTGCCGTCGAGCGACTGCGCGTAATCTAAAACGTCGCTTGATTTTATGTTTGCGAAGCTTACGGTGCTTCCGCCCTTAGCGCTTACGATGGAAACCTCTCTGTCCTTATCGTTTGTGTTAATCTCGCCCGCGCCGTACTTAAGGGTTATTACACCGGTGCCCGTGGACTTTGACCTTACAACGCCCGTTTTATAGTCGGACACGATAACAACGTCGCCTTCCTTGTCCGAGTCATTGGAGAGTATCTTTATTTTGCCGTTCTGTATTCCCTTTATATATGCCGGGTCAAACTTGTAGCCCTCCGCGTCGCCCGAGCATACGGACTTGCCGTTATATATAACATAGATACTGTCTTTTTCCTTGTTAAAATAGTGGTAAGCGTAGCTGTTGCCGCTTATATACTTAAGAACATACTGTCCTTTTTCCTCGTTATACGTAACCGAATCAATATCCTCAGAATCCACCGAGAGAGAGTAGTTCTTATTCTTAAGCTCCTCTATGGCGCTTATGTACTCCTTGCCGCTATCGTCCTCCTTAATTGTCGCGCGGACGTTTTTGCCGATGTAGTTTGCCGCGTTCTTCTGAAGCTTTTCGGCAATGCGGAAGGTTGAAATAGTCTCTTCCTTGGTTTTGGAATCTATGTGCTTTATCGCAAGCTCGCTTGCATCAACTGAGTCCTTTGAGGTGTCAAGCATGGTGTACTTATTGCCCCAGACAACGCCGTCAACCCTTCTTGACCATTCTGTATTGTTATTCTTGGAGCCGCCGCCTCCGCCTCCGCCGCCTCCGCCGCCGCCGGAGCCTTTGCTGCCGGATGACGAACCGCCGCCGCTATAGTTTATCTGGCTGCTTTCTGTGATGTCATACGCATTGTTTATTAAAATAACCGTGTTTCCGCGCGAAATGGGAGCGCTGTTCGCCCCTGTGTGCGTGCTTCCGGTGAGAAGCTTTTTCTGAAGGGCGATCTGCATAAACCCGTCCGGATACGTATAGTCTGTGTATCCGCGGGCGCACATGATCATCTTGACCGCCTGCTCATAGGTCACCGCCTCATCGGGATGAAACGTCCCGTCCGGGAAGCCCGCGATTATCTTTAAATCCTTCGCTACCTTTATGTAAGGCTTTGCCCAGTGCGCCTCGGCGCCCACATTGTCAACATCCGGAAAGCCGGAGTCCAAATTAACTTCCGTAGCGGCGCTCGCAAAGCTTACTATGATCTTGGAAAACTCCGCGCGCGTTAAGGTCTGCTCGGATTTAAACGTCCCGTCCGGAAAACCCGAGATAACGCCCTTGTCAACAAGCTTTTCCACCGTTTTTCCGAGCGCCGAATCATAGTCGACGTCCGAAAACTTTATGGGCTCGCCGGACTCGGTATCCGCCGGGAGCTCATCCCCCGTCAGCGCCGCCGTAACCGCAGACGCCTCCGCCGTTTCCGCCGCCAGAACGGGAAACGCAGAAACTGTCATTATTGCCAGAATAAGGCAAATGCACTTTTTTAATACTGTCATATATTTACCTCCCAACATTTGCTTTTTAAAAAAATGTACATATTTAATATACTACAAAATGCCTGTCAAGTCAATTGAATTTTTTTCTTGCGGACAAAACGCGCCATTATGATGACGCCGGTTAGAAACATCGCCGCCGAGAGCGCCTGGGACACTCTTATTCCCGTGCCCGGAATGTAAAGGCTGTCCGTCCTTAAGCCCTCGATGAAAAACCGCGCCGCGCCGTACCATATAAGGTACGCCGAAGATTTAAACCCTTCCGTTTTTATCCTTTTTGAAATAAGGAAAATAACCAAAAAGCCGAGCGCGCAAAGGACTGATTCATACAAAAACGTGGGGTGATAAGGTCCCTCGCCGTTTACCGTCATTCCCAATAGATAAGAGTCTGAAACGAGGGCGCCGTGCGCCTCGCCGTTTACGAAATTGCCCCATCTGCCGACCGACTGACCGATTAAAAGCCCCATCGCCAGAAGGTCAAGATAGTGCAGAATCGAAAGCTTTTTTACGCGGCAGTAGATAAAGACCGTCGCCGCCGCGCCGATGACTCCGCCGTAGATTGCGAGCCCGCCGTTCCAGACCTTAAAGATTTCGGATAGGTCGTCCTTATAGTCGTTAAACGAAAATATGACGTAGTAAAGCCTTGCCGAAACGACCGCGGCGGGAAGGGCGATGAGCACAAGATTGATTAAATCGTCGCTCTTTGAATACTTTTTTTCCTCACGGCTTATGTAGAGCCAGGCTAATATGAAGCCCAGGCAGATTATAAGCGCGTAGTAATATATCCCGCCGCCGAGCGCGTCAAACTCCACGGCGCGGCGGTTTAAAATCAGGTCAATGCCGAGGTTTTTAAATTCAACATGCGTCCTCATTTTCCGCCACCGCTTTTTTCATGTTTTTTGGGATAGACCGCCGAGAGCACGGAAAATTCGTTGTCCAAAAGCGCAAGCGCTCCTATAACGTCCTCCCCGGTGACGCCCGCGGCGGCGGACGGGTAGGTCATAATGTCCGCTCCCTTTAAGGCAAAGCGCACAAATTCGTTCGAAAAGCCCTCCTGACTGTCGATTAAGGACACCGCGCGCCCGGTGACAACACGCTTCGCGCGCTCTATATCCTCATCTGAAATGCCCTTATTCTTTGCCTCGGAGACCGCCTCTTTAATGCGCTCATACACCTTATCAGGCTCCGGGCTCTCCCCCGATATTTCGGCGAAGGCGTAGGAAAGCTCGCCCTCGTAGCCGGAGGAGAACGAGTCGTTAATGAGGTTTTCTTCGTAAAGCCTTGTGTAAATATCGCTGCTCTTTCCGAAAAGCGCCTGCATTAAAACGCTCATCACCGCGTCCGTCTTAACATAGTCCGCTCCCTCTTCGGGAAGGCGGCTTATCTTATAGCCGATGACAAACTGGGGCGTGCCGATGTCAAACTCCGCCTCTATCTTATGCGTCGCAACCTCGTCCGGCTCCTTTTCAAAGTGGTTTATTATTCTGCCCGGGTCATGGTCCGCGCTCACCATGGCTTCGACTAAGGAGCCGACCTTTTCGGGGGTCACGTTCCCGGTCACGAAAAGCGCCATGTTGGACGGGTGATAGAACGTGTTATAGCATTTATAGAGCTTTTCTTTCGTAATTTCGGCGATGGACTCGACCGTTCCCGCAATGTCGATATTCACGGGATTTACCTTGTACATTGCGCGAAGGGCGTTAAAGTAAACGTTCCAGCCCGGGTCGTCCTCGTACATTCTGATTTCCTGACCGATTATGCCCTGCTCCTTTTCCACCGTCTCGTCCGTGTAGTATGGGTGCATGGTGTAGTCTAAAAGCGTTTCAAGGTTTTCGTAAAAGTGATCCGCCGCGGAGAAAAGGTACGCCGTCATCGTAAAGCCGGTGAAGGCGTTCGCATTCGCGCCGTAGAGCGAGAATTTGTCGAATACGGAGCTTCCGTCCTCCTGGTCGAACATCTTGTGCTCCAGGTAGTGGGCGATACCGTCGGGAACAGAAGTCTTTTCATCGTCCCCCGGCGCGGTAAAGCAGTTATTCACGGAGCCGTAGCGCGTCGCAAGCACAGCGTAGCTTTTGGTAAAGCCCGCCTTCGGCATAACGCAGACATTCAGCCCGCTTTTATGAACGGCGTGATAAACGCTCTCTTTAAGGTCGCCGTAATAGCTTTCGGAAAAATACATCAGTTTTCTCCTCCTTTAAGGAAATATGTGAGCGACTCGCGCACGGACGGCGCAACCGATAAAATGTCGCTCTTGGAAACGGCGAGGATTCTTTCCGCCGTTTCGCCCGCGCTTATATATGAGCCAGATATTATCTGCCCGAGCGAGTAGGAAACGGTTCCCGAAAGCGAGTCGGACGCGCTTTTGTAGGTGTTTATAAGGCTCTTTTTCGCATTGTCAATCTCGGTCTCGGTTATCGCGCCGCCGGTCATCAGTTCAAACTGCGCTCTTATCTCGTCTCCCGCCTTCTCAAAGTTTTTGCACTCGATGCCGGAGGACACTACGATAATGCCCTTCGCGCGCTCGTAAACGCTGCTCGCGTAATAGGCGAGCGAGAGCTTTTCGCGCACGTTTAAAAAAAGCTTTGAGGACGCGCTGCCCCCGAAAATGCAGTTATATAACATCGCCGCGGGATACATCTTATCGTCCGGCGCGTAAACCGGGAGCGTGTAGCCGACGCAGAGCTTGCCCTGGTTTATGTTCATTACCTCTTCAACATACGCCCCGCCCTTATTTTCAACGCCCGCGCTCTTAATTCTTTCCTCCGGGCGGCTAGGAAGGTTTTCCGTGAGCTTTTTAATGTGCTCCGTCACCTCGCGCTCGGAGAACGCCCCGGCAATTAAAATGTCCGTGACGGATTCATTTATAACGCTTTTTATCCGCTCCTCTATGTCACCTTCGGTGATTGATGATACCTTTTCGGCATATCCGTTTTCGGGCACGGCGTAGGGTGTGCCCTTCGCCATCTCCTCGCGGCAGCGGGAGGCGGAGTACGCTCTTTTGTCGTTCTTCTCGCCCTCGATAATTTCAAGAAGGTGGAGCTTTTCGCTCTTTAAATACCCCTCATCCACAGGAAGTATCGGGTTAAACGCAATGTCTGAAAGGAGCGAGAGCGCCCTTTTCGTCACATCGGAAAACGGCGAAAACTCGTCGGACGCGCCCGTCACCGTGAAGGCGAGCATCTGGTCGTCGCCCTTTTTGGAGGTGTAGGCGTTCATGCGGGCGCCCATAAGGCTTTCAAGCTCCCTGGCTATCGCTCTGCCCGTGGGGAAATTTTTGCTCCCGCGCTTTAACAAAAGCGGGATAAGGGCATTCACGGTCGCCGTCTTTTCATCTATCGGCGTGTGCATGAATATTCCGGCATAGTAGGTCTTGAATTTGCCGTCCGGAATGAGCCAGAGGTTCACGCCCTTTTTAATTTCGATTTTTTTCATACTTTAACTTCCTTTCTGTCGGCAAGCTTCACGGCAAGATCAGCTGTATCGCGCGCCGAATACGGGCGTGCAAAGCGCCCGTAAAGCGTTCCCTCACCCTCAAAGCGGAACCGGCTGTTGTATAAGGAGTACACTGCCTCGGCAACGGAGTAGGTGTCGCTCACCGCAAGGGCGAGCCCGGAGTTTAGCAAAAACTCGCGGTTTCTCGTCTCCTGTCCCGGAATGGGGCTGACCAGTATCATGGGAAGCCTTTTTGCCAGGCTCTCGGACACCGAAAGTCCGCCGGGCTTCGTCACGATAAAGTCGGACGAGTCCATCATCAGGCTGACCTTATCCGTAAAGCCGTGGCAGAACACACTGTGCCGGTAGCTTCCCCCCGATATCTCCTCATAGTTTTTCTTGTTGTTGCCGCAGACCGCGATTATCTGAAAGTCCTCACTTAATGCGTCCATGCGGGAAATAAGCTCGGGCACATTGCCGAAGCCCATGCTCCCCGTCATCACGAGCACCGTGTCGCGGTCGGGAATCCCGAGCATTTTCCTTGCCTCGCTTTTTGATAGCTTTTCGGAAAATTCCGAGGATATCGGAATCCCTATAGGATAAACCTTTTCTTTGGGAATCCCCTTTTCCATGCACTGCCAGGTGAGAAGCTCATTCGGCACAACGTACGCCGAAAGCGCGGTCTCCTCCCAGTAAGGATGCACCGTAAAGTCCGTTACTATACCTATCGACGGGATGTGCGGCATTTTTCCCCTTTTTTCGGCATACGTAATGCAGACGGAGGGGAAAACGTGGGTGCAGATTATCCCGTCGGGCTTATAGTCCATGATGTATTCGACCAGCTTTTTATAAACCAGCCTCTGGGTCTCCATCGTGATGCCGGAGCCGAAGGCGCGGTCGTCCGCTATTTTATAGATTTTCCCGTAGACCTCGGGGATATATTTTGTCGAAAGAAGATAGCCCTTATCAATAGTTTCTCCCAGAGCCGGGAAAATATGCTTGTAGGCGTCAAGCGTCCTGCACTCGTGCCCCATTGCGGTAAGGCTTTCCTCCACCGCCTTCGCGCAGCGGTGGTGACCCTGACCCGCGGTAACTGAAAGAATGAGAAATTTCATTAAAGCTTCACCTCATTGTAACAAAATTTGGTTTTCAGGCATATTATGTCATTGGAAGCCGGTTACGACCGAACCGCAGCCGAACTGTTTAAGGTTTTGCGGGGCGGTTAAGGCTTTCCAAAAGGAGGATCGACATGTTTTTCGGTAACTGGAACAGCGGACTTTGGATAATCGTTATCATTATCATATTGCTGGGCTTTTCGGGCGGCTGCGGCTGCAATAATGGCTGTGGCTGCAATTCAGGCTGCGGCTGCAATTCAGGCTGCGGCTGCTAAAGCGCCCCTTTGTCCGCGGGGAAGGGTCTTTCCTTCCCCGCGGACGAAAAACAAAAATCGGTCCTTAAATGTTTTCATAATTTGAAAGGAGATATTTCTTATGTTCGGAAATAACTGCGGATGCATCTGGCTCATCGTCATCATACTTATCCTTTGCTGCTGCTGCGGCGGAGGCTGGAATAACTGCGACTCAGGCTGCGGCTGCAACTCAGGCTGCGGATGCTGATTTAAAATAAGTCGATCCTGCTTGCGGGGCTTTAACGCTCCGCAAGCTTCCTTTTTAAATCGCGTATTGCCAGCGCGCGGTGGCTTATCTCATTTTTCTCCTCCGTGCTCATCTCGGCAAAGGTCTTGCCCTTTTGGGGTACATAGAATACCGGGTCGTACCCGAAGCCGCCCTTTCCCCTGGGCTCATGCGCGATAACGCCGCGGCATTTTCCCTCGGCTGTGATGTAGTCGTCCTCCGAAAACACCATGACGATTGAGGAGCGAAACTCCGCCCCGCGGTCAGTCACGCCCTCCATTTCGGAAAGGAGCTTTTTCACCATGTCGTCCCCGGTCGCTCCTTCTCCCGCCCAGCGCGCGGAATAAATGCCCGGCGCGCCCGAAAGCGCGTCAACGCAGAGCCCCGAATCGTCAGCCACGGTGGTCATGCCCGTAATGCGGTGCGTTTCCATCGCTTTTTTAAACGCGTTCTCGGAAAAAGTCGTCCCGTCCTCGGTCACCTCAATTTTGTATCCGGCTTCGGACAAGGTCACCGCGGTAACGTCCGGCATGTCAAGAAGCTCCAAAAGCTCTCTGACCTTGCCGGGGTTGTTGGTCGCCATCAAAAGCTTCATTTTAAGAGCCTCCGTTCCTCATCGGTCAGAATGTCCCTCTGCTGCTTCATAATTTCTTTTATTGATTTTTCGCCGAGCTCAAAAAGCGCGTCAAGCTCTTTTTTGGAGTACGTTCCGTGCTCCGCCGCGCCCTGAATTTCGACGATATTTGAGTCGGAGTCTAAAATAAGGTTCATGTCAACCCCGGCGCGGCAGTCCTCCGCATAGCAAAGGTCGGTCATAATTACCGAGTCCACGATTCCGAGGCTCACCGCCGCAATCTGCGTTTTTATCGGGTTTTCGGTGATAACGCCGTCCTTTAAGAGCTTGTTGACGGCAATCACCGCCGCGCAGAACGCGCCGTTTATGGATGCGGTTCTCGTTCCGCCGTCCGCCTGGATAACGTCACAGTCGATCTGGATTGTGCGCTCGCCGAGCCTGCCTAAGTCAAAGGCGGCTCTCATGCACCTTCCGATAAGGCGCTGAATCTCCGCGCTTCTGCCGTTTAGCTTGAGCTTTGAGATGTCTCTCTGGTTTCTGTCCGCGGTCGCACCGGGGAGCATAGCGTACTCTGCGGTGAGAAAGCCCGTGCCCGTGTCCTTTTTAAAGGGCGGCACGTATTCGTCGACCGACGCGGTCACGATGACCTTCGTGTCCCCGGTCTCGATTAAAACGCTTCCCGGCGCGTACTTGGTAAAGTCGCGCGTTATCTTAAAGGGTCTTATCTCGTCATTTCCTCTTTTATCTATTCTCATACTCTGCTTCCTTTCATGAGTTTGTATTTTATGTGAGGTTGTATTTTATTTATGCTTCGCACTCACTTTCGCTAATGCGCCGTAGGGGTCTTACATCCTCCCGCCCGTTTTCGCACCCATTACGTTAATGCGCACCGTAGGGGATGGCGTCCCCGACATCCCGCCCGTTTGCGCGCACCCGTTACGCTAATGCGCCCCGTAGGGGCAATTCATGAATTGCCCGTCATTTCGCCCCCGCGCACACCAATGCACAGTCTGTCTATCTTAATAATATCACAAAAAATGAAAAAAGAAAAGCGCTTTGCTTTTCTTTTTTCTTAAATTTTTCTTAAAACTTTAAAACTCGATGTAAGCCTCTCTGTCCGGTCCGACGGAAACGTACTTTATCTTGCTTCCGGTCGCCTTTTCAAGGTAATAAACATAGTCAAGAGCCGCCTTGGGAAGGTCCTCCTTCTTTCTGCAGCCGGATATGTCGCACTTCCAGCCGTCCAGATACTCGATAACGGGCTTCGCCTCGTTGAGCGCCTCACCGACCGGGAACTCATAAACCTTCTCGCCGCCGATCTCGTACGCGGTGCAAACCGGAATCTTGTCAAGATATGAAAGCACGTCCATCTTGGTGAGCGCGATCTCGTCCGCACCCTGAACTCTCACGCCGTAGCGGGACGCAACCGCGTCAAACGGACCGACTCTTCTGGGTCTTCCGGTCGCCGCGCCGTACTCTCCGCCCGCCTTTCTGAGCTCTTCCGCCTCGTCGCCGAACATTTCCGCCGTGAACGGACCCTCGCCGACGCAGGTCGAATACGCCTTCATGACGCCGATCGTCTTATCCAGGCGGACGCCGGGGATTCCCGCACCTATCGGAGCATACGACGCTATCGTGGACGAGCTTGACGTGTAGGGATAAATGCCGAAATCAATGTCGCGAAGCGCGCCGAGCTGAGCCTCAAACATGATCTTCCTGCCCGCCTTTACCGCCTCGGTAAGGTAAACGCCCGTGTCGCAGATATAGGGCTTTAACCTGTCGCCGAACTTTTTAAGCCATGCGAGCATAGAGTCAACCGTCACGCCCTCTGCGCCGTAAACCTTCTCGATAGTGAGGTTCTTCCACTCAACGATATCGGCAAGCCTTTCCTTTAAATACCCGGGCTGTAAAAGGTCGCCCATGCGGATGCCTTTTTTGGAATACTTGTCGCTGTATACCGGAGCGATGCCGCGCCTTGTCGAGCCGAACTTCTTGTCCGCCAGGCGCTCCTCCTCCAGACAGTCAAGCATTACGTGATAGGGCATGCAGATAACCGCCCTGTCGCTTATCTTAAGATGGTCGGGACCTATCTTGATTCCCGCCGCCTCGATCCTGTCAATCTCGCCGTTTAAGTGTTCAATATCTATAACCATGCCGTTGCCCATAACGTTCACGACCTCCGGACGGAGAATTCCGGACGGCAGAAGGTTTAATATAAACTTGCCCTTGTCGTTTACAACGGTGTGACCGGCATTGTTTCCGCCCTGATAGCGCGCAACAATATCCTCGTCCTGCGACAGAAGGTCAACCATACGGCCCTTGCCTTCATCGCCCCAGTTAATGCCCACGATAGATGTTAACATAAAAATTACCTTCCCTTATAAAGTAGTACCTTCATATTATACTCTATGATAAGCGCAAAGTCAAATATTTTAGGTATAATTTTTCCACCGGATGTCATAATTAAGTCAAAGGAGTGATTTTATGAAGATTACAGCCGTTAAGGCAAGGGAAATTTTAGACTCGCGCGGCAACCCCACCGTCGAGGCGGAAGTTACGACCGATTCCGGCATAAAAGCCCGCGCATCCGTCCCGTCGGGCGCTTCCACGGGCGAGGGCGAGGCAGCCGAAAAGCGCGACGGGGACTCTTCGCGCTATTTCGGGCAGGGCGTCTTAAAGGCGGTCGCCGCCGTGAATGAGAAAATTGCCCCGCTCATAGAGGGCATGGACGTGACAAATCAGCGCGGCATCGACCGGGTCATGACAGAAGCGGACGGAACGGAGAACAAGCACCGCTTCGGCGCGAACGCGATACTTTCTGTCTCGCTCGCCGCGGCACAGGCGGCGGCGGACGGGCTGGCTCTTCCGCTTTTCCGCTATCTCGGCGGGGCGAACGCGCACATCATGCCCCTTCCCTTAATGAACATCTTAAACGGAGGCGCGCACGCGGACAACAGCCTTGACATTCAGGAGTTCATGATAGTTCCGGTCGGCGCCGAAACGGAGCGAGACGCGGTGAGAATGGGCTCGGAGGTGTTCCACACCCTCAAAAAAGTGTTAAAGGACGCAGGATATTCCACCGCCGTGGGCGACGAGGGTGGCTTCGCGCCGAATATTTCGTCCGACTCCGAGGCGCTCGACCTTATCACCGAGGCGATCGGCAGAGCGGGCTATACCGGGGAAATCATGATTTCGCTTGACGCGGCGGCAAGCGAGTGGTTTTCTTCCGGGCGCTACGTCCTTCCCAAGTCGCAGAAAAGCTATTCTTCTTCCGAGCTTTCGGAGTATTTTCTCTCGCTCGCCGATACCTATCCGATATATTCAATCGAGGATCCCTTAGGCGAGACGGACTGGGAGGGCTGGCAGGCTGCAACGCGGCTCTTTAACAAAAAGTGCCGCCTCGTGGGGGACGACCTTTTCGTCACAAATCCCAGGATAATTAAGGAAGGAATTATTAAAGGCTGCGCGGACACGGTTCTGATAAAGCCCAATCAGATAGGCTCGCTCACCGAAACGTTTGACGCGATAGAGACTGCGCACTCGGGCGGCTATAAAACCGTCATCTCGCACAGAAGCGGCGAGACCGAGGACACCAAAATAGCCGATATCGCGGTCGCTTCGGGCTCCGGGCACATCAAAACGGGCTCGCTCTCGCGCTCGGAAAGAACGGCGAAATACAACCGCCTGACGGCAATCGAGGAGTCCCTTTCGGGCACATCTTCATTTTTTAGTATAAAAATTTAAAAAAACAGTTGTTTTTTTCCGAAATGTGTGGTAAACTATTCCGTAGAGTTTATTTAAGGGGTATTTCTGCGCCCTGAACAGAAGAAAGGAATGGTCTTATGACAACACTTCAAGTGGTACTTACCGTGCTGCACCTTATCATAGCTTTCGGACTTATGGCTGTTGTTCTTTTCCAGTCGAGCAAGTCGGAGGGCTTGTCGGGAAGCATTGCGGGCGGTGCCGAAACATTTTTCGGTAAAAACAAGGGCAAGACGATGGACGGAATCCTGGCTAAATTCACCGTCGTTTTGGCGATACTGTTCGTTATCACTTCCGTTTCGCTCTCGGCACTTTCCAAGAAGGCGTCCGATTCCGATGCAGCGGATGATAATCAGAGCCAGGTTCAGGAGGATACTACCTCCGGCGCTGACGAAAACACCAATGAGGAAGCTGACGTAAATACGGGCGAAAACGCAGACACAAACGATGACGCTGAATAATAAAAAGCGGAGCCAAAGGCTCCGCTTTTTAACCCCGTCGGGGGCACTCGCCTATAATTAATGAGGCTTTTTTAAAGCCTCCAAGAGCTAAAGGCGTGGCGGAAAGCACCTTAAAGCCCTTCTTGCTAAAGGAGGGTGGCTCGAAGAGCCGGGAGGATTTTTCAGTGCACCCACGCATTTTCCGCACCCGCTTTCGCCATACCCCGTAGGGGCGATTCATGAATCGCCCGCCTGTGGAACAGTGAACAATGAAAAGGTAATAAGTGCGCTAAAATGGCACCCGCCTATTAACAGGCGCACGAGGCGTGGCAAAAAACACTTTAAAGCCTCCAAGAGCTAAAGGCGTGGCGGAAAAAGACAATAGCAAGGCTCCCTTGCTAAAGGGAGCTGTCACGGCGTAGCCGTGACTGAGGGATTTTTCAGTACCCCCACGCATTTTTCGCACCCGCTTTCGCCATACCCCGTAGGGGCGGATGATGAACATCCGCCCGCCTTATGTTTGCACTCGCCTACGCCTATGCACTCGCCCATAATAATGAGGCTTTTTTAAAGCCCTCCTTGCTAAAGGTAGCGTAGCGGCGCCGAGGCAATGAATGACAGTCCGGTGGACTGTCAGAACCGAGGCGTGACCGAGCCGCAGCGAGACTGAAGAGCCGAAGGCGAAGGGAGGATTTTTCAGCGCACCCACCTACGCCCACGCACCGTAGGGGCGATTCTCAAAATCGCCAGTTCAGTGAATAGGGAATAGCGAACAATGAAAAGGTAATAAGTGCGCTAAAATGGCACCCCGTAGGGGCGGATGCCCTCATCCGCCCGATTTTTAAAGCCCTCCTTGCTAAAGGAGGGTGGCTCGAAGAGCCGGGAGGATTTTTCAGCGCACCCACTTATTTTTCGCACCCACCCCACCACCAACAAACAAAACCGCGCCGACAAGGCGCAAGGAGGTCATTATGCCGGAAAACACAAAAACGCTCGCGTCCAATAAAACCGCGGCGCGGAATTACTTTTTTCTTGAAAAATTTGAGGCGGGAATCGAGCTTTTCGGCACCGAGGTCAAGTCCATCCGCCGGGGCAGAGTGAACCTAAAGGACTGCTACGCCGCGGTCGATTCCGGCGAGCTTTTCGTCTACGGAATGCACATAAGCCCGTACGAAAAGGGCAATATTTTCAATAAAGACCCCCTGCGCCCGAAAAAGCTGCTCCTTCATAAGGCTGAGATAATGAAGCTGCTGGGCGCCGTTCAGCGCGACGGGTGCTCCATCATTCCGATTTCGATGTACTTAAAGCACGGCAGGGTCAAGGTCGAGGTTGCTCTCGCGAAGGGCAAAAAGCTCTACGATAAGCGCGACGATGAGGCGCGCCGCCAGGCGAACCGCGACATAGAGCGCACTCTGCGCGGCAAATTTAACTGAGAATTTACCTTGCTGAAACGCGCCTGCAACACTTTCCCGGTATAATAAAGATGAGGGGACTTATCCCCATTACTTAATCTATGGGGGCGTACCGGTTTCGACGGGGACGCTGAACCATGGGAAGCGGGTAGCGGTGAGCGCCGCTTATAAAGCTCAATTTTAAAATTAAACGCTAACAATAATTTAGCTTACGCTGCCTAAGTGCAGCCGTCCTTTAAGAGAGTACCGCGGCTTTTAAAAGGGCGTCGACAGCGGTGAACGTGAGCACGGCGATGCTTTTTATCCGTGCCATGCATTAATAAAGCTACCTTTGCCGAAAGCCTGCCTGCGAGCTTCGGCTAAAGGGAATTTTAATCACAGGCTGCACCCGGAGATGCCCGTGCGGATGAGTTTTCGGACACGAGTTCGACTCTCGTCGCCTCCACCAAAAAAGCAAAAAGTGTCCAAAGGGACACTTTTTGTTTTTTTAGATTGAACGGCAGCGACGGGAGGCGAACTTTAGTCCCGGAAAAGCAAGGAGTGAGCGAAGCGAACGGGCTTTTCAGATGCGGGCTTTATGCACGCATTGACTCTCGTCGCCTCCACCACGTCGGAATGGACCCAAGCTCCATTCCGATTTTTTTGTTAAAAATCGTCATATCCGCCGTCATTCCTCCTTTTCGCAAAAAGGCACACTCCGCATCGGCTATTCGCTTGCAAGCGCGCTCATAACGCCTTTGGCTTCGCTACCACCTTTTTGCGGTGATTTTCTGCTCAAAGGAGCACTGTTTGCTTTTTAGATTGAACGGCAGCGACGGGAGGCGAACTTTAGTCCCGGAAAAGCAAGGAGTGAGCGAAGCGAACGGGCTTTTCAGATGCGGGCTTTATGCCCGCATCGACTCTCGTCGCCTCCACCACGTCGGAATGGACTCAAGCTCCATTCCGATTTTTTTGTTAAAAAATCGTCATATCCGCCGTCATTCCTCCTTTTCGCAAAAAGGCACGCTCCGCATCGGCTATTCGCTTGCAAGCGCGCTCATAACGCCTTTGGCTCCGCTACCACCTTTTTGCGGCTGCCAAACATCCTCCCGCCAGCTTTGCGGGTCGTTTTTTTCGGTGTTTCCCTTTGCAGGTCGCCAAGAATGGCGACCCCTACATTTGCACTCTCCACGCTAATGCGCACCGTAGGGGCGGATGATGAACATCCGCCCGCCTATTAACAGGCGCACGAGGCGTGGCAAAAAGCACCTTAAAGCCTCCCTTGCTAAAGGGAGGTGGGTTTTGCAAAGCAAAACTCGGAGGGATTTTTCGGCGCACCCACGCATTTTGCGCACCCTCCTCGGGTCGCCAAGAATGGCGACCCCTACGATTTTTCACCCACCTACGCTAATGCGCACCGTAGGGGCGGATGATGAACATCCGTCCGCCTATTTTTCGCATCACCTACGCCCATGCAATTAATTGCCCGTCTTGCCGTGGTACCGGTCCAAGAGCGCGCGGACATATTCCGGCTTGGGGACTGCGGCGCCCGAGAGGAACGCGCGCCAGTTTGCGGCGTTCTCTTTCGTGATGATACCGTCGGCGAGAAGGTGCTCCACCGTTTCGTCCATGTCCTCATACGCCGGGCGGGCAAACCCGCGGACGGCTGACCGCTTGCGAAAACGGAGCATTACCGCCCCGCCGTTGTCGTCGCTTGAAAGCGCCGTATTGCCCTCAACGGTCGTTATGCTCCCGTCCGAATTTACGCCCGCGACGATGCCGATGTGGCTTGCAACGCCTTTGCCCGAAAAATCGAAAAGCGCCAGATCGCCGACCTTCGGCTCAGGGAACCACTGCCCTTTTTTGCGGTAGTAATCCTCGACCGCGGGGCAGTACGCCGTCTTGCCTCCTCCGAAAAAGAGATTATCCGCCCCGACGGAGTGAAACACCCACCAGACAAACGCGCAGCACCACGGATAGCGCGAGCCCGAAACCTCCCGCCCGTAGTACGCCGTGTTGTACTTCACGCGGTTGGAGTTTGCCGGGCTCTCTTTAACGCCGATCTGGTCCCGCGCGGCGGAGACGATTCTCTCCGCCGTCATGCTTTGCCGCCCGGCTTATCATATGTAAGCGCGCGTTCGGAGTCCGAAACGCCCTCTGTCGTCGGGTCGATAAGCGCGTTATAGAGGCTCACGGCGACTGCCGCGACGATGACGGGGTTATTTACCGCCTCGCAGATGATCTCCCAAAGGCGCTCCCAGCTCGTCACGCTCTGCCACTCGATACCGAGAGCGGTGAGAATGGGCGCAAAAATCGCAACAACCACGCCCCACCAGAACACGGGGTTCTTGACTCTGACTTTCCAATTGATTTTCATAATACCACCCTTTCTACATGTGCGCCTGAAGGTTCAGGTGCTTTTCTATTTTTCCGATCGCCTCGGTAACGGGACCGTTGCAGCCCTGTTCTTTCAGCCCCTTTAAGCACGCAAGAACGCCGTAGGTCAAAAGCGTCTGCTCCTCTTTAAGGCGCGCGATCTCCTTTGTCTGCTTCTTCTGCTCGTCAATCCAGTGAATGAGCTTGTATATAGCCGTCCCGATGCCCCCGGCGGCAGTCAAAACCGCCGCCGCTTTAATTATCATGTCAGCGCTCAAGCTCTTCCACCCTCTTTTCAAGCTTATTTATCTTTTCGTCGTAGGTCCTGATGAGCTCGGACAGTATCTTTGCCATCTCGCCGCGCTTGACAGTGCCCTCGGGCTCGAACTCGGTCTCCGTTCTGCCCTTTAAGTATCCCGCAAAGTACGCGTTTTCGATGTATTTTTCCGCCCAGTGACCCTTTATGTCCGTAAACGGCGTTTTCATTTTTTCCATAAGTACCAAATACAACTCCTCCACATTTTCGATTGCAACCTCCCGCCTCGGGTGCGGAATGTTGCCCCATGAATTCTGAATTATGAGCGAGTCCGCCCTGACTTTAAATCCGTCCAGCGGTGACTTTTCGCCCTTGTCGACCCAGCCGACGCAGACCTCGCAGTGCGCGCCCTTCTCGGTAAGCGCCAGAAGCGGCGCGTTAAACTGAAGGAGAGCTTTTTTTGCAAGCTCATAATCCGGATTAAAACATTCATCTTTATCAATCTTACAGTATGACCCGACCCTGTAGCAAAACTCGGACGGGAAGCGCGAAAGATACTCCTTCGCCTTGTCTATCGCCTCTGGAACCTCGATATTTTCCGGCGCTACAGAGCGCTTTGCCGTGCCGAGCGTGCGTCCCATATCAAGCGCCGTCTCGGGATACATGCCCTCGCCGCGGTGGCGCCTCCAGAGCCCGTAAATGCCGAGCACCGACATTTTCGCTTTATCCGCGCTCTGCGCCTGAAAGCTTTCCGCAACCGAGTGCGCAACGCATGACTGCACCGTGCCCTGGTCGAGTATGTCCGGCAGATACGGCAATATGTACGATTTCGGAACCTCGGGCGGCTCCGTCATTATTGACGAATATCTATATATCCCCGC
>CAKSNL010000010.1 GCA_934476235.1 uncultured Clostridia bacterium | reverse complement strand
GCGGGGATATATAGATATTCGTCAATAATGACGGAGCCGCCCGAGGTTCCGAAATCGTACATATTGCCGTATCTGCCCGATATTTTGGACCAGGGCACGGTGCAGTCGTGCGTTGCGCACTCAGTTGCGGAAAGCTTTCAGGTGCAGAGTGCGGATAAAGCGAAAATGTCGGTGCTCGGCATTTACGGGCTCTGGAGAAGGCACCGCGGCGAGGGCATGTATCCCGAGACGGCGCTTGATATGGGGCGGACGCTCGGCACGGCAAAGCGCTCTGTAGCGCCGGAAAATATCGAGGTTCCCGAGGCGATAGACAAGGCGAAGGAGTATAAAGCCAAGTTCCCGTCCGAGTTTTGCTACAGGGTCGGGTCATATTGTAAGATTGATAAGGATGAATGTTTTAATCCGGATTATGAGCTTGCAAAGCGGGCGCTTTTACAGTTTAACGCGCCGCTTCTGGCGCTTACCGAGAAGGGCGCGCACTGCGAGGTCTGCGTCGGCTGGGTCGACAAGGGCGAAAAGTCGCCGCTGGACGGATTTAAAGTCAAGGCGGACTCGCTCATAATTCAAAATTCATGGGGCAACATTCCGCACCCGAGGCGGGAGGTTGCAATCGAAAATGTGGAGGAGTTGTATTTAGTGCTTATGGAAAAAATGAAAACGCCGTTTACGGACATAAAGGGTCACTGGGCGGAAAAATATATTGAAAACGCGTACTTTGCGGGATACTTAAAGGGCAGAACGGAGACCGAGTTCGAGCCCGAGGGCGAGGTCAAGCGCGGCGAGATGGCAAAGATATTGTCCGAGCTCATCAGGACCTACGACGAAAAAATCTTAAAGCTTGAAAAGAGGGTGGAAGAGCTTGAGCGCTGACATGAATAGCAATATAAAATCTTTATAAGGGAGATGATCAACACGGGTGCTCTCGAAAAACTATTCGGACGAAAGCCGAAAGCTTCCCAGGATACCGCAAATTTTTTCAAAATGCTTGACGGTTACACGCCTATATTCAGTACATATGACGGCGGAGTGTATGAAATGGAACTTACACGTTCATGTATACACACATTTGCTAATCACTGTAGTAAATTGCAGCCGAATGTTGAGGGAGCGGACATTAAAGGGATTGAAAAAATACTTAATACAAAGCCCAATATTTTCATGACCGGCAGTCAGTTCCTCTATAAAACAGCGACAATATATGAGGCTCAAAATACTTGCTATATCGTCCCTGTTCTCAACAGATATGACGATATAGCAGGATACTATCCGGTGAATCCGCAGCAGGTCGAAATTGTTGATGTGGATGGCGAGCCATGGCTTCGTTACACCTTTTTAAACGGCGAAAAAGCGGCAATGGAATTAAAGCGTTGCGGTGTCATCAGTAAATATCTTTACAATAATGATCTTCACGGCGAGGACAATCACGCCCTCAGCCCCACTCTTCAGCTGCTCAATACACAGAATCAGGGAATTGCCGAAGGTATAAAAAACAGCGCAAGTTTTCGCTTTATGGCGACAGTCAACAATTTTGCCAAAGCTGAGGACTTAAAAAAAGAACGAAAAAAATTCACCGAAGAAAACCTGGGACCGGGTTCCGGAGGGTTAGCCCTCTTCCCTAACACGTATACAAATGTACAGCAGGTTCAAAGTCAGGCAAAAATCGTTGACCCGGATCAGATGCGTCTCATACAGGAGCGGGTTTATAATTATTTCGGCTCAAATACGGAAGTTCTCCAAAACAAGACGGTGGGTGACGTATGGTCGGCTTTTTATGAAGGGAAAATTGAGCCATTCGCAATCCAGCTCAGCCAGGCGATGACGTGCATGACATATACTCCCGGCGAGATTAGCCGCGGAAATGCCATTGTCTGGAGTGCAAACCGTCTTCAGTATATGACAAATCAGAACAAGCTGCAGGTCAGCAGTCAGATGTTTGACCGCGGCATTTTAAGCACAAACAATATAATGGATATCTGGAATCTGCCGCACGTCGCTGACGGGGACAAGCGGTATATCAGAAAAGAATATATTGAGGTTAGTCAGATTGACTCAGAGAAAAAGACAGAATCTCAGTTCACGGAAGGAGAATGAAAATGTCTACACCTAAAGACAAAGTAAAATTCAAGGATCTTGCACAGGTGCGCAGTGCCACACTGTTCACGAGCCCGGATGAAAAACAGTCACAAAAAATCGAATCAACACACTATGTTGAAGGGCATGCAGCAAAATACGAACCTTATTTGCTTTGGGACGAGCCTGACGGTCCTGTATATGAATGTTTTGAACCCGGATGTTTTGCGGGCACCGATATGAGCGATGTTATAATGCAGTATGATCATAGCGGCAAGGTCTACGCAAGAACGGGAAACGGTTCTTTAATCGTCAATGTCGATGACATAGGGCTTGGGATTGCCGCAGATCTTTCAAGGACAGAGGGAGCCCGGCAGTTATATGAGGACATAAAGACCGGCATGATTACGAAAATGAGCTGGCGATTCACCCCCGGAGATTACGAATACGATCCCAAAACAAGAACTATATATCACCACTCGGTAAAAAAGATTTGGGATGTTTCCGCAGTCAGCATACCGGCAAACGATGATACAGAAATCAATGCTCGCAGTTTCGGACACGGATTGATGGAAGAAACTGCCCGGAGAGAGGCAGAGCTTGAGGAACGCAGGCGAAAGCTTGCGCTCAAAATAAAATTATCTTAAACAAAAAGGAGATTACGAGATGAACAGATTACAGGAAATTGAGGCGAGGCTTAAAGCCATCGTTTTAGAACTGGAAAAAGCAAGCGGGGAAACTCTCACGGCGCTCGAAAACGAAGTTTCTGACCTCACAGAGGAGAGAAACAAGCTTAACGCCGAAAATCAGAAAAAGCAGGAGCTTCGCTCTAAGGTTGCATCCGGACAGATCGGCACAAAAATTGAAAAGGAAAGTCCTAAGGACAACAAAGAGGAGCGTGCTGCTTCGGAGTTCATGAATTCTAAAAAAATGAGTCTGGGTGTGGATGAGACAAGAGCTGCCATTCTGACGACCGGAAATATTGCAAAACCTACGGTGGTCAACGGTATCAACGATATCGCCGGAGCGAAGGTTTCAAGTATCATTGACCTTATCAAAGTTGAATCCTGTGAGGGCATGGGAACAAACCGTATTGCTTATGTTGAAACCGACATGGCAGAGGCAGGAACTCAGACAGAAGGAAGTGCTGCCGGCGAAGCCGAGCCCACATTCAATTATGTTGACATCACTCCCGTTTCTATTGCCGTTTACGGGCAGATATCAAAGCAGGCAAAAAAACAGTCCCCGTTAAACTACAAGGCAAAGGTCACCGAACAGGCTTTCCTTGCATTGAGAAAAAAGGCTGCGTCTATCGCTACCGCAAAATTAAAGGCTTCCGCCTTGAACAAGGTAGTTGCAGCAGAAACAAAGACAACAGGAGGCAAAACACACGGAACTATTACGGAAAAGACGCTTCGCACTCTCGTTCTTTCTCATGGCGGAGACGAAGGCATCGGTCCCGGGGTGTTGTTCCTTAACAAGGCTGACCTGTTAGCGTTCGGCGATATCAGAGGAACAAATGAAAAAAAGTCAGTTTACGAAATTACGCCTGACACATTAAATCCGAATACCGGAACCATCAAAGAGGGCGGTCTCGTCGTGAAGTATTGCATCTGCTCGGGATTGACAGCATGCAACGGAACCGAACAGGCTGCCGCTTCGGGAGCCGATAAGGCGACAATGATATACGGCGATCCGAAGGCTCTTGTGCTTGATCTCTTCAGCCGGTATGAAATCAAAGTATCAGAGGACTTCGCAATAACTTCTTTGATGGATACCATCGTAGGAGACGCTGAAATCGGCGCAGATGTCGTTGTAAAAAATGCTTTCACCGCATGGACCATTAAAAAGGCTACTGCTTAAACATTTCAACCGCTCCCCGGGGTGCATAACTCCGGGGAGCGGACTTGTAAAAAAGGAGGCTCTGCATGGAAGCGACAGATGAAAAAAGAACCGGAACGCTCTCGAAAATAAAGACAGATCTTCGTATAAGTCACAATGTCTTGGATTCAGACCTTAATGACACTATCAGTTCATGCTTGGCTGACCTTGAAATTGTCGGAATTATGAATCCGGATGAGACGGATGTTACCATTCTGGCGGCAATAAAGCTTTACGTCAGAGCAGCTTATACGGACGATACCGAAAAAGCAGCGGCGTACACGGAAAGATACAACGCTCTTAAGGCTACGCTGATGATGGCTGAAGGCTATGGAGGATCTTCGTGATGACCAATATTCTCAAGCTCATTAAAGAAGATAAAACTGTCGACAAGTACGGCGATACCGTTACAACAGAATCCGAACGGCAGGTATTCTGCCGCGAAGAAAGTGTCGGACAAAAAGAATTTTACCAAGCCGCAGCCGTAGGGTTCACTCCGGAAATCAAACTTGTCCTGTCGGACTATCTGGATTACGGAAACGAAAAACTTGTTCTGTATAACGGCAACCGTTACAAGATTTTAAGAACCTACCGAAAGGGACAGGAGCTGGAACTCATTTTATACAGTGAGGTGAATCCTTCTTGAGCATACCTAAAAGCGTCGTCAGATTTAAAGGAAACAACGTGACATATACCAGCAGCGCCGACCGCGCACAATACACAATCGAAGAGCTTACCAGAGCGGCACTGAGAGACGTTGGCAAATATATCAGCCGTGTGTGCAACAGCAAGGCAATGAAGCTTCCGGGGCTTAAGAAAAGCCGACGTGTCAGAGGTCGGACTTCGGCTTTTCAATACTGGGTACGGAAAAAGGAAGGCAACCTTCAGGTCGGCATAAAGCACGGCACATGGTACGGAGAGCAACAGGAGCTCGGGACCAAAAATCAGCCGAAGCGCGGGATTCTCCGAAACTCGACATACGATAACATTGCAACGATAATCGAAATTGAAAGCAAGTATCTTTCTGCTATCGAGAATGAGGCAGCGGCTCTTTCCAAGATAAACGAAGAAGAGTATCAGGGAGGCGACGAATGAGCAAAACTGCAGAACTCCGTCAGCTTATAACTGCGCAGCTTAATACCGCGTCCGGCATAACCTACTACCGTGATGCACCTGACGACGCAAAATATCCTTACAAGACTTTTGAATTGACCGCAGCAAACCTCGGAGACATAAACCGCGACGATATTGACCTTTGCGTTGACATTTGGGATCATAGCACGAACTGCAAAGCCGTTGAAATCATCGCCGATGAAATCGAGAATCTGTTCAATGCAAAAAACCTTCCGCAGCCGGGTATTTTGCCGACATTTTTCAGAGATAGCAGATATCAGGTTACCGAGGACGACAAGACCATTCAGCATATACAGTTGCATTTCTTAGTACACAATTACGTCAGATAAGGAGGCAATTTAATGGCAAAATCAAAAGAAATAAATACTTTATCAATTGATGAGGAGGAAGAAACAATGGCGACAACAAAATACACCGGGAGCGGCACAATCGCCGATTCCGACTACAAATACGTAAGATGGGTAGGAAAAACCAAAGCCGGAAAAGCCATAAAAATAGAAATCCCCAAGGCAATCTGCTTAAGCAATCCCGACTGGACGTTTGCGGAAAAGGACGAAACTGTTCCGGAGATAGAATTTTCTGCCGTATACTCAGATGAAAATCTCGCAAAGGGCGACCGCACAGAGCCCTGGAGCATAGAACTCGCGGACGGAACCACTGCCGGAAACGACGAGATACTGCTCGGAGTCGGAAAATTCTATATAGGCACAAGCTCAGAAGATGCGGATACGGTCGGACTTACAAGAGGCGGAGGCAGCTTTGTCGTTGAAAGAACATACAGAGAGATAAATGCCGATGAAGATCCCGGTCCTGTTGAAGGACGAATAATTCAGGATGAAGGGCGTCCGAAGCTTAAGCTTAATGCTCTTCAGTGGATCACAAAGATTCCCACATTGTACGCAGGAATGACCACAAAATCATAACAAAATAGCCCCGGAGTGATTTCGCTTCGGGGCATTTTACTATAAAAGGAGGAAAAACATGAGAAAATTAAAGACTTCGGATATACCGGCTTTTTGCCGTTGCTTAAAAAGAATCGGCATCAAAGACCGTATCTGTGACATAGCAAAAAACACCGATAAGGCAAAGGACGCATGGAGCAAGGGCTTTGACCTTATCTGGAACATATTTGATATTGCAACTGAGGAAGACGGTGAGCAGCACCTCTACACTTTTCTTGCAGGTCCGTTTGAAATGAGCCCCGAGGAGGTTGCCGACATGGAGATTGACGCTTTCCTTGCAAGTCTTAAACAGTTAGCTGAGGAAAATGATCTGAAGGGTTTTTTCAACTCTGTTGTCGGGTCGATGAAGTCGAAATAATCGATCTGTTATTACACAGATATCATGAGATCGATTATGTGATGAATCTTGACATTGACTCTGGTTTAGAGCTCATCGCAAAGGCTCGCAACAAGGAACGTGACGAGCGAATATTTAAGCAGTGGACTGCGCAGTTTCCGCTGATGGCATTGAGCGGAAAAGCGGAAAGCTTTGACGAATATCGCGACCGTGTAACCGGAGCAAATATTGACTTAAGACCGACCGGTGAGATTCTTGCCGAGGTTGATGAGGCTGAAGCGCAGTTTGAGAAGGAGGAGCGGAAACGTGGAAATATTTAAGCTGGTTGGTTCCATTTTTGTAGATAGCGACGACGCCCAAAAAAGTATACATAAAACCGACAAACAGGCTGGTATTCTTGCAAATACTCTGGGAGGAGTCGGCAAAGCAGCCGGAGCTTTCGGCAAAGCTCTTGCTGCCGGAACGGCAATCGCCACCGGTGCACTCTTAGCTTTAGGAAATAAATCCGTCAACGCTTTCGGCGAATATGAACAACTTGTAGGCGGCGCCGAGCTTATGTTCGGAAAAGCATATGACTATATCGCCGACAAAGCGGCAAATGCATATGCCACCGTACAGATGAGCCAGAACGACTATCTCCAGCAAGTCAACGGATTTGCAACAGGACTCAAGACCGCTATGGGCGGAAATGAACAGGCTGCCGCTGAACTTGCCGACAGGATAATCACCGCAGAGGCAGACATTGTAGCCGCGACCGGAAACACGCAGGAAAATGTTCAAAACGCCTTTAACGGCATAATGAAAAGCAATTATACCATGCTTGACAACCTTCAGATCGGCATCACGCCGACAAAGCAGGGATTCCAGGACCTTATCGACAAAGTCAATGCATGGAACGCCGAGAACGGCAAAGCCACACAGTACACAATAGACAATGTGGCTGACTGTCAGTCCGCTCTTGTTGATTATATTGATATGGTCGGAATGAGCGGCTATGCGCAAAGCGAAGCGGCAGGAACTATTCAGGGCTCACTTGCAATGACAAAGGCTGCGTGGTCCAATTTAATGACGGGACTTGCAAATGACAGTTCAGATATGGATCAGCTGACAGATAACCTCATTAATTCCGGCACTGCATTGGTCGGAAATCTTGAACCTGTGATCTCGACCTTCCTTGAAAAAATACCGGTTCTTATATCAACAGCCGGAGAAGTTATCGTTCAGTATCTGCCGAATGTATTTGAAACAGCATTGCCGCCTCTTATCAGCGGAGCGACAAAATTAGTATCTGCGGCAGTGCAGGTTCTTCCCTCATTACTGTCGACTGTAACGTCAACTATAATTGCATCAAGCCCTGATATCATATCCGGATTCATGCAAATAGCGGAAGGATTTACACAGGCTATCCCCCAGCTGTTACAACAGTTCCTTTCAGCGTTGCCCGCTCTGGTTCCCGAACTCGCAAACGGTGCCGTGCAGCTTTTCGTCATGCTGATGACGATGCTTCCCCAGATTATACAGCCGATAATTGACAATATTCCGTCGATTATTCAAAGCATTATGGACGCAATTGTCGCGAATCTTCCTGTTATTATTCAGGGACTTATTCAGCTGACAGTTTCAATTGTTGCGGCTCTTCCCGACATAATCAGGGCGCTTATTGAATCTATCCCGATTATCATCGAGGGGATCGTAAAGGCTTTAATCCAGTGTATACCTCAGCTTATCGCCGGCATCGCTCAGGTATGCTGGGAACTGATAAGAGCCATTTTTGAAATATTCGGTGCCGGAGATGTCGCGGATTCAATAGCCGGAGCATTTTCACAGGCTTGGGAATTGATCAAGGTGGTCTGGGACAAAGTCAAGCCCTACTTCGAAGTTATATGGACCGGTATAAAAGCGGTCTTTTCAGTTGTCAAAGAAGTTTTAGGCGGCGCATTTGAAGTTGCATGGGCAGCAATTAAGGCGGCATGGAATAATGTTACGAGCTACTTTAAAGCAATATGGGACACGATTGCGGGAATTTTCTCAGTCGTCGGGAATGTATTGACAGGAAACTGGAGCGAAGCATGGGAAGGTATTAAAGGCATTGCCGGAACATGGGGAGAATTCTTTAAGGGCGTATGGGAAGGTATAAAATCCGTATTCAGCGCGGTCGGTTCATGGTTCTCGGGAATATTTAATTCCGCGTGGGAAGGCATTAAATCCGTATGGTCTTCCGTCAAGTCATTCTTTTCCGGTATATGGGAAAACATTAAGGCAGCCTTTAATTTCTCCGATATGATGAACATCGGTGCGAACCTTTTAAAAGGCTTATGGAACGGCATTAACGATAAAGTTGAGTGGCTTAAGTCCAAAATCACCGGAGTTATTGACAAAATCAAAGGCTGGTTCACCGGGAAAAAGGGATTTGACGAACATTCTCCCTCTAAGTGGTCGCAAGCTGTAGGTGAATTTATCGACAAAGGTCTCGCACTTGGCATTAAAAATGAAGAGGATTCCGTCCTTGCTTCAATCGGCGCGCTCGTAACAGACACCCGGAGCGAAGTCGAAAAAGTCATGGACGAGATGAATAAAAGTTTGCTTGAAAGTGAAAGCAAATATGCCAAGGAGTCCGAGCGCATAGAACTTGAGCATAAAAATGCCGAAAAACAGATTGAAAACGAGAAAAATTCACAGAAAAAAGAAGCCTTAAAGAAGAAATACAATGAACAAAAAGAGGCTGACAAGGAATATCTCGCACAACTCAAGCAGACCGCCGAGGAGGAGCGAAAAATATATGACGCCGAAGCTAAAGACTTTGAAGCAGCCAAAAAGAAAATTGTCGACGTTTATCAGGATCTGGCAAGCAGTACGCTCAAAAGCATTGACGATATAAAAAAAGCCGAGGAATCGCTTGCCGACAAGCTTAGCTCATTTGGTTCGTTATATCAAACGGTCACCATTAAGTTAGACGATGAAACTCTGACCTATAACCGGTTGACCGATCTGAGTAAAGACACAGAGCAGCTTCTTGCATACTCAGACGCTCTGCAAAAGGTCAGAGACCGCGGAGACGTGCCCGAGGAGTTCTTTTCGGTTCTTCGTGACATGAGCATCGAAGAAGGGACTACTTTTGCAAATACTCTGCTCTCTGTATCGGATGAGGAATTTAATGCTTACATAGAAGCATGGAAGGCAAAGCAGCAAGCTGCCACGGACATTTCCAGAGCCTTATATAAAACGGAATCGGACAAAGTCGCAAAAGATTTTCTGACGAGCTTTGACAATATAACAGGCAGTTTCACCGAAATCGGACAGGCTTCAAGCGATAACTGGGCGTCCGGATTCATGGAAAACCTTGAATCCGTGCTTCGGACCGTGCGGGCAAAAATCAGCGATGCGCTCGGAGGCATATCGTCCGGCGGTGTTTATATCGGAGAAGATATTCCGCAAATGGCTGGCGGAGGAATTTTACCGAAAGGACAGGTCGGATTTCTTGAAGGCAACGGAGCAGAGGCGGTCGTTCCTCTGGATCAGAACAGTAAGTGGATTAACGCCGTAGCAGAAGACATGAATTCGGCTATCTCAGGAAACAGTAACGGAGCCGTTACAGCCAGACTGGACGATATATTAGATACACTGGAAAGATTACTCGGCGCAGGTATATACCTTGATACCGGCGCACTTGTCGGAGGATTGGCTAAGCCGTTAGACCGTAAATTCGGGCAGATTGCCGCCCAGAAAGCGAGAGTGTGAAGATGGCAAAAGGGACTACATTCGGAACGATACATAGTGACAGAACATTGCACCTGATACAGCAAAAAGTCGATGTTCAGCCGGCTGAGCCCAAGACAAAATATGTCGATATTCCCGGGGGCAACGGATCTAAAGACTTGACGGAAGCCCTTGGAGTCGGTGTTAAATTCAAAGACCGGACTATTTCGTGGACTTTTGCATTGTATCCGAAAGACAACTGGTACGCAAAACAGAAAGAAGTAAGCGGGCTGCTTAACGGGCTTTCATGTCTCATAACTCTTGACGAGGATTCCCTTTATTATTACGAGGGGCGGCTGACGGTCGGGAATCACAAAAGCGACAACCAGCTTAAGCAGATTACCGTCAAAGCCGTCTGCCGCCCGTATAAGCTCAAAAAAAACGCTACCATCGTAAAGTACAATCTGGATTCTGAATACAGGACCATACTTTTGATGAACGGCAGAATGCCTGTTGCACCTGAAATAACAGTAAATACGGCAACTGATATTAAGTTCAACGGCAACGTTTACAGGCTTCCTGAAGGAAAGAATAAAATTCTTGATATTATGCTGACAGAAGGTTCAAATGTCCTTGAAGCCAAAACCGGCAGCGGCATCGGGAATATTTCCTTCTTATATCGCGAGGGGGCTCTTTAATGTATCAAATAACCTACGATGGCGTCGTTCTCTATGACCCGAGAGAGGACCGGGCTATTATACGGGACGTTAACACGCATCTCGCGGCGGGAGAAGCCGGCAGCCTGTCATTTACCATTGACGATGATCACCCGGCAGTCGGAAACCTTAAAAAAATGCTCGGTAATGTGGAATTATGTCAGGATGGCGAGACAATATACCGCGGCAGAATCATACGCGATGAAAAAGATTTCTACAATAGCCGCAGGGTGGAAACCGAAGGATTGCTCGCCGCATTAAACGACAGCGTTATCGAACCTTTTGTTTTTCCGGACGACTGCATTAACGATTCAGACTACCAATCTGCTGCCGAATCCGGAAATGTTACAGAATATTTTCTTAAGTGGTTATTGTCTATGCATAACTCGCAGGTTGCCGATGACCGTCAGATCAAGCTCGGCACCGTCACGGTTACAGATGACAACAACTATATCGCCCGCGACTCATCGGAATATCTCTCAACGTGGGAAATAATAAAGAGCCGGCTGCCCGGCAGTGCTCTCGGCGGATATCTTTTGCCGAGATATGAAAACGACGGTGTATATTTAGACTATTTATCACACTTTAACCGCTCTAATACTCAAGAAATAGAGTTCGGGGAAAATTTGCTGGATATAACTTCCCTTGTGGACGCGTCCGAAGTCTACACAGAAATAATCCCTTTGGGAAAAGACGGTTTAACTATACAGGAAGAAACAGACGGTCCCATCGGCAACGGAATGATAAAGGCAGGCAAACGCATATACAGTATGCCTGGACGCGCCCTATACGGAAACATCACTAAAGTTATTAAATGGGATGATGTGACGGTTGCCTCCAACCTCATGGCAAAAGCGTCCTCCGAATTGACGAGCAACGGAATTATGATGTCTAACAGCCTTACTGTTAAAGCGTATGATTTACATCTTGATGATAATACAGTTGAAAGTTTTCGAATCGGAGAGTCTGTGACCTTAAAAAGCGGCGCCCACAATATTGTTCAGAGCTTTGAACTCGTAGAGCTTGAGCCCGACATTCAAGATCCGGGGAATACAACCATCACATTGGGAAAAATTATTCAGACTCAAACAGATATAAATCAGGCGACTCGCACGACCGTTGTAAAGGCGATTGAAAAAGCAGAAACATCCACAAGTCAGCAGATATCAAGCGCCGCAAAGGAAGTAAAGGCTGAAATATTGTCAACTCTGGATGATTATGTATCGACAGAAGGGACTGCGAATGGCTGGTCATATAGGAAATGGAACAGCGGATGGATAGATTGCTGGGGCGAATTTTCATTTGTTAGCGGAGAATGGAGCGGAACATCTCCTCTGTATTACGGTCCAACCAAGGAAGACGTTTTACCTTCGGGGTTGTTCACACAAAAACCGATGGCATTTATAAGTGTGACATCCGGTTCCGAGGATACAATCTGGGCGACACTCACCGACGTAACCTTTCAGAGTATAAAATCATATTTTTTGAGAATCAGAGGCAATGACAGTAAAAACATAAGCTACAGTTTATATGTAGCCGGAAAATAAGGAGGAGAGCTGATGACAATTACATCAGAGGTAATAATTAAGGCGGCGGCGGTTTTGACTGCCGCCGGGGGCATCGGGACGGCTATATACAAGCTCATTCACTGGATAGATGAGCAGAAGAAGCAGACAAAAGAAATTTGCCGCCTTAAAGAGGAGCAGACGCTTTTGACCTACGGCGTTCTGGCGTGCTTAAAGGGGCTCAAGGAGCAGGGCTGCAACGGTCCTGTTACCGAGGCGATCGGAAAAATAGAAAAGCACCTGAATCTTCAGGCGCACATGTAGAAAGGATGTTATTATGAAGATCAATTGGAAAGTCAGAATCAAGAACCCCGTGTTCTGGTGGGGCGTGGTCGTTGCGATTTTTGCACCGGTTCTCACCGCGCTCGGTATCGAGTGGCAGAGCGTGACGAGCTGGGCGCGCCTTTGGGAGATCATCTGCGAGGCGGTAAATAACCCCGTCATAGTCGCGGCGGTCGCCGTGAGTCTCTATAACGCGCTTATCGACCCGACGACAAAGGGCGTTTCGGACTCCGAACGCGCGCTTACATATAGTAAACCCGGTGGCAAAGAATGACGGCGGAGAGAATCGTCTCCGCCGCACGGGCGGAGATTGGCGTTAAAGAGAGCCCGGCAAGCTCCAACCGCGTTAAGTACAACACGGCGTACTACGGGCGGGAGGTCTCGGGAACGAGCTATCCGTGGTGCTGTGCGTTCGTCTGGTGGGTGTTTCACTCCGTCGGGGCGGACAATCTCTTTTTCGGCGGGAAAAAGACGGCGTACTGCCCGGCGGTCGAGGATTATTACCGCAAAAAAGGGCAGTGGTTTTCCGAGCCGAAAGTCGGCGATTTAGCGCTTTTTGATTTTTCCGGCACAGGCACGGCAAGCCATATCGGCATCGTCGCGGGCGTGAATTCGGACGGGAGCATAACGACTGTAGAGGGCAACACCGCAATCACAAGCGACGACAACGGCGGTGCGGTAATGCTCCGCTTCCGCAAGCGGTCAACCGTCCGCGGGTTTGCCCGCCCGGCGTACGATGATAGGGACGAAACGGTGGAGCACCTCCTCGCCGACGGTATCATCACGAAAGAGAACGCCGCAAATTGGCGCGCGTTCCTCTCGGGCGCCGCAACCCCCAAGCCGGAGTATGTCCGCGCGCTCTTAGACCGCTATCACGGTAAATTTAAAAATTAAATCATTTGCAAAAACACCCCTCGTCTTTTAACATAGGCGAGGGGTGTTTTTCTTGTATATACACGGGCAAGCTTATTCAATGGCTGCCTCTATGCTATCAACCGCGTCCTCTAAGCTATTCACGGCATCTTCTAAATCGGAACTCACCTCTTCGGCTTTCTCATAACGTTCTCCGCTTTGCATATTTTCAGGTATAGACTCAAGGGCTTCCTGTTCATCATCAAGCAAATCTTCTATCTCAGTTTTTAAGGATTCAATTTTTTCTTTTATTTCGCAAAGTGCTTTTCTGCGTAAATTATTCATATGCTTTCCCCCTCTTGATATTTTTGAAGTTATATGATATAATAGGTCTTACGAGAGGGGCGTTTCCCAGCCCCTCTCTGCCTTGAAGCTATTTGCTTTCTGGCTCAGCCTTGTTCGACTTGCTGTTTGGCTTGATAGTGATTGTTATCCGTTCTGCGATTTCGGGATAATCACTCAAGATTTTCAGTAAATCCTGCAAGGCTTTTTTCTTTTGCTGGTCCATTGCTCTCACCCCCTTTCCTTTACCTTACATATATTATTATACACGAAAACCTTTAGTTTGTCAAGGGTTTTCTTAAAGTTTTTTATTTATTTTTCAAATATTTTTATTGACAAATAAAAGGAAAACATTTATAATATAAACATAACGATTTACAAGGGGGATTGTTTATGGATATACCGATGAAAATAAAACTTGCCGAAGTGTACGCGAATATAAGTGAAGCTGAATTGTCCCGAAGAATCGGAACGACCCCTCAGGCACTTGGGCAGAGGGTCAAGACCGGAAAATTCTCATCAGCCGATCTTGAAAATATAGCGAAAGCTTTGGGAGCGGAATTTGTCTGCAAATTTGTTTTTCCGGACGGAACGGAAATATAAAAAGCACCGAGGAACTAAATCCTCGGTGTTTTTTTGTTTGCCAGCCTTATTACCGATCTAATTCTATAAGCTGACATAATGTCAAGCCATAGAAAAACACGGTTTCGGATACTGGAATAATTGGTGGACCATCAGGGACTCGAACCCCGGACCGACCGGTTATGAGCCGGTTGCTCTAACCAACTGAGCTAATGGTCCTTTTCTCAATGCAAAAAATATTATATCAAAAAAACACCCGTCTGTCAAGTGTTTTTTTGTTTTTGCATTGATTATTTACTTTAATTGCCCGTTTCGATGCTGATCTCGCAGAATTTATCGAGCATATCCTCGACCTTCGCGTTCTTTTTATCCTCGCCCGAAAGGTCCATAATGCATTTGCCCTCGTGCATCATCACAAGGCGCGAGCCGTACGACGCGGCAAACCTTAAATTATGCGTTACCATGAGCGTTGTGATCTTATTCTCTCTCACCATTTTATCGGTAAGCTCCATGATGTTTTCGCTGGTCTTGGGATCAAGCGCCGCGGTGTGTTCGTCCAGTATCAAAAGCTTAATATCCGTCATATTCGCTATGACGAGCGCGAGCGCCTGACGCTGACCGCCCGAAAGCGCGCCGACCTTGACGTTCATTCTGTTTTCAAGCCCCATGGAGCACTGCTCGACAAGCGATTTATAATAGCTTATTCTTTTTTTATTCACCGCCATGGAAAGCCCGAAGCTTTTTCCCTTATTGTCGGCAAGCGCCATGTTTTCGGTAATCGTTAAGTCCGGGCACGTGCCCATTGACGGGTCCTGGAACACCCTTCCGATAAACGCCGCCCTTTTATATTCGGCGAGGTGGGTTATATCCTTCCCGTCAAACGTTATCCTGCCCTCATCGGGCAGGAGCGAGCCGCAGATAAGGTTTAAAAGAGTTGTCTTTCCCGAGCCGTTCGACCCGATGACCGAAACGAACTCGCCGTCCTTCACCGTGAAGTTGAAATTGTCAAAAAGCGTCGTCCTGTCCGGAGTGCCGACGTTGAAATCCTTTCTTATGCCGTTTAGCTCAAGCACGTTTCACACCGCCCTTTCTGCCGCTTATTATGAGCGCAACCGTGAATAAAAACGCCATTATTATTTTATTATACGCCGAGGGAACGCCCAGAAACGTTGCAAGTCCCAGGCAGCCCTGGTAGATGACCGAGCCTAAAATGACCTTGGTCGTCGGCTTTAAAAACCGCACCTTTGAGAACACCGAAAGCCCGATGATGAGCGAGGCAAGCCCGATTACTATCATGCCTATACCGATGTTCTGGTTGACGTTTCCGCGGCTCTGAACTATAAGCGCGCCCGCCGCCGCGGCATAGCCGTTGCCGATTGCAAGTCCAAGTATCTTGCTCTTTCCCTCGTCCCGCGAGAGCATTGTGACAAACCGGGGATTGCCGCCCGCCGCGCGGAGCAAAAGTCCGTTCTTGGTCTTTAAGTAAAAGTCCAATATCAGCTTAAAGATAAGCGCTATCACGAAAAACGTCAAAAGCTTCCTTATATTAAAGCCGAGCATGTCATTGGGCAAAAGGTTTGAGGGAAACACCCTTAAAACCGTCGGCACCCCGCGCCCCAAGTCAATCGTCGAAAGCGCGCCGTCGCCCTTAAAGTTTCCGCCCATGCCGACAACCGTCGAAATCAGGTTTACCGAGATGAGCGCCGTTGAAACAAGTATTCCGCAAAGGAGCGGACGGATCTTTAACTTAACGTGCAGTATTCCGGTGACCGAGCCGAATATGAATCCGACCAGAAACGCCGCTATCAGCGCAAGGTGGGGCGAAACGCCCGCCTTTACCAAAAGCCCGAAAACGACGCCGCCCGAGAGCACCGTGCCCTCCGCGGTAAGGTCCGGGAAATCAAGTATCGAATATGAAATATAGTAGCCCATCGCGATGAGCGAATACATAAAGCCGTCCTGAAGTATTATGTCAAGCGACCCTAAAAAAACCGGCATTTTAATTCTCCCTTCGGAATAAATGACGGGCGGCGAACCGCCCGTCACGCTTAATTATTTATTGGTCGTTACCTTTTCCGCGTTCTCGTAGCCCTCCGGAAGAGTCATTCCGAAAGCTTCTAAAACCTCGGTGTTGACAACGGGCGTTGCGTCCGATATTGTCTTTACCGCCATGTCGGCAAGGGACGCGCCGGAGAGTGCGTCAACCGCCATCTCGCCGGTTACCCTTCCGAGTGCCACATAGTCGATGGATACGGAAGCCAGGCAGCCGTTTTTAACCTGCTCAACCTCAGAGCCGTATACCGGGATTCCCGCGTCATTCGCCGCACCGAGAAGAACGGAGAGGTTATTTACAACCTTGTTGTCGGTGAAGTTATTGATGCAGTCAACCTCGCCCGCGAGAGCCGCTGCCGCCGTGGGAATGTCCGCGTCATTCTGGATGCCCTTGGAAACTATCTCGATACCCTCTTTTTCCGCCGCGTCGGTCAAAAGCTTGAGCTGGGAAATGGAGTTCGATTCGCTTGTGGTGTAGAGCACACCGATCTTCTTAACGTCCGGCTGCATTGCCTTTATGAGGTTTACCTGAGCCGCCATATCGAGTACGTCCGACGTGCCGGAGCAGTTGTAGCCGGGAGCGTCCATGCTCTTCGCGATTCCCGCGCCGATGGGGTCTGATACCGCGCAGAACACAACCGGAATGTCCTTATCCTCTGCCGCGGCGAACGCGCTTGTTGCCGCCGGAGTTGCGATTGCAATTATCATGTCGTAATCCTTTGCCGCGAAGCCCGACGCATATGTTGCGCAGTCGGAGTCGGGCGACGAGTCGGACCCTATCTGACGGTCGATTACAACCTTATCGCCGTACTTTGCCTTAAGCGCCTCTTCAACGCCTTTGTAGCAGTTATCGAGCGACGGGTGGCTTACATACTGAACGACGCCGACCGTTACCGTTTCGTTATCCTTATTTTCCTCTTCCTTCTTGCCGCATCCCGAGAACGCCGACGCAACAAGTGTTAATGCTGCTGCCATTGCCAATAATTTTTTAAACTTTTTCATTTTTTCTTCCTCGCTTTCAAAAATTTCTTAATTCATTATATGCCGTTTTCGGGAGGAGTGAAGTAAAAAGTCTGTGCACCGGCTTAAATACAAAAACACTCTTATCCCAATCGCTTGGGACAAGAGTGTAAAAATCTCCTGCGTTGCCACCCAAATTCACTGCCTAAAGCAGTGCACCTCACGACATACCATCATATGTCTGCCAATTTATACGGTAGGCCTCCGTCGCCCCTAACCTTTCGGCTCAGTTTGCCCTCGCAAGTCCATTCGCTTATGACCGGCTCTGCCGCAATCACACCGCCTGCGGCTCTCTTTGAAAGCTTTACATCAAAGCTACTACTCTTGTTCATCGGTTTACGGTTATATTAGCACAACTTTTTTTGTTTGTCAATACCTTTTTAAAAATTTTTTTCGGCGCGGCAAAAAACACATTCTTTTTACTTTTCGATTGCCGCTCTTTTTTCGTTTACCGCCTTTATCCTTGAAATATCGACCTTCGGCACGCGGTCATAGGTGTAAAGCCCGTTTACCTCCTGCTCGATATCGTATAACTGCGTGTAGCAGAAAGCGAAAATGTCGGGATTTTCCAAAAGGAAGGTCGTGAGATTATCATAACGGCGGATAAGCGCGTCCGCGTTCTCGGGCGCCTCGCCGTAGCTCCAGCCCGAGTCGGACTTTAAGCCGATTCCGCCGTACTCGGAAACGAACATCGGTCCGCCCTTATAGCCGTCGGCATAGGGCACGTCCTTAACTTTTCCCTCGGAAAGCTTTTCGTAGTGACTTGCGAATTTTTCAATGTCCTGCTCATAGTCGTGAATGTCAAAAATGTCGCTTCTTTCCGTGTGGACAAGCCCGCTCGTGTCGATTACCGGGCGCGAGGGATCCAAATCCTTCGTCATGTTAAACACCGCGGAAACGGAGGCGATCGCCTTTTGGTTGTGCTCTGTCCCCCACGTTTCGTTAAACGGGCACCAGCCGACGAGGGACGGGTGGTTAAAGTCGCGCTCCACAGCCTCGCGCCAGTTTATCATAAAGGGCTCTATATCGAACCTGTTAACGTCAAAGCCCCAGTTGGGATATTCACCCCAGACCATGTAGCCGAGCCTATCCGCATGGTACAAAAATCTCGGCTCGAACACCTTTTCGTGAAGGCGTGCACCGTTAAAGCCCGCGTCCATCGAAAGCTTAATATCCTTTATCAAGTCCTCCTCGGTCGGCGCGGTATAGATGCCGTCCGGATAAAAGCCCTGATCAAGCACGAGGCGCTGGAACACGCTCTTGCCATTTAAAATGAACTTTTTGCCCTCCATGTGGGGGTCGGAAAGTCCGAAATAGGTCTTTACCTCATCCTCGCCGAAGGTGATAGAAGCGTCATAAAGTCCGCCCTTGCCTATCTCCCAGGGGTGGGTCTCGGAAAGCTTTATCTCCCCGCGGAGAGTGCCGCCCGTTTTCTCTGTCGCGCTGCCTGAGTCCCTGCCTTCAAACGAGGTCTTTATCTTAACCTCGCCGGGCGCGGTGGTCTTTACCACATAGCGCAAAATGCCCTTTTCAGGGTCCGGATAAAACTTAAAGCTCTCTATGTAGCTATCGGGCGTGTGCTCTAAATACACCGTCTGCCAGATTCCGGTGGTCCTCGTATAGTCGCAGCCCGAGGAATAAAACTTCGTCGCCTGCTTGCCCCTTGCCTGGCTCATCGGTCTCGCGTCATCCTCGGCGTAAAGCGCGAGGATATTTTCGCCGTCCTTCAAATAATCCGTAATGTCAAACCGAAACGGCGTGTAGCCGCCGGAGTGCGTGCCGACAGAAACGGAGTTTATAAAAACGTTTGCAAAATAGTCCACCGCTCCGAAGTGCAAAAACACTCTTCCGCCCTTCCAGCCCTCCGGCACGGTAAATTTGCGCCTGTAGATAACCGCGGGCATGAAGTCCTTATATTCGATTCCCGAAAGCTTTGACTCCGGGCAGAACGGAACCTCTATTCTTTTGGGAAGCTCGGTTTCAAAAAACTTTCTCTCTACCGCGGACCGTCCGAAATCAAAGTCAAACTCCCACGTGCCGTTTAAATTTTCCCACTCCTCACGCATGAACTGAGGGTTCGGGTGCTCTTTTCTTAACATATTTATCTCTCCTTAACAAAAAAATCTCTTTTCTATGCTTACTATACATAAAAAAGAGATTTTCAGCAATGAGTAATAGTTCGGTTTTATTGATGTTTCGTCCGGGGCGAGTGTCCGAAATACGCCTTATAGCACCGCGTGAAATGCTCGACGTTTGAAAACCCGACGCTCATCGCCACGTCCAGCACGGTTTTTGACCTGTCCGAAAGAAGCGTCCGCGCCTTCTCCAGCCTCATTTTCTGCATGTCCTTTTTGGGAGACGAGCCGAAAAAGCGCCTGTAATATTCGAAAAACTGCGTTCTGCTCATGTAGACGAGCGCGGCGAGCTCCTCCGACGAATAGTTCTTTTCGGGGTTTTTCAAGATCTTCGCCCGAAGGTCCGAAAACCTTTTATATACCGGGTCGTTCTTCCCGTTTTTCTGCCCGCGCTCGGCTAAGATTAAAAGCTCAGAGATAAGCGCCCCGCGCATTTGGCAGGACAGTTCGTCCGGAATGACGGCTTCTTTTGCTATGCGCTTTAAGGTGTCGTTTATCTCCTCGTAATTATCGGGATAAAACACGCAGCCGGTCTTCACCGTCACGGGAAAATCCGGCTTAAAGTGCACGAAGGAATTTAAAAACTCCGGTGCTCCCGAAAATGCGTGCATGTCGTAAGGCGCAAAAAGGATGCAGGCGTTATTCTCCGTCACGGTCCTTCCGCCCGCAAGTGTCAGGTCCATCGGGTACGGAAAGTATAAAAAAAGATAGTCGCCGCTCCCGGCGGGTCTGTCCACTTTAGCGCCGGGCGCCTCTTTTCTCATATAGTCGGCATAGCGTATCGAAACCATTTTTTCACCCCCGCCTTATTTTAACACGGATTTTTTATTTTTGCAAGGGAAAAGGAAAAAGGGGCTTTAAAAAATCCCCCTTTTTTCGCACTTGCTTCGCCCATGCACCGTAGGGTCGATTCATGAATCGACCGCCCGGGGGTGCGCTTGTTTTACATGACCCTCCCGAAAAATCCTCCCGGAATTTTCTAATCGAAAATTCTTCCCTCCTTTAGCTCTTGAGGGCTTTTTTGGCTCCCTTGCTAAACGGCGTGACGGAAAAAGACAACAAAGTCTTTTTCCGTTAGGTGCGAAAAACCGTTCAAGGTTTTGTCGCACGCTCTTAAAACCGCTTTCGGCGGTTTTAAGCTGTCATTTTTCTTAAAAATGACTGAGGGATTTTTGGGTGCGCCCGTTTAATCTTGCGCAAATGCTTGCGGGTCGCCAAGGATGGCGACCCCTACAAATTGCACACGCTGCGCCAATACAGCGCGGGGGCTCACGTCCTCCCGCTTATTTCATATTGCATCCGTTATATCGGTGCGCCCGCATAATCTGCGGGCTTACTTTACCGGCAAAGAAAAAAGGGACTTTAATGTCCCTTTTTACTCTGCCAGACTGTCGGCGTAGCTTGCCGCGGAGAGCGCCGCGTCCATCGAGCGGCTTATAACGTCGGCGTACTTTTTCTTGATTTTAACCTTTTCCCCTCTGGGAACCATGATCCCGACGCCGTTGACGCAGACGAAAACGTCGCCCTTATATCTGTCGTTATCCCTCATGAGGTAAATTTCCGTCATCTCCTCCGACGGGTCGGTAATTTTTTTATCAGCCATTAAAATGCCTCCTTGATTTATAATATATGATTTACAATTATTTACCGTTTTTTTGCGGCGGGAACAAAAAAGCACGGACACGGGGGTGGGTGCGCCGAAAAATCCTCCCGGCTCTTCGAGCCACCGTCTCGCTGCGGCTCGGTCACGCCTCGGTTCTGGCAGTCCACCGGACTGCCATTCATTGCCTCGGCGCCGCTACGCTACCTTTAGCAAGGAGGGCTTTTAAAGGCTCCCTTGCTAAAGGGAGCTGTCATTTTTCTTAAAAATGACTGAGGGATTTTTCAGTGCGCCCGTTTAATCTTTCGCACATGCTTGCGGGTCGCCAAGGATGGCGACCCCTACGTTTTTCCGCGCATAGGGTTAATGTTCGACCTTTTCGGGTCGATGTAGGCAAGAGACCCCTACGTTTTCACCCGCTTTCGTCCGTGCATCGTAGGGGAGGGTGCCCTCACCCTCCCGTCGGTTTTATCTTACACCCATTACGCCAGTGCACCGTAGGGTCGATTCTGAGAATCGACCGCCAACTATTCGCATGCTTTTCATGACCCTCCCGAAAAATCCTCCCTGAATTTTCTAATCGAAAATTCTTCCCTCCTTTAGCTCTTGAGGGCTTTTAATTGAAGGCTTTAGTATGCCTCCCTTGCTAAAGGTGAGTTTCGGTTCTCAGAATCAGTTTGCGTCGTCGTTATAGCTTGAGCAGGTTTCCACTCTCACCATGTACTGATCGACCAGTATCTCCGCGGTCTGAATCGCCTTCCAGCCGACCGTGGAACGCTGATCGAGCGGGTCGCCCGTGCCGGCGGAGCCGAGCTGCTTTATAATGGTGCGCAGTCCCCCGCCGGTAAGCTCTGTCACGCCGTATGCGTTCTTGCCCAGAACAAGCGTTGCGTAAACGGCTCTGCCGTCCTTTCCGCCGTCGGTCGTGCCCTTCCAGATTTTCGCCTCCGTCGTTTCGATGATGCGGCAGCCTGCGATGCAGCCGATCTCGCCCTTTAAGAGCTTTTCCGCGTTGGCAGAGGTGTATTTGTTATACTCCGCCCACTTGGGATCGCGCATAAGGTCGTACGCAACCGAGGGGTGAACGATTGCGACATAGTAGCCGTCGTCCATCGGCTCCGCGTTCTGCTTTTTAAGGGTTGTGACCGCCTTTTCAAGCGCGTCCACCGTTAAGTAATTGTTGCCCGTGGTCGCTCCGCCGACAAGCGCGCTTCTTGATGCAGCCGTGCCGTCGCCGTACTGAACGTTTGTGCCCGCCATGAGCACGTTTCTTACCACGCTGTCAAGCGTTTTTCCCGCCTGAGAGCCGACGATTTCGACCGTTTCCAGAACGACCTTGTCGATAGCGGTGAGGTCAAGCATATCCGTCACGGTGACATATCCGCCGTACTGGCGCACGGTCGCGGTCTTGCTGGTGACGTTTAACGCCTGACCGTCGGGAGTCACGCCCTCGGTAAGGGGAGTCATTGCCTTGGGAAGGGGCGAGAACTGCCTGAACTCAATGGTCTTTCCTCCGTTTTTGGGAATGTCCCTTTTCTGACCGAACTTGGAGAAAACAAGCTTCGAGCCCGCAAGCCTTATAAGCTGCTTGTCATAGAAGGTCTTGTTTTCCGCGGAAAGGCTGTTTCCGGTTTCCTCCGATGTGGTCTTGTTGATAACTGCGGTATCGTCCGCAAAAAGCTGCAAATTAAAATCCATTATCATTTCTCCTTTTTTTAATTTTTCTTACGGCGGGGCTTTGGGACTTTACCGGGCTTTAAAAAACGCTTGATCCCTCGTTTCCCTTTGCCGCGCCGCCTTATTTTTTTATGAAAAAGAAACCTTGTCGCCCCTGGCAATTCTTTTGACGATCTCGTCCATCTCATCATCGGAAAGAGCGGCAACGTCGGTAACGCTCCTTACGGCGCGCGGTCCCTTAATTCCGACCTCGCCGGGTCTTGAAAGGCTTTTTCTCACGCCTTCCGCGGCAGATAATGCCGCCCTCTTTCTTACTGATTCGGCAGCCTCGTCAAAATGCATGCCGCGGTAGAGAGATTTCATATCCATACCGAGTCTTAATCCCGTCCTGAAGGTCGGGTTCTGCATTTCCGTTTCAAAGTCGAATCCCGGGTGCTCTTTTTTGAGATTCTCTGCTTCGGAAAGCCATGAGGAGCACTGTTTTTCGACAGCGTACTCCCTGCTTGCCGCAAGCATCGCTTCATAGCGTCCGCTTTTTTCTTTAAGCTCCCCGTAGTCCGAATAATCTTCTTCGGGTGCGCTCGCCCCGGGAGCGCTTTCTGTAGCTTCGCCTTCCGCCCCGCCTTCGGGTGCGCCCTCGGCAAAAAGCTGTATGTTTAATTTTTCGGGCATAATATTTCTCCTTTCTTTCGTCATAAGACAATCTTATTTTACTATGACGACAAAATAATTGTAAGTCCTTATACGCCGTTATATAAGATAGTAGTTATAATTATACTCTTCGTCCGAAAGCGGAGAAAACGCCTCTTTAAGCTTCGCCCTCTCTTTTGCCGGGGCGATGGGGTGAGCCATGCACATATAGCGCACCTCGTCCGCTATGTGGTCCTCGCCCTCGGTGTCAAGGTCCTCCGGGTCTGTCTTTGAATACACAAGCGACGGGAAGGTCTTTATAAACCCCTTGCAGTTTGAATAAACATACATCATGGGTATTCCCTCCTCATCGAACCTTAACCGGTAGTGCACCTGCATCCAGCCGGGGCGGCGCGTGTTGTCGCCCTTATCGAAGTATATGCCCTTTTTCTCCGCCTCCTCGGCGACGGACGTGCCGCGGCTTTTGTCCCATATGGAAGGGTCGGCGACGCCAAGTATATTTTTGCCCTTGAGCCATGGGTGGCTTTTTTCGGTCTCCGCCATGGCGGAGAATATCTCCCCCGGAGTCATCTTGACGCCGGTATTGGGCAAAAATGAGCCGGAGGAGTCCTTCGCGCAGCCGTAAAGCTCCAAAATCCTGTACAGCCTTTTGTCATAGTCCACCGCCCACCATGCGGCGGAAAACGGGCGGGCATAGCCGAAGTCGAACGAGCGGTATATCCGCCATTCGGGAGGCGGGCAAAACGGCGCAATAACGTGGGAAAAGTGACGGTCTTTATAGTGCTCCGGATCGTTTTTGAATTCCGGGAAAAACTGCCCCTCGAAAATGTCCCACTCGCCGTAAAGAAGCGCGCGCTTTTCATTTTCGGGCAGAGTCTTGAGCCTTTCCACGTAGCCGGGGTCCGCCTTTGTCAGAAACGAATTGTCGCCCACGCGCGCCGGGATGAATATCTTAGTCATGCCGCCCTCTGTCACCGGCGCGCCCGAAAGCCCTTTATCTATAAACATGCCCTTGACCCAGGCATGACCGCGGCTTCCGGGATTGGTGGAGGACTTTATCTGCTTGGGAAAGCTGTTCGCTCCGCGAAGGCGCGAGCGCATGTACCTGTACTGATACTCCGAAAAGTGCGTGAGCTCGTCAAACCTTATAATGTCGTACTCCGCGGACTGGTAATTCGTCACGTCCGAGTCGGACGCAAGATAGCCGAACTCAAGGAGCGACGAGTTATAAAACCTCATTCTGTGCTCCGTTCCCGAGTAGGTGTAAAGCTCCTTCGGAATCACCGAGAGCGCGTTTAATATGACCGAGCGGTTAAGCTCCGGATAGGAATTTCTGAATATTATCTGCCTCATGCCCGGATACGTTACCGCCTTTATAAATGCGTCCATTATCTGGGCATAGGTCTTCCCTCCGCCTGCCGCTCCGCCGTAGAGCACCTCGTCCTCCTTCGCGTCGATAAACGCCTTTTGCTTTTTCGTGATGGAAAATTCTCTTGTCATATCACGGATTTACCGGGGCGCCACCTTGTGGGCTCTATGGTCTTTTTCTTTATCCGGCTTTTGCCCGTTTTTTTCTCGGTGCCCGTCGCGCTTTTTGATTCCGACGTTTTTTCGGCATCGTTTTTCGCCTTGTTTTTTGCCGACGACGAAACGCCGGACTTTGTGCTTTTGGAGGAGGACGAGCCCGTCTTTTTAAGCACGGGCTCCGTCACCGTCCCGTCCGGCGCGACCCAGGCTGAGCCCGAAAACGTGTAGCCTGCGTTTATAAGCTCCTCGATGTCGGAATTTGAAAGCGCCGCCATTCCGGTGCCCTTGTAGCGAAACTTTAAAAGTATCGCGTCCACCCCCGAAGAATTGCCGCCCGTTTCAGAAGTGTCCTCCTCGGGCAGAGCGTACTCCGACCCGTCGGACGAAACTATCCTATTCGTATCGGGGTTATAATAGCTTCCCGCGCGGTAGAGCGTTTTGATGTCGGAGTCCGAAAGCGAGGAAAATCCGCCCGTCTGCGCCTTCACCATGGCGGCGGAAAGATTGGTTTTCTCCTCGTCACGCGCCTCTTTTTCCTCATCCTCTGCCGCCATTTCCTCTAAGTATGCGCTCCTGTTTTTGTCGTATTCTGCCTCCTCGTCCGCCATTTCCTGCCTTGCAAGGCTCATGCGGCGAAGGTAGCGCTCCTGCTCGTCCGAGTATTTTTCATAGGCGAGCTTTCTGAGGTAGGGAATCTTTTCCGAAAGGCGCGACATGTAGTCGTTATAAGCCTCCGCCCCCGCGGTCACGGCGTAGCTTGAAGCCACTCCGCCCGTTTTAGCGGCTGAGCGCGCCATGGCGTCGTCAAAAGCCATTCTTCCCGCCCTTTCGTACTCCTTTTTGTATAAGGCATAGTCGGGGTCAGTCTCGGGGTCATAGCTGAAGGTGCTATATTTGTACTTATCGTACGCGTCGGAATACTCCTTCGCCCCGCGCGACAATGCGCGGTTATAGCAGGGGTTTAAATAGCTGTTGCCGGTGACGCCGTCATATTCTGTCCTCTCGCCGTCGGACAGGCTCCAGGTCCCCTTTTCGGGGTCATAGCTGCTTTTTCCGCGGGAGTAGCTGTCGTACTCAGATATATTCTCTACCTGAGCGTCGTGCGCCCTTTTCATGCCCTCGGCATCTCCCGCCTCCTTTGCGGCGCGCCACTCGTCCCGGTGCTTTTTTATCTCTTCGTCGCGCGCCGATTTTGCTTCGTATCTGTCTTTGTATTTATCGTATCTTCCCATGTTTTGCCTCCTTTAAATTCTTGTGCTTTCCGAACAGGCGACTTCGATCGCCTTTAAGCGCCACATGCCCTTTCCCTTTGCCTTAAGCGAAAAATATTCCGAACGCCTTAAAACAATGGGCACGTGATATACTCCGCTTTTTGATGCGGAAAAGACCTTGCCGTACGCTCCGCCGTCATAGCTTATATAAAGCTCCGCCTCCGCTCCGGGATCGGTTTCCAGGCTTACCGCTATTCTGCCCGTTTCCTTTTTGTCAAGCGAGCTTAAGTATATGGGCGAAAGCTCCGCCTCGGAATTGACCTCGCTTTCTTCAAGGCTTTCCGTTCCCTCGCCGTTTAGGATAAAGACCGTGTTTTCGTCCTCCGAGAGGGCATAGACCCTGCCCGAGTACGGGGTGAAAAAGGAATAGGGCGAGGGCGAGTCCTCCATCCAGAGCCCGTTTCTTGTGTTGTAGCAGTAAAGCGCGCCGCCGAGAGAAAAGTATACGTTTGACGAATCCGCTCCAGCCTCCGCGTCCGTAACGTCCACATTGCCGAGTCTGTCGCTTATAACGGTCGGGAAATCGCCCGAGTACGCGCACACGCCGCTTTTTGACGCGTAGTAGAGCGTGCCGCCGGACACCGCAAGGCTCCTGTCGCACCCCTTTGAAACGCCTGCGATGCCGCGCGTTTCCATGGTCATGTACTCCTCCGGATAGTCCCCCGCAATCCTTATCACGGAATCCTCCTTAAAAAACGTGGGATAGCCCGAAAACGAGCACCCGCCCGTAAAGCTGCCGCCCGATAACGAGGCGACGGTCCACGCCGAGGAGGCGGAGGAGGTATAGAGCGAAAAAACGGTCGGGTCGCCCAGAGCGGAGGCGTAGATATTCTGCCCGTCCGCTCCCCAGAGCCTGTTGTCATGGGCAAAGACCACGGAAAAGTCCGGCACGCTCTTTTTGATTATTGCCGAATACCTCACGTAGTCTCCCGAGGGGAAAGAGTCGCCGTCGCCATTCACCCTCTCGGGCACATCTATCCCCGAAAAGGTGTATAAATAGCTCCTGTCGCTCGGCTTTACCTTATAAAGCACCGTTTCGTACTTTTTATAGACAGAGTCGTGCGGCGAATTTATGTTCCTGAAGCGGATTGTAAGAGTCAGTGCGTCGCCGACCTTGGCGCCGACAGTGTCGGGCGCGGAGTCCCAGTCCGTCACCGTGTCGACCCCGCCCGAGGAGTCCGACGCGCTCATGATAAGAATTCCGCCCTCTCTTTTTCCCATCACCGCGTCCGTCTCAAGGCTGCCGAAGGTGTCCATTATATAGACCCACTCGGTCTGCGCCTGGTGGCAAAACGGCGTGGGGTTCGCGTCCGACTCCGCGGTTAAGTTGCCGTGCCACACTCCCTGCGGGTTGTAGGAGTAGACCCCCGTGCCCGCGATGTAAATGTCGCCGGACTTTACCGTGGGGTCGTTTACCTTGGCGTCATGCAGATCGTCAACCGTGTCATACGGCGCGTCCGCGTTTTTAGCCTTTAACGCGGTTTCGGAAAAATAGAGCTTGTCCGGGAAAACACATATGTAGCCGTTTACGCGCGCGAAGGTCTTCTCCGTCGCCGAAACGGGAAAATAGGGCACGTCGTCATAGTAAAAATAGGGCGTTCCGTCCGCGTTTTCGGCGCAGTAGTAAAACTTTTCGGAATAGCCTATGCCGTACACGCTGCGCCCGGCGAAGCTTTTTTTCACCCTTCTTTTTTTCCTCGGCGAAAGAACGGGATAATTGTCGGACGATAGGTTCACGCTCTTTACTAAAGAGCCCTCCTTCGCTCCGGCACGCCTGTCAAGCCCTGAGAAGGTGACGAGCCTTTTTTTGTAAAAGGCTTTACTGTTCTTTGCCGCCGGAAGGAATTTTGCCATTTTTCATCTCCCCTTTCAGATAAAGGCTTAAGGCGTAGCACCACGCGTAAAGCTTTTTAAGCTTTTCGGAATCTGTCATGTTATCGTCCCTCGGAAAATCGGCTATCTTCATAAAACCGCCTCCCTTGCCGCCTGCGCTCTCCTTTTTAAGAGCGTGTCGGGGTATGACACAGGCATTTGCCCTTCATTCATGATTTCGGTGCTCTTTTTATATTCGCCTGCCGCGGCGGCGACCTTTGAGACTATCTCCTCCTTGCCCTCAAAGTCCATCATTGAGAGCATTATAAGCGCCTGGTCGGCAGTCTCGGGGTTAAAGGCGCCCATTTTGTAAAGCTGCGCCGCCGTTTCGTTCTGGCTGAGCCTTGAAAACGGGTTGTTCTTTTCCGCCTTCACCACTATGTCAAACACGGGCTTTCTTTTAATCGCCTCGCCCGAGTAGGATAATACCGGCTCCCCGCCTATTGTGAGAGCTCTCGGCATAAGCGCGCCGTTTGAGTAGCTGATGAACGAAACGCCGTCGTTGGGGTCGGTGATTCTGAACACTCTTTCGTCCGTGTAAAACTGGCGGATGAGCTCCAGAACAAGCCTTATCACCTTGACGTACGCGCGGTAGTCGGCTTTTATCGCGTCGCGGCTGGTCTTGTTTCCGGCTTCCTGAAGCGTCGCAATCGCCGCTCCGCTCGTCACTCCGCCCGTCACGCCGCCGGAGTTCACGTCGCGGTTGCCCGTGGTTTCCTTAAGCTCGTCGATTTTGCGCTCCAGTATGTTAAAGTATATCGGCGATATCGGGTTTACGGTAATCTGCTTAAGCTTTTCAGAGTCGATGTCGCCCTCGACCTCGACTATCGACGAGCCCTTGTCCTCGTACTGCGCGCGGTTGATACCGGCGGACTTTTTGGCGAACCAGCGCGGGGTGAGCGCGGTCTTGGCATAGCTCATCATGAGCGAGTCAAGCTCGTCGATATAAAGCTGGGCGTTTATCGACACCGCGATAAGCCCGTAGCCTGTGCACGAATCCTCCTCGGGATAGAGGGTGTTAAACACCACCGGATAGAGCCCGTGCTCGTAAAAGCCCTTTTCCCTAAGGTACGGATCGTTCTCCGAGGCGTATAAAATCTCGCCGCCGGAGTACTTGCAAAGGTGCACCACGGTTTTGCCGTTCACCCTTTTTTTATAGTACCAGTCCACAACAAGCACGCTCTTTGTCTTGTCCTTCTTCTCGTCCGAGTCGTAGTCCGAAAGCGCGTCCGCTCCGGTTACGGGGAGCGAGGCAAAGGGATACTCCGCCTTTACGGCGTCGCGGTCGCACTCGGCGCAGATGAAAAGGTTCGGGCTTTCCTGAATGTCCTTTATCCCGCTTTTGTAAAACACGTTCAAAAGGTCAATGTTGCGCACGGCAATGTCGCCCCGCCCGTCGGACGATGAGGGGTCCCAGAAAACTCCGATGCAGCTTGTGCCGTGCTTGATGCGGTACCACTCGGAGTCGGAGTACACCGCCTCAAAGTCGTTTCTGTCAAGGATTACCGGCACGATGGACGAAAGCTTTTTCGCCTCCTCGGAGTCCGACTCCTCGCGCGGGAGAAACACGGGCTCGGGATAGTTATCCATCATGTCCGCGTGCTTTGCCACGACCGAGCTCCACATGTACGCCGAGCCGCGCGTCGGGTCGGCGGTCTTTTTGCCGTCGTAAAGCTTAAGCCGCCACGCCTTTTCCTCGGCGACTATTCTGTCCTCCAAGCTTTTCTTGCTCTCGCGGTAGGATTTTCTCTCGTCCTCCGCGCGCCTTACGTCCTCCTCGGTCACGGCGTTGAGACCTTCCGTTGCCGCGTCCTCCGGAGCAAATACCTCCGAAATTGTTTTTTCCAATTGAATTCCTCCTTTTTTTCTTTGTCGGTTATTTTTTGCGGGGTGCATATTTGCGGGTGCGCCCGAAAAATCCTCCCTTCGCCTTCGGCTCTTCCGTCTCGCTGCGGCTCTCCTCACGCCTCGGTTCTTGATGAGTCCACCGGACTTGAATTCATTGCCTCGGCGCCGCTTCGCTACCTTTAGCTCTTGAGGGCTTTTTTGGCTCCAAGAGCTAAAGGCGTGGCGGAAAAAGACAACAAAGTCTTTTTCCGTTAGGTGCGAAAAACCGTTCAAGGTTTTGTCGCACGCTCTTAAAACCGCAAGGGCGGTTTTAAGCTGGCTCGGCGTAGCCGAGACTGAGGGATTTTTCGGCGCACTCACGCATTTTTCGCACCCTCTCGGGTCGTCAAGGATGCCGACCCCTACGGATTTTCTGCACATACGGTTAATGCTCACCCTTGCGGGTCGTCAAGGATGCCGACCCCTACGATTTTCCGCCCGCTACGCTAATGCACCCGTAGGGGAGGATGCCCTCATCCTCCCGCCCGGTTGTTACACACCCACTTTTGTTAGTGCGCCGTAGGGTCGATTCATGAATCGACCGTTGGCTTCGCGCTCATTTTTCATAACCCTCCCGAAAAATCCTCCCGGCTCTTCGAGCCACCCTCCTTTAGCAAGGAGGGCTTTAAATGCGCCAAGAGCTAAACGGCGCGGCGGAAAAGATAATTTGCCTCCCTTGCTAAAGGCGTGGCGGAAAAAGACAACAAAAGTCTTTTTCCGTTAGGTGCGAAAAACCGTTCAAGGTTTTGTCGCACGCTCTTAAAACCGCAAGGGCGGTTTTAAGCTGGCTCGGCGTAGCCGAGACTGAGGGATTTTTCGGCGCACTCACGCATTTTTCGCACCCTCTCGGGTCGTCAAGGATGCCGACCCCTACGGATTTTCTGCACATACGGTTAATGCTCACCCTTGCGGGTCGTCAAGGATGCCGACCCCTACGATTTTCCGCCCGCTACGCTAATGCACCCGTAGGGGAGGATGCCCTCATCCTCCCGCCCGGTTGTTACACACCCACTTTTGTTAGTGCGCCGTAGGGTCGATTCATGAATCGACCGTTGGCTTCGCGCATATTTTTCATGATACTCCCGAAAAATCCTCCCGGCTCTTCGAGCCACCCTCCTTTAGCTCTTGAGGGCTTTTTTGGCTCCAAGAGCTAAAGGCGTGGCGGAAAAAGATAATTTGGCTCCCTTGCTAAAGGCGTGGCGGAAAAAGACAACAAAGTCTTTTTCCGTTAGGTGCGAAAAACCGTTCAAGGTTTTGTCGCACGCTCTTAAAACCGCAAGGGCGGTTTTAAGCTGGCTCGGCGTAGCCGAGACTGAGGGATTTTTCGGCGCACTCACGCATTTTTCGCACCCTCTCGGGTCGTCAAGGATGCCGACCCCTACGATTTTCCGCCCACCACGCCAATGCACCGTAGGGGATGGCGTCCTCGACATCCCGCCTATTTCCCGCACCCGCTTTTTCTTCTACACGACCCTGATCGTCACCTCCATGTCCTCCGGCGCCTTCGGGTCGCGCTTTTCCTTCCAGCCGAAATTGCTCTGGAGACTGAACATTATCCCCGTAACGCCGGTCTTTCTCTTGATGAGCTCATCTTCAAGATAGGCTTCGATCACGTTTTTCGCCAGGGCGGATGTCTTGGGAAAGCGCCTTTCGCACTCCGCCCACTCCTCGCCCGTCAGCCCGAGCGCGACCCTTAAGCCCGAGAGCGACGGCGCGGTGCGAAAGACCGTTCCCTCCCCGCCTTCCCCCTGCTCCGCCACGGAGGAAAAATATTTTTCCAGCGCCTCGCGAAACGCCCTTTCGGACTTAAAGCCGGGCGAAGATTTAAGCTTTAACTCACTCACATTTTCACCTCCGCGATCATTATAAATTAACCGCGCCCGATGAAAAAGTCCGTATACGCCAAAGGTCCACGGAGAGTGGATTGCTTTTTCCCCTCATTAATAGTAAAATAGAGCCGAGAGGTGATTAAATGGACGCAAATAAAACAGGAAAAATAATAAGAAAGCTGCGGCTTGAGAAGGGGCTCACCCAGAAGGAGCTTTCGCACATGCTCGGCGTGGAGGCAAAGACCGTGTCAAAATGGGAAACCGGAATGGGCTTTCCCGACGTGTCGCTGATTCCCCCGCTTTCAAAGGCGCTCGGCGCTCAAAGCGAGGTCTTCTTCTCGGGGGACATGACCCCTTCGCACGAAAACGCGGAGTCCGGCTTTAAGTTTTACGCCTGCCCCTCGTGCGGAAGCTTTTACTTTGGCTCGGGAAACGCCTCTTTAACCTGCTGCCACAAGGCGCTTTTGCCCCTTTCGCCGAAAACGTGCTCATACGGCGAAATCCGGGAGCACGCAAAAAACCGCGACCATTATATATCGTACAAAGCCGAGGTCTTTCCCGACTCCGTCACCGTGACACGCTTTTCGCCCGGCGAGGAGATTGACCTTTCAAAAAAGGACTTATCTGCGCTTTATTTTCTCTGCACGAAGCACTCGCTTTTATGCGCAAAGGAGGAAAAAGGCGCAAAAAAAGAAGCGCCCGGCATGAACCTTACGGCGCTGATATCCGCCTTTGCCCGCGCGTACTGCAAAGACGAGGGCGTGTTTTCAGACCCCTATGCCCGCGCCCTTTTCTCGGACGCGGAGTATGAAAAGCTCCTGTCCTATATGCCGGGCGGGGACTACATATTAAATAACCTTGCGCCGAGCCCGCTTTTCCGCTCCCGCCTTTTTGCCGAGGCGGCAGCAACCGACCGCCTGACCGGCACGGAGCAGATAGTCATTGCCGGCGCGGGGCTTGACACGTTCTCTTTGACGGATGAGGGCAGCGCCTTTAAAATCTTCGAGCTTGATAAAGAGGACGTGCTAAACGACAAAATAAGAAGGCTCGAAAGGGCGCATCTTACCCTGCCCGAAAACGTCTCTCTCATCCCGTCCGACCTTTCGGACCTTTCGGGGGACTTATTAAAAAACGGGTTTGACCCCGGAAAGAAAACGCTTTTTTCCTGTCTCGGGCTCTTTTACTACCTTTCAAAGGAGGAGATTTCGGCGTTTTTCAAGTCTGTCGCCTCCTTCGCGAAGGACAAAAGCTCCGTGATATTCGACTTTCCGGACTCGCACTTTTTCACATCGGAAAACGCGCGCACGCGCGAAACCTCCGCCCTTGCCCTATCTTCCTCCAACCCGATGAAATGCGCGCTTTCGTACCTGGAGCTTGAAAAGCTCTTGTCGGACGCAGGCTTTTTAATCTACGAATTTCTGTCGCCGGACGATATCAACTCCCGCTGCTTTTCGGGCACCCGCCTTTCCGCCATCCCTCACGTCAATTTCTGCCGCGCGGTCTTAGACAGGCGCTGAAAGCTATCTGTACTTTTCGTCATAATAGATGTCAAGAATCTTTTTGACGGTGCACTCCGTCCCGTCCTCCGCCTTTCCGTCCCGGCAGCAGTATTTATAAACAAGGTTGCGCCTTGTTTTGGAATCCGGGAAAGAAAAGCGCGCCATTTCGCAGTACATGAAGCCCCTGCCGTCGGCATGCTCCCCGCACTTGGGGCGTTCCCTTCTGTAGTAAGGGCAGGTCACTATCGTTCCGCCCATGTTGTATCCCGCCATATTTATCATTCTCCTTTACATTTTTTACCTTTTTTAACTTTATAGGTTAATGCTTAAGCAAAAAAAATACTGCCGGGATCGGAAAGCTCCAAAATAACGCGGATTTTCTCAGCCTCCCGTGTACTTATGACTCCTTTTTTTATTATTCGACTGAAGGAGCCATGAGGCAAACCCAATTTACGACACAGTTCGTCCTTGCCGACCTTTCGTTTTGCCATTTCCTTTTCAAGTAAAACTATGTTTATCATCAAATATTCCTCGCTTTCTGCTGTCGTTTTAACCTTGCAAGTTAAATTATACATCTTTTTCCATAACTTGTCAAGTCATTTTTGTAAAAAAATTTTATTTTTTCTTGACTTTTTTAACCTGATATGTTAAAATTAGCTTACGAGGTGATATTAATGAGTATCGGAAGGCGCATAAAACGACTTCGCGAGGATCTTAGGCTGACTCAGGAGGATGTGGCTCAGAGAGTCGGCGTCGCGATTCAGACCATATATAAATATGAAAACGACATCGTGACGAACATTCCGCTCGACAAGCTTGAAAAGATCGCGGCGGTCTTAAACACCACCCCGTCTTATCTCATGGGGTGGGACACTAAAAAGACGCCCGATCCCAAAAGGTTCCCCCCTCCGATCGAAGCGCGCGACACGGTGCGCCTGCCCGTCATCGGCGACATTGCCGCCGGGTTTGACCATATGGCGGTCGAGTCGTGGGACGGGGACAATATTGAGGTTCCGTCAAGCTACGTCCGCGGCGCGGACATTTCGGAGTTTTTCGTGCTCCGCGTGAAGGGCGACAGTATGTATCCCATGTATCAGGAGGGCGACCGCGTGCTCATCAAAAAGCAGAGCGCGATGGACTATTCCGGCGAGATCGGCGCGATACTTTATGACGACGATATGGCGACCTTAAAAAAGATCGAGTACGTCAAGGGGGAGGACTGGCTCCGCCTTGTCCCGATAAATCCGAATGTTCCGCCCGTCACGATAACGGGCGAGGAGCTGGAGCATTGCCGCATCATCGGCGTTCCGCGCCTTTTAATCCGCGACATAAGGCAGTTTTAGGCGGAAGGGTTTTCGGTGCGCATCCGCGTAAGCGGGTGCGCACCTTTCGTTAATGCGCCGGGCTTTTCGAGCCACCCTCCCCGGAGTCGATGAAGGCAAGAGACCCCTACATTTTTTACACCCATTACGCCTATGCACCCGTAGGGGATTCACGTCCCCGACATCCCGCCTTTTTGCACCCATTACGCCAATGTTCCGTAGGGTCGATTCTCAGAATCGACCGCCCGGGGGTGTGCGCATGTTTTCCGTGACCCTCCCGAAAAATCCTCCCGGCTCTTCGAGCCACCCTCCTTTAGCTCTTGAGGGCTTTAAATGCGCCAAGAGCTAAACGGCGCGGCGGAAAAGATAATTTGCCTCCCTTGCTAAAGGGAGGTGGGTTTTGCGCAGCAAAACTCGGAGGGATTTTTAGGTGCGCCCACATATTTCACCCACCCCTCCTCGGAGGTTACGAAAATGTTTCGTAACCTTTTTTGTTGCTTTTTTCACGCTATAATGCTATAATGCACCCAAAGGAATATAAGGAAGTGTAAAACATGAACGTAACGGTTGATTTTAATAAAGAAAACGGCGCGGTAAAGCCGCTTAACTCCGCGTGTCTTGCGCCGTACTCGGCAAACGGCGGAAACAAATACCAGACTCTTTTAAAAGAAATTTTCACCGGTGCAAACATCCCCTACTGCCGCCTGCACGACTGCCAGGGCGCGTACGGCGGGGCGTATTACGTTGACATCACGAACGTGTTCCCGGACTTTAACGCGGACGAGAACGACCCTGAAAGCTACGACTTTCACTACACCGACGAGTACATCGGAGCGGTCGCCGCGACCGGGTGCGAGGCTTACTACCGCCTGGGCGAGACCATCGAATGGGGCAGCAAAAAATACGCAACAATAGTCCCGCCCGACTTTTCAAAGTGGGCAAGAATATGCGAGCACATCATCCGCCACTATAACGAGGGCTGGGCGGACGGATACCGTTACGGCATGACCTACTGGGAGATATGGAACGAGCCGGAAAACCCGGGCAATTCCTTCGGTCCCTGCATGTGGCAGGGCACGAAAGAGGAATTTTTCTCGCTTTACGAGACCGCGGCAAAACACCTTAAAAAGTGCTTCCCGGATATCAAAATCGGCGGTTACGGGAGCTGCGGCTTTTATCCCGTGACGCGCGAAAGCTTCCCTGAGGCGTTCGGCACCTTTGTCCCCTATTTTCACGACTTTTTAAAGATGGTGAAATCGACCGGTTCGCCCCTGGACTTTTTCTCCTGGCACATATACACGGCGGACGTCGGCGAGCTTTTGTCCCACGCGAAATTCGTGCGCGAAACGCTGGATTCTTACGGCTTTACATCGACTGAGGCGCACTTAAACGAGTGGAATATTCACGCCGAGGGCTCGGGCTTTTCGGCGAAGCACACGATGGAGGGCGCGTCCTTCAACGGCGCGGTGCTCGCCTCCCTTTCAAACACGGATTATGTGGATGTTGCGTGCTACTACTGCCTGACCGCGATGGGGTCATACAACGGCTTTCTGAATCAGAACGATTCTTCTGTCGACCCGCCGTTTTATTCGTTCGCCGCGTACGGAAAGCTCCTCGCGCTCGGAACGTACGTTAAAACCGAATCGGAGGGCGTTTACGCCGTCGGCGCGAAGGGCGCATCGGGAGGCGCGCTCATGGTCACTAACTACGATTCGGAGGAGTCGGAGGTTAACATCTCATTTTCCGGCGCGCCGGGGAAGACCGCGCACGTGTATCTTCTGGACGGGGAAAGGCTTTTGTCCGAGGTCTTTTCCGCCACGGTTCCGGCGGACGGGGCAATGAAGCTCCTTCTCCCCAGGCACACCCTTGCATTGGTTGAATTTAAGTAAAAAGTACCGCAGCTATTTGGCTGCGGTACTTTTTACTTTTGCACCCATCGCGCCAGTGCACCCCGTAGGGGATTCACGTCCCCGACATCCCGCCCGCTCGCACACCCGCGCTATGAAATCAGCTTAAACGTCACGTTCGGAGTTTCGTTATGCACATCGCAGAAGATCTCCATCATCGGTGCGCAGTATGCCTTAAGCTCTTCCGGGAGCGAATTAAAACCGAGAATGTGCACCTCGGTGCTCTCACCGTCCAGCCACAGATATCTTAAGCAATCCCACAGCGCGTCCCAGTTCTCCCCGTAGTATTCGGGCAAGCCGAACTTTGTCTTTAACCTCAAATGTATCTCCCCGGCATAGCGGCACCCGGTAAAATCTAAAATTATCGGGTTTTCCGTTATCGGCTTAAATGCGTTCTGTCCGAACGCCTCGTTATATTCCATCGGTTCCCCTCCCCTATGCGATTTCGATGAACGTACGATTTTTCCCCCTCTACGCCAATGCACCGTAGGGTCGATTCTAAGAATCGACCGCCCGGGGGTGTGCGCATGTTTTCCGTGACCCTCCCGAAAAATCCCTCAGTCACGGCTACGCCGTGCCAGCTTAAAACCGCCCTTGCGGTTTTAAGAGCGTGCGACAAAACCTTGGACGGTTTTTCGCACCTAACGGAAAAAGACTTTTTTGTCTTTTTCCGCCACGCCTTTAGCAAGGGCGCCTTTAAAGCCCTCCTTGCTAAAGGTAGCGTAGCGGCGCCGAGGCAATGAATGGCAGTCCGGTGGACTGCCAGAACCGAGGCGTGACCGAGCCGTAGCGAGACGGTGGGTTTTGCGCAGCAAAACTCGGGAGGATTTTTCAGTACACCCACACATTTTACGCACTCACTTAACGGGTCGCCAAGGACAAAAGACCCCTACGGATTTCCCGCGCACACGGTTAATGCTCACCCTTTCGGGTCGATGAAGGCAAGAGACCCCGTCTATTTTTGCACCCATCGCGTCAGTGCACCCGTAGGGTCGATTCTGAGAATCGACCGCCCGCCTTTTACGCACACGCACCGAATCCGTCCGCGCACTTATTTGCCGGAGAGCATGTCATATATCGTTTCGTTCATCATGGGAACACGCGAATTTACCTCCATGAGCTCGTCAAAGCACTTGTCCGCCGCGCTCTTTTGCCCCGCGGAGTCAAGATACAGCACCTTCACCGCCAACGCGTCCGATGAGTACATGTTCTCGCCCGCATTTATGATCTTCTCCGCCTCGGACTCTGCCCTTTCCAGGTCGTTCACGGACGCGAAAAAGCACATCTTCGTATACGCGCCGTAGTATGCCTCGCTTGCCGGTTTATCAGCCGTGATTCCCGAAAAGGCGGAAAAGGCGAACAAAAGCACCAAAAGCACCGACAAAAGAGGGCGGCTCGTCACGAGCCTTTTTCTCATGCGGCAGCGGGTCAGAAGGCACATCATGATGTATCCGCCGAAAAGCCCGCCGAAGTGCGCGAGGTTGTTGATGTTCCCGCCGATCGAGTAAAACGTCGTGAGTCCGACGGAGATCACCGCGTTCACGGTCATCGCGCGGCTCATCGCGGTCGGATTTATAAAATGTATCGCAATCACCGCGCCGAGCAGTCCGAACACCGCGCCGGACGCACCGATGGACGGGTTTCCCATGAGCGCAAAGGTCAGCGCGTTGCCCAAAAGTCCGCCGGTGAAGTACACCGCCAAAAAGCGCCCCTTGCCGATTGCGGGCTCCAAAATCATGCCGTAGATCAAAAGGGCGTAGCAGTTGGACGCGAGGTGGAAAAACTCCTCGTGCGTGAACATCGAGGTGATGACTCTGTACCATTCACCCCCGGCAACCGAGCCGCGGTGCATGGATAAAAGCGAGGAAATATCTGTCCCGCGGTAGCCCGCCAGGGTGATGGCAAGCCAGACGGCGGCGTTTAACGCGATGAGCGCATAGGTCGCGCGCGGTTTTTTGTACGACACGCGCACACCGGCTCCGTGCGAATATTTTTCGGGGTCGTATTTATTTGTCTGCTCGGACACTGCGTCCGACGCGTCGTGTCCGCAGACGGGGCACACGGTAACCGAGTCCGCCAGCCGCTGGGAACAGTTTTTGCAATATCTCATGGTTTTCTCCTTGTTTTTTATTTTTGTTCGGGCGAGTGCACCCGTTACGCTAATGCTCTGTAGGGTCGATTCTCAGAATCGACCGTCAACTATTCGCATGTTTTTCATGATACTTTCGAAAAATCCTCCCTTCGCCTTCGGCTCTTCCGTCTCGCTGCGGCTCGGTCACGCCTCGGTTCTGGCAGTCCACCGGACTGCCATTCATTGCCTCGGCGCCGCTACGCTACCTTTAGCTCTTGAGGGCTTTAAATTCACGCGTAGGTTTCGACAGAACTTTTAAAGGCGCCAAGAGCTAAAGGCGTGGCGGAAAAAGACAATTTGGCGCCCTTGCTAAAGGCGTGGCGGAAAAAGATAATTTGCCCTCCTTGCTAAAGGCGTGGCGGAAAAAGATAATTTGCCTCCCTTGCTAAAGGGAGGTGGGTTTTGCGCAGCAAAACTCGGAGGGATTTTTAGGTGCACCCACGTATTTTACGCACACATACCACGGGTCGCCAAGGATGGCGACCCCTACGGATTTCCCGCGCATACGGTTAATGCTCACCCTTTCGGGGCGATGAAGGCAAGAGACCCCTACGATTTTTGCACCCGTTACGCTAATGCACCGTGGGGAGGATGCCCCCATCCTCCCGTCTATTTTTGCACCCGTTACGCTAATGCACCGTAGGGGAGGATGCCCTCATCCTCCCGCTTTTTTTCGCGCCAGCGCTATGAAATCAGCTTAAACGTCACGTTCGGCGCTTCGTTATGCACATCGCGGAAGATCTCCATCATCGGCGCGCAGTATGCCTTAAGCTCTTCCGGGAGCGAATTAAATCCGAGAATGTGCACCTCGAAATCTCCCCTTTGATAAAACAGACCGTCAAGGCAATCCCACAGTGCTTCCCAGTTCTCCCCATAGTATTCGGGCAAACCGAGCTTTGTCTTTAACCTTAAATGTATCTCTCCGGCATAGCGGCACCCGGTAAAGTCTAAAATTACCGGGTTTTCATTTATCGGTTTAAATGCGTTCTGCCCGAATGCCCCGTTATATTCCATCGGTTCCCCTCCCCCTATGCAATTTCGATGAACGCACGGTTTTTCGCCCACTTTCACTAATGCGCCCGCAGGGTCGATTCACTTTCTCGACCGTTTAGTGAATAGCGAAAAGGGAATAAGTGCGCCGGAAGGCACCCGTAGGGTGTGTGCCTGTTTTTCATGATACTTTCGAAAAATCCTCCCTTCGCCTTCGGCTCTTCCGTCTCGCTACGGCTCGGTCACGCCTCGGTTCTGGCAGTCCACCGGACTGCCATTCATTGCCTCGGCGCCGCTTCGCTACCTTTAGCTCTTGAGGGCTTTAAATTGAAGGCTCCGGTATGCCTCCCTTGCTAAAGGGAGGTGGGTTTTGCGCAGCAAAACTCGGAGGGATTTTTCAGTACACCCACACATTTTACGCACTCACTTAACGGGTCGCCAATGACAAAAGACCCCTACGTTTTTCCCGCGCATAGGGTTGGTGCGTATCTTTGCGGGTCGATGTAGGCAAGAGACCCCTACGGTTTTGCGCCGGTGCGCACCGTCCGCTTATTTTGCCCTGATGTCGACAAGGGGGATGCCGGCAGCCTCTACAGCGTCGCACGCCGCCTTGACGCGCTCGGGAAGGTAATCCTCCACCCTGTGCCCGTCAAACCCGACGGAGAGGCAGAGCCCCGACTCGCGCACAAGAGTGCGCTCCCGCGAGCTTCTTTTCAAAAACCTTGTCACATAGTCGTGCTCGTGGTGGTTGTGAATGTTATCGTAATTTACGTTAAGCTCCCAGAAAACGCCCGCGTCCGCAAGCTCTTTTAAATATACCTCCGGGTTTCTCCCGGTGCTTCCGATAAAGCCGAAAAGGTCGGTATGCGCGATACCGCACGGAATCTTAAACCGCCTGACGAACGACAAAAGGTCGCCCTGCATAATGGAATTGTCCCAGTCCAGGTGCTCGATAAGGCAGTAGTCGTAATCGTCAATCTCGCCGTCGGTAATGTCATAATACTCGGGCAGCGTCGCAATCTCAATGCCGCAAAGGAGCCTGATCCTTCCCTCGTACTCCTTTTTGAGGGCGTCCACCATCTCTTTATACTCCCTCTTTCGCTCTAAGATACCGTAATTATGGTCGCTTAAGCCGAAAACCTCGATCCCGCCGGCGATTGCGGCGTCGATAACGGCGTGCGGGTCGTCCCTCCCGCATTTACTGTAATAGGTGTGCGAATGAAGATCCATGTACATATTAATTTTCCTCCTTATGATTAATAAAGAACCAGTCGAAAATCCCGATGAGGTAAAGCTTGTACAAAAGCATCGCCCCGATGGGAACCACTATCATGCCGATAAAGCCCCAGAGCTTGTACCCTATCCAGATCGTGACGAGCGTTGCCAACGGGTCAAGCCCGATATTGCTTGACAGAATCTTGGGCTGGAGCAGATTTCTCACCGACAGGCAGATAAGATATATTACTATCATGCCGACCGAGAAATACACCGTTCCCCCGGTCAGAAGGTTGATTATCGCCCACGGAATGAGCACCGTGCCCGTACCGAACACGGGGAGCATGTCGATAAACGCGGTGATGACGGCGATCAAAAACGCATGGCGCACGCCCATTATCAGAAAGCCGACGAAAAGCTCCGCCGCGGTGATTCCCGAAAGTATGAGCTGTGCGCGGAGCCAGCCGAAGAACGCGCCGAAGCACTCCTTTTTGATAAGGCGCATTTTCTCCTTGAACCTCTCGGGCACTCTTTTTTCGTACCACGCGCGCATTTTTTCCCTGTCGCCCGTGAAAAAGTAGGTCGAAAGTATCAGCATGACCGCGAAAACGAGCACCTCGGGCAGGCTCTTGACCACCGAGATTGTGCCGCCCGCAAGGCTTCCCGCAAACGGGGTGAGCCACTTTGTAATCTCCTTCGATATCTCAAAATTACCGTTTTTCTCTATGCTGACGCCGTCTAAATTCTTATTGATGAGCTCCGCAAAGTCAAAGGGAAGCGAATCCGAAAAGCGCTCCAGCGCGGCAAAGCCGTTCTTCAAATAGTCCGTGAACGAGGAATAAAGGTCGTCCCAGTTATTAATGATGTCGCCCGAAAAGTCCGACACCGCGCTCACTATCAGCATGACCAAAAGCGTCAGAAGCGTCAGAAGCAGAAGGACGGTTATCACCGCGCCGACCTTGTAGGGAATTTTCAGCCATTTTTTAAGGACCTTCACCAATGGGTATGCGATAAGCGAGATGACCCAGCCGATAACAAACGGCATCATCAGCGCAAGGACATACGGAAGCGCGCGGAAGGTGACCGCCACGGCGATGATCAAAAGCGCCATCAGCAGAAACCGCGAGTATTTTTTATGAAATTCATTAAGTCTTGCAAAAAATTCTTCCATATGTATTTCCTTTCTGTTTCGTTTTCGTGTATATCGGTGCACACGGAAGGTGAGTGCACCCCGTAGGGTCGATTCTGAGAATTGCCCGCCCGGGTATTCGCATGCTTTTCATGATACTCCCGAAAAATCCCCTTCGCCTTCGGCTCTTCCCTCCTTTAGCTCTTGAGGGCTTTAAAGGCGCCCTTGCTAAAGGGAGCTGGCACGGCGTAGCCGTGACTGAGGGATTTTTCCGCGCACTCACATATTTTCCGCGCCCGCTGCTCCCGCGTCACACATCCGCCATTCTCTTTTTCACTTCCGCGTCTATATATTCCGTGACTCCGCGAAAATTGCCGTTTACTTCGTTGTTCGGTATTCTTATAACTAAAAGCCCTCTCGCTTCAATCTCTTCCGTCCTTTTGCGGTCGCTTTTCTCCTTTTCCTCTTCATAGTGCCCTCCGCCGTCCAATTCTATGACAAGCTTTGCACTGCGGCAGTAAAAATCGGCTATATAATTGCCTATCACCTTCTGGCGCAAAAACCGCACGGGATATTCTTTTAAAAAATCATACCACAGGCGCCGCTCTTCCTTTGTCATATTCTTTCTTAAACTTTTTGCATTGGCGGTCAGCGCTTTGTTATGCTTTCTTTCCATCCTTGCCTCTTTCATTGTGTTTTTTACAGGTTTACGCGATACTCCCGAAAAATCCTCCCGGCTCTTCGAGCCACCCTCCTTTAGCAAGGAGGGCTTTAAATTGGAGGCTCCGGTATGCCTCCCTTGCTAAAGGCGTGACGGAAAAAGACAAAAAAGTCTTTTTCCGTTAGGTGCGAAAAACCGTCCAAGGTTTTGTCGCACGCTCTTAAAACCGCAAGGGCGGTTTTAAGCTGGGTCTTACTCGGAGGGATTTTTCCGCGCACCCGCATACGTCCAAAGCTTACTCATATTATACATCAATTAATACACCGATACAAGTTTTTTATAAAAAAATATTGTAAAACTTCATATTTTATGCTATAATAAACTGATTGCATATATCTATAGGTAAACGCCTATTTAAAGAAAGGACTGAAAAACGGGATATATGAACATTTTTACAAAAATTTTCGGTACACACAGCGACCATGAATTAAAAAAAATCAAACCCATTGTCGATAAAATCCTGTCGCTTGAGCCCCAAATGCAGGCGATGAGCGATGAGGAGCTCCGCGCTCAGACGGACAAATTCAAAGAGCGCATAAAGGGCGGCGAGTCGCTTGACTCGATCCTTCCCGAGGCTTTCGCCACGGTGCGCGAGGCTTCGTGGAGAGTGCTTTCCAAAAAGCCCTTCCCCGTTCAGCTGATGGGCGGAATAATTCTTCACGAGGGCAGAATCGCCGAGATGAAGACCGGTGAAGGCAAAACGCTTACGGCGACCCTTCCGGCATATCTTAACGCGCTCACCGGCGAGGGTGTGCACGTTGTCACGGTAAACGAATACTTGGCGTCCACCCAGGCGGAGGAAATGGGAAAGCTTTACGGCTTTTTGGGGCTCACCGTCGGCGCGGCGCTTTCCGGTCTCGCGTTTGACGAGAAAAAGGCGGCGTACAACGCTGACATTACCTACGGCACGAACAATGAATTCGGCTTTGACTACCTGCGCGACAACATGGTAATATATAAAAACAACATGGTTCAGCGCGGTCACGCCTTCGCGATTGTGGACGAGGTGGACTCTATATTGATCGACGAGGCGAGAACGCCCCTTATCATAAGCGGCAGAGGCTCCGAGTCGAGCTCGCTTTACACCGCGGCGGACAGATTCGCAAAGTCGCTCCGCGCGCTCGTCATCAAGGAGGCGGACGATAAGGAGGAGGAATCCGATACCGTAGACGCGGACTATATCGTTGAGGAGCGCACAAAGAGCGTGACATTAACCGCGCGCGGAATCAAGAAGGCGGAAGCCGCTTTCGGAGTCGAGAACCTTTCAGACCCCGAGAATATGGAGCTTTCGCACCACATAAACCAGGCGATAAAGGCAAACTCCGTCATGAAGAGGGACGTTGACTATGTCGTTAAGGACGGAGAGATAATAATCGTTGACGAATTCACCGGGCGCCTTATGTACGGCAGGCGCTATAACGAGGGGCTCCACCAGGCGATCGAGGCGAAGGAGGGCGTGAAGATCGCGAACGAGTCGCGCACCCTCGCGACCATCACCTTCCAGAACTACTTCAGACTTTACAAAAAGCTTTCCGGTATGACCGGAACGGCGCTGACCGAGGAGGAGGAGTTCCGCGAGATTTATTCGCTTGACGTTGTCGTGATTCCCACAAACAAGCCCATGATAAGGGTTGACCATCACGACAGAGTGTATAAAAACGAGAACGGCAAATTCTCCGCCGTTTTAGCTCAGGTTGAGGAGTGCCACGAAAAGGGTCAGCCCATCTTGGTCGGCACGATATCTATCGAGAAGTCGGAAAGGCTTTCCGCACTTCTTAAAAAGAAGGGCATTCCCCACCAGGTGTTAAACGCAAAGCAGCACGACAAGGAGGCGCACATCGTCGCTCAGGCGGGCAGAAAGGGCGCGGTTACCATTTCCACCAATATGGCGGGACGAGGAACCGATATTCTCCTCGGCGGAAACCCGGAGATTATGGCGCTTGACCGCATGAGGAAGGACGGTGTGGAGGAGCGCCTTGTCAGGGAGGCAAACCTTCACAACCACACCGAGGACCCCGAGATTCTGGCGGCGAGGGAGCGTTTTTTAACGCTTTACTCTGAGTATAAAAAAGAGACGGACGCAGAGCACGAGGAGGTCGTTAAAGCCGGCGGGCTCTTTATCCTGGGTACGGAGCGCCACGAGTCGCGCCGTATCGACAATCAGCTGCGCGGGCGTTCGGGCCGTCAGGGCGACCCCGGCGAGTCGCGCTTCTGCATAGCGCTTGATGACGACTTAATGCGCCGCTTCGGGTCCGACAGGGTCGAGTCCATCATGACGGCGACGGGGATTCCCGAGGATGAGCCGATCGAGTCCAAGCTTTTGACAAACCTTATCGAGAACGCGCAGAAGAGAGTGGAGAGCAACCATTTCGCTGTCCGCCGCAACGTTCTGCGCTACGACGATGTTATGAATCAGCAGCGCGAGGTTATTTACGCTCAGCGTAACCTTGTGCTTGACAATAAGGACCTGCGCGCGAATATCACAACCATGGCAAAGCACGTATTTTCGGGAATTTTAGCGGTCTACGCGTCCGACCCGCACGCCGATAACTGGCAGTGGGAGGCTTTGTCGGACGCGGTGAACGAGATAATGCCATTGGAGGCTCCCATCTCCTACCCGCATGACGAGTATGACAGATTAAATACCGAGCTTGTGCTTGACGATCTCATGGCAATGTTTGAGGAGCGCTACAAAGCGCAGGAGGAGATATTCGGCGACGCTATGCGCGAGGTTGAGCGCGTCATCATGCTCCAGGTCGTTGACCGCCACTGGATGGCGCATATCGACGATATGGCGCAGCTGCGCGACGGTATCTCGCTCAGGGCGTACGCTCAGCACGACCCCGTGGTTGAGTATCAGACCGTCGGAGCCGAGATGTTCGACTCCATGATCGACACGATACGCACGGAGACCGTCAAGGGCATTATGCACGTGAGAAAGAGGGTCGACTCCGCAGAGCGCAAGCAGGTCGCAAAGGCAGTTTCCTCCGGCGAGTCCGAGGAGCTCAGAAAGCCGCGCGTCAACACGGATAAAAAGGTCGGCAGGAACGACCCGTGCCCCTGCGGCAGCGGCAAGAAGTACAAATACTGCTGCGGAGCAAAGGAAAATTAAGGAGGAGCTTTAATGCTTGAATTTGACGAATACAGACTCGGACTTGCGAAGCGTAAGGAACCGCTCGACCAGCTCTCGCAGTCCATGGATATCGAAGGGATAACAAAAAAGATTGCCGAGAAGGAGGCGCTCACACTGGCGCCGGGCTTTTACGACAATATGGCGGAGTCGTCCAAAATCTTAAAAGAAATCAATCTCATGAAGAGCAAAAAAGAAAAGTTTGACTCTGTATACAGAAAATGGGAGGACATGACCGCTCTCTGCGAGCTGGGCGACGAGATGGAGGATACCGGGGTTATCGACGAGCTCAAGGCGGGGATCGAGGACCTTGATTCCCACATGGAAACGCTGAAGCTGGAGGCGCTTTTGTCCGGTCCTTACGATAAGAACAACGCTATCATGACGCTTCACGCCGGAGCCGGCGGAACCGAGGCGCACGACTGGGCGGAAATGCTCCTTCGTATGTATGAGCACTGGGCTGAAAAGCGCGGATACTCGGTCAAGCTCATCGACTGCTTAGACGGCGAAGAGGCGGGCGTTAAGAGCGCGACGATTTTGATAGAGGGCGAGAACGCCTACGGTTACGCGAAAGCGGAAAACGGCGTGCACCGCCTTGTGCGCATTTCGCCATTTGACTCGGCGTCGCGCCGCCACACGTCGTTCGCGTCGTGCGAGGTCATTCCCGAGATTGACGAGGATATCAACGTTGAGATAAATCCCGAGGACTTGAGGGTCGACACGTACCGTTCCAGCGGCGCCGGCGGTCAGCACGTCAATAAGACCGAGTCGGCGATAAGAATCACGCATATTCCGACCGGCATCGTCGTTGCGTGCCAGAATGAGCGCTCGCAGATTCAGAACCGTGAGACCGCGATGAAAATGCTTAAGTCAAAGCTTGTCGAAATCGCGGAGCGCGAGCACCTTGAAAAGATATCGGACATCAAGGGCGTGCAGAAGGATAACGCCTGGGGCAGCCAGATAAGGTCGTACGTTTTCTGTCCGTACACCATGGTGAAGGACCACAGAACGGGCTACGAGGTCGGCAATATCGAGGCGGTCATGAACGGCGATATTGACGGGTTCATCAACGAGTATTTAAAGCAGCAGAGCCTCGGCAAGCTGCAGAATAATTAGTAATCGCGGGCGCCGCGTGCGTAGAAACCACAGGGGTCTCTTGCCCACATCGACCCGCAAACACGGACTTTAAAGCCTCCCTTGCTAAAGGGAGGTGGGTTTTGCAAAGCAAAACTCGGAGGGATTTTTCGGCGCACCCACCTCGCACACGCAAATCCGCAGGGGTCTCTTGCCTGCATCGACCCGCATGTTGCGCACCCACTCAAAAGCCCTCAAAAGCTAAAGGTAGCGTAGCGGCGCCGAGGTAATTTAAAGCCCTCCTTGCTAAAGGAGGGAAGAGCCGAAGGCGAAGGGAGGATTTTTCGGCGCACCTACCTCGCACACGCAAAACCGTAGGGGTCTCTTGCCTACATCGACCCGCATGTTGCGCACCTACCAATGCCCTCAAGAGCTAAAGGTAGCGTAGCGGCGCCGAGGCAATGAATGACAGTCCGGTGGACTGTCAGAACCGAGGCGTGAGGAGAGCCGCAGCGAGACGGTGGCATTTGCAAAGCAAATGACGGGAGGATTTTTCGGTGCTCCCACTGCATGCGCACCCCCGCGCCCACACAAAAACTGACCGAAAGGAGGAACTAAATTCATGGAAAAATGGGACATACTGACCCCCGGCGGAGAACCGACCGGCGAGACCGTCATCCGAAGCCGCAGCGCATTAAAAAGCGGACAGTACCACCTCGTCGTCCACATCTGGATAACAGACGATAAACGCCGCGTCTTAATCCAGCAGCGAAGCTTCGAGCTTAACATTCTGCCCGGAAAATGGGCTATCACCGGCGGCAGCGCAATCGCCGGAGAGGACGCGCTCACCGCGGCGGTGCGCGAGCTTTACGAGGAGGTCGGCATCACGGCAAAGCCCGATGAGCTTAAGCTCCTAAAGACCTACAAGGGCAGAAACGACTTTGTATATGTCTACATTCTCGAAAGAAACGTTCCTCTTTCGGAAATCACGATGCAGTATTCCGAGGTTCAGGCGGTAAAATGGGTCACTCTCAGCGAGCTTAAGAAAATGACGGAGCAGAAGAAATTCCATAACTACGCGTACCTTCCCGAGCTTTACGCGTATATCGAAAACGGCGGCAAATAAAAATTTAAAAAAACTATTGACAAGCATTGGTTTTTTTGATATAATAATTAAGTCGTACGAGATAAATTAATATAAGCGGGTGTAGTTCAATGGTAGAATCTCAGCCTTCCAAGCTGATCGCGTGGGTTCGATTCCCATCACCCGCTCCATTTTGTGCCTGTAGCTCAGTTGGATAGAGCAACTGCCTTCTAAGCAGTAGGTCCTGGGTTCGAATCCCCGCAGGCACGCCATTTTTATTTTCAGATTGTCATTCGGTGGGTATGGCGCAGTTGGCTAGCGCGCCAGATTGTGGCTCTGGAGGCCGTGGGTTCGAATCCCACTATCCACCCCATATATTTTTTGCCCGAGCATACTGGGCTGTCGCCAAGTGGTAAGGCACCAGACTTTGACTCTGGCATTCGCTGGTCCGAGTCCAGCCAGCCCAGCCATTTTTTTATTATTTTTTTATTATATGATCCATTAGCTCAGTTGGCAGAGCACTTGACTTTTAATCAAGGTGTCCGGAGTTCGAATCTCCGATGGGTCACCAAACAAAAGGACACGCCGTAGGCGTGTTTTTTTGTTTGGAAATTTAATGGGATTCTCTCCTCGTCATAGCGAAGCCGAAGGCGAGCGAAGCTGCACCGAGCGACCCCGCGAGGTGCAGTCAGAATCACGTCGGAATGGACTTACGCTCCATTCCGATTTTTGCTTTGGCAAAAAACGTCATTTGCTCCGTCATTCCTCCTCTTTCGCAAAAGGTCCCGTTCGCGTCGGCTATTCGCTTGCAAGCGCGCTCATAACGCCTTTGGCTCTCTATCACCCTTTTGCGAGTTATGCGCCTTCCGGCGCTTGAAATTAACAAGTTAGAGCTTGCTCCTCCTTTTCGCAAAAAGGCACGTTCCTAAAGAGCCTGTTCGCTTGCAAGCGCGCTCACTGACGGCTCTTTGCCACTACCACCTTTTTGCGGCTTGGCGTGTCCTTTTTTATGTTGCGTTATTAATGGGATTCGAACCCGTCATAGCGAGCCGAAGGCGAGCGAAGCTGCACCGAGCAACCCGCGAGGTGCAGTCAGAATCACGTCGGAATGGACTTACGCTCCATTCCGATTTTTGCTTTGGCAAAAACCGTCATTTGCTCCGTCATTCCTCCTCTTTCGCAAAAGGTCCCGTTCGCGTCGGCTATTCGCTTGCAAGCGCGCTCTTAACGCCTTTGGCTCTCTATCACCCTTTTGCAAGTTATGCGCATTCCGGCGCTTGAA
>CAKSNL010000009.1 GCA_934476235.1 uncultured Clostridia bacterium | reverse complement strand
TATTCGGAAGAAACCGGGAGCAATGCGAGCGGGAGTGAGCAGAGCGACCAATGGTTTCTGACCGGTCGTTGGTTCAAAATGTGATATATACGTGAGTGCACTGAAAAATCCCTCAGAGTTTTCCTTCGGAAAACCCACCGTCTTGCCGCGGCTCTTCTCACGCCTTTAGTTCTGACAGTCCGCCGGACGGTTATTCATTACCTCGGCGCCGCTGCGCTACCTTTAGCAAGGGAGGCATATCAGAGCCTTCAATTTAAAGCCCTCCTTGATAAAAGAGGGAAGAGCCGAAGGCAAAGGGAGGATTTTTCAAGAGGGTCACATAAAAATAGGGGGAGGATGTTTCGCATCCCCCTAACGTACAACTTTACCGGTCAATTAAACGGGGCTCGCCCCGTTGTTTTTTTACAGGATCATCATTTAATTATTTTCATAACATTGCCGACTATAACTGCGCATATGATGACGGCGATTATTATACACCACAAAATAATTTTCTTTCTTTGTTCATCTGCCGCTCTTTTTCTTTTATTGCCGATACTTCCGCTCGGTACTTTTTAATTGTAATCTTTGATATTTTCAAGCGTAAATATTGCTTGCTCAATACTATACTTATTTCCTGCTTTATATTTTCGGATTGCATCATCATAAATTTTGCAATTTCGTTCTTCGTTGAGTAGATTTTTATCAAACGTGCGTTTAAGGTTTTTGCGTGATGCACTGCACAAATAACAACAATCTGAATCCTCTGTGTTAAGCCTTCCGCAAGTGCAACGCCAAAGATCCGAAAATTCGTCTATAATATATTCAGGATTTTGTGTATTGTCGAATCTATAAGGTCTGATTTCCGAAAATGATAATTCCGGTGACAATTTTAGGAGCGATAATCGAAAAGCTGGTGCATCTTACACCGCGGACCGCCCGCGTGGTTTTGAACGGCAAGGAAAAATAATACCCGCCGAAAAGGTTAATATCGGCGATATTATAAGGGCGGTTACCATACTCGTTGTATTATGCCCCTGCGCTTTGGTGCTTGCGACACCGACCGCGATTATGGCGGCAAGCGGCAATGCGACAAAGCACGGATTTTTGGTGCGCGAGGGTGACGCGCTTGAAAGGCTCGCGAAGGTGTCGGAAATCACCTTTGACAAAATGGGAACGCTTACATACGGAACGCCTGAGGAGACTGAAACATTACTGTTTCAGCCGGAAGAATCGGATATGCGGGAAAAAGCGCTGAGCGAAACCGAAAAATACATAAATGCGTGCTCAACCGTAATCTATGTTTTGATAGACGAAAAACCGGCGGGCTATATCGTTTTGTCCGATACCGTTCGGGAGGAAAGCGGGAAAACGGTTGAAAGCCTTTAAAAGGCTCGGCGTGTGCCCCGTTCTTCTCACGGGCGATAATAAAAATGCGGCAAACAAAATTGCAAGCGACCTCGGAATAAAAGAAGTGCCTGCAAACTGTCTGCCGGAGGATAAATTAAATTATATCAAAGAGGAGCAAAAGGAAAACCGCGCGGTATGCATGATTGGGGACGGCGTTAATGACGCCCCGGCGCGTAAAGCGGAAAACGCCGGCATTGCCATGGGCGGTGTCGGAAGCGATATAGCCGTGTCCGCTGCGGATATATCGCTTGTCAACGATGAGGTTAAGGAGCTGCCGCACCTTATAGCACTGTCAAAGCGCATGATGACGACCATTAAATGTAACCTGAGATTTTCTATGGCGCTCAATTTTGCGACCATCGTCCTCGCCATCAGGGGCACACTGAACCCGGTTGTCGGTGCACTGGTGCATAATGCCGGCTCGGTATTGGTAATTATAAATTCAGCTTTTTTATTGAAATGGAGGAAGAGAAAATGATTTTTAATGTTATAGGTATTATAATAGGTTTGGCGGTTTTGGTTGCCGGGATATTTTATTTGGTTAAAGAGAAAAATGACAAAGAATCGGTTAAAATATACAGCACTGTCAGCATTATAGGCGGACTGATTTTCATTTTTGTGCTGCTGAAAAGCATATTTTCTGCGCTTTAAATCCGGAAGGATGCGGGCGGGAAAGTGCATTAAAAATATTTTTTATAGTTTTTTCTGAAGGCAGCCGGCGTATAGCCGGTTTCCTTTTTAAAAAACCGTGTAAAATAGTTCGGATCGTTAAACCCGGTCTTAAATGCAACCTGTTCAATGATAAGACTGCTGTTTAAGAGCAATTCTTTGGCGGACTCGATTTTTAATGATGCTATATATTTTTGAGGAGACACGCCCATTTCGCTGCGGAACTTGTGGCGGAAGTAGTCGGGCGAATAGCCGAATTTATAGGCTGCTTTCTGTAAATCGATATACGGTGCGTTGATATTATCGTTTATATATTTTAAGACCTCCGAAAGCGTTCCCTTACGGCGCGGCTTTTCGTTTTCGTCCAGTAACGAAAGTATTTCGTAAAACACCGATTTGACCCTTAGAGGGTTTTCACTTTGAAATTCATGAAGAATACGGTTAAAAGCCTTTGCTGCAGAAGTGTCGCAAAACCTGTAAAGCTTCGCCTTATCGCTCAGCGGGTGTTCTGATGTGAAAAATATGCACACGCCGGAACCGGGCTGCCTGAAGACCTTGTTATATACAATATCTCCTCTTTTTTCGCGGGGCAGAAAGATAACCGAGTTGTCATCATAACAGTATTTTTCGTTATTATACGTTATGCTTGTGCTGCCCTTAAGCTTGATTCCCAATTGATTAAAGCCCGTTTCTCCGAAGCTTTTTAGCCTTTTGCCGATATCTTCCTTATTCACCGTTGCGGTAAAAACATTTATAATATGAAGACTGTCCGTATTATAATCGCAAAACACACATATCACCTCACAGAATAATTATAGCAAAACTCCGGAAAAAATCAACCGAAATGTGCTGTTTCGCCGAAATTTATAATTGATTCGGTGTCCGGAATATCATATAATACTTGTGAGGTGATTAAAATGAGGTTGGATAAAACAAAGGCTTTTATGGAAAAACTGAAAAAGGAGGGCAGATGTAATTCCTATGCCGTGCTTTTTAAATGCGGGAAAGACAGGTGCTTTATTTCATCGGACAATGTTGACCTGAACACATATTTTGATATTGCAAGCATGGGGAAGATACTTGTTACCGCAACGCTTATACTAAAAGCGATCGGAGAAGAAAAGCTTTCGGTGAACGATACACTGGATATGTTCTTTGATGATGTTAAGGAGGACAGAAAAAATATCACAGTAAAACAGCTGCTCACGCATACTTCGGGGATCGTGAGATGCCATATTCCCCGTGAAGTTGCGGACAAAGGAAGCGACGCCGTAGCAAAGCTTATTATGGACAATCCCCTGGCATATAACCCGGGCGAAGGGAAAATATATTCCTGCAATGCGTATATTCTTTTGGGATTTATTGCAGAAAAGATATATAAAATGCCGCTTGATGAGGCTTTTTATAAATATATAAAAAAGGCTCTGGGCTTGACAAAAAGCGGATTCAATATTGATATAAATGAGCCGAATGCCGCAGTCTCGTACAGGCGGAAAGAAGTGGGAGAGTATCGCTCCGACGACGAAAATGTGTACAGTATGAGGGGCGTCGCCGGAAACGGAGCGGAGTTTTTCACCATGGCTGATTTGGAGAAATACTGCGACGCTGTTATGGAAAAAAGCGAAAAGCTTTATCCGGCTGAAATTTATGACGCCGCGGAGAAAAGCTATACTAAAGACCTTGGAGAAAATGCAAACGGGCTGGGCTGGCTGATCGTTGACAAAAGATACCGACAGACCGGGAGGCTTTTCCCCTATGGCAGCTTTGGGCATTGCGGTCACACGGGCACATCGTTCTTTTTCAGCAGAGAAAAAGATATGTATGCCGTTATTTTGACAAATGCGACGAGGTGCCTGTGGCTTAAAAATAACTTTAAGTATGATTATGATGTTATCTGCAAAATGAGAGAAAATATTCATAATGAAATTTCGGAGGATGCGAATATCAGGGCATAATTTCAGCTTTCGGAAGGTAAGCGGTATGGAAGGGTCAACGCTTTGCCGAAGTGAATAAAAAACATCCGCAGCTTTAGCTGCGGATGTTTTTTGCCTATTCATAATAGAGCGCAAATCCGCTTGCGGGAAGAACACCGTCCTCCGCGTTCGAAAAAACGGTTTTACCGGGAACGCGGAAGCCGCCGTTTAAGGAAAGTGCCGCCAAAAGCGTTTTTCCGTTTTCCGACCGTTTTATAATAACGGTATCGTCCGTTGGGGATGAAACGTTTGTTGCTCCGGTTTTAAGCTCGGAGTATGTGTTTTTGAGCAATGAAAGTTTTTTATAAAACCCGGTAAGGTCTTTATTCTCGCGCCCCCAGGGGAAGAACCGTCGGTTAAACGGATCCTCAAACCCCTCCTCACCGGCCTCGTCACCGTAGTAAATGCAGGGCGAGCCGGGAAGCACGAACTGTAAAAACGCCGCCGCCTTTTCGCGGATAAGCGCCGCCCTTTTGTCGGGCTCGGAGAGGGAATAAGTGGCGCGCTCATCTCTCGTTTCGGGAGCGGGCACCTCCGAAAGCAGCGTCAATATCCTCTCGGTATCGTGAGTGGAAAGACTGTTCATCAGGCAGTCAAGCACCTCTTTGGGGTAGTTTTCACACACGGTCATGACCGCTTCAGAAAAAGCGGAGGCAGAGATCTTCCCGGTCACAAGATCGGTGATTGCGGAGCGGAAGGGATAATTCATCACGGAGTCAAGCTCCGATTCGGTGAAGTACGATCTTCTGACGCCGTAGCTTATCTTGTTTGACGCGTCCTCCCACACCTCGCCGATAACGATTGCGCCTTTTTTCAGTGCGTGCACGCGGTCATGAAGCCTTAAGATAAATTCGTCGGGCAGCTCGTCCGCCACATCCAGGCGGAACCCGTCCGCCCCGGCGGAAAGCCAGTGAGCGATAACGGAATCATCACCGTCAATTATAAAGTCGGTAAACGAAGGCGAAAGCTCGTTTACGCAGGGGAGCGTGTCGATCCCCCACCAGGAGGTATAGCTTTTGCCGTTTCCAAATTCATACCAGCTTTTATATGGCGAGCCGTCGTTTGAATACGCACCGTTGCCGAAGCGGTTTTCCTTGTCAAAGTACACGCTGTCCGCCCCGGTGTGCGAGAACACGCCGTCCAGTATCACGCGCATCCCCGCTTTGTGAGCCGCGTCGCAGAGTGACGAAAAATCCTTTTCGGTGCCGAGCAAAGGGTCGACCTTTAAATAATCCGCCGTGTCATAGCGGTGGTTTGAATACGCAAAGAAAATGGGATTTAAGTATATTACCTTGACCCCGAGCTCCTTTAAATAAGGGAGCTTTTTTTCAATGCCATCTAAATTTCCTCCGAAAAAGTCGTTGTTTAAAATTTTACCGTTCCTGTCGGGAAGATAGTCCGGTGTGTCGGACTCATTTTCGTGAACCTTAAAGGGCGGAATCTTTCCTTCTCCCAAGAGCGTATGCTCCTTATAGAACCTGTCAGGAAAGATTTGATAATACACTGCTCCAGCATAAAAGGGGTCAGGCTTATATCCGCCGCTTTTGATGCATGAAAGCTGCCAGAGCGACCCGTCCTCCATGTTCGTATCGTGCGCACCGTATTTATAGAGCGAGAATGCGCCCGAGGAGGTCTCTATCTTGAAATAGTAAAAATAGAGACCGCGCCTGTAAAGCGAAAAGAGAGCCGAATAGTGCTCGTATGAATCCTTTGTAAGCGTTTTTTGCATCGGTATCTGCATTAAAAACTCATCGTCGGTCTTTAATACCAAGAAAACGCGCCGCGTCTTTATCGACTCCGGAACGTAGACCGTGATGCGGCACTCCTCGTTTTCCTTTATACATCCGAACGGCGTTTTATGTTCGGCAAGCTTACTGTCATATAAAATTCTCATATGTACCTCAAAATTCGGCGGAAATGGGTTAAGCCCCCGTTTCCGCCGAAGTGTGTTTATTAATGTTTTAAAATCGGTGCGTTTTTTACGCTCTTAAGTGCCATATGTTATCGGCATATTCCCTGACCGCACGGTCAGCGGAGAAAATGCCGGCGTTCGCGATGTTGATAAGCGACATATCGGTAAACTTATCCTTGTTCTTATAGACCTCCGATACGTCCTTCTGTGCTCTTACGTAATCGTTAAAGTCAGCCAAGATCATGTAAGCGTCAGCCGTTCCGTAGCTGTTGGTCAGAAGCGAACGGGCGATATCGTCAAAATTCGAGCCGAACGCGCCGGAGGTAAGCATCGAAATAATGTCCGAAAGCTCGGGATCGCGGCGCATGTAAACCAAGGGATCGTAACCCTTTTTCCAGAGCTCCTCAACCTCGGGAGCGGTGAGTCCGAAGAGGAACATGTTATCGTCGCCTACCTGTTCGTGGATCTCAACATTTGCACCGTCAAGCGTGCCGAGTGTTACCGCACCGTTTATCATCAGCTTCATGTTGCCGGTACCGGACGCTTCCTTTCCGGCGATGGATATCTGCTCGGAAATTTCAGCCGCCGGAATTATCTTCTCGGCAAGTGATACCTTGTAGTCCTCCAAGAATACGACCTTTAACTTTTCGCGCACGGTCGGGTCGGAGTTAACGGTGTTTGCAATCGCACAGATAAGCCTGATTATCTGCTTTGCCATGAAGTAGCCGGAGGACGCCTTCGCCGCAAAAATGTAGGTTCTGGGCGGAATGTCAAGCGACGGATTGTCCTTTAACATTCTGTAGGTGTGGATGATTCCCAGAGCGTTCAAAAGCTGGCGCTTGTACTCGTGAAGCCTCTTTATCTGAACATCGAATACCGAATTCGGGTCGCAGATTATACCGTTCGCCTTCGCAATGTAATCCGAAAGCTTTATTTTGTTCTCAAGCTTAACCTTGCGAAGCGACTCTAAGACCGCCTTGTCGCCGTGATATTTTTCGAGCTTTTTAAGCTCCATGGAATCATTCATAAAGCCCGTTCCGATAAGCTCCGTTAAGAGCTTTGTAAGTCCGGGGTTTGACTGGCAGAGCCAGCGGCGGTATGCAATACCGTTTGTAACATTTGTAAACCTTTCGGGAGTTATCGTGTAGTAATCTTTGAAAATGCTTTCTTTAAGAATCTCCGAATGGAGCTTTGAAACGCCGTTTATTGTGTGGCATGCAGCAAGGCAGAGGTTTGCCATTTTGACCTCTCCGCCGGATAAGGGAGCCATATAGTCAACCTTTGCAACATCGCCGGGATAGCGCTCATAAAGCTTTAACGTAAGACGGCGGTTGATTTCGCATACTATCTGATATACTCTGGGCAAAAGGTCCGAGAAAATATGCTCGGGCCAGCGCTCAAGAGCCTCGCTCATTACCGTGTGGTTGGTGTAGGAAAGTGTTTTTTCCGTGATTGCCCATGCTTCGTCCCAGCCATAGTCATACTCGTCGATCAATATTCTCATAAGCTCGGGAACGCAGAGCGCCGGGTGCGTATCGTTAATGTGTATCGCAACCTTATCGGGAAGCGTTTCAAGGCTTCCGTAATTTTTGATGTGCTGGTGAATGATGCTCTGGAGCGATGCGGAAACCAAAAGGTACTGCTGTTTTAAGCGCAGGATCTTGCCCTCAACGTGATTGTCCGCCGGGTAGAGCACCTTTGAGATGACCTCTGCCATCGTGTTCTGCTCAAGAGCCTTTAAATGCTCGCCGCGAACGAAATAGTTAAGGTCGATCGACGACTTGGAGGGCGATTTCGCACTCCAGAGTACAAGCTGGTTTACCGCCTTTGACTTATAGCCAGAGATGAACATGTCATAAGGCACAGCCATAACGCTTGAATAGTTTTCATGATGAAATATGAGCTTTCCGTCCTCATAGTCCTGGCGCACATTGCCGCCGAACTTGACTTCAAATTCCTCGTCCGTTCTCGGGCGGAGCCATACGTCGCCTAAGGTAAGCCAGTCGTCCGGGAACTCCATCTGCCAGCCGTCAACTATTTTCTGGCGGAAAATACCGAATTCATAGCGGATGGAAAATCCGGTGCCGGGATAGCCCAAGGTCGTCATTGAGTCCATATAGCATGAAGCGAGTCGCCCGAGTCCTCCGTTTCCGAGACCCGCGTCCGGCTCCATTTCGTAAAGCTCGTTTAAATCAAAGCCCTTGTCCTTAAGTACGGAGCGCACCGTGTCCTCAATGCCCATATTAAAGAGGTTGTTGTGAAGCGAGGTGCCAACCAGAAATTCCATCGACATATAGTATACCTGCTTTTCCTCTTTTGCGGTAACGTCGTCTGTAAACGATTTGCGTTCACGCGCCAGCATGTCGCGCACGGCTGTGCAGAGGGTTTTATAAACCTGGAGCTTGGAGGCTTCCTTTATCGAGCAGCCGAAGCTGTCTAAGCACTCTGTTTCAAGCTCTTTTAAGAGATCGTCTTTTTTCATTGGAATCATATCCTTTCGTCAGTTATTTTAATGCTTCGTATATACCGGCATATGCCTTTACCGGCTCCGTCCATGAGGAGTCGTGGCTCATGAGCTTTTTAATGAGCTTCTCACGCGAGGGCACATCATGCCAGAAGGAACATGCGCGCTCCACCGCATTTAACATGTCATGCGCGTTGAAAAGCTTGAAGGTAAAGCCCAGCCCGTCCATCGTTTCGGGGTTTAACGCCGGAACTGTGTCAAAAAGTCCGCCGGTCTCGCGCACAACGGGAATCGTTCCGTAGCGCATCGCAATAAGCTGGGAAAGACCGCACGGCTCGCTTTTTGACGGCATTAAGAAAATGTCGCTCCCGGCATAGACCTCAGAGGCGAGAGATGAGCTGAATGTGATGCATGCAGCCATTTTCCCGCGGAAATTATATTCGGCAAAGCGGAACATATCTTCATAGTGCGAATCCCCCGTGCCGACGATGACGAACTGAAGGTTTTCGCTCAGCATGTCGGAAAGCACGCGTTCTACAAGGTCAAGCCCTTTGTGGGAAACAAGGCGCGTTACCATGGCGACTATCGGAATGTCGTTTCTTATTTCAAGCCCCAGCTTACTCTGGAGCGCGCATTTGCACGCCGCCTTCCCGGAAATGCGCTCGGGCGAGTAATGCTTTGCAATATTTTTGTCCGTTTTCGGATTAAATATATCCTCGTTGATGCCGTTAACGATTCCCGTGAGCTTATATTCGTTCTCGCGCAGAATCGGGTCAAGCCCGTGCGAGAAATATGCGTGCATTATCTCGTGGGCATAGGTTTTTGAAACGGTCGTGATCCTGTCGGACAGCACTATGGCGCTCTTCATGAAGTTTACACACCCGTCATACTCCATAATTCCGGCAAACTCGTCCGAAAGCCCCATTGTTGCTTCTCTGAATTCAAGCGGCATCTTGCCCTGATACTCGATGTTGTGAATTGTGAACACGGTTTTAACGTGAGAGTATTCGGGAATATTTTTGTAAAACGCCTTGTAAAAGACCGGTATGCACGCCGTCTGCCAGTCGTTTAAGTGAATTATGTCCGGCATATAGCCGATGTAGCGGAAAGACTCCAAAATAGCCTTTGAGAAATAGGAAAAGCGCTCGCCGTCATCGTAATGCCCGTAATAGCCGCCGTCGCGGTTAAAGTAATATTCGTTGTCGATAAAATAATAAGTAACTTTTTTCACCTTGAGGCGAAACACGCCGACGTATGACGCGCGCCAGCCCAAGGGCATGTAAAAATTGGTCACAAACTCCGGTTTAAAGTCGGGATTTAATTTGAGCGACCTGTAGTAAGGCAAAATCACGCTGACCTCATAACTGTCATTTTCGGAGAGCTTTTTGGGAAGCGCCTCCAAAACATCCCCGAGGCCGCCGGACTTGATAAAAGGCGCTGCCTCACTTGCTGCAAAAAGTATTTTCATACGGATTCTCCTTTTTCGATGATGATGGGAGTGTTTAATGCGCCCTGAAGATGAGCGCTGTCGCTTATCGCGGCGTCCTTATCTATAATTGCATTTTCGATATAGCACCCTTCCCCGATAACGGAGCCCTGCATGATAATTGAATTTTTAATCACTGCGTTTTTACCGATCTTAACATCACGGAAAACAACGGCATTGGTAAGGCTTCCTTCAATACGGCAGCCGTCCGCAATCAGGCATTCGTCGGTCTGGCTCCCGTCGCCGTAATAGGTGGGCACCTCGTCGCGCACCTTGGTGTATATCGGGCGCGCGGGATTGAATATATCGTGCCTGAGATCGGGGTCCGATACCAGTCTTAAGTTATTCGCAAAGTATGACGAAATGCTTGTGTTTCTTATAACGTGCCCCTTGAATTCAAATATTCCGACAGAAAGGCTGCCGTTATTCCATTCGTGCTGGATAAAGTCGCGTTCAAGCCTTTTCCTTCCGCGGGAAACGGTTTCCCTGATGACGGAAAGAAGCTTCTTTCTCTCCATTATGAACATGCCCATGGAGGCAAAAGAATTGTCCTTGACCGCCGGATAGTCAACGTACATATCGGTTATCTTTCCGCGGTTTTTCTCCATAACGAGCGAGTAGCTCGTCATCGGGTCCGCATTCACCTTGTTGGAGATAACGGTAAGGTCGTTACCGGATTTTATGTGGTAGTCCAGCGCATCCTCATAGTCGATGTTGCAAATAACGGTCGAATCGGACAAAAGCACATAATCACGGTCCTGCTTTTCAAGATAGGAAAACGCTGAATAGAGAGCCTCGAGCTTGCCCTGGTATACCGTAGTCTGCCCCGCAGCGAAGGGGGGGAGCAAAAATACTCCGCCGTTCTTTCTGTCTAAGTCCCACGCCGCGCATGATCCCAAATGATCCATCAGCGACTTATAGTTTGACTTCGTGATGATTCCGATGTCGGTTATATTGGAGTTTGACATGTCGGAGAGCACAAAGTCTATAAAGCGGTACCTTCCGGCGAAAGGGAGGGACGCAACGGTCCTGTTTTTTGTAAGCACGCCGAAATTCTCGTCAAAAAGGTTTGAAAATATAATACCGGTCATATTCATGGATAGATTCCCCCCTGTTATATTATTTGATTGGGCGCTACGACCGCGTTGTCCGGAATGATGTTGCTCTTTCCGATGACCGCGATGCCCCACTCGGAGTCGGAGTAATATTCCTTCTCGTCCCCGACCCTTGCGTTTCTGCCGACGGTGACATTTTCGCTGATAATGGAATACTTAACGTACGCACCCTTCTTTATAACCGTGTCGGGCATTATGACGCTGTCCTTTATCACGGCTTTCTCGTCAACCGTGCATCCGGTCGAAATAATGGAATTTATGACCGTGCCGCGTATCTCGCATCCTTCTGCTACATAAGAGTTCTCTATCTTCGCGCTCTTTGATATGTAGCTCGAAGGCTGAGCATAGTTTCTTGCATAAATTTTGAATTTCGGATCCTTTAAGTTAAGCCCGCTTTCGGGATCCAGAAGGTCCATATTCGCCTGCCACAGGCTGTCGATTGTGCCGACATCCTTCCAGTAGCCCGAGAAGGCATAGGCGAAAAGCCGGCGTCCGTCAGCTATAAGCTTCGGAATAATGTTCTTGCCGAAGTCATTGGAGGACTCGGGATTTTCCTCGTCCTCTATAAGGTACTCTTTTAACATATTCCAGTTAAATATGTAGATTCCCATTGAAGCCTTGGTGCTCTTGGGAGCCTTGGGCTTTTCTTCAAATTCGTAGATGGACAAATCTTCGTTTAAGTTCATGATGCCGAAGCGTGACGCCTCAGAAAGCGGAACGTCCAGAACGGCGATGGTGCACTCGGACTTTTTCTCCTTGTGGAAGGCAAGCATTTTTGAATAGTCCATTTTATAGATATGGTCGCCCGATAAAACGATAACGTATTCCGGGTTGTACCTTTCGATAAACGGAATATTCTGATAAACGGCGTTCGCCGTGCCCTTGTACCATTCGGATTTTTTGTTTCTGGAATAGGGCGGTAATATGTGGGCTCCGCCGAAGTTACGGTTAAGCCCCCAGGGTCTGCCCGTGCCGACGTAATCGTTAAGCTCAAGCGGCTGGTACTGAGTCAATATGCCTACGGTGTCAATGCCGGAATTCACGCAGTTGGAGAGCGGAAAATCAATAATACGGTATTTTCCCCCGAAAGGAACGGCGGGCTTCGCCGTATCCTCGGTCAGAACCTTAAGTCTGCTGCCCTGACCTCCGGCTAAAAGAATAGCTACACATTCTTTGCTTTTATTATTCATAAAAAGCCTCCTAACATATTAATTCACTTTCAGTTCACACATTTGTAAAAGGTTGCCGACATCGGGGGCAGTGTGAGCGCCGCCGAATTGTTAAGCCCGTGCATGGGCTTTTCTTTTATCGAAACTCTGCGAAGAGGTGTCCCAGATCCCCCGTATTTTTTTAAGTCGCTTGAAAAAACGGGGACGAGATATTTTCCGCCGGGAATGCCCAGTAAATAGTTTGTCCGCTTCACGGGACAGAAATTTAATACGCAGATGATTTCGGAAGAATCCTTCGCAATTCGCCTGAAGGCGATAACGCTGTTGTCCCGATCGTCCGCCGATATCCAGGAAAAGCCGCCCCACCCGGTCTCGTTATCGTAAAACGCCTTATTGTCAAGATAAAATTTGTTTAAGTCGCGAACATAGCGCTGCATTGCCTTATGCGCCGGATAGTCAAGCAGGAACCAGTCAAGCTCCTTTTTAAAGTCCCATTCGATAAACTGTGCGAATTCCGAGCCCATGAAAAGAAGCTTCTTTCCGGGGTGAGATGCCATATATCCGTAAAACGCGCGAAGGTTTGAAAATTTCTCTTCGTACGTTCCCGGCATCTTTCCGATCATCGAGCATTTTCCGTGCACCACCTCGTCATGCGAGATGGGAAGAATGAAATTTTCGGAAAACGCGTAGGTGAGCGAAAAGGTCAGATTATTGTGCATACCCTTCCGGAAAAGCGGGTCCTTTGACATATAAGAGAGCATGTCGTTCATCCAGCCCATGTTCCACTTGAAGTTAAAGCCGAGCCCTCCGGCAAATCCGGGCTTCGTCACCATCGGAAACGCGGTCGACTCCTCGGCGATCATTAATACCCCGGGCTTTTGGGCGAAAGCCGCCTCATTCATCTTTTTCAGGAATTCGATAGCGTCAAGATTTTCCTTGCCTCCGTAGCGGTTGGGGTGCCATTCGCCGTCTTTCCTTCCGTAGTCCAAATAGAGCATGGAAGCCACCGCGTCCACCCTGATACCGTCCACATGGTAGTTTTTGAGCCAGTAAACAACGTTGGATATAAGGAAGGACTTGACTTCGTTTCTCGAATAGTCAAATATTCTCGTGTTCCAGTCCGGGTGTTCATTCATGACCGGGTCGCTCGATTCATAGCAGCATGACCCGTCAAACTCATAAAGCCCGTTCTCGTCCTTCGGGAAGTGCGCGCCGACCCAGTCGATGATAACGCCGATTCCCGCCTCGTGGCACTTGTTCACAAGATACATAAAGTCCTCGGGAGTGCCGTAGCGCGAGCTTGGCGCGTAATACCCTGTCACCTGATAGCCCCACGACGGATCGTAAGGATATTCCGAAACGGGGAGGAGCTCAATGTGCGTATAGTGCATATCGCGGACGTATTTAACAATACGGTCGGCAAAAGTGCGGTAGGAAAGGTAGTTCCCGTCCCCGTACTTCTGCCACGAGCCGATATGTACCTCATAGATATTTATCGGCTCCTCAATAACGTTTTTTTTCGCTGACGAATCAAGATACTCTTTGTCAGTCCATTTAAAATCGGGCAGCGTATAGACCTTGGACGCGTTCTCCGGGCGCGTGCACATATGGTAACCGTACGGATCGCTCTTTAAGACGGACGAGCCGTCGCGCCTTGTGATGCGGTACTTGTACGCATCAAACTCCTTCGCGTCAGGCGAGAAGCACTCATACACTCCTCCTCCGATGGGATGCATGGGAAGCTTGTCGGCGCTCCATTCGTTAAAGTCTCCCGAAAGGTGCACCTCTTTTGCGTTCGGCGCCCAGACTCTGAAAACATATCCGGCACCGGATTTATGGCAGCCCAATAGCTCGTACGCCGAAACCGAGGTTCCGTCACCGAAGCGGGCAAGCATCTTTTCGGTATTTTCAGCCACTGTATCACCTCTAATGTTAAAAATAGGTTATTTTCTTGTTAAAATTGTATATAATAGGTAGAAACATTTTCAGTTTATAAGATAATTATAACATAAAAATCGGTATATTACCAGAGTTTTTTTGAAAAAAGTCCGAAAAATGTTTGATTTTTTTTGTCAAATATCCTATAATAATGGTGAGGTGAGGAAGAATGAAGAAAATAATGGTGCTTTCCGCGCTTATTTTTATTTTTGCGGGGATAACGGTATCGTCCGCCGCCGGAGTCGTGATTGATTCCGAAAGAGTGAATTTTACGGACGCGACGGGCTATCCCTTTATTGACTCGGGGAGGACGCTTGTACCGCTCCGTGCAACTATGGAGGCGGCGGGAGCGGAGGTTTCGTGGGACGATAACACTAAAACCGCAACCGTAACCATGGGACAGGTTACCTTAAAGTGTACGGCGTGGGAGAAGAAAATATACCGGAACGGAGTAAAAATAGATAACGACGCGGCGGCATGTATCGCCGGAGGGCGGACGTATCTTCCCATCCGCGCGGTGCTGGAGGCATTCGGCGCGCGCGTCGGCTGGAACGGGGAGGATGTCACGGTCGAAACGGATTACGGCACATTCGTAAAAAACATGGAGAGCGGCGGGAAAAAGGACGTTACCGTCTGGTCAAAATGGAACGCGGCAGTTGCAAGCCAGGACGCGGGAGATTATAAAGGCGCTGCGGCAAAATATATGGCTCTCGCTCCGAATTTTGTTGCCGAAGGGGATTTAAACAGCTCGGCTATGCTTTATTTAAGGCTCGGCACATGCCTTACCAAGACGGGCGACTTTAAAAACGCAGCAGTCGCGTTTAGGCGCGAGTCGTATTACTGGGAAAAGGCAGGGAAAAGAGAGGAGACCATTGACTCTTTGAGAAGGTCAAAGCTCATTAAAAGCGAAGTTAAAATATATGCAGAGACTCATGATGAGGATGCGATTAAAACCTCGCCCTTTGTAAAAGAAAATAGCGGCGTTCTTTTGGGCGCTTATGCGGAGCTTGAACGCGCGGTCTATAGCCCTGAAAATCCGTCGACATTTTATATGGATACGTTCGGTTCCTTTGCCGGCAAGGAGCACGGAGGTTATCTTCTTTATCTTCCGTACGGCACGGGAATCGACCATTACAAAACGCATATAGACAGGGCTCGCGCGCTCGGCAAGACCGTACAGATTGCGCTTGAACCGCACGGCGGCATAGCTTCGGTTTCAGCCGGGGACTATCTTATAAAGCTTGCAAGCGATATGGAAGCATCGGGAGTTGACTTCATTTTGCGCTTTGCTGGCGAGATGAACGACACCACCTGCAAGTGGTACACTTCCGACTATGAGCTTTACAAGGAAAAATTCAGAATCGTTGCGGACACGTTCCACACCTATGCTCCGCACGTTCCGGTCGTGTGGTCGCCTAACTTCTATCCGGAGGACACGATGGAGCTTTACTATCCGGGCGATGAATATGTGGATTATGTCGGCATTTCTGCCTATATGGTCATGCAGAGCGTGACGGACCCTCTCGGCGAGGGCGTTGACCGAAGCGTTTATTCTGATATCATGGATAAAATAGTGAGGGACTACGGCGACAGAAAACCCATTATCGTTTCGGAGGGTGCGCCGTCCTATATGGATTATGACACGATGGCGGACATTACGCCCTTTGCGGTAAGACAGCTTAAGGAGTTTTACACGTATCTTCCGATAAGGTATCCTCAGGTCAAAATGGTGTTCTATTTTGACGCGGACCGTGAACGCTGGCGTTTTTCCCTTTCGGGGAATGCCGAGATGCTTAATACATATAAGGAAGTAATTCAAAATCCTTCGTATGTTTCAAAGCTTTATAAAGGCGCTTTTTCGGCGTATATCGAAACGGCGGACAATGTTGCGCTCGCCCCGGAGGTGACCCGTTTTGCCGCATTGGTGAGCTATCCGTATCCGGAAAATATCCGTTATGCGGTGTACAGCATAAACGGCGCCGACGTCGGCGCTGCGTACGGAATCCCGTATGCCATAACGGTCGACCTTTCGCCCTATTCGGGACAGATGGTGACCCTCAGAGTCAGAGCCTTCGGCGATTCGGGGCTTTTGACAGAGGAAACACAAAGCATTTTGATTAAGTGAAGCATTTTAAACGCAAAAAACCGCCGAAAGGCGGTTTTTGTGTTTTGAGCGATGAGGGCGCAGGGCTAATTTGCGAATCGGACGATTGTGTGCCATCGCCGTAAACGCCGTACGCTATTTGCAGAAAATATGCTTGCCGATTGTGGTAATGACGGGGCGGGAGCGAATCCATTTATTTGTCGCGGTCACGGGATTGTAGTAATATATCGCGCCGCCGGTCGGGTCCCAGCCCGAGAGCGCGTCGCGCGCGGCACGCAGACAGCTTGCTTCGACCGCCGCGTTGATCTGCCCGTCGTCCACCGCCGTGAACGCCTGAGGCTGATATATCACGCCTGAGATCGAGTTCGGAAACGACGGGTGTTTCACACGGTTTAATACCACCGCGCCGACCGCGACCTGACCTTCGTAGGTCTCGCCTCTCGCTTCGCCGTTGATGAGCCGCGCCAAAAGGTTGACGTTTGAGGAGCTCTGAGTGCCGGTGCCCGACGTGCTCTGCCCGGTCGGGAGCCCGATGGCGGCGAGAGTGGCGCTTCCGGCAACGCCGTCCGCGGTGAGCGAGTTGGCTTTCTGGAATTTTGTTACCGCAGCCTTTGTGGACGCGCCGTATATTCCGTCAACACTGCCGGAGTAATAGCCCCATTCCTTCAGACGCCGCTGAATCGAGCGGACCTCGTCGCCGGTCGAGCCGAGCTTGGAAAGCGCCGGAAGATACGGAGACATATTAAAGGAAAAGACAGAAAACAAAATCACAAGTGCCGTGAGAGAAAAGAATATCCGGTTTTTGTATTGCATAATATCACCTTTTTGTTTTTGATTTTTATGTGTGCGCTTGGCTTCTCTCCCTTAAGTCAAAACCTTGAACGGTTTTTCGCACCGGACTAAAAAAGACGTTGTTGTATTTTTTATCCATGCCTCTTCAGAGGGGAGGCAAAGCTTTGCGTTTGTCGGCGCGGGTCGTGAGTTTTAACAACATTTTTTAATAGTGTCTGCAAACAAATAAATATTATCCGTTAAAATGCACAAAAGAAACGGGGAAAATTCATTTAAAATTTGTGATTTAAAAACGGCGCGAATTTTCAAAAAAGCTTGACAAAGGCGCATGTAAGTGGTACAATACTAAAGTCGGTTCGTGAGAACCTATGCTTTGCTGTGCATTTTGGGGCGCAGTTAAGGCGACTACCGATGATGCGGGAGGTTGCGGTGAAAAGCCGGTTTTCCCGCTGAGGAAGTCCGATTCAGAGAAACCGGGCGAAAGCGCAAAGGTACAAGGTGTGCGCTGCTTAAGGCTCAAAAGGGGAATTTAGTGTGGAGCCCCTCCGGAGCATGAGTCCCAGCTTCGGCTGGGAATTAAAGTCGGGGTCGATGAAACACCCGGAACAGTGTATACCGAATTTTCTGAGTCTCCTAAGAAAATCCCAAAGCAAATAAAATAAGGAGGCGGTATTACTCATGGCAAAACAGAAAATAAGAATCAGATTGAAAGCTTATGACCATGCTCTTCTTGACCAGTCCGCAGACAAGATTGTGGAAACAGCAAAAAGAACAGGCTCTGAAGTAAAGGGTCCGATTCCTCTTCCCACGGAGAAGGAAATCGTTACCATATTAAGAGCGGTGCATAAGTACAAAGATTCACGTGAGCAGTTTGAAATGAGAACACACAAGAGATTAATCGACATTCTTTCTCCCACACACAAGACTGTTGAAGCTCTCGGCAGACTCGATGTTCCTGCCGGCGTTCAGGTTGAGATCAAACTCGTGCAGAACGCATAAAAAGGACATCTTAAAAACTCCGGTTTACCGGTCAATGTTGGCTCCAAAGGTCAACCAATAACCAATTTAAGGAGGAAGTTATTCCATGGAAAAGGCAATTATAGGTAAGAAAATCGGCATGACTCAGGTTTTCAATGCGGACGGAAAAGTTGTTCCCGTAACTGTTGTCGAAGCCGGACCCTGCACAGTAATTCAGAAGAAGACCGTTGAGAAGGACGGTTATGAGGCTGTTCAGGTTGGATTCGCACCCTTGAAGGACAAGCACACAACGAAGCCCTTAAAGGGTCATTTCGCTAAAGCCGGCGCTGAAGCGAAGAAATATTTAAGAGAGTTCAGACTCTCCGACACATCGGCTCTCAATCTTAACGATGAGATCAAGGCGGACATCTTCGCCGAGGCTGACAAGGTCGATGTAATCGGTATTTCCAAAGGTAAAGGCTACGCCGGTGTTATCAAGCGTCACAACGCAAGCCGTCTTAAGGAAACTCACGGTACGGGTCCCGTACACCGTCACCCCGGCTCAATGGGCGCATGCTCCACTCCTTCGAGAGTATTAAAGGGCAAGAAGCTCCCCGGTCACATGGGTGTTGACAGAGTTACCGTATTAAACCTTGAAATCGTAAAAGTTGATGCCGAGAGAAATCTTCTTTTGATAAAAGGTGCAATTCCCGGCGCTAAGGGCGGAATTGTTACAGTAAGAAACGCAGTTAAAGCGTAAGTTTGAAGGAAGGAGGAATTTACATGCCTAAAACAGATTTATTTGATATGACTGCCGCTAAGGTAGGCGAGATCGATCTTGCGGATGCGGTTTTCGGCTGTGAGGTAAACGGTGCCGTTCTTCATACGGTCGTTAAAAACTATCTTGCAAACCAGAGACAGGGCACGCAGTCGACAAAGACTCGTACCGAAGTTAACGGCGGCGGTGCAAAGCCCTACAGACAGAAGGGCACAGGCCGTGCAAGACAGGGCTCCATCAGAGCTCCTCAGCATGTCGGCGGCGGCGTTGCATTGGGACCGAAGCCCAGAGATTACAGATATTCTATTAATAAGAAGGTAAAGGCTCTGGCTATGAAGTCCGCTCTTTCGTCCAAGGTTCTTGAGAACAAGATTTTCGTTATCGACGATCTTAAGATGGACGAAGTTAAGACAAAGACCATGGCGTCCTTCATCGCAAAGCTCGGCGAGGACAAGAAGGCTCTCGTTGTTACCTGCGATAAGGATACAAACGTATATCTTTCCACAAGAAACATTGAAGGCGCAAAAGCTTCCTTTGTCGGAATGCTTAACGTATATGACCTTTTGAAGTACGATAAGCTTATTGTGGCTAAGAGTGCGGTAGAGAAACTCCAGGAGGTGTATGCGTAATGAATAAAACAGCTTACGATATAATTAAAAAGCCCTTAATCACCGAGCAGGGTATGGAGCAGATCGCTGACAGAAAGTATACTTTCGTTGTAAGCCTCACCGCTAACAAGATAGAGATCAAAAAAGCCGTTGAAGAGTTATTCCCCGGCACAGAGGTTGAAAAGGTTACGACCGCAAGATTTATGGGAAAGCTCAAAAGAATGGGCGCTAACCAGGGAAGAAGACCCGACTGGAAAAAGGCAGTAGTAAAGCTTACCGAAAACAGCAAGACTATCGAAGCCTTCGAAGGTCTTATATAATCCCGGTAAGTTAAAGAAAGTTAGGAGTTGAAAAAAATGGCTATAAGAAAGTACAATCCTACTTCTCCTGCACGCAGACAGATGACGGTTTCCACTTTCGAGGAAATCACCACCAACAAGCCCGAGCGTTCTCTTTTAGAACCCTTAAAGAATAATGCCGGAAGAAATTCCTACGGCAGAATCACGGTTCGTCACAGAGGCGGCGCTAACAGGAGAAAATACAGAGTAATAGATTTCAAGAGAAATAAGCTTGACATGACCGCGACGGTTATGACGATAGAGTACGACCCGAACAGAAGCGCGAACATCGCACTCGTTCAGTATGAGGACGGCGAGAAGAGATACATCCTGGCTCCCTCCGAAATCAAGGTCGGCGACAAGATCGTTTCCGGCGAAGGCGCGGACATTAAGCCCGGCAACTGCCTTCCCATCAAGGCTATCCCGGTAGGTACCCTGATCCACAACATCGAGGTATCGAAGGGCAAGGGCGGTCAGCTCGTAAGAAGTGCGGGCGCAAGCGCACAGCTCATGGCTAAGGAAGGCAAGTATGCTCAGATCAGAATGCCCTCCGGCGAGGTAAGAATGATCGATGTTGACTGCAAAGCCACAATCGGTGTTATCGGTAACCTCGACCATGAGAACATTTCAATCGGTAAAGCCGGCAGAAAGAGACATATGGGCATCCGTCCCACAGTCCGCGGTGTTGTAATGAACCCGAACGACCATCCTCACGGCGGTGGTGAAGGTAAGTCACCCATCGGTCTGCCCAGCCCCGTTACACCTTGGGGTAAGCCTGCTTTGGGTCTTAAAACGCGTAAGCATAAGAGATACTCTAACAAGTATATCGTTAAGACCCGTAACGGTAAATAATATAAGGAGGATTTATAAATGGGACGCAGCATAAAGAAAGGCCCCTTCGTTGATGAAAAGCTTTACAATCGTATAGTTAAAATGAACGAGGCAGGCGAAAAAAGAGTTCTTAAAACCTGGTCAAGATCTTCCACGATTTTCCCCGATTTTGTAGGTCATACAATAGCGGTTCATGACGGAAGAAAGCATGTTCCGGTTTATGTAACAGAAGATATGGTTGGTCATAAGTTAGGTGAATTTGCTCCGACAAGAACCTTCAAAGGTCACGCGGGCGCAAAGACAACCGGCACGAAATAATATCTCGTAAGAGAGGAGGAATTGTCGATGGAGGCAAGAACAGAAGCGAAAGCGATTGCACGCTATATTCGCATATCACCCAGAAAGGTGAATATTGTCAACGACCTCATCAGAAACAAGCCTGTGGGCACTGCAATGGGAATTCTCAAAAACACCCCCAAGGCTGCTTCTGAGGTTTTAATAAAACTTTTAGGCTCCGCAGTAGCAAACGCGGAAAACAATTTCGGCATGAATCCTGATGATTTGTACGTAGCAGAGGCTTACGCAAATGCGGGTCCGACACTTAAAAGAATCAGACCCAGAGCACAGGGACGTGCGTTCAGGATATTGAAGAGAACATGCCACATTACTATAGTTGTTAAAGAAAGGGAGGCAAAATAATGGGTCAGAAAGTTAATCCCCACGGCTTGAGAGTCGGCGTCATCAAAGACTGGGACTCCAAGTGGTACGCTGATAAAAAGACTTTCGGCGACAATCTTGTAGAAGATTATAAGATCAGAACCTTCCTTAAGAAGACCTTGTTTGCCGCTAACGTTTCCAAAATAGAGATCGAGAGAGCAAACAATAAGGTAACGGTTTCTATAAACACGGCAAGACCCGGTGTTATCATCGGTAAGAACGGTTCTGAAATCGAAAAGCTGAAAGATAAGATCGCTGCAATGACCGGCAAGGAAGTTGCGGTAAACATAGTTGAGGTAAAGAATCCTTCAACTAACGCACAGCTCGTTGCTGAGAACATCGCTGCACAGCTTGAAAAGAGAATTTCTTTCAGAAAGGCTATGAAGAGCTCGATGCAGAGAGCAATGAAGATGGGAGCAAAGGGTATCAAGACCACATGCTCAGGCCGTTTGGGCGGTGCCGAGATCGCAAGAACAGAGCACTATCACGACGGTACTATTCCGCTTCAGACATTGAGAGCTGACATTGATTACGGATTCTGGGAGGCAAACACCACCTACGGTAAGATCGGCGTTAAGGTATGGATCTACAAGGGCGAGGTTCTTCCCGGAACGAAGGCGGCTGCTGAGATCGCTCCTCCGGTAAATGAGAGACCGAGGAGAGACAGAAGAGCGCCCCGCAGGACGGAAGGAGGCAAAAACAATGTTAATGCCTAAAAGAGTTAAGCACAGAAGAGTATTCAGAGGCAGAATGAAGGGTACCGCGCAGAAGGGTAACACAGTTACTTACGGCGATTACGGTCTTCAGGCTCTTCAGCCCGCCTGGATCACTTCTAACCAGATAGAGGCTGCCCGTATCGCGCTTACGCGTTACATCAAGAGAGGCGGTCAGGTATTCATTAAAATATTCCCCGATAAGCCTGTAACCGAAAAGCCGGCTGAGACCCGAATGGGTTCCGGTAAAGGTTCGCCCGAGTATTGGGTAGCCGTTGTTAAGCCGGGCAGAGTTTTGTTCGAGGTTAAGGGCGTTGAAGAGGAAGTTGCAAGAGAAGCAATGAGACTCGCTATGCACAAGCTCCCCATAAAGTGCAAATTTGTTAAAAAAGAAACGGAGGGTGATTCGAATGAAAATTAAAGAAATTCGTGAATTATCCTTAGAGGAACTTAAGAGCAAGCTTGCCGACCTTAAGAGCGAGCTTTTCAATCTCAGATTCCAGCATGCGACCAACCAGCTTGACAATCCGATGAAGATAGTTGAGACGAAAAAGTCCATCGCTAAAGTTATGACGGTAATCAAAGAGAAAGAGATGAACGCGTAAGCCGCTCGGAAGGAGGTAAAATAAATGTCTGAAACAAGAAATTTCCGCAAAGTCAGAATAGGTGTTGTCAAGAGCAACAAAATGGATAAGACCATCGTTGTTGCAATTGAAGAGCACGTTAAGCATCCTCTCTACGGCAAGGTTGTTAAGAGCACCTACACTCTTAAGGCTCATGACGAAAACAATGAGTGCCAGATCGGCGATAAGGTAAAGGTTATGGAGACAAGACCCTTAAGCCGTGACAAGAGATGGAGACTTGTTGAAATAGTAGAAAAAGTTAAATAATTTATTCCAATTCAAATTATCGGAAGGAGTGAAAAATCGTGATACAGCAGCAGACTCTTTTAAAAGTAGCTGACAATACAGGTGCTAAAGAGCTTATGTGCATCCGCGTTTTAGGCGGATCAGGCAGAAAGTATGCGTCCGTTGGCGACGTTATCATCTGCTCGGTTAAGAAAGCAGCACCCGGCGGTATTGTTAAAAAAGGTGATGTTGTAAAGGCGGTTGTCGTTCGTACTGTTAACAACTTAAGACGTGCGGATGGTTCTTATATAAGATTTGACGAAAACGCTGCGGTTATAATCCAGGATGACAAGAATCCCAAGGGGACACGTATCTTCGGGCCCGTAGCAAGAGAGTTAAGAGAAAAAGAATATATGAAGATTCTTTCTCTTGCTCCCGAAGTTCTGTAAGGAGGTACCAATATGTCGCTTCATATTAAGAAAGGTGACCAGGTAGTTGTATTATCCGGCTCACACAAAGGTAAGACAGGCAAGGTGCTTTCCGTAGATCCCAAAGCCGGCAGAGTTGTAGTTGAGAACGTTAACATAACGACCAAGCATCAGAAGGCTAAAAGCCAGACTGAGCCCGGCGGAATTATCAAAAAGGAAGCACCCATCAATGCATGCAAGGTAATGCATATCTGCCCCAAGTGCAATAAGCCCACAAGAATAGGCTATAAGCTGCTTGACGGCGGCAACAAGGTTCGCGTTTGCAAAAAGTGCGGTGAAACCTTTAACGACTGATGAGAGGAGGTTGTGACCAATGGCAAGACTTAAAACATTGTATGACGAACAGGTAACCAAGGCTTTGGTTGAAAAGTTCGGTTATAAAAATCCCATGGAGATCCCTAAGATTTCCAAGGTAGTTATAAATATCGGTATCGGTGAGGCAAAGGATAATCCCAAGGAGCTTGAAGCCGCTATAGGAGACCTCGGTAAAATTACCGGTCAGAAGCCCATCACTACGAGGGCGAAAAAGTCCATCGCTAACTTTAAGTTAAGAGAGGGCGTAGAGATCGGCTGCAAAGTAACCTTAAGAAGAGACAAGATGTATGAGTTCCTTGACAGATTCATCAACGTTGCACTTCCTCGAGTAAGAGACTTCAGCGGTATTAACCCTGACAGCTTCGACGGAAGAGGAAACTACAATATCGGTATCAAGGAACAGATCATATTCCCTGAGATCGAGTACGATAAGATCGACAAGATCAGAGGTATGGACATCGTAATCGTAACGACTGCTAAGACCGATGAAGAAGCACGTGAGCTCCTCAGACTTATGGGCGCTCCGTTCGCTCGCTAATGCAGGGAGGAAAGGATAGTTATGGCTAAAAAATCTATGATTTTAAAGCAGCAGAAGGAGCAGAAGTATTCTACAAGAGAGTACAACAGATGCAAGATCTGCGGCAGACCCCATGCATATCTGAGAAAGTACGGCATCTGCCGTATCTGCTTCAGAGAGTTGGCTTACAAGGGTGAAATTCCCGGCGTAACGAAAGCCAGCTGGTAATCCATTCTAACGGAAAAGGAGGCATAAATAATGCAGATAACAGATCCTATTGCTGATATGCTCACGCGTATCAGAAACGCTAACTCCTCAAAGCATGAGTCTGTAATGGTTCCCGCTTCTAACATGAAGAAGGCTATCGCTCAGATTCTTTTGGAGGAAGGCTATATAAAGGGATACCAGGTTACCGAAGACGGTAAGCAGGGTATGATAGAGATAGCTCTTAGGTACGGAGCCAACAAGGAAAAGGCTATAAGCGGTCTTAAGAGAGTATCCAAGCCCGGACTCAGAGTGTACGCTTCCAAGGAAGACCTTCCCAGAGTGTACAGAGGTCTCGGCATCGCAATAATCTCAACTTCAAAGGGCATTATGACTGATAAAAAGGCAAGACTTGCCAATGTAGGCGGAGAGGTTCTTGCATTTATCTGGTAGTATTAAATTAAAAATATAGGTGGTGAGTTAAATGTCAAGAATAGGTAGAATGCCTATAACAATCCCCGCCGGGGTAGATATTAAGATAGACGGCAGCGTTGTTACAGTAAAAGGACCCAAGGGCACTCTTACTCAGGAAATACATCATGATATGATCGTTGAAAAAGAGGGCAATGAGCTTTTGGTTAAGCGCCCCACTGAGCAGAAGGCGCACAAGGCACTCCACGGTCTTACAAGATCTCTTCTTAACAACATGGTTGTCGGCGTTACAGAGGGCTTTAAGAAAGAGCTTGAGATCAACGGCGTTGGTTACAGAGCCGCAAAGCAGGGAAAGAAACTTGTAATGAACTTGGGTTACTCTCATCAGGTTGAGATGGAGGAGATCGAGGGAATTACAATTGACGTTCCGGATCAGAACAAGATCATAATAAGCGGCGCAGACAAGCAGCTCGTCGGCGCATTCGCGGCTAACGTTCGTGAAAAGAGACCTCCTGAGCCTTACAAGGGTAAGGGCATCAAGTATGTTGAAGAGCATATAAGACGCAAGGAAGGCAAAGCCGGCAAGGCAAAGAAATAATTAGAAGGGAGTAAGTCTTAAATGATTACTAAGTCGAGCAGCAATAAAGCAAGACAGAAGAGACACTTAAGAGTCCGCAATAAAATTTCGGGCACGGCTGAAAGACCGAGAATGAGCGTTTACAGAAGTCTTAACAATATGTATGTTCAGCTTATCGACGACACAAAGGGCGTAACTCTCGCGGCAGCTTCCACACTGGAACTTAAGGATTCCTTTGGAGGCAACAAAACCGCTGCCAGTGAAGTCGGCAAGCTTATAGCGAATAAGGCTATTGAAAAGGGTATCAAAACCGTAGTATTCGATCGTAGCGGCTACATCTATCACGGCCGTGTTAAAGAGGTCGCTGACGGTGCCAGAGAAGCAGGACTTGAATTCTAAGTCCGAAAGAAAGGAAGTGTAGCAAATGTCAGATCGTATTGAAAAAGCAAATGCGGACGAGATTCAGGAGAAAGTAGTCAGCATTACACGTGTTGCTAAGGTTGTTAAAGGCGGTCGTACCTTCCGTTTCGCTACTTTGGTAGTAGTAGGCGACGGTAAGGGCAGAATCGGCGCCGGCACAGGTAAGGCAGCCGAAATTCCCGACGCTATCAGAAAGGGAATCGAAGACGCTAAGAAGAATATGATAACCGTTCCGCTTAAGGACGGCACCATTCCTCACGAGATCATCGGCGAGTTCGGCGCAGGCAAGGTATTGCTTATGCCCGCTAAGCCCGGTACCGGTGTTATCGCAGGCGGAAGCGTCAGAGCGGTTGTTGAGCTTTGCGGTATCAAGGACATCAGAACAAAGTCCATGAGAAGCAACAACCCCAGAAATGTGGTAAAGGCAACAATCGAGGGTCTCTCAAAGCTTTTTGACGCTGAAACCGTAGCTTCAAAAAGAGGAAAGACCGTTGAAGAACTCTAATACAAGGAGGGTTTTAAAATGGCAAAACTCAAAATAACACTTGAGAAGAGCTTGATCGGACGTAAAGATGACCACATCAAGACCGCGCAGGCATTGGGTCTCAAGAAAATAAGAGATGTCGTTGAGAAAGACGACGTACCTACAATCAGAGGTATGGTTAACAAGATTTCTTATCTTGTTAAATGTGAAGAAATATAATTTAGGAAAAAGGAGGTGCAGCAAATGAAGTTGTACGAGCTTAGTCCTGTTCCCGGAAGCACCAAGGAAGCAAAGAGAAAGGGCAGAGGTCACGGAAGCGGCAACGGCAAAACCGCAGGCAGAGGCCATAAGGGTCAGAATGCCAGAAGCGGCGGCGGCGTAAGACCCGGCTTCGAAGGCGGACAGATGCCTCTTATGAGACGTCTTCCCAAGCGTGGTTTCACAAACATTTATGCAAAGGAATATTGCCAGGTCAATGTTGAGGTATTGAACGCATTTAATGACGGAGATACTGTTACGGTAACAGAGCTCAAGGATAAGGGCATCATCAGTAAGGCTTGTGACGGACTTGTAGTTCTCGGCCGCGGTGAGATCGCAAAGAAGATCACCGTAAAGGCAGTAAGATTCACAAAGTCGGCAGCCGAAAAAATCGCGGCTGCAGGCGGAAAGGCCGAGGTGATCTAAGTGATAGATACTTTAAAGGCCGCATGGAGACTTCCTGATTTAAGAAAAAGAATCTTATTTACACTTTTTATGCTTGTGGTATTCAGATTCGGTTCGGCAATCCCCGTTCCGGGTCTTCAGCCCGGTATACTCAAAGGTCTCGCAACGCAGGACAGCTTCAATATGTTTTCCATAATGGACCTGTTCTCTGGCGGTGCGTTCTCGCAGGCAACAATTCTTGCGATGGGTATCTCACCCTACATCAACAGCTCCATTATAATGCAGCTTTTGGCAGTAGCTATCCCTGCTCTTGAGAACCTTCAGAAGGAAGGCGAAGAGGGCAGAAAAAAGATACAGTCCATCACAAGAATCGTGACTATCGGTCTTGCGCTCATTCAGAGCATAGGAATCTATTTCCTTCTTAACAATTACGGACTTTTACAGAACGGCGTTAACTTCATGGACGGGTTCATAATTGTTACCACTCTTACCGCAGGTACCGCATTCACGATGTGGCTTGGCGAGCAGATTACCGATAAAGGTATCGGAAACGGTATCTCGCTTCTTATCTTCATCGGTATCGTTGCAAGGATCCCCGTCATCATTGAGAGAGTTGCAAATAACTTTGACTTTGCTACTCAGTGGTGGATCCAGCTCCTCATAATAGTATACGCTCTTGCGATGATCACATTTGTTGTATACTTTGATTCGAGCGAAAGAAGAATTCCCGTTCAGTATTCAAAGAGAGTTGCCGGAAGAAAGATGTACGGCGGTCAGTCCACATACATTCCGTTAAAGGTTGCTATGGCGGGCGTGCTTCCCATCATCTTCGCTATCTCCATCCTCTCATTCCCCACAACGATTATTCAGCTCTTTACAGGTAAGACCAGCGCGGCTGAGATAAAGACCGCGGGTCACCCGTTCCTTGCCAATATCGTTGATGTGTTCTCGAACGGAAGCTGGGTATATGCAATTCTTTATTTCCTTCTGATAATCGCATTCACTTACTTCTATACTTCGATAAGCTTCAACCCGATTGAAATATCGAACAACATGAAGAAGAACGGCGGTTTCATTCCCGGTATCAGACCCGGAAGACCCACCAGCGATTTCATCAGCAAGGTTCTCGGCAAAATCAACTTTGCGGGCGCGTTATTCTTAAGCGTAATTGCGGTTGTCCCCGTAATTATCGGAATAATCTATCCCACATTTTCAACTATCGGACTTATCGGCGGATCCTCTATCTTAATCCTTGTAGGCGTTGCGCTTGAAACGGTTAAGCAGGTTGAGGCTCAGCTGATGATGAGACATTATAAAGGATTCTTAGAGTAATCTTTGGCGAAAGGGCGGCTTATTATGAAAATTATAATGTTAGGCCCTCCGGGTGCCGGTAAAGGAACGCAGGCTGAATTTCTCTCCGAGAAATACTCTATCCCGCAGATTTCCACCGGTGCCATAATAAGAGGCGTTATCGCCTCGGGCAGCGACGAAGGAAAAAAGATTAAAGAATTAATTGACAAGGGCATGCTGCTGCCTGACGAAACGGTCGTTTCCATGGTGAAGAACCGTCTGGCGGAGCCGGACTGCAAGAACGGCTTTATCCTGGACGGATTTCCCAGAACGATCGAGCAGGCAAAAGCACTCGATAAAATGGGCGTTAAGATAGACCATGTTCTTTCGATAGAGCTTTCGGATGACGAGATTCTGGAAAGACTTTCGGGAAGAAGAGAGTGCAAAGTGTGCAGAGCATCGTATCATATCGAGGACCATCCTCCGAAAAAAGAGGGTATCTGCGACAGATGCGGCGGCGAGCTTATCACGAGAGATGATGACAAGCCCGAGACTATTAAAAACAGGCTCGAAGTTTACCATGAGTCGACCGAGCCTCTTAAAAAGTATTACGAGGAAGCTCATCTTCTGGTGACTGCTCACAGTCAGAAAGCCCTTGCCGACACCAGACGTGAAGTGCTTAAAGCGCTGGGTGAAACAAAGTGATTTTAATCAAATCGGAATCTGAAATTGAGTTAATGAGAGAAAGCGGTCAGATAACCGGCGGCGCGCTCCGCCTCGCTGAGGAAAGCGTGCAGCCCGGTATGACCACTAAAGAACTCGACTCCATGATTGAAAAGTATATAAGAGATCACGGAGCAAGACCGTCCTTCAAAAACTATAACGGATTTCCGGCAGCGGCGTGCATCTCGGTAAACGAAGTTGTCGTTCACGGAATTCCGTCGCATGACAGGGTTTTGAAGGAAGGCGACATAGTGAGCGTCGATGTGGGCTCTTACTTAAGGGGCTATCACAGCGATGCGGCAAGAACATTCGCGGTCGGGAAGATTTCCGAGGAGGCGCAGAAGCTTATAGACGTTACACGTCAGAGCTTTTTCGAGGGCATTAAGTATGCCGTTCCCGGAATGAGGATCGGCGATATCGGCTACCATGTTCAGCAGTATGCCGAGTCCTTCGGATTCGGAGTCGTGCGTGAAATGGTCGGTCACGGTGTCGGCAGAGCCCTTCACGAAGCGCCGGACGTTCCGAACTACGGCAGGGAGGGTCACGGTATCCGCCTTGTCGAGGGAATGTGTATCGCCGTTGAGCCGATGATCACCCAGGGAAGCTATAAGATAAAGACGCTTTCCGACGGGTGGACGACGGTGACGGCGGACGGTAAGCTTGCGGCTCACTATGAAAATACCCTTGCCATCACACATGACGGACCGGTTCTTCTGACCCTTGTATAAGAAGAAGGCTTATGCAGACCGGAGATATTGTCGTTTCGGCTGCCGGACGGGATAAAGGCAGATGCTTAGCCGTTTTAGACGTAACGGACGGGTATTGCCTTCTGGCAGACGGAAGAGTGAGAAAGTGTGAAAAGCCGAAGAGGAAAAAGATCAGACATGTGACTCTGACAGGGGCACGGAGCGAACGTATAGCACAAATGATCGGAAACAAAGAAATGTTAACCAACAGGATCATTAAGCGCGAGATCGCAAAGTTTAAAGCGTCGCTCGGAGTAAAGGAGGTAGAAAGCCTTGGCTAAAGATGATGTAATTGAGTTTGAAGGCACGGTCACGGAGGCGCTCCCGAACGCTATGTTTAAGGTAGAGCTGCCGAACGGACACACAGTGCTTGCCCACATTTCAGGAAAACTCAGGATGAATTTTATAAAGATATTCCCGGGTGATAAGGTCAAGATAGAGATATCTCCTTACGACCTTACGCAGGGGCGTATAACCTGGAGAGACAAATAAGCTCTCCCGCAAGAAAGGAATGATTTTAGATGAAGGTCAGACCTTCTGTAAAACCCATATGTGAAAAGTGCAAGATCATTAAGAGAAAAGGCAAAATAATGGTCATCTGCGAAAATCCCAAACATAAACAGAAACAGGGCTGATTGCCCCTAAATTAATTAATGCGAAAGCAGGAGGTGTAAGTTAAATGGCTAGAATTGCCGGTGTAGATTTACCGAGAGAAAAGCGTATTGAAATTGGTCTTACCGCTATTTACGGTATAGGTCGTTCAACTGCAATGGAGATCCTTAACAAGGCAGGCGTAAACCCCGACATCAGAGTAAAGGATCTTTCGGACGACGACGTTGCGAAGATCAGAGAGATAATCGGCGGAGACGAATATAAAGTCGAAGGTGATTTGAGACGCGACATGGCTCTCGACATTAAGAGACTCGTTGAGATCGGCTGCTACAGAGGAACAAGACACAGAAAAGGTCTTCCCGTAAGAGGTCAGCGTACCAAAACGAATGCTCGTACCAGAAAAGGTCCCAGAAAGACCATGGCGAACAAAAAGAAATAAGAGTAAGGGAGGATAATTTTTATGGCTAAGACTGTTGTAGCTAAGAAGGCTGTAAGAAGACGCAAAGAGCGCAAGAATATCGAGCGCGGCGCCGTTCATATCAGCTCAACATTTAATAACACGATCGTTACAATAACCGACACTGCCGGAAATGCGATTTCCTGGGCAAGTGCGGGCGGATTAGGATTCCGCGGTTCAAAGAAGAGCACTCCTTTCGCAGCTCAGACTGCTGCTGAGACAGCGGCAAAGGCTGCTATGGAGCATGGTCTTAAGACTGTAGAAGTATATGTTAAGGGACCCGGCGCAGGCAGAGAAGCTGCAATTCGAGCTCTTCAGGCGGCTGGTCTTGAGATCAGTTTGATTAAGGACGTTACACCCATTCCTCACAATGGATGCCGTCCGCCCAAGCGCAGAAGAGTTTGATTTGGAGGTGAAGTTAAATGGCAAGATATATTGGTGCGGCGTGCAAGCTTTGCCGTCGTGAAGGTCAGAAATTGTTTTTAAAGGGTGACAGATGCTATACCGGTAAGTGCGCTATTGACAGAAGAAACTTTGCGCCCGGTCAGCACGGTCAGAACAGAAAGAAAATGTCCGAGTACGGCATGCAGCTTCGTGAAAAGCAGAAAGCTAAGAGATTTTACGGCGTTCTGGAGAAGCAGTTCAGAGAGTACTTTGACAAGGCTAACCACATGGCCGGTATCACCGGTGAAAACCTTCTTAAGGTTCTTGAGTCAAGACTTGATAACGTTGTTTACAGACTCGGCTTCGGAACTTCGAGAGCAGAGGCTCGTCAGCTGGTTCTCCACGCACAGTTCACGCTTAACGGCAAGAAGGTAAACATTCCTTCCCTTCTTGTTAAGCCCGGCGACGTTATCGCTGTAACGGACAAGTGCAAGTCGAATGAGCATTTCAAGTCTATCCTGGAGTCCACAGAATCGAGAATAGTTCCCAAGTGGCTTGATTTAGATAAGAACACACTTACAGGTAAGGTTGTAAGCCTTGCTGACCGTGAGGATATCGATCTTCCCATCGAGGAAACTCTTATTGTTGAGTTGTACTCCAAGTAAGATTTGCTCCCTCATTGTAAAATTAATAAAATTAAAGGGAGGTAGTGCTTATCATGATAGAAATAGAAAAGCCCAAAATAAGCTGTGTAGAGCTTAACGATGAGAAAACCTACGGAAAGTTTGTTGTAGAGCCTTTAGAGAGAGGCTACGGCACAACTTTGGGAAATTCTTTGAGAAGAATTCTTTTATCATCGCTTCCCGGTGTTGCCGCAACATCAGTCAAGATCGACGGGGTTTTGCATGAATTCTCCACGATCAACGGAGTTAAAGAGGATGTAACGGATATCATAATCAACATCAAGCAGCTTATAGTAAAGCTCCACGGGGAAGGTCCTAAAACTATTTATATAGACGCTAAGGGTGAACAGGAGATAACCGCTGCCGACATTAAGCACGACAGCGACGTTGAGATAATCAACGGCGATCTCCACATTGCAACTCTTAACGAGGACGCAAAACTGTATATGGAAATCACTATCGGAAAGGGACGCGGCTATGTAAGCGCTGAGCGCAACAAGATAAATCAGCAGCCCATAATCGGTCTTATCAGTGTGGACTCCATTTACACTCCGGTGCCTAAGGTTAACTATTATGTTGAGAATACTCGTGTGGGACAGATAACCGACTACGACAAGCTCACCCTTGAAGTATGGACAAACGGTACTCTCACTCCCAACGAAGCAATATCTTTAGGTGCAAAGATATTAAACGAACATCTTAATCTGTTCATAGATCTGTCTGACGACGCGAAGAATACCGAAATCATGGTAGAAAAGACCGCGACAAGTCAGAGCAAGCTCCTTGAAATGACGATTGAAGAGCTCGACCTTTCGGTTCGCTCCTACAATTGCTTAAAGAGAGCAGGTATCAATACTGTTGAGGATCTTATCGCGAGAACGGACGAGGATATGATGAAGGTCAGAAACTTAGGACGCAAGTCTTTGGAGGAAGTTATCAATAAGCTTCACGGTCTGGGACTTTCGCTCGCGTCCGAAGAAGAATAGGAGGTGCGTTAGATGCCCGGTACAAGAAAATTAGGTCGCAAGACCGATGTCAGAATTGCAATGCTTAAGAATCTTGTTACATCTCTTCTCGATAACGGAAAGATCGTGACAACGGAGGCACGTGCAAAAGAAGTACGCAGTATCGCTGAAAAAATGATTACTTTAGGTAAGAAGAACACTCTTCATACCAGAAGACAGGCGCTCAGCTTTATTGAGAGCGAGGACGTTGTAAAGAAGCTTTTCGATACGATCGCTCCCAAGTATGCAGAACGCAACGGTGGTTACACCAGAATTTATAAGGGCGGAGTAAGGCGCGGAGACGCGGCTCCTACTGCCATTATCGAACTGGTAGACTAATCGGAAATACTTAAAAAAGAGCAGTCAAAACCGACTGCTCTTTTTTACTTGTCCAAATTGCCGCAGTCAAACCGGTGCCGGCAATTTCCAATAAAAAAGCAATTTTATTATAGCGAACACTTCAAAAACTGCGTTACTGCTTGCTTTTGTTTTTGGACTATACAATTTTTGCGCATTGCAAAAAGCAAAACATTATGATTGATTTTGGCAGACAGGTAAGGTACAATATAGTTAAAAGGGGGAGATAACAATGAATAATTCACAAAAGCTTGTGCTCGGGGAAAACGGATTGACGCTCGGCGGGCGGAACTTTTACCTCGCCTCGGGCGATATGCATTATTTCCGTTTTTTCAAGGAAGGCTGGCGCCGCCGCTTAAAACTGATGAAGGATTTCGGGCTTACCTGTGTGCAGACCTATGTGCCCTGGAACCTTCATGAGCCGCAGGAGGGACAGTTTGACTTTTCGGGCAATCTGGACCTTGCTGCCTTTATCCGTATGTGCGGGGAGGAGGGACTTTACGTACTTTTGCGCCCGTCGCCTTATATGTGCTCAGAATGGGATTTCGGAGGTCTGCCCTGGTGGCTTTTGAAAAATGCAGATGTAAAGATACGCTGCCTGGACGAAAGCTATATGCCGTACGTCGAGCGCTATACAAAAAGACTGTGCCGTGAATTTGTTCCGCTGCTTTCCACGAACGGCGGTCCTATCATCGCCGTCGCCGTCGAAAATGAATACGGCTCATACGGGAACGACACGGACTACATAAGAAAAATGGCACAGATGCTTGTTGACGAGGGTGTCGATGTACCGCTTTACACCGCCAACGGACCGGAGAAAAAGCATATCACCTGGGGCTCACTTAAGGAATTGTGGTCTGCTATCGACACACGGGAGGGCACCGAGGAGGCAAAATCGGTGACGGACAGCTTCGGCGGGAAAAAACCGCACATGGTCTCGGAACAGTGGGCGGGCTGCGCCCAGCAATGGGGCGGAGTTTTCAACAGACAGAGCACCGAGGAAGCGGTGCGCCACTATAAAAACAGCTTGGAGCGCGGCTATTTTGTGAATTTTTATATGTTTGCCGGCGGCACGAATTTCGGCTTTTTAAACGGTGCACTTTCAGGTCAATACCGCGCGGACGTGAGAAACGCGCGTATCAGGTACATTCCGTACGCCACGAGCTATGATGTTGACGCGCCTCTCACCGAATACGGCGAGCCGACACAAAAGTATTATGCCCTTAAAAAGGTTCTCGCGGAGCACCTCGGAAAGCCGATTGCCGATGAGGAGCCCTTAAAAGTCAAAACCGCGTCCTACGGCAAAATACCTATGAAGCTTTGCGGTGCATTTCTTTCGCAGAAGGAGAGCGTTGCCGAGAAAAAGCTTTTTTCAAAGGTGCCGAAAACGATGGAGGAGATTTCCCAGGGCTACGGATTTATTCTTTATGAGACCTTTTTGGAGCACACGGACGATTTCGAGCGTGCCCTTAAGATTGATGAGCTGCGCGACCGCGCCACGGTATATAAAAACGGCGAATATATCGGCACAATGTACAGAGACAGGGAAAGTGATATCCGCTTCACCGTTCCGGAGGAGGGGATGACGCTTTCGATACTCGTTGAAAATATGGGGCGGATATGCTACGGCTATAAAATGGCGTACGACCGGAAGGGCATTACGCATACTGTTCATATGGACAGAATCTCGCCCGCCGGAACAACACTTCACGATTTTTCGTCGGTTATGAACTGGACGATCTATTCACTGCCGTTTAAGAGCCTTGAAAATGTTATGTACGGCGAAAAGCCGCAAAAGAACACCCCGGCGTTTTACAGGGGAACATTTTCCGCCGACGAAAAGGCGGACACATTTTTGAAGGTTGCGGGCGGAACGAAAGGCTTTGTATTCGTGAACGGCTTTAACCTGGGGCGTTATTGGAATATAGGACCGCAGGAAACGCTCTATCTTCCGGCGGAGCTTTTAAAAGACGAAAACACGGTGGAGATATTCGAGCTCTATGCTCCGGAAGGCGGAATATCGGCTCTTCTTTCGGATAAACCCTCTCTTGACTCAATAAAGGAAAATATAGAAAAGCTTGTCCAGGCGGAAAGAGCATAATAAAAGGCGGTGTAAAGATTATCTTTACACCGCTTTTTTGGTTTATTAAACGCCGCTGTAGGCAGAAAATCCGCCGTCCACCGGGATGACAACGCCGTTGACAAAGCTTGATGCGTCGTATGATAAAAGATATAAAAGTGTGCCCAAAAGCTCGTCCGGCGTGCCGAAGCGCCCCATCGGAGTGGCATTTATAATTTTTTTCGAACGCTCGGTAAGGCTGCCGTCCTCATTTAATAAAAGCGCCTTGTTCTGTCCGGTTAAGAAAAATCCCGGAGCAATCGCGTTGACCCTTAAGCCGACCTTGGAAAAATGCACGGCAAGCCACTTTGTGAAGTTGGAGACTGCCGCCTTTGCGCCCGAGTACGCCGGTATTTTGGTCAGCGGGCAAAACGCGTTCATCGACGAAATGTTGATGACGGACGACTCCTTCTTGCCGATCAAATCGGGTGCGAACACCTGAGTCGGAAGAAGCGTTCCCAAAAAGTTTAAGTTAAACACGAAACCGATTTTGTCAGGGTCTAAGTTAAAGAACGTGATAAGGTCTTCCTTTTCCTCGTCGCCCGGCTCGTAGTATTCCTTGGTGGTCGTCCCGCCGGGAGAGTTGCCGCCCGCGCCGTTTAACAAAATGTCAGCCTCGCCGAAAAAGTCATTTGCCTTTTTCTTTGCTTCTTTAAGGCTTTCCTTGGAAAGCACGTTCGCGCCGATGCCGATTGCCTTCCCGCCGGAGGCATTTATTTCGGCGGCGACTTCTTTTGCCTTTTCTTCATTTAAGTCAAGAATCGCAACCGCTGCTCCGCACTCGGCGAGAGCCTTTGAAAATGCGGAGCAAAGCACTCCGCCGCCGCCTGTTACAACTGCGTTTTTACCCTTTAAATCAACCTTAAGCATTTTTCTTCCCCTTTTCTATTGCTTCGAAAAGCCCGTTTAAGTAAACCGCGCCGAGAGCACGGTCATAAAGCCCGTAACCGGGTCTGCCTTCCTCGCCCCATATCATTCTGCCGTGGTCGGGACGGATGTATATGTCCGCACCCTCGTCGATATAAGCCTTGGCGATGCCGTAAATGTCAAGCGAGCCTGCGTCCGTTCTGTGTGCAGTCTCAATGAATCCGTCCTCGCCCTGCCAGAGAATATTTCTGATGTGCGCGAAGTGAATTCTGCCCGCGAACGAATGAACCATATCGACAATGTCATTATCGCGCGACGCACCGAGCGAGCCGGAGCAAAGCGTGAGCCCGTTATAAACGCTCGGGCAGATTGAAAGAAATCTCTCCAGATTCTTTTTGGAGGTGATGATTCTCGGAATCGAGAAAATGCTCCAGGGCGGATCATCCGGGTGGATAGCCATCTTGACCTTTGCCTCCTCAGCCGCCGCGATGACGGGCTTTAGGAAGTATGCGAGGTTTTCCCAAAGCTCTTCCTCGCTCATGTTTTTGTAAAAGTCCAAAAGCTTTTTAAGCTCGTCCTTTTTATAGCTTGCGTCCCACCCGGGAAGCGAAAGCGTCCCTTTTTCCGGGTCGATTGCGCGTATTGATTCCGTGATGTAAGCGAGCGAATTTGACCCGTCCGCGTTGGGATAGTTAAGGTCGCTCCTCGTCCAGTCAAAAACCGGCATGAAGTTGTAGCAAACGCAGTCGATTCCCGCCTTGCCGAGATTTTTTATCGTTTCGCAGTAATTTGCGATGAGCCTGTCGCGCGAGGGAAGCCCCATCTTGATGTCCTCGTGCACGGGCACACTCTCGATAACCGAAAGCTTTAAGCCGGAGTCCTCTACGGTCTTTTTGAGAGAGAGAATCTTGTCAAGAGGCCAGACCTCTCCGACCGGCACATCGTAAAGCGCGGTGACAATGCCCTCCATGCCCGGAATCTGCCTGATATATGAAAGCTTTACCGGGTCGGACTCACCGTACCACCTGAATGTCATTTTCATAATGTGATTTCCTTTCCTCCCGCTTTCGCGCTTTTGTACGCAGCGAAAACAGTTTTTAATGTGTTATTTACCATGCCGGGGTCGGCACCGCGCCCGTAACCGTAGATTTCGGAAAACTCCGCCTCGTGACCGGCACCCCAGCATGCCTTGCCGGGCGCGTCGGGCGAGTCCGCCGCTAAAAATACGCCGTTTTTGTAAAGCGAATAATTGTCATAGCGGTACGTCGCGTTTTCAAAATAGTATTCGATAAAAGGCGCAGAGTCCGCTGCGTTTGCGTTGGTCGCGAAGAAATTAAGCGTCGCTCCGGAGGCAAAACGGCAATAGAGCGCTGCCGTGTCCTCCACCTCTATCACGCCCTTTAAGGAGTTATTCTGCATAACGGCGCTGACCTTTTTAACGTCTCCGCCGACTAAGAGGGCAAGGTCAAGCGTATGTATCGACTGGTTTATTAAAACTCCGCCGCCTTCGGTCGCCCATTTGCCGCGCCATGCCCCGCTTCCATAATATGCCTTATCTCTTTTCCAGGTGTGGTTCGCCTTGATACCGAGAAGCTTTCCCGGAGTCGAACCGTCAATATCCGAAAGGAGAGCCTTTACCGAGGCGTTGTGGCGGTTCTGGAAAATGTAGAACACCCTTGTTCTGTCCCAGCCGTTCATGACAGAAAGCTCCTCCTCGGTCATTACCGCGGGTTTTTCGGTGACGGCACATTTTCCGGCTGCAAGAACCTGTGATATCATTTCGCAGTGCAGATAGTGCGGAGTGCAGATGTGATAGTATTCGTTTTCCGGGTCGGAAAGCGCATCTTCAAAGGAGTAGTACGCCTTCGCATCATATTTTGCCGCCATACGATTGGCTCTTTCCGGCACAATGTCGCAGACGGAACGGATCTTTGCCGAGCCTATCTTGCCGAGCGCTTCGGCATGAGTGCCAGATATCGCTCCGCATCCGACTATACAGATGTTTTTCATAAAAATACCCCCATACGGAAAAGTTCCTTCTATATTATAATTCTAATAAATGCACACACGCTTGTCAATGCAAATTTTGAACTATTAATGAAACTTTTTTACGCTTTGGTTAAATCCCATGCCTGTGAGGTACTCGTAGCTTTCGCGAAGCGCATAAAACGGGTCGCCCTTGCAGATGTCCTGCTCCACCGCGGCATAGGACGCGCCGGAGAGCACGGAAGCGGAGATAATGGAATCCCAGTCAAGATTTCCGCTGCCGACGGGAGCCATTATAACGTTATTCGTGCCGGGGTCGACCGCGAGGTCCTTATAGTGGATGACCGCGGCGCGCCCTGCGTATTTTTTGATCACCTCGGCGGGGTCAACGCCGGCAAGGGCGATCCAGTAGGTGTCTAAAATAAACTTATAACATTCCGGCGGAGTTGACGAGGCGATAATGTCTAAAATAAAGTTATTCCCCGACCTTGCAAATTCCGCCGCGTGGTTGTGATATGTGAACGTAAGCCCGTTTAAGCAGAGCCTTTTGGAAAGCGCGCTCGTTTTTTTGATAAAATCGGAAAGCGCCTCCGGGTCATTATTATACTCCCACGGCATGGAGCCGATTCCGGCAAAGGGAGCGCCGATCGTTTTGTGAAAGGCGACTTCCTCGTCAAAGTTATTTAAAAACGAGTCAAGCGGTCGGTGCGTGCATACCGCACGGACGCCGTATTCATCGCACACGGCGCGGATGTCCTCTGCCTTCAGCGGTCCGATTCCCGAAATCTGAACCGTTTTGTAGCCGATGGCGGAAACCTTTTTTATCGTTTCCTCAAAGTCGGGCAAGGTTTTCATAAAGTCACGGACCGTATAAAGCTGGGCGCAGATGTTTTTATCCATGGTAAACGCTCCTTTTCTGTCTTGTGACCTTGATTATTTCGTGCTCTCTTTGATTTTTTCTTCCAGAAACTTGAGGTATTCATCGTGCGGGAAAGCCTTGGTGTCAACAAAATCCTTTTTATGGCTCGATAAATACATAGCGTCAGCAATCGTAACGCCGAAAATGCCTTCCTCGCCGGGAGCAAGGAGCGCCTCGCCGTTTAAGAGCGCCTCCGCGTAGTTATTTAATATGCCGACATGCTGATCGCCCTGACCCATAGCGCCGAAGTCGATATGCTCACACTCCGGGCTTCCGAAGGGCACGGTGTTGGTTTTGTCAAACTCGGGCTCGGAAATTTTTAAGCGGTCAAACGTCATTTTCCCGTTTTCTATAACGATTCTTCCCATATCCGCGGCAATCTCAAGTCTGTTTGTGCCGGGAGCCTCCGCGGTGGAGGTGATGTATGTTCCGGTCGTGCCGTTATCGTATTTTAAGTATGCGGTAACCTCATCGTCGACCTCAATGTCGTGATACTTACCGTATGAGCACTCCGCTATTATCTTATCGGGCATGCCGAACATCCACTGCCAGAGGTCAAGCTGATGCGGATTCTGGTTAACGAGCGTGCCGCCGCCCTCGGTCGACCAGTGCGAACGCCACGAACCGCTGTTGTGGTATGCGTTCGGGCGGTACCAGTCGGTAATGGTCCACGAAATGCGCTTGATGTGACCCAGCTCGCCGTTTCTTACCATTTCGCGTACCTTCTGATACATCGGGTTCGTGCGCTGGTTGAACATGATGCCGAATAAAAGTCCGCTCTTTTTCGCCGCCTCGTTCATTTCGATAACCTGCTTTGTGTAAACTCCGGCGGGCTTTTCGGTCAGAACGTTGATTTTTGCGTCAAACGCCTTTTCGGCAACAGGCGCGTGATCGTAATGCGGAATGGCGATGAGCACCGCGTCCAAAAGTCCGCTCTTTAACATCTCGTCATCGTCGGTGAACACCGGGACGTGATAAAGCTCCTCCGCCTTTTTCGCCTTTTCGGGGTCGGTGTCGCAAACCGCGGCGAGCGTCATTTTGGGAACGAGCCCGGTCATGATATTTTTAGCGTGCCCCTGCCCCATGTTGCCGAAGCCGATAATGCCCATTCTCACTTTGTCCGGGTTGTAGCCGGACTTTTTAAGCTCCCTTATGAGAGAAGAGTGCGCAAGGCTGAATTTCTTAAAGTCGGACGTGCCGGAAACAGCGGTCTTATCCTTGCCCTCAAGAGCAGAAAGCCCGTCAAATTCGCCGAGGTGCGGCTCAAGCGATAAAAAGAGCGAGCGGTTTTCCTCCCTTAAGGTCTTTAATATTTCGGCAATGTGACCGATGCCGTCGCCTGCGGGAACGACAGAACCGTCGGCATTTGCGTCCTTGATGTGCATATAGGCGATGTAGGGAGAAAGAAGGCGGAACGCCTCAAGAGTATCGCACCCGGTCTGGATAAAGTTTGCCGGGTCGAAAACGCCCTTGAAATGGTCGGAATAAAGCGCGTCAAATATTATTTTGCAGCGCTCATGCACGGAGCCGAAAATGCCCTTTTCGTTTTCGTGGAGAAGCAAGACGTCCTCCTTTTCGGCATAGTCAGCCATTCTTTTAAGACGGCTTATTACCTCGTCCGAATACTTTAAAGGATCGTCGCCTTCGGGAATGAAGAAGCTGAAAATGCGGATGTTTTTCGTGCCGAGAATTTTTGCAATCTTCACGGTACGGCAGAACTTTTCAAAGTGCGGCTCAAAGTCATCCGTTATCATTATTTTGCCGATGGGCGAGCCGACGGACGACACCTTGATAAAGTGCGCGTCCATTTTAGCCTTGAGTGCCTTTGCTTCGTCATCGGTAAGGTCGGAAACGCTTTTTTTGTCAACTCCGCGCGGCTCAAAATAGCGGATGCCGAGCGCATTTAATCCTGCAAACTGTTCGTCGATAGCGGGCGATATCTCGTCAGAGAAGCCCGAAATTTTAAAATTATGGTACATATTGATTCCTCCGGTTGTTTTTTTAAATAGTATAATACAATTTTTGCTTTAAAACTATGCTTAAATTGACAAAAACATTGCATATATTGACTTTTTGACGGAATCAGTGTATAATATTTTTAAGGACAGGCAAGGAGGCATATATTAATGAAAGGTTTTCAAATATCGGAGAGTGTGGATCTTTGCCCCTCGAACGATAATTTCAGGCTTCACACTCACGATTATTACGAAATATTTGTGTTCGGCGAAGGTGATGTCAGCCATATTGTGGAGGGCTCGGCGTATCGCTTAGAGCCGGACGATATCGTTATTCTCCGCCCGGACGAGATGCACAGGGTCTGGCATAATTCCGGTGCAAAGTACAGAAGGACGGTCATAAGCGTCGGGAGCGACTTTTTCCGCGAAAACTGCCCGGAATACGAAAGCCTGTTTCATGACAGGGAGTGCGGAAGGCACAATCTGCTACCCTATAAGCTCTGCCGCTCTTTCGGGGTAACGGATGCGCTTTTAAGAATAAAAACATACAGCTCAGGCTATAAAAATCTTTCCGAGCCGGCGGCAAAGGCGGCGTTTATCGAGCTTTTATATCTTCTTTCGCGAGCTTCAGGGAAAATGGAGAGCGCGGAGTTTTTGGGGAAGGCGGAGCCTGTTATAAGCTATATCAATTCGAATATCGGGGAGGATATATCCCTTTCCTCGCTCGCCGAAAAATGCTTCATGTCAAAAGCGTACCTTTGCCGTATGTTCCGCACCTCCACGGGGATGACCGTGGGCGACTATATCAGCCGCAAAAGGGTGCTTGAGGCGGAGCGGTATTTTAAGGAGGGCGAAAGCATCATGGATTCGTGCATCGCCGCCGGGTTTTCGGACTATTCCTCGTTCTACCGCGCGTATAAAAAGGTGCGCGGGATAAGCCCGAAGGACGGCATGAAAAGGTTCATATAATTTCTTTTTTACAGGAGAGTTCTCCGCTGTTTTGTACTGTTGACAAATATAGTTAGCTCTGTCAAACTTAAGACAAACAAAAGAAAGGATATGGTTAATGATGAAGGTAAAATAAATTTTGAAAAACGATAAGTTTTTGGGATTTGTCGGAGGCGTTTTGGCGGCGACATACGGCGTGCGCGCGTTAAAGAGCGACAAGGCGAGAAAGATATGCGTTACCGGACTTGCAAAATGCATGATTAACCGACAGCGCAAAGGAAACATATAAAAACATGAAGGAAGAGGCGGAGGATATCTGCTATGACGCGAAAAAGCTCTCTGCCGAAGAAAAAGAGGACTGATTCTCTGGAAATATAAGATAGTTTACGATTCTCCCGGGAGACTGCGGCTGCGTGCGGGGAAAAGAGTGTTCTCTGCGCTTGCCTTGAGGAGCATTTTCCCTATTCCGTTGCAGCCTGACCGCCGGGAATAAAAAAAGCTTGCAATTTAAATTAATATGTGGTATACTTGTTTTGTTAAAGGCTGTGAAAGGGAAAGTAGGCTTTTTAGTACGCCTTAAGAGAGAGAGCGCCGCCGGCTGAGAGCGCTTTCGGCGGAAAAACTGCACGAAGTTCGCCCCGGAGCCGCGCCGCTGAAAGAGAGAGTAGGCTGCGCCGCATGACCCGGCGTTACGGGAAAGAAGTGCCCGGAAGGGAATCAGGGTGGTACCGCGGAAATATTTTCGCCCCTGCACATTTAAGTGCAGGGGCGTTTTTTTGTAAAGAAAGGAATGAAACGAATGAAGGAAAAGCTTGAAGCGATAAGAAAGGAAGCCTTGGAGGCGTTAAAGAAAGCCGAAAAGCCTGAGGAGATAGAGGCTTTCAGAGTCGGCTTTTTGGGCAAAAAAGGCGCGCTGACGGCGGTTTTGCGCTCCATGGGCTCGCTTTCACCGGAGGAAAGACCCGCAATCGGCAGTCTTGCCAACGAAATCAGGCAGTTCATTGAGAAAAACGTTGAGGAGAAGAAAAAGGCGATACTTGACGCGGAGAAAAAGAGAAGATTAGCCGAAGAGATAATTGACGTGACGATGCCGGGCAAAAAGCGTTCGTTCGGTTCGCTTCACCCGCTCGCGCGTGTGCAGAGGGATCTGGAGGACATTTTCATCGGCATGGGCTTTTCCATTGTTGACGGTCCGGACGTTGAATATGACCACTACTGCTTTGAGGCGCTCAATATGCCCAAGGATCACCCGGCGCGCGACACGCAGGACACGTTCTATATCACGGACAATATTCTTTTGCGTACGCAGACCTCGTCCGTTCAGATAAGAACGATGGAGAATAAAAAGCCTCCGATAAGAATCATATCGCCCGGAAGAGTTTACCGTTCCGACACGGTGGACGCGACACATTCGCCGCTTTTCCACCAGCTTGAGGGACTCGTTATTGATAAGGGCGTTACCATGGCGGACCTTGCAGGAACGCTTGAGGCGTTTGTCCGCGCGCTCTACGGCAAGGGCATGAAGGTGCGCTTCCGTCCGCATCACTTCCCTTATACCGAGCCGTCCGCCGAGGTTGACATGTCGTGCTTTGCATGCGGTCAGAAGGGCTGCCCCATCTGCAAGGGCGAGGGCTGGATCGAGATTTTAGGTTGCGGAATGGTTCATGAGTCCGTATTAAGAGAATGCGGGATAGACCCCGAGGTATATTCCGGCTTTGCTTTCGGAATCGGACTTGAGCGAATTGCGATGATGAGATACGATATTGACGATATGCGCTTGCTTTATGAAAACGACACACGTTTTCTTAAGCAGTTTTAAGGAGGTGCTCATATGAAATTACCGTTAAGCTGGCTGTCCGACTATATGGACAGAGATTTTTCGGACGTAACGGAGTTTTGTGACAGGATGACCATGTCCGGCTCCAAGGTAGAAGGATATGAAACGCTCGGCGCCGAATTTTCGGACGTTGTGGTGGGGCACGTTGAAAAGATTATTCCCCATCCGAATTCCGACCACATGGTGATCTGCCAGGTGAATGTGGGGGACGAGAGCCTGAAAATAGTGACCGGCGCGCCGAACGTTTTTGAAGGCGCTTATGTTGCGGTTTCCAAGATCGGGGCGACGCTTCCGGGCGGAATAAAGATCAAAAAGTCAAAGTTAAGAGGAGAGGATTCTTACGGAATGCTCTGCTCGCACGATGAACTCGGACTTGCGTTTTCAGATGTTCCCGGTGCGTGCGAGGACGGAATAATATGCTTTCCCGAAAGCATGAATTTAACGCCCGGTGAGGACGTTAAAAAGGTGCTTGATTTAGAGGAAACGGTCGTTGAGTTCGAGATAACCCCGAACAGACCCGACTGCCTCTCGGTAAACGGACTTGCGCGCGAGGCTGCGGCAACCTTCAACGTGCCCTTCCATATGCCCGAGGTGCACATTGAAAAGGGCGAGGGGGACGTGAACGACTATGCCCGCGTCACCGTTGAGGCTCCGGACCTTTGCCCCAGATACGCCGCAAAGGTTGTTAAAAACGTTAAGATAGGACCCTCGCCCAAGTGGATGCAGAAAAGAATTTCCGCTGCCGGCATGCGCCCGATAAACAACATCGTTGACATCACCAACTACATTTTAATGGAGTACGGTCAGCCGATGCATGCGTTTGACATTAACTATTTAAAGGATCACCACATCATCGTGCGCCGCGCGAAGGACGGCGAGAAGATAAAGACGCTGGACGGTCAGGACAGAGTGCTTAAAAACACAAACCTTGTAATTTCCGACCCCGAAAAGGCGGTTGCCGTTGCCGGCGTTATGGGCGGCTTTGAGTCCGAGATAACGGAGAATACAGAGACTATCCTTTTTGAGTCGGCTAACTTTTCGGGTCCCTCTGTAAGGCGCACCGCCGCATCGCTCGGTCTCCGTACCGACGCGTCGGGAAAGAACGAAAAAGGACTTGATCCCGAAAACGTTATTCCCGCGGTCGAGAGGGCTTGCCAGCTTGTTGAGATATTGGGCTGCGGCGAGGTCGTTGACGGAGTTATTGACGTTAACAATGCTCCCGAATTTGAAAAGAAGATTCCGTTCAACCCGGAAAAGATCAATAAATTCCTTGGCATGGATATTCCCGAGGACTTCATGCGTGACGCGCTTTGCCGCCTCACCTTTAAGATTGAGGACGGATATGTAATAGTTCCGAGCTACCGCGCCGATATGTTCGGCGAGGCGGACGTTGCCGAGGAAGTTATGCGTATGTACGGCTATGACAAGATTAACCACACACTTCCGAGGGGCGAGGCGGAGCCGGCAATGCGCACACCCAGGCAGAAGCTGGAAAACAAGGTGGCGGACCGTCTGGCGTCCGACGGGTACTATCAGATAATGACCTACAGCTTCACCGACCCCAAGCTTTTGTCTGACGTCGGCGAGGATCCGGAAAAGGCGATAAAGATAATGAATCCCTTGGGTGTTGAAAACTCGGTTATGAGAACGAGCATTATTTCAAGCCTTCTTGAGATACTGGAAACGAACTTCAGGTACAGAAATCCCTCGTCGGCGCTCTTTGAGGTCGGCACGGTGTACCTTCCCAAGGCTCTTCCTTTAACGGAGCTTCCCGAGGAGAAAAAGCTCATCGCGGTTGGGTGCTACGGCTCGGAGCACGACTATTTCACGTTAAAGGGCACGGTCGAGGGACTGATTGACGCGGTCGGCATTACCGACTACAGCTTTGAAAGAGCAGCCGATACCATGTGCTTCCATCCCGGAAAGTGCGCGGATATTTTAATCTGCGGCAAGAAGGCGGGCATCATCGGCGAGATTCATCCCGACGTTGCAGAGCGCTTTAATATCGAGACGGACGTTTATGTGACGGAGCTTGACTTTGAAGCGGTATTTGCGGCGGCGAACGACAACATAAAGTATAAAAAGATTGCCCGCATGCCCGCGATAGAGCGCGACATTGCGGTAATAGTTGATAAGGACGTTCCGGTCGCAAAGATTCACGACGTTATAAAGAGAATGTCGGGCAGGAATTTAGAGTCCTTAACACTGTTTGACGTTTACGAGGGCAGGCAGATACCGCCCGGCAAAAAGAGCGTTGCATACAACGCGGTATACCGCTCTGCGGAGCAGACATTGACGGATAACGACATCAACAAGGTATTTGACAGAATCGTCAAGACCTTGGAGCGTGAGCTTGGGGCGGTATTAAGATAGATGTTAAGAGGCAACTCTTAATAATAAATTTACGGAGGGATATAATTGGAGAGAGAAAAATTCGGTTCAAGGCTGGGATTTATATTGATCTCGGCGGGCTGCGCCATCGGACTGGGAAACGTGTACCGTTTCCCGATCACAACGGGCAGCTATGGCGGCGCGTTCTTCGTGCTTATTTACATTGCGTTCCTGCTTTTACTGGGAATCCCGGTAATGACGGCGGAGCTTTCGGTCGGCAGAGGAAGCCAGAAAAGTATTGCCGGCTCGTTCAACGCTCTTGAAAAGCCGGGTCAGAAGTGGCATTTCATGAAGTATGTCGGAATCGGCGGAAACTATCTTTTAATGATGTTTTACACCACGATTTCCGGATGGATGCTTATTTACTTCTGCAAGTATTTGACCGGTTCGATCATGACGGAGACCGACCTTGGCGCGGTGTTCGGCGGAATCGTTGCAAACCCGCTTTTGATGACCGCGGCGACCTTTGCGGTAATCATCATATGCTTCGGCATTTGCTCGGCGGGTCTTCAGAACGGTGTTGAGCGCATCACAAAAGTCATGATGCTTGCGCTTTTCGCGCTTATGCTCGGACTTGCAATCTATTCGTGCACACTTTCGAACGCGGCGGAGGGGTTAAAGTTCTACCTCGTTCCGTCGATTCACAACTTTATTGCGTCCGGTCCATGGACGGTAATTTCATCCGCAATGGGTCAGGCATTCTTTACACTCAGTATAGGAATGGGCTCTATCGCCATCTTCGGAAGCTATATAGGCAAGGACAGAAGACTTTTGGGTGAGTCAATCACCATCGTGTGCCTGGATACCTTTGTTGCGATAATGTCCGGACTTATCATTTTCCCGGCGTGCTTCACGTTCAATAACGGTGTGACGGCGGACGCCGGCACCGTCGGCGCAAGCTTTTTGTTCACAACGCTTTCATCGATATTCAACAACATGCCCGGCGGAAGAGTTTTCGGAACGCTTTTCTTCCTTTTCATGATTTTCGCGTCGTTTTCAACCGTTATCGCAGTGTTTGAAAACATCATGTCGTTCTGGCTGGAGGAAACAAAGTTAAAGAGGAAAAAGGTTGCGCTCATCAACATCTTTTTGGTGCTCGTGCTCTCGCTTCCCGCAGTTCTGGGCTTTAATGTTCTTTCGAACATTTCGCTCGGAAGCAAGGTCATATTGGATATTGAGGATTTCATCATCAGCAACAACGTTCTTCCCTTAGGTTCAATGGTGTATGTGCTCTTCTGCTCGCTTAAGACGGGCTGGGGCTGGGATAACTTCATAAAAGAAGCGAACACCGGCGAAAAGGGCTTCCGCTTCCCGTCGTGGATGAGACTTTACTTTAAATATGTCATCCCGGTTATCATCTTAGTTGTCTGGGCAAGCGGCGTAATAAGCTGGGTTCAGAGCATTTAAATGCTTTGAGCTGATTAAAATATTACCTCGGTGTAACAAATATTAAGCCGAAAAAGTACGAAAAAGCGTGCTTTTTCGGCTTTTTTACGTAGCGAGAATAAAAAATATGTAAAAAAGTCTTTACAAAATTGTTACAATGTGATACAATAGGAAAAGATGAGGTGATATTTTGATTTTCAAAAGGTCAGATGTAAGAAAGAAAATAACCGCGCTCGCACTCGCAGCGTCCGCCGCGTTTTTCACGGTCGGTTCCGCGTCTGGGTTCGAGCTTGGATATAATGTATATATAAACGGTGAGGCTATCGGAGCCTTTAAGAGCGAGAGCGGCGCCGATGAGGTCAGGGAGTATATCTTGGATAATGACGGGATAGATGTTTCCGGTGTTAAAGTCGCTTTCGGACTGGTGGACGGGTTCACCAGCATAAGCGAGGCAGCGGATAACTATAAGAAGAAAGATCCCCGTTTTGTGAAGGCGGCGGTTTTATCGGTCGAGGGCGAGAAGATATTCGCGGTTTCCTCTTCACAAGAGGCAAAAGCCGTTGCGGACGGACTTTTAAATAAATATAAAGAGGGCGAGTATTCGACAGTTTCGTTTTCGAAGAAGGTCGAAATAACGGATGAGTACGTTAAGAGAGACTCGGTATCGTCTTTAGCTTCCGCTCAGGAGCTTTTATCCGGTGCGGTGAGCGTGCAGACGGTGATTAAGGAAAGTATTTACACGGTTGAGCCGTACGGCGAGGTTGCGCTTGAGGATCCCGAGCTTTATATTGGCGAAAGAAAAACAGTTTCGGAGGGCATCTCCGGTGAAAAATATGTGGAGTATACCACAGTTAAGGTCAACGGCAATCAGATAACGCACTACAAATCCGGAGAAACGGTGCTGACAAATCCTGTTGCTAGCGTTGTTCATGTCGGCACAAAGGAGAATCCCAAAGGCGTGGCGACAGGCGCGTTCGCAAATCCCGTTTCGGGCAATCTTTCCTCGTATTACGGGGCAAGATGGGGAAGAACTCACAAGGGGATTGACGTGTGCGCTCCCGCGGGCACGCCTATCTATGCTGCGGACGGAGGCACGGTATCCTATTCCGGATGGATGAGCGGCTACGGCAATCTTATCCAGATTGACCACGGCAACGGATATATCACCTACTACGCGCATTGCACCGAGCTTTACGCATCGGTCGGCGACAAGGTGGCGCAGGGCGATCTCATCGCGGCTGTCGGGTCGACCGGTAACAGCACGGGAAATCACCTGCATTTTGAGATACGGTGTAACGGCAGCGTGTTAAATCCTTTGGAGTACGTAAACTATTAATAAAAAACGCATCGGACTGATTCGTCCGAGGCGTTTTTTTTATGCCTAAAATATTTACCTTTTTTTTACTCCGGGAGCGGTATAATGTAATTATTATGCCCGGGGAGAGGATGAAAGAGTGAAAATCGCATGTCTTGACGATGATGAGGCGGCAATAGAAAGATTTTTGAGGCTTTGCGGCAATAAGGACACAGTAATATCGTCGGCAAAAGCATTTACAAACAAGATGCAGCTTTTTAGCTTCCTTAAAAATGAGGAGTGCAATATTGTCTTTTCCGAGACCGTGATAGGCTCATCTCCGCTTCACGGAATAATCTCCGAGATCAGAAAGCTAAGCTCCGTTACGGAGGTGGTTTTTCTGACGAAATACTCAGATTACGCACTTGATGCATTTGAGGCGGAGGCGATGGGATACATATTAAAGCCGTGTACGGACGACAAAATAAAAAAAGCCGTCAACCGGTATCTGAAATTTTATCCGGAATACGAAAAAAAGCTTGTGAGCGTGCGCACCTTCGGGCGTTTTGACGTGTTCTCCGGAGGAAAAATAATTCACTTTTCCAACAAAAAATCAAAGGAACTTTTAGCGCTGCTTATTGACCGCTTCGGAGGAAGCATGAGGATGGAGCAGGTGATAGACACACTCTGGGAGGACAGAACATATGACGAGAGCACTAAGGCGCTTTACCGCATCGCGCTGAAGAACCTTCGCGACACGCTTACAAAGTACGGCTGCCGCGACATTTTAATAGAGACGCGCGGGGAGCGGAGCATTGACGTTGCGAGGGTTGACTGCGATTATTATAAATTCACGCGCGACCCGGAAAAATATTCCTCGCTTTTTACGGGCGAGTACATGCTCGACTATGCGTGGGGCGAGTACACGCTTGCCAGAATAGTCAGAATCGCTGAAGATAATATTAAAATAATGCCCTATTGATTTTTACGCTTTTTTTACGTTGCGCGTTATATAATACCCATACAAAAGATGTCAATGCCGGGTCGGAGGCGTCCTTGCCGCGCTTCCGGGCGGTGTTTACATAAAAAAATATATATTTTTTTAAGAAGGGGGAGAGGTCTTTAATTATGAAAGGACTTTTCAAAAAAACGGTTGCAGGAGTTATGTCGGTTGCTCTTTTGGCGTCGATGAGCGCGGCAGCTTTGGCACATTCGGAAATGGACAACATGGTATTTGCCGGGTACGATACCACTGACCCCGAAAACCCCAACAGGGTTTACAACGAGGTTATAAACGGCAGATACACCAACAAGCAGGTTTTGATTCCCGTTACTCCCGAGTGGAGAATCGAGGGTTATGAAACCGCGTATCCTCATGCGGGCTACAGCAGAATGTATCTTGACGGCAAGGCTCAGGACATTACGCATTTCAATAACCTTTTTCCGCAGTGGGAAACAAGAAACAAGGATTATATGTGGGAGATCTCATACAATGAGGACGGCGAACACATGATCTGGCAGCGTCAGCAGACCAAGATCAACAACAAAACCTGGGCTTGGGACTTCGGAAACGACGCTCTTGGCATCCCGGACAGCGTTGTTATGCAGAGAACCAACAGAGCTGCTTACGTTGTTAAAAAGGAATTTAAGGACTACGGCTTCGGACGCTACACAATGGACGGCAAAGTGCTTTCAGACGAAGAGGTTTTGATGTATGCAGACTGGGGACTTTCCGACGTTATCACGAACTGGACGGCTTTTGTCGAAGCGGCAAGAGCAAAGGATTCTGACGGCGACGGCGTTTTATCCTGTGACGAAAAGGTGACAAGCCTTCTTTCGCAGAGGGATGACCACGGTCGTTATGTCATCACGGACGCAGATATTTCCGCAATAATCGGAGTTGTAGAGAACCAGTACATCACAGCGAAGTTTTCAAAGAATTCCAATGACGGACTTGCAACCAGAAACATCGCAGAGGAATATTTAAAGCACAGAAATGACGGCTGGAAATGGAACTACGGCACACTCAGAGTAAAGGCACAGGGACCCGAGATTTCCTGGACGGATCCGGCTGTTTCCTTTGAAAACACCGATCCCTACCTTCAGTATCAGTACCTTGTGGTAAACGGCGTCGCGATGGACGGTCACTACATAGGTCTTGACAAGAACGGCAACAAGCTTTATGCCGATAAGATCATCCGTTACACCGGCGGCAAGGCGACTCCCAAGATTACATGGAAGTTTGCATTCTTCCGCAATGCGATTGACAAGGACGGAACCGAGATACCGAACGTATACGAGGTAGTTGAGCAGAAGTTTGTTAACGGTCAGCCCGGATATGACGGATTCGTTACCGATAAGAACGGAAACGTTGTCGGAAATCCCATCTACAGAATCCCGACAGGCAGATATGGCAACACCTACTTTAAGTTAAACGGCAATAAGATAGAGCTCTGGATTACCGACGAGTACGGCAATAAGGGAATCATTGAAACCTTTGAGAACAAGACAGGAAACCTCGGAGGTCTTATTGACGCGTACACCACAGGCATGATACATGTTGACGGTTATTATGACTGGAGATAAGGTAATGGTCTGCGCTTTGAAAAAGACGGCTCTGGCAGCGCTTATCGGCGCATCGGTACTGCTCTGCCCCTTATCCTCTTCGGCGAAAAGCCTTCTTTTGGAGGTCGGCACGGTCGAATACGTGGAGCAGGAGCACTACAGAACTCATGAAGAAACATCGATAATCGTCAATGAATCTGCAAAGGCAGAGATCGAGGCAAGAAAAAACGGCACGTATAAGGCGCCGGAATACGGGTCTGCCGATCAGGGTGCGCCGAAGGCAAAGTCCGGCACACTTAAAGGCTTTTTCAAGAACATGATGAAATAATAAAAAGGGCACTGTACTTTTGTTGCAGTGCCTTTTTGCGGGGGAAAGGCAAAAAGCGGCGCTTGATAAGCGCCGCTTTTTCTGCTATAATTAAAAAAGCTTGATATTTCGAAGAAGGGGTGCCATTCCGCGCCAGGAAAACGCGTACTGTGAGTACCTTCTCATAAATTCGCGGTTGCTGATAGCGGAAAGCTCATTTTCATCAAGGCTCAGGATTCTGTTTTCGGAAAATTCGGGAAGGCAGGTGCCCTTGCCTGCGTTCATGGGGCAGACGGTCTGGCAAATGTCGCACCCGAAAATGAATCCGCTCCTTTTAATGATTGCCTCCTCATCAGGTGAAAGCTCTCCCTTTTTCTGCGTAAGAAAGCTTGCGCACCTTTCGGGGACGAATTTTTCACCGATAGCGCCGCCGGGGCACGCACGCGCGCACTTGCCGCAGCCTATGCATCCGGAAAACGACGGTTCGGACGGCTCTATGTCAAGTGAGGTAAGCGCGTACCCTATAAAAAACCACGAACCAAGGTTTTTGTTTATCAAAAGTCCGTTTTTGCCCTTGACTCCGAGCCCGCACTTTTGCGCAATTAAGATGTCCTCGTGCGGTCCAATGTCGGAAAAAATCTCGGCGCCGGGGTCAAAGTCCGCCAAAAGGAGCGCCATTTTTTCGCGCACGACCTTGTGATAGTCGCGCCCGCGGGCATAGACCGAGATGCGCGATACCTCGCCTTTGACATAGTAAGGGAAAAGGCAGCAGACCGCGGTCTTGCCCCGGTGGGAGCAAAAGCCTATCTCGCTTATTCCGAGCGAGCGCGCCTTTTTTATGAGTTCGTCTTTAACCATCGGATCAACATTCCTTCCCGCACACCGCGGTTGTTTAAGGTAACGCCTCCCGCTCCCGTGAGCTTTAAGAGTGCATAAAACGGGGCGATCCCTGCTTTTATAATGTCCGCCCTGTCGCGAAAGGCACTCTCTTTTGAAAGCGTGTTTTCGTCCATCGAAAAGATTCGGTCGGATATGTCAAAAAATTCGTCCGCCGCCATAAATGCGCCCTGTTCTTTGCCGACAGAAAAGTCAAAAAGCGCGCGGACGGAACCGCCGAGCCCGATGATTTTTTCGGGGTGAAAGCCTCCCAAAAGCTCAAGGCGCGAAAATTCCTCCGTAAAAAAGCGGAGGAGCGCACCGCAATCGCTTCCGAACCGGTCAGTCATAACCACCGCGCCGAGAGGCAGGCAGACGTGACCGAGCATTTTGCCCCGCTCCGCCGCGATGAGCTCTAAGCTCCCTCCGCCGACGTCCATTATCAGCGCGTTTGATTCTATGAGCTCCCCCGACGCGTAAAAGTCAGCGAGCGACTCCTCCGCCCCTGAGAGAACGCGGAGTGAAAGCCCGGTTTCGTTATGAACTCTTTTGATGAAATCTTCGGAATTTGCCGCCCTTCTGACCGCCTCCGTCGCAACGGAGAGCACCTTGGCGCAGGAAAGCCGCTCTGTAACCTTATAAAAATCCAAGAGCGCCGAAATTGTGCGCGCCATGGGAACTTCGCTCAAAGAACCGCTTTCCGAGAGACCCTCCGAAAGGCGCACATATTTCCTGTCGTTATAGATAACCCGGAGCGTTCCGTCTTCGGCACTCCAGACGGTCATTCTCGCGGAGTTTGACCCTAAATCAATTATTGCAATGTTCAAAAAATCAGTCCTTTCGGAAAGGTGGAATACCATGGAGAAAATTATAAATTACTGTCTTGATGAGATCGGGTGCAAAAAGAAGGGCATACACGTAAGAGAAGTGCCCGATTCGCCCGTCATCACGCCGCTTGCCGCGGCATGTGCCGGCGGCGTGATCCATGCATCCGCCGCAAAGGAGATACTGGGCGAGGTGACAGAAAACATTAACGACCCCGCCGTGCTTTTTAAAATAGCGGAGCGCTACTCGTCAGAACGCGGATACGACCTGTCGCGCGCGGATAACATCCTATGCTACAGCGTTCCGGATTCAAAGCCCTCCGATGAAGCGGTCCGCCTTACCGGAGATGAGCCCGACGCGCTCTTTTCCGACCTTAAATATCTTGTCGGACTGGGACCGGTGTTCGGCGTTATTAAAGATGGAAAAGTCGTTTCCCTTGCCGGAGCGGTGGATAGAGGCAGCGTTTACGAGGCGCACATCGAAACCGCGCCGTCCGAACGGAAAAAAGGCTTTGCCGCGGCGTGCTTAAGATCGCTCGCTCATGCCGCAGAAAAGCCTTTGCTGTACCGATGCAGAGAGATAAACCGGGCGTCGGACTCGACCGTCCGCTCCGTCGGCGGGGTACTGCTCTTAAGCTACCGCGCTTTTACTGCCCGTCGGTAGCGGAAATGGTGTCAAGCTTGTCCTTGTACGACTGCATCGCCTGATAGAGTGACATGCGGAGCGTGGTCACGTTGTCGCGCTCCTCTTTTAAGGAGGCGAGCGTGTCCGCCTTCATTTTTTCACATTCCGCCGTAGCGTCCGCCAATATCTTCGCAGCCTCTTTCTCAGCCGAAACGATGGCGGAGGCAACAAAGTCCTTCTCGCCCTCATGAGCGGAAAGCTTGTCCGAGAGCGCGTTATTCTCCTTTTCAAGCTCGGCTATGCGGTCGCGGAGCTTGCCGTTCTCCTCACCGAGAGCGGCGAGCTTTTTTTCATTTTCTTCGGCGAGATAGTCAAGCAGCGCGTGAACGCTCTTTTTTTTGTATCCGCCCATAAAAGATTTTTTCAATTCTGCAGAGTCCATTTTCATTCCTCCTTTACGATTCTGCCGGAAAGACTCCCGTCAGGCAGCGCCTTCTCGGCGATAACGGGATAGATATCTCCGACCTTTATATCTGCGCCGGAAAAGCCCACGCGCACATAATTTTCACTGTAGCCCGAGTAAACACCGTCCTTTTCGTACTCGGCGAGGACGTTTAAGACCTTTCCTATTTGCTTTTCGGCAAATTTTAAGGCGTAGGATTTTCCGTCCTCTATCAGTATCTTCGCCCTGTCGCTGCGTAAGCGCACGGGCAGCTGCTCCATTTTTGCGGCGCGCGTTCCGCTCCGCTCGGAGTACGGGAACACGTGAAGACGCGAAAATTCCGCTTTTCTCAAAAATTCGCGGGTTTTTAAAAATTCTTCCTCGGTTTCGCCGGGAAAGCCTGTGATAATGTCCGTCGTCACCGCGGCGTCCGGCATCGCCCGCCGTATCTTTTTTAAGATATCCAAAAACTCCTCCGCCGTGTTCGGGCGGTTCATTCTCTTAAGCGTCTCGTCACACCCCGACTGGGCGGAGATGTGAAAGTGCCGGCAGAGCCCCGAGACGCGGGAAAGCCTTTCTATAAATTCGTCCGTGAACGCTCTCGGATCAATTGAGCTTAGGCGGATTCTCGGAATCTTTACGACCGAGGAAAGCTCCTCCAAAAGGCCGATAAGGCTCGTGTCGCCAAGGTCCGAGCCGTAGCTGTAAACCTCGATCCCGGCGAGGACAAGCTCTGAAAATCCTTCCTCCCTTAAACGGATCGCTTCCTTTATAACAGAGTCGCGGCTGCGGCTCCTCACCCTCCCGCGGGTGTAGGGGATGATGCAGTACGAGCAGAAGTTGTTGCACCCGTCCTGAATCTTGATATAGGCGCGGCACCTTTCAGTCACAGGTTTTTCGGAAAGCTCCTCAAATTCGTGTTTTTTTGAAATGTCAGATACGATCGAACCGCCGACGCCCTCTATGGCGCGCGAAACGAGCAATTTCCGATCGCTCGTGCCGCAGATAAGGTCCGCGCCTGATAGGGCGACTTCCTCCGCCTTCGCCTGGGCGTAGCACCCGCAGACGGCTATAAATGCCGAGGGGTTCTGCCTTCGCGCCTTGTGGATCGCCTGGCGCGACTTTTTGTCGCCGGTGTTCGTGACGGAGCATGTATTAATAAGGTAGATGTCCGCACACTCGGAAAAGCCGACCTTGGTGAGCCCCGCCTTTTCAAAGAGTGCGGCAAGACAGTCCGACTCGTAGGCGTTCACCTTGCAGCCGAGCGTGCACACCGCAAATGTTTTATTCGTCATAATTTCTCCCGATATGTTTCTTTTATATTATAATATCATAAAATTATTAAAAATGGAAACCGAGAAAACTAAAGAAAACAAGAGAAAACGAGAGAAAATCAAAGATAGTAAAATACAAATTAAAAAAATGAAAAAAAGTACTTGACAAGCGGGAAAGAAAGTATTACAATAGTCAATGTTGAAAAAAATTAACGGAGGTATTTTTATGAGCACATATCTTGAAAAAAGCTCAGCCGTTGAGAGAAAATGGTACATCATTGATGCAGCGGGCAAGCCCCTCGGCCGTACAGCCGCACTTGCAGCAAGCATTTTAAGAGGTAAGATAAAGCCCACCTTTACTCCCAACGTTGACTGCGGCGATCACGTAATCATCATCAACTGCAAGGACGCGGTTCTTACAGGCAGAAAGATGGAGCAGAAGATGTACAGGAGACATTCCGGTTACATCGGCGGTCTTAAGGAAACTCAGGCGAGAATCATGATGGCAAACAAGCCCGAGTACGCAATGTATCTTGCTGTTAAAGGCATGCTTCCCCACAACACTCTCGGAGCGCAGGAGCTTACCAGATTAAGAGTGTACAAAGACGCTGAACATGTTCACGAGGCTCAGAAGCCCGAGGCATGGACAGGCGAGATTAAGTAAGGGAGGGTAATTTAAATGGCAGAGATGACACAGTTCTACGGAACAGGCAGAAGAAAAGAGTCCGTTGCAAGAGTCAGACTTGTTCCCGGTTCGGGCAAGATCACTATCAACGGAAGAGATATTGACGATTATTTCGGTCTTGAGACACTTAAGGTTATCGTTCGTCAGCCTTTGAACGAGACAGGCACGGTTGCTAAGTTTGACGTTTTGTGCACAGTTGCAGGCGGCGGTGTTTCCGGTCAGGCAGGCGCTATAAGACACGGCGTTGCAAGAGCGCTCTTAAAGGCAGACGAGACATACAGAGCAGCGTTAAAGGCTGCGGGCTTCTTGACAAGAGACCCCAGAATGAAGGAAAGAAAGAAGTACGGCTTAAAGGCAGCTCGCCGCGCACCCCAGTTCTCAAAGAGATAGTTTTTATCTGTTGCAAACCCCCCGGGAGTTCCCGGGGGGTTCTTATTGTAAAAAAATTTTCCGATTAAGATGAAACGCTGCGGAGTTTGCCGTGCCGAAGGTGAGCAGCACTGTGTTTTTTGAATGATGCATAGATAACTGTCAATATAATTCCGAGAGCGGTGTATAAACCCGCAAGACAAAGTCTTAATTTAAGCTTTTTTGAAAATTCCGTGTTTACTCCTCCTTAAAAGATAGAAATGTAAAATATGCTTTACATTTTGCGGTACAGCACGTTAAACAAAAAATGTCAAGTGTATTTTACATTTTTTTAACTTGATTTGACTGCGGAAAAATGTTATACTATAAAAAATATCATGAGATAAAGAGTATTGGAGAATTCAGGGATGAAGAAACATTTTGAAAGTTATATATTTGGAGCATTGATTGCGCTTGAGCTTTTGATGTCGTTTACGTTTTTTGGATATGTACATATTCCGCCGGTTTCGTTTACGACTGCGTATATTCCGATTTTGATTGCAGGCAGAATTTTGGGGACAAAGGAGGCGACCGCGGTCGGATTTGTTTTTGGGGCGGCAAGCATGTATAAAGCTTCCGCTTCGTACATAACGGGTTCTGATATATTGTTTTCACCGTTTTACAGCTTAAATCCCGTCGGGAGCATTATTCTTTCTGTCGGCACGAGAACGCTTTTCGGATTTTTTTCGGGACTTTTATATAAAGCGGCGAGAAAAGCCCGCCGCACCGGACTCTGCTGTACGCTTGTGACCGCTTTGTCGATCGGACTGCACGCGATGCTTGTGTATATCGCGATGCGGACATTTTTCCCGGATGCGGAGGCACTTAACGGAAGTATGGGAATCAGAACGAGCGACCTTATTATGGTGGTTCTGAGCATGTTTATTTCGGAAGGGACGGCGGCACTTTATAACAGCCGGAGGTTAAAACACATCCGAAGCTATATTGACGGGTCGGACAAAGTGTTTTATGCAGCGGGTAAAAAGATGACGGTCTTTTTTTCGGCACTTGCGTCATCGTTGTTCTTGCTGAACCTGACGGCAATGGTATATTTTGCCGAAAGGACCGGACATATGCTTAAGCTTCACGGAATCGAGTTCTCAGGGTTTGCGGCTGCAGATCTTTTGCAGCTTTTGGGGCAGTTTTTGATCGCAACGTTCTCATTGATTATCATAATGATGCTGATTTTATCTTCCGTTTACAGATATATGAGCTATAAAGAATATCTCGGCGAGATGGATCCGCTCACGGGTGCTATGGGCAGACGCATGTTCATGCGCTGGTGCGAGGCATTAAATCCCGAACCGTCGGACAACTGGATGCTGTTTGTCGATGTCGATTATTTCAAAGCGATTAACGATACGTTCGGGCATGCATACGGAGATAAGATTCTTTCGTCGGTTGCCGGTCTGCTTGGTGATGAATTTTCCGCTTGGGGCACTGTAGGGAGAATCGGAGGCGACGAGTTTGCCGTCGTTATTGAGCGACCGATGGAAAAGGAGACACTGTCTGAAAAGCTGGAAACATTTTTGGAAAACGTTTCATTAAAGATTCCGGAGCATGAGCTGAGCTGCTCCGTCGGCGTGGCGCAATTTACCGCCGGAGAAAGCGTTTCGCAAATTCTCGACGAAGCGGATTCGGCGCTTTATGAGGCAAAGCGCCTTGGGCGAGCATGCTATGTATTTGGGAAAATGTAAGTCTTTTTTAATAAAATCTTAAATTGATTTTTCAGCTGTACTGTGGTAAAATAAAGAAAGAAGGAAGGCGGAAAAATGACGAAAGAATTCGGAGCGGCTCTTGAGGGCGGAGGCATGCGCGGCATGTTCACTGCCGGAGTGCTTGATACATTGATGAATATAAATATATACTCGTCGGCAACGGTCGGCGTGTCAGCCGGTGCGGTGTTCGGCTGCAACTATAAGTCGCGCCAGATAGGGCGCACAATAAGATACAATAAGGCGTACTGCCGCGACAGACGGTATGCGAGCATAAAAAACTGGATATTGACGGGTTCTGTCTACAGTAAAAAGTTTGCCTATGAGGAGATACCGAATAAATTGGACCCGTTTGATGCAAAGACGTTTTCGGAAAATCCGATGCGCTTCACCGTCGTTTGCACGGACATGGCAACAGGCAGTGCGGTATACCATGACTGCGAAAAGGGTGACAGCGAGGACATTGAATGGATGCGCGCGTCCGCGGCGGTTCCGGTTGCGTCATCGCCCGTTGTGATAGACGGGAAAAGCTATCTTGACGGCGGAATTTCCGATTCAATTCCGTTTCGGCGCGTCATGAGCTACGGATACGAAAAAAATATTGCCGTGCTCACTCAGCCCCTGGGCTATAAAAAGGGACCCAATGAGTTTTTGCCGTTTCTTGAGCGAAAGTTTAAGAATTATCCGGAGTTTGTAAACACCGTGAGGGTGCGCCACGAGATGTACAATTCCGAGCTTTCGGAGATCGCGGAGCTTGAAAAGAAGGGCGCGCTTTTCGTGATTCGCCCGAGCGAAAAAATCGTCACCAACATTGTGGAGCGCAATTCAAAGCGCCTCGGAGACATTTATAAGCTGGGTGCTTCCGACATGGAAAGCAGGCTTGAGGCATTAAAGGAGTATCTTGAAAATTGACGCTTGACTTTATGCATAGGTTGTGATAGAATATGTGATACTGTGCATAAAGGAGGAGAAAATATGCAGATACAACTGTCCGAACACTTTACTTACGGAAAACTTGCCCGCTTTTGCCTGCCGACGATTGCGATGATGATATTCACATCCGTCTATGGAATCGTGGACGGATTTTTTGTTTCGAATTATGTGGGGAAGACCGCGTTTGCCGCGGTGAATCTCATATGGCCGTTTTTAATGATAATCGGCTGCTTCGGCTTTATGATAGGAACCGGAGGAAGCGCTCTCGTTTCCCGTACCATGGGAGAGGGCAAGGAGCATGACGCGAACCGTTACTTTACAATGCTTTTAATACTGACGGTCGTGTCCGGCGCCGTTTTATCCGTAATCGGAACCGTTTTTATGCGCCCGATCGCATACCTTCTCGGCGCGACGGAGGAGATGATTCCTTACTGTATGGGTTACGGCTGCGTTATGGCGGCGTTTAACTTTGCATTCATGATGCAGTTTTTCTTTCAGAGTTTTTTCGTGACTGCCGGAAAGCCGCAGCTCGGCTTTCTTGCAACCACTGTTGCCGGGATTTCCAACATAGTGCTTGACTGGCTCTTCATTGCAGTGTTTGATTTCGGAGTGGTCGGCGCGGCTGCAGCGTCCGTCATCGGTCAGGTCGTGGGCGGTGTTTTGCCGGTGTTCTATTTTATAAGGAAGAATCCGAGCCTTTTAAGGCTGGTAAAAACAAAATTGGAGCTCCGCCCGCTTTTGGCTTCCTGTGCGAACGGCTCGTCGGAGCTTATGTCAAACATTTCCGCGTCGCTTGTGAGCATGCTTTTTAACAACAGGCTCTTAAAGTACGCCGGAGAGGACGGCATTTCCGCATACGGAGTTTTGATGTACACGCAGATGATTTTTGCGGCGGTGTTTATAGGCTACGCAATCGGTACTGCGCCCGTCATCGGCTACCACTACGGCGCGGCGAATCATTCGGAGCTTAAAAGCCTTAAGAAAAAGAGCATCGCTTTAATGCTCTCGTCCGGGATCGTGATGATGGCTCTGGCATGGGTTTTGGCGTCGCCTCTGTCCCGCTTTTTCGTAGGTTATGACGAGGAGCTTTTGCACGTCACGGAACACGCGTTCTACATTTTCGCGTTTTCGTTCGTGCTGGCGGGATTCAATATTTTTGCATCGTCATTTTTCACGGCGCTTTCAAACGGCGCGGTTTCCGCGGCAATCTCGTTTTTAAGAACGTGCGTTTTCCAGGTTGCGGCGGTTATGGTCCTTCCGGTCATTATGGGCGGGATTGACGGTATCTGGTGGGCGGTCACGGTTGCCGAGGTCGCGGCATTTATCGTAAGTGTTATTTTCATCGCGGAGAACAGGAAAAAATATAAGTATTAAAGAAATAAAAAAGAGCCGTCAGGCTCTTTTTTATTTCTTTAAGTATTCGGAAAAAACGACCTCTAAGATCTCCTCGCGGTCGATCTTGCTGATAGCGCTTCTTGCGCCGTTGTGGCTCGTAATATATATCGGGTCGCCGGACATAATGTAACCCACTATCTGATTTATGGGGTTATAGCCCTTTTCCGAAAGCGCCGAAAACGTCAGTTTAAGCGCTTTTGACACCTCCTCGCTGATGTCGCGCGGAAGTTCAAACATTGTTGTGTTGTCATTGTTCATTGGTTACACCGTCCTTTTTTGGGATATCGTATTTATATCATACCCCAAAACAGCAGATTTTTCAAGCCTTGCAACAGATATTTAATTAAAGTTTAACATTTCTGTAAGCGTGCTTTAATTATCTTAAACCTTCTGCTTTTCCGCTTCTTCCTTTTCAAGCACGGTGTATGCAACCTTGCCGACTAAAGTTTTGGGCAGCTCGTCGCGGTACTCGTACTCCCTGGGAAGAGCGTACTTCGCGATATTTTTTTCGCAGTGCTCCCTTATGGAATTTTTGACCTCCTCGGTCGGCTTAACGCCGGGCTTTAATACGATGAACGCCTTGATGCGCTGCATTCTGTAATCGTCCTTAACGCCGATGACCGTGCTTAAGAGCACCGCCTCGTGCGCGTCTATCACGTTCTCGATCTGCGAGGGATATACGTTGTAGCCGCTCGTGATAATCATGCGCTTGAGCCTCTGACGGAAGTACACGAAGCCGTCCGAATCCATATAGCCAAGATCGCCCGTGTGAAGCCAGACTCTGCCGTCTGTGTGGACGCGGAGCGTCTTTAACGTCTCTTTCGGATTGTCGATGTATTCTTTCATAACGGTCGGACCGGAAATGCAGATCTCGCCCGTTTCGCCGGACGGCACCTCGTCATTCGTTTCCGGCTTAACGATTTTATAGAACATATCCGGAAACGGCACGCCGATACTGCCCTCGCGGTAGTATTCCTTCGGAGTCAGGCAGCTGGCAGTAACGCACTCGGTCGTCCCGTAACCCTCGCGCACCTGGATTTTCGCACCGTGGTCGGTCAGAAATTTATCAACCTTCTTTTTAAGCTCAACGGAAAGCGAGTCGCCTCCGGAGAAAATGCCGAGAAGGCACGAAAGGTCGGAATCCGCCATTCCTTCGTTTCTGAGCATTGCCTCAAAAAGCGTCGGCACGCCCGCCATGTAGTTCGGACGGTATTTCTTAAACAGCTTCGGAAACTCCTTAACATCAAGCTTCGGAACGAGCACGCACCTGCCGGAAAAAGATAGCATGGTGTGAATACATACGCCGAGCCCGAAGCCGTGAAACATCGGCATGATCGCGAGCATCGTCTGCCCCGCGTCAAACGTCTCGGCGGCGGCAACGGTTTGCATCGCAAGAGCATTGAAATTAAGATTCGTAAGCGAAATGCCCTTGGAGGTGCCGGTTGTCCCTCCGCTGTATAAGATGACTGCCGGATCATCTCCCTTCATGAAGGGGGGGAGAACCTCGTCCTTGCCCGATTTCATAAAGTCAGACCATGTCACAATGCGCGAGTTGGATTTTAACTTTTTCTCGTGCGCAATCATTTTGTATGCGACGGACTTGACTGCGGGAAGTGCCTCACCTATGGTCGCGACAATGACCTTTTCCAAAAAGGTCTTTCCGAACGCACCTTCGAATTTGTGATAAAAGTCGGTCAGCGTGAGCGCAAAACGGCTCTTGCTGAGCTTTAAGTAAAATAATATCTCATTTTCCGCAGAAAGAGGGTGCACCATGTTCGCGACCGCGCCGGCGCGGTTTACCGCGTAAAACATGATGACCGCTTGAGGCATGTTCGGAAGGCAGATGGTGACCGCGTCGCCCTTCTTCACGCCGAGGGAGATAAGCGCACGTGCCGCAGTCTCAATGTCCTCCTTCATTTTTCTGTATGTGGAGGAATTGCCCATAAAGTCGTATGCCGTGAAGTCAGGGTGCTTTTCCTCGGAGGAATAGACCATTTCGGTCATACTGATGTCCGGATAGTCCAAAGCGTGGGGAATGGTCCTGTAAAACTTAAACCATGCAGCCTCAGAATTCAAAATCGATCACCTCACCTAACGGTTTATCCAAAAGCTCGGGATTTTCAAATATATGCTTTACGAGCTTTAATGAGCGTGCAAAGTAAAATCCGTCCGCAATGCGCTCGTCCAGCGTTACACCGATGTTTACCACATCGCGCGGAACGAATTCGCCCGATTCGGATTCCATAAGCTCCTTATGCATTGTCCCTATCGTTATAACTATGCCGTTCGTGCCGAAATTATTAAGGTGATGGTACACCGCATCGCACTTGATACTGCCAAGGTTGGATAAAAGCACCGTGCAGTACTCCGTGTCAACATCGGTATAGAACGCGGGCATGAGCCCATGACTGTCCATAAAGCGCAGTAACCAGATAAAAAGGTACATGATCGGCTTTGGAAAATGCTTGATGACATTCAATATATCGTCCGCTCCTTGCGTTTCTTCGCCCGATTTTGTCTTTTTAACGTTGCCGGAGACATTGTCCGTAATGTCGGTAAGCGCCTCTTCATCCTTCGGGCGGTAGATCATTAACGTTTCTTCTGCGGAATCTGCGAAATTTTTTTTCACAACAAAGCCCATCGTGATGTCGCGGCGCATATAGTAGCGCTTTCCCGAGATGTAACGGTTTAAGAGCGGACGCATTTTTACCGTCCTCGCAATCGCCGCGATAAAGCAGTGAAAAAGCGTTACCTTCCGCTCGCCTGCGGCGTTCTTTTCATCAATATAGCGAAGAAGCTCGGTAACGTCAATCTTCTCGTTGATGTATACCTCAGCCTCGGTCCGCTTCGGCATTCCGTATGCCATGTAAGCGTGAACACCGTCAATATTTCTGATTCTGACCGCGTCTCGCCGGTCGCCCCATTTTCTCATAATTTTAACCCTCTCCGTAAAAAAATCAAAAAACCTTCTTTATTATACATCGAGAGCGGAGCATTGTCAAATAAAAAGATTTTTTGCCGGTCGCACCGAAAAATCTTGACTTTTGTTCAAAAACGAACTATAATAATATTGTTCGTTTTTGAACAATATTATTGCGAAAGGAGAACCTATATGACAATAAATGAATTCTGGACGTTCGTATCATCGCTTGAAAAACGGTATGCGGAATTTCGGAGCGAGCTTATGGAGAGCTATTCGCTCACCGCGGCAGAGGCGGACGTTCTGCTTTTTCTTTGCAACAACCCGGAGCGCGACACCGCGTCACAAATTTCGAAAACGCGTAAGATTGCAAAATCGCACGTGTCGCTCGCGGTAAATTCTCTCATAAGCCGCCGTTTTATAGAGCCTTGCTATCTGGAGGGCGACCGCAGGAGCGCGCACCTTCGCCTGACCGGTGAAGCAGCCGGTTCGGTAAAATTCGGAAGGGAGATGCAGGAAAAATTCGCAGCGCTTCTCTTTGACGGATTTGCCGATTCCGAACGTGCGGAATTTTCACGTCTTTGCCGAAAAATTGCAAAAAACATGGAGGAATCAAAATGCTGACATTTGTTATCTGTTTTCTGGCGGGCGTCGGTGCCGGTCTCGGCACAGGCTTTGCCGGAATGAGCGCGGCGGCAGTTATAACGCCGATGCTTGTGACGTTTCTTAACATCGAGCCGTACACCGCGGTGGGGATCGCCCTAGCGTCAGACGTTCTGGCAAGCGCCGTTTCGGCGTACACGTACGGCAAAAATAAAAATCTGGACGTTAAAAACGGGCTTATCATGATGGTTGCGGTGCTTTTGTTCACCGTTGTCGGGAGCTTCGTCTCAAGCCTTGTTCCGTCGGTAGCGATGGGGAACTTCTCTGTATTCATGACACTTCTTTTGGGCATTAAATTTATCGTCCGCCCCGTTATGACAACAAAGGCGGACATGGAATCGGGCAGCCGGAGGGCAAAGGTCGTGAAATCCGTTGCCTCGGGCGCTATTGTTGGGTTCATTTGCGGATTTGTCGGTGCCGGAGGGGGCATGATGATGCTTCTTCTCTTGACGAGCGTTTTAGGCTACGAGCTTAAGACTGCGGTCGGCACAAGCGTGTTTATTATGACGTTTACGGCGCTCACCGGCTCGGTCTCGCACTTTGCCATCGGCGGTGCACCGGATGTTTTGCCATTGGTGCTCTGCGTTTTATTCACGTTTATCTGGGCGCGCGTCGCCGCAGTAATCGCCAACCGTGCAAGCGCGAAAACGTTAAACCGCGCGACCGGCGTTATTTTGGTTATCCTCGGCGTTTTCGTTCTCGGCTTTTCGTTTGTTAAATAGGGCGTACTTATTATCTGAATTTATTTTTTATCGGCTTGCTGAATTCGAAGCGAATCACATTAATGCCAAAGTATTTTTCCAGCTCTTTTTCGGAAAGCTTTTGGACTTTCACATATGTTGTCCGTTCATCGGTGCTGTATGACTCTGAATAATAAAACCCGGGCTTTTTGTTCACAAGATCGATCAAATTTAGTTTGTCGTCCATATAGTATTCCGCAATACCGTAATTTAAAAGCAGGCTCGAGCGCTCGTTCAGTCTTTTTGGCTTCAGTACGGAATAACTGTTTTCTTCGCGCAGGATAGTCAGTTTATCATTATCACCGCTTTTTAAACTTTCATTCCACTTTCTCGGTCTTACAAACCATGCTGAATTATCATATCCGTCAAACGAGCAGACCACCGTGTCCTCGATTACATAACGCTTTCCGTCCATCTCATATTCGACGTAGAACGGAAACTCACCCTCCGGAATCATGGGCGGTGATTGAGGGGCAAGCAAATAGAAAAGCGAATAGAAATTTGTTGCATTTGATAAAACCGTGAAAACAGCGTACACGCTTACCGCAGTTATCACGAGTGCTTTCTTAACGTTTTTGTTCACGGGAACACTTCCTTTCGGATGAATTGATATGTGCTTATTTTACCATATTGCACCTCATTATTCAATAGGCGTTTTGGAGATGGCGAGTTTTTCGGATATAAGGCTGCGCCCCGTCTTTTCACTTTCCAAAAAATCGGCACATAAAATTTAAGTGAAGAGTGAAAAAGTAATAAGTAAAAAATCGGCAAGCACTTTTTGTGCTTGCCGATTTTTTTGGAGGCGCCACCCGGAATCGAACCGGGGATATAGGTGTTGCAGACCTTTGCCTTACCGCTTGGCCATGGCGCCTTATAACAAAAGCGACGCACCGTTAAGGACGCGTCTCTTTTGTGTTTTTGGAGCGGAAGACGAGATTCGAACTCGCGACGTTCACCTTGGCAAGGTGACGCTCTACCACTGAGCCACTCCCGCATTTACCTGGTGCCTCCGACTGGAATCGAACCAGTGACACAAGGATTTTCAGTCCTTTGCTCTACCAACTGAGCTACAGAGGCTAAAATGGCGACCTGGATGGGGATCGAACCCACGACCTCTAGCGTGACAGGCTAGCGTTCTAACCAGCTGAACTACCAGGCCGAAGATGGTGGGAGTTATAGGGCTCGAACCTATGACCCTCTGCTTGTAAGGCAGATGCTCTCCCAGCTGAGCTAAACTCCC
>CAKSNL010000008.1 GCA_934476235.1 uncultured Clostridia bacterium | reverse complement strand
TTCCGCGCGCTCACCTATTTTTCGCACTCACCCCTCGGGTCGCCAAGGACGGCAACCCCTACGGTTTTCCGCACTCATTTTCGTCAATGCACCGTAGGGTCGATTCATGAATCGACCGTTGGCTTCGCACACGTTTTCCATGATACTCCCGAAAGATCCTCCCTTCGCCTTCGGCTCTTCGATCCACCCTCCTTTAGCAAGGAGGGCTTTAAAGGCTCCCTTGCTAAAGGGAGCTGTCATTTTCCTTGAAAATGACTGAGGGATTTTTCCGCGCGCTCACCTATTTTTCGCACTCACCCCTCGGGTCGCCAAGGACGGCAACCCCTACGGTTTTCCGCACTCACGCGAAATAAACTCCCCTTTTACAGCCCGTACTTTTTAATGCGCTCGTATTCCGATAATATCCGTGCAAAGAGGTCCTCGTCCGGCGAAAGACCCATGACCTTTGTCATGATGCCCGCCGTGCCGAGGCTCTTTTTCGCCTCTTCCCACTTATCCTCGCCCTCGCCTTTATACAAAAGCGCGCACGCCGCGGTTTTAATCAGCACGTCGGGATTCTTTCCGCACGAGTAGATAAGCTTCATCGGTCCCATGATGCGCTCGCCCGCGGCAAGCTTTCGGAGCGGGTCGCGCCCGTTTCTCGCCACGGTGTCCTTTATCGCGCGGCTGGTGAACTTCTCGCGCGAAAGCATGGAAAACTCCACCTGATCCGCCCACGAATAGCCGAACACATCGCAGAGCACCTTGTTCGTCACGTCATAATTTTTGTCAAGCAGCGTTAATATCTCTATATCGTTTGCCGCGTCGGCGTAGTCCGAGTACCCCTTGACGTAGCCGATATAGGCGATAACGCAGCTTGCCGCGTTGTAGGTATAGAGCTTGCGCTTCAAAAAGTCGCCGAACCCCGCAATAGGGCGGATTCCGGGAATACCGGGGTCAAACCCGTCCAAAAGGTCCGCGTTGCACTGTAAATAGGGATAGTTCTCGCTTGAAATGTCAAGCCCCGAATCGGTCGTCGTGCAAAAAACGGTCGATTCGCTCACGTTGACGTTCCCAAGCCCGATTGCTGCGGAAAGCTTTTTCGCCGGGTCGGACGAGTTTTCCGCAGTGATGACGGTGTAGGTCTTATTCTCCGTCATAAGCGGGCGAAGCGAGCGCCCGACGTCGGAAAGGTTCCCCCCGCCGACCGAAACCAAAATATAGTCGGAGTCCGAAATGTCCGCGTTCTCCCAGGTCGAAGCGGAGTAGCCCGAAATCTCCATGTCCTCACGGTCGGAAAAAAAGCGTATATTGTATTTTCCCGCCGCGTTTAATTTTTTAATGAGCTCTTCATCCTTGTCAATGAACGAAACCCCGGCTCCGCCCTCTTTTAAAAGGCGCGCCAAAAATCCCCTTCCGGTCTTCCCCGCGCCGACAACCGTTACCTTCATTTGATATACCCCTTTTCCTTAAGATAGGCGATTTTTTCCTTTATAAGCATCGCAAGGTCGGAATTTTCATCAAGACGGCAGACGTTCTTTATAACACTGTCCACGCCCTCATTTTCACGCATGTCCCGAAGCTTTAATGCAAATTCGTCCTCATCGTTAGTATAATATATTGCCGCCGCAATTGCAAGTGCGAGATTTTCGGGCTTTATGCCGCACGACTCAACCAGCCTTGCCGAGCCGACCAGCCTGTCGTCCGGTCCTAATTTTCTTAAAGGATCTCTCGCGTTTCTCTCGATAAAGTCAACTATCGTGTAGTCCTGAAGCTTTTTCTTTGACGTGAGCGTGAAGGCGAGCTGCTCGTCAAGCGGGAAATTGTGCTTTTTGGAAAGCGCCCTCGCGGTCTCGGAGTACACGCCGTCAAGCACCTTTAAGATGCGCTCATCATGCGCCGCGTCCGCAATTTTTTTATAGCCCAAAAGCGCGCCCAAGTAGGAAACCGTGCCGTTCGCCGCGTTATAGGTATAGAATTTGCGCTCTAAAAATCCGCCGAAATTATCCATGAGCTCAAGCCCCTTAATGTCGGGAAGCTCCCCCTTTACTCTCTCCTTATCCACGGGAAGGTGCCAGAAGTCCTGCACGTTCACGATAAGAGGGTCCTTTTTCAAAAGCTCGGGGTCCGGCTCTATGGCGCTTCTCATGATGACCGCCTCGGTGATTCCGACGTATTTTTCAAAATAGGGCTTTGCCTCGTCCGTCAAAATCTCCGTAACGCCGGCTTTAATAATGTCCGCCGGCTTTTTCCAGTTTTCGCACGTGATGAAGTTTATGTATCCCCCGCGCCTTGACTTTTTCTCAATTCCCTTCGCGATAAAGGGAACTATTTCGCCAAGGTTCTTGCCGCCGACCGCGTTAAACACCGCGTCCGCATTTGCTATCGCCTCGGTTATCTTTTCCTCATCGGAAAACTTTAAGGCGCGCGCGCCCTTGACGACGCAGTTTTTCTCCGGCGCGCCCAGAATGTTCACCGTGTATTCCCCGCGCTCGTTTATCATGTCCGCCAGCGCGTCCGATTTTTCAACGAAAACAAAGTCGATTCCGCTTAAATACAAAAGGTGCCCGATAAATCCGCGCGCTATCTTGCCCGCTCCGAATATTACACAACTCATTATTATAACCTCCCGAATTTTAAAAAATTGTCCCTGTTGTCCTCATAAAGCTTTAAAAAAAGCTCATATCTTTCTTTAAGCCCCGGTATGTTTTTAGGCTTCACCGCTTCGCCATAGCGGCAGAGCGACCGGGTGGCAAAGCCAATGTCATTATATGTTCCTTCCGCCGTCATCGCTACCATGCATGCCCCGAGGGCGGACGTGTCGCTCTCGGAAAGCGGCACGAAGCTTTTGCCGAAAAGGCTTGCCTTTAATGTGTTATACACCCTGTTTTTCGCTCCTCCGCCCGAGGTGAGGACCGTTTCGCCCGAAGAGGCGCCGAGCGTGCGGAACGCAGAATACGCCGAAAACGCCGCGCCTTCAATGACGGAGTACGCCATGTCGCTTTTATCCGTGCTTTTTGATATGCCGAAAAACATCCCTTTCGCAAAGGGGTCGTTATGAGGCGCGCGCATTCCGTTAAGATATGGCAGAAATATCGGCGCTCTGTTTTTTATTGACCTTTCCATGTCAATGTCCGATGAGAAAAACTCACCGGCGAAAAAGAGCGCCGCCCCGCTTGACGCGGTGACCGAGTAATTGACGAACGCCCCGAAATAGGGGGACGATACCGCTCCCGACTCCGTGCGGGCGGCGGTGACCGAGCCTATATGCTCGCTCGTCCCCGTCACGTCAAAAAGGGTGCCGGGAGCCGTAACTCCCATGCCCAAAAGCCCGGAATAGTAGTCGTTAAGCCCCGTGTAAACGGTCGTCCCGCGCTTTATTCCGAAAAGCTCCTCCCCCGCATATGTGACAGTTCCCGCCTTGTCAAACGGTGTTAAAAGCACGGGGAGCGCCTCCTTCTTTATTCCGGAAAAGGACAATAGTTTATCCGAATATCCGTTTTCATCCGCAAGTCCGCGCCATGTGTAATTATCCGTCACGTAATTTCCGGTAAGGCGGAAAATGATCTCGTCCTTAAGCTGGCAGATTCTTTTTGCCCCGGGATACCGCTTTTTTATGTACATAAGCCGCGGAACCGGATAGCTTGAAATGTCCGGGTGCGCCATGCCGGTCTCTGAGATGAATTCCTCATCGGAAAAGCTTTCGCGCACCGTCTTAAGCTCGCATGTGCCTATTTCGGAGTGCCACGGGATGATATCGCCCCCGTCGATGACATATGTCCCCGTCTGCGAGCTTAATGATACGGAGGAATAATCCTCCCCGAGCTCGGAAAACGCTTTTTTGATTGCCTCATCAAAGCCCGCCATGCCCTCTTTTTCATACGGCACTCTTACTTTCTTTTTAACGCTTCCCCCGTCCGACAGCATGACCTTTAATGACGAGGTGCCTATGTCGATTCCCGCAATCATAACTTAAAGACCGCCTTGACAAAGCCCTTCGGGCGGGTTCTTGCAAGCTCTGTCGCGCGATCAAAATCCTCAAGCGGCATGATCTCGGTAATCAGGGGCTTTAACGACACCGTCCCATCCGCAATTAAGGACGCCGCCTTTTTGTGCATGTTCCAGTTGTTGCCCGCGCCGATTAAGTGAAGGTTGTTTATGTGAATGTCGTCAATTCTTATGTTCATTATCTTTCCTCTGCCGTAGCCGGCTAAAACGACCGTGCCGCCCTTTTTCGCGATTTTTAAAGACTGGTTTATGCACTCCTCGATTCCCGTCGCGTCAATCACAACGTCCGTGCCCTCGGGGTGTATTTCTCGCATGGCTGAAATAAGGTCGCGCTCGCGCGTTGCAACGGTTTTATAAGCGCCCATCTCTTTGGCAACCGAAAGCCTGCCTTCGGTTGTCGCGGCAACGGTTATCTTGGATAATCCCATCGCCTTTGCGACCGCGAGAGTGCAAAGCCCGATTGAGCCGGCGCCGATGATAAGGCACGTGTCGCCCATCTTCGCGCGGGACTTTTTCATCGTTCCGAGCGCAACGCCCAAGGGCTCGCAAAGCGCCGCCTCCGCCATGTCAACGTTATCAGATAATTCGCAGAGCCCGTACGTCGGAACGGCGATGTACTCAGAGTACGCGCCGTTTCTTTTAAAGCCAATCTCTTCAAAGCTTTTGCAGTAGCGCCACTCGCCGCGCCTGCACGCGTCACACGTTAAGCACACAACGTCGTTGCTGCCGACAACGCGCTTGCCTATCCAGTGCGCGTCCTCCTCGCTTTCCGTCTTTTCCACAACGCCGCTCCACTCGTGACCGGGAATGAGCGGGTAGTTCGCCGGGATGTTGCCGTCTATCACCTCAAGGTCGGTCGCGCACACCGCGGCATAGGAAACCTTGACAAGGGCAAAGCCCTTGGGAAGCTCCGGCACCGGCGAAGAGGCAAAAACCATCTTCCCGGGCTTTTCAATAATAACTGATTTCATAACGTCCTCCTTCATGTATCACTGCGTGATAATTTGTGCAAAGCTAATCGGGCATTTCGCCCGATCAGTCAATATACGATAAAAATTTCTCCGCTGCCGACTGTGCAGCGCCGTACGCCGCGTTTCTCACGTCAAAGCTCACGGCGAAGATGCCCTTTTTCATTAATGCGGATATCCTTTCGGAAAGCTCCTTTATAAGCTCCGGATGAGAATCCGAATACGCCCCGCAGAGCATCAGCGTGTCAATATCAAAAAGTATCATCGCGTTGGCAAGCGCCGATGAAAGCGCGGGCAAAAAGTCCTCCCCTTTATAAAGAAGGTCGCCCACTCTCTCTCCGGACTCGGATACGGCGTTCCCGATTTCAAGCATACCGGCGCCGGAAATGAGCCTTTTATTTTTCATGACCGCCATGCCGAGCCCCTTGTCGATTCGTAGGAGCAGCGCGTCCTCCTTCTTCTCGCCCGCCCCGGCGGTCAAAATACAGTCAGGGTCGTGCGCGATATACACAGGGACATTAAAGCGCTCCTTTAAGTTATCCCCTATCGGTTCGTCCTTCCATCCGCTTATCCCGATATCCTCGGAGATTCCGCGCTCGGAGTCCACCCTTCCCTGCATTGCGATGCCGATTGCCAAAATGTTTTTTCCCGAAAGGCTTAAAAATGCCGAGTCCAAAAGGGAAACGATGCTTTTATAAAACGCCTTTTTCCCGGAGGAATCAGCCTTTCCCGAAAGCGAAAACACGGTCTTTCCCGCAAGGTTCACCGCCTCAAGATAAAGCCCGGACTTATTTATGTCCGCCCCTATAACGAAATTATCGTCCCCGTTAAGTGTGAGCACGGACGGGCGGCGGCCCGCCTTGACCGCCGAGTCCTCCTTCTCCTCCTTTATGAAAGAAAGCTCGTTAAGCCGCGACACCATCTGCGACACGCCGCCCCATGAAAGACCCATTATGCCCTGAATCTCCTTGCGGGTCATCGCGCCCTCGCGCCTGATCAGCGACAGCACCTCGTAAATATTCGCTATTCTCATATCTTCCTGGCTTATGAACTTTTTCAAAAAAATTCTCCCTTCCGCTTGACAAAATTCCGTTCTTTGGTTATAATTATATCACGCAGTAACACAATTGTCAACCATTAATTATATGAGGTGATTAAAATGACTCTTAAGGAAAAAATTCTTTCGGAAAATCTGCCGGACGACCGCATTGCGCTGTTCTACACCGGTCAGGTGGGCTTTATAATGAAGTTCCGCGGCAAATACATATTGATTGACGGCTATCTTTCGGATATTATCGACCGCAACAACAATTTTGCGCCCGGCTGGATAAGGCGCTATCCCTCGCCCATAACGGGCGCCGAGCTTGATTTTATCGACTTTGTTTTCTGCACGCATGACCATACGGACCATGCGGACCCGGAAACGCTCGGCGCCATTTCCCGCGTCAACAAAAAGGCGCGTTATTTCTGCTCGGAGGCTATACGCGATGTGGTTTCTTCCTACGTCGGCTCCGGGTCCTTAGTCACCGGAGTCAAAACGGACGCTTTGATTGACCTCGGCTCCGGCATTACCTTCACTCCCATTCCCGCAGCGCATGAGGAGCTTCATAAGGACGAAAACGGGAATTATAGGGAGCTTGGCTTCATCTTCGATTTCGGCGGCAAAAAAATCTATCATTCGGGCGACTGCTGCATGTATGACGGGCTCATTGAAAGGGTCTTGGGCGTTGACATCATGATGGTTCCCGTGAACGGGCGCGACTATTTCAGAAATCACGAGGACATTATAGGCTGCTTTGACTCGTACGAGGCGGTGCGCCTCGCAAAAGCGGCGGGCGCGAAAATGCTCGTCCCCATGCACTTTGATATGTACGAGGCAAATTCCTTAAACCCCGCGCAGTTTGTGGATACGCTCTATAAGTTAAATCCTTCGCAGAGCTTTCACATTTTCTCCCCCGGCGAGGAATATATTTATTAAATTGGGGCGGGCTGCCTTGAAAAAGTTAAGCCCTCCTTGCTAAAGGAGGGTGGTTTTTATGCAATAAAAACCGGGAGGATTTTTCGAGAGGCTCACGGAAAACATGCGCGATGCCTGCGGTCGATTCATGAATCGACCCTACGGTGCACTCACCGTAATGAGTGCATAAAAGGTGGGAGGATGACCTCATCCTCCCCTACGGTGCATTAACGTAACAGGTGCATTAACAATCGGGATGTCGGGGACGCCATCCCCTACAGTGTGCACTAACCATATGCGCGGAAAATCCGTAGGGGTCGCCATCCTTGGCGACCCGCGGTGGGTGCGAAAAATACGTGGGGACGATTGAAAAATCCCTCAGTCCCGGCTGCGCCGTGCCAGCTTAAAACCGCCTTTGCGGTTTTAAGAGCGTGCGACAAAACCTTGAACGGTTTTTCGCACCTAACGGAAAAAGACTTTTGTTGTCTTTTTCCGCCACGCCTTTAGCAAGGGAGCCCATTTTTGTCTTTTTCCGCCACGCCTTTAGCAAGGGAGCCATATGCCCTCCTTGCTAAAGGAGGGAAGAATTTTCGATTAGAAAATTCAGGGAGGATTTTTCGAGAGAACCAAATAAAACATGCACACACCCGGGCGGTCGATTCTCAGAATCGACCCTACGGATGCATTGGCGAAATGCGCATAAAAATCGGGAGGATTTTTCGGCGCACCCGTTTAATCCGGCGCCTGCCATCCTCAACTAAAAAAACACGGCGGAAAATTCCGCCGTGTTTTTATTTAGTTAATCGTAATAGTTCTTGTTTCGCCGTCCCAGCCGACATTATAGCCCAGGTGCTCCGAAACGAAGCGGACCGGAATATAAGTTCTGCCGTTCTTGATCTTGGGAGGAGCTGTCATCGTGTAACGGATGGTCTGCCCTGCCTTTTCGATGTAAACAAGCTTTGTTCCCACCTGCATGGTGATGGACATCATGCTTGTCTTGATCGTTATCGTCTGGTTCTCGTCGTTCCAGTCAACGGTCGCACCCATCTCCTCTAAAAGTCCGCGAAGAGGAATGAGCGTTGAGCCGACCGCCGTGATATAGGGCGCCGCGTCAATCTCTTTGTCATAGCTCTTTTCTTCCTTCTCGACCTTGATTACGGGCGAGTCGATAACAAGCGTGTACTTCTCGTCGCGTCCCGCTTCCTTCTCCTTGTCGGCCATGGTCTGCATAAAGCTTATCTCGCCGCACGAAACGCGGTTATTCGTGTACTTCTTCACGCGGAAGGCGATGAATCTTGTCTGAACCGGCTCATCTAACGTGATGGTCTTTTCGGACAGATCCCTCTTCGGGAAGCTGTAATCCTTTATAAGTTCCTTATAGTTCGCGCCGTCCGAGCTTGTTAAAATATCAAACTGATCCCAGTAGCCGATATAGCCGGTCGAAAGCATCGGAGCGATGTTGATCGCTCTTATGATGTGCTTTCCGCCTAAGTCCACCTTGATAGTAACGGGTCTTGTCGCGGTCTCGGACTGCCAAGCGGACGAGGTTGCACCGTCGAAAATGTTTGTAAGCTTCCACTTGGTTCCGAAATTCTCAATATCCGCCTCAACAACATAATTTGATTTGTCGATCTCGTTTAAGAAGGTGTTATGCATCTCATCGACAAACTTGTCAAGAGCAACGACCTCTGTTCCCTTCTGACCGGGAGTGAATATGAAGTCCGAGATCGCCGCATAGTCGCCTGCTGACTGAATGATCTCGATCTGGATTCTCTTGACCTCGACCGCAATGCCGAAGTTTATCGTTCTCTTTGCGCCGGAGTCGCGGCTTTCGTGACCTGTGTAGATCGTGGTAAGCTCGCCATCGTCAGAGTCTGAAACATTGATGTTATATTCCAGAAGTCTTCCCTGCCAGCTGTCGTTTCTGGGGGTGTATTCAAAGCCCTCGATCGTGTCCTTTTCCGGAAGAACCAAGTCGATCCAGAAGGGAGCCTTCTCCATCTTGGTGATGTTTGCGCCCTCAGCCTCGTAGTATGAGTGCCAGTAAGCGTCCGGGTTGCCGTCAACGATTCTTCCTATCGGACCCCACGCCGCAGAACAGTTTTCCATGTTCTGATTGCGGACGGTTACCTTCCAGTCAGAGAAGTCAAACGTTCTCTTTGAAGGCTGGGAGTCCTTTATGAACTTGATCTCCGCCGCCGTGCCGTATCCGCCCAACGACTCGGTTATAACGATTCTGATCGCCTTCATCTTGGTGTTGCCCCATGAAGCCGTGCGCTCAGACCAGTCTCCGCCGACAATTGTAAAGCTGCCCTCGTAGATCTTCTCGAAATCATCGCCGTTCATTGACGAATAGATTTCAAACTTCTTGAATTTGCCCGCATCGCTTCCCGTACGCGGAACAACGATGAAGCCGGATATTTCCTTAACGTCGGGGAATACTACCGTGATCGTGTGAGGGGGCTCGTCGTGCGAGATGATCTCGGTGTTCTCGTCGTTCGTCTGATAAGCGGTGTGCCAGAAGGTCGACTCCTTGCCGTCAAACGCGCCTCCGATACCGTTGTTCTTGTCGTTGGAGCTTGCCGTTATCTCCCACTGTTCGTCTCCGCGCACAATTATCTCGCCGTTGGACTCATCGGGTGCGATATAGGGCGGCTCAACAAGCATCTTCGCGCCCTTGTTTATGGGGCTTCCCGTTCCGCCGGTCAAAAGGTCGATTGCCGCCGCCGTCGCAAAGCCTCCGTTTGTGCTTAAAACCTCGATCTGGATCGCGCGAAGCTCCATGTCGCCCCAGGAAACTGATTTTGCGTTTCTGTCCGTTCCCTCCCAGGAGAACTTCCCTTCGTAAATCTCGGTATATTCCGTACCGTCCTTAGAGCCGAAAACCTTGAACTCACCAAAAAGTCCGGTGTCGTTTCCGTCCTGTCTCGGAAGATATCTAAAGCCCGAAACCTTGGTTGTTCCGCCGAAATCAATGTGTACCGCGTGGGGGCATTCTTCCTTCCAGTCAATCGTCTTGCCGTCGAAATGATAGTCGGAGTGCCAGTATGACGCGTCGTTGCCGTCAAACGCGGCGCTGATGTCGCCCGTCGGATATGACGAGGACGCGGTGATGGTCCAGCTCGATGCGCGGGACAATATTTTCTCCTCCGCAAATGAGGTGAATGCCAGGCTCTCAATCATAAGGAGAGCTAAAATAAGTGATATTATCTTTTTCATTTAACAGTCCCTCCTTAACCTAAATGATGAAGCACTGCGTTTACCGCGCTCTCGTTTGCCGGGTTTCTGGACACTGTCCAGATTCCGCCGCCCACGTTCCTTACGGACCAGCCGAAAACGTCTGCTGCGTAGGACACAGGAACGTAGATAAGACCGTTAGCCGTAACGCATGCGTTGGTGAGAGTGCGGAGCGTTCCGTTGTTTCTTGCCTCAAGCGAGCCGACAACAGAATATGTCCACTCGTAGTTTGTGATGGTGTAAACGTTCCCGGTCGAATTGGGCTCTAAGTCGTGCCTTCCGAGGTAAACCGTGTTGTCCTCGGCTGAATACTCAACCTTGGTAAAGCCGTAGTCTAAGATCTCCTCGTAGGTCTCGAGCGGAACATAGAGCGTTCCGTTCATCTCAAACGGAGTAACCGCGGTGTCCTTCTCGTAAACAGGCATCTTTCCGCCGTCGATTATCGCCTTGGGCGTGCCCGCCTTGAAGATGGAAACGTCGGGAAGCGCGTCGCGCTCAGCCTGAGTGAGAGCGGTCTGCTCAATCTCTGTGTAGAGGTAGTTAAACTTGCCCATCGGAGCTACAGAGCCTTCCGAATAGAAGTCAAGATAATCTCCGTCGCAAACTAAGGAATCAGTCCACTTAAACTCAAAGTCAGCGGTTCCGGTCTCGCCTAAGAGGCTTCTCGGGATTGCCATCTGAAGCACGTCGCCCGATACGGTGTAGTTAATGTTACCAACAGGCTCCCAGCTCCAGGAGTTATTTACCGCCTTTGCAAGAACCTTGTCGCCGGCCACGTTAACGGAGTAGTCAAAGCCCTCCCAGCCTGTAGCAGGGTTCCTGTCTGTGTTTATGTAAAGGTTCATAAATCCGGGAGTACCGGTCTTTATGGGATTAACGGTCTTAACATAGAAATAGAAATTATCATTGTCTCTTGCGACCTTCGCGCGCGAAATGGAGTTGTTGACTGTCGTCTTATAGCTTACGGGCTCGCCCGTCTCAAAGTCCTTTCCGCCGGTGTAGTCGCGCTCATAGTTGTCATAGTCGTTATAGAACATGGGTCCGACAGAGTCCCACTGCGACGCCGCGCCGTTAATATCGATAGTCGCGGCTGCGGTTGCAACGGGTGCCGGGCGCGTGCCCTTGTATTTTCTTATAAAGTCAACCAAAAGGTTATAATAATCGTCCTTTAAATAGCTTCTGGAAGGCTCAAAGTCACGGCTGTTCTCCTCGTCAAAAAGGTCAACGAAAACCGTTCCCTTGTGGGTTCCGAAAGAGTTATAGTTGGGTGTTTTCCACTCGTTCCAGCCGTCAACAAACACGAATTCCGCATCCACATTAAGAGCATGAGCGGCCTGCTCGCGGAAGAAATATGCGGTTCTTCCGTTGTCCGCTCTGTAGTCCTCGCCGAACGCCTCGGAATATGCTCTGCCCTTCGTGTATGGGTCTGAAAATACGCCGACAACCGAGCTTCCGTCAACATAAGACTGGTTGATTCCGACAGCCAAAGAGATTGTCTCTCGTCTTCCGCTGTCCGTCACGCCGAAGGGATGCTGGGGATATTCCTCAAGCCAGTTTACGTGGCGGTGTTCCCTTGTTCCGGCGCCGCCGCGAAGCTCGCCCGTGTCTCTTAAGTTGAGCTTATAGTCAATGTCGGTAAAGAGCTTTTCAAGATCCTTATCCTCGGTCACCTTTGACTTTTCGGAGAGCGGGAAGTTTATGTACATCGGGTCGCCCTCCCAGTAGAAGATGAGGTCGTCCCACTCGCCGGACTTAACCTGATTATAATACATCGCCGGCAGAACCTCTCTCGGAGTTCCGTTCGATGCGCCTGCCATGTTGCCGTAGATGCTGACCTTGGGAGCGTTTATGCCCTCCTCGCGAAGGTCGTGGAACGCCCTTAAAATGCGGTTGTAGTTCTTGATGTTTAATCCCGCGTCGTTGGTGTAGTCCATAAATATCGCGTCCACACCCGCGTTCGCCATTATCGTGCCGTGCTTTTTAAGCACCCAGTAATCTGTCTCGGAGTAAAAGCCGTAAACAGGCTCGCCCCACCAGTAAGCTATCGTTTTTCCGTCGTTCTTCCAAGCCGGGTTCTTAAAGTCGCCGTACGCTTCGGGATGTGCCCTTAAAATATCGGGCGTCACGCCGGTCGTGCCGGTCGTAAGGCTCGGCCAGTAGAACATGCCAACCTTGCGGTTGCCCTCTTTAACGGGGCCGGTTTCCTCAAAGTCTGCAACGCGCCTTCCGTAGCTGTCGGTCGCGGCCCAGGTGTCGTGCCAGTTGTCGATTATTTTTTCGTCCGGCACGGGAGTTACGAGCTTTTTAGCCTCACTCTTTAACGTGATGGTCTCAATCTCCCACTTAGCACCGGTCGAAAGGAGTGTCGTATAAAGATAGACCGTGTGAACGCCCTTCTGCTCAGTGATGTTACCGCTCGCAGTGTCGGATCCGTCACCGAACACGATCTCGCCGATGCTTAATGAATTGGGATCGTCCACCTTGACCCTGAAAATTTCACCGTTCGGGTCGCGGTATTCTTTCGCCTTGATCTCAATGGACTTAACGCCCGTCAGGTCCGCCTTGAAGCCGATAGCGGAAAGCTTTACGTTTCCGCCGAGAGCGACAACGCCGTTTTCAATCTTAACGTCGCCGATCTGCTCCGTCACGTCCTTCGCCGTAAACACCTTGTCCGCCGCCGAAACGGAAACAAAGGTTGACAAAAGAAGCGTGAGCGCAAGCAAAACACATACTTTTTGTTTCATAACAGTTCCTCCTCTTTTTTTCTGCCCTATCCGCACATGGGCATCTTAAGATTATTTTATCACATTTTTTTACCGTTGTCTATACAATATATTGCTATTTATTCAGATATATTGCTGTTTTTGATAAAATTTGCACATAAAAAGGTCTGCAACGGGTGTCATCCTGCGGTGCACTGACCGCGGCGGGGTTAAAAAAAGCGGGAGGATGAAGGCATCCTCCCCTACGGCTGCAGTGGCAAAAGCAGATGTGAAACCAAAGTGATGTCGAGGACGCCATCCCCTACAGTGTGCACTAACCGTATGCGCGGAAAAACCGTAGGGGTCGCCATCCTTGGCGACCTGAGAGGTGCGAGAAATACGCGGGTGCACCTAAAAATCCCTCAGAGTAAGACCCCGCTTAAAACCGCCTTTGCGGTTTTAAGAGCGTGCGACAAAACCTTGAACGGTTTTTCGCACCTAACGGAAAAAGACTTTTGTTGTCTTTTTCCGCCACGCCTTTAGCTCTTGGAGCCTTTAAAAGCCCTCAAGAGCTAAAGGTAGCGTAGCGGCGCCGAGGCAAAAAAGCCCTCAAGAGCTAAAGGTAGCGAAGCGGCGCCGAGACAATGAATGACAGTCCGGTGGACTGTCAGAACCGAGGCGTGACCGAGCCGCAGCGAGACGGTGGCATTTGCGGAGCAAATGACGGGAGGATTTTTCGGCGCACCCGTTTAGACAAACAGCTGACTTTTTACGCATAAAAAAAGGACCGGCTTTAGCCGTCCTTTTTTGTTCTTCTCAGAACTTCCAAAACCGATGAAAAGTCCTCCGGAAGCGGGCACGAAAAGGTCACGCGCTCCCCCGTCTCGGGATGGATAAACGAAATTTCCTTTGCGTGCAGAAGCTGACCGGGCAGTGCGAACCGCTCGTTTTTAATGCCGTACGCCTTGTCGCCCACCACGCTGTGACCGATGTGCTTCATGTGCACCCTTATCTGGTGAGTCCGCCCCGTCCTCAGCTTGCAGCGAACCAGGGTGTACGCTCCGAAGCGCTCAATCACCTTATAATCCGTCACCGCGCTGCGCCCGTCCGGCACGACCGCCATCTTCTTTCTGTCCTTCGGGCTTCTGCCGATTGGCGCGTCAACCGTGCCCTCATCCTCTTTGATATTGCCGTTCACAAGAGCGTAATACACCCTCGAAAGCGAACGGTCGGCAAGCTGGTCGGTCAGGCTTTTGTGCGCGCGGTCGTTCTTCGCGATGACCAGTAGACCCGTCGTGTCCTTATCAATTCTGTGAACGATTCCGGGGCGCACGCTCCCGTTGATTCCGGAAAGCGAGCCATTGCAGTGAAAAAGCGCGGCGTTTACCACCGTGCCATGCCCGTTTCCCGCCGCCGGGTGCACAACCATGCCCCGCGGCTTATTTATAACCAGTACGCTTTCATCCTCATAAACAATGTCTAAAAAAATGTCCTCGGGAATGGCGTCAATCTCCTCCGGCTCGGGGACTATGAGCGTTATGACATCGCCCGCTTTAAGCTTAAGGCTCGGCTTTGCCTCCCTGCCGTTCACCTTTGCCAGTCCGCCGGAAAAGAGCTTTCCCGCAAACGAGCGCGAAATACTCTCCTCTTTTTCGGAAACAAAAACGTCCGCCCGGACGTTTTCGCCGTCCTCAGTGACATTGATGCTTTTTTCCATGGCTATTCCTCTTTTTTCGCTCTTTCTTCTTTTATATAATATATTGCCATTAAAATGACCCCGACGACGACAAAGCAGTCCGCCACATTGAATATCGCAAAATTGATGAGGCAGAAGTCAAAAAAGTCCACCACCGCGCCCGTCGCTATCCTGTCGATCAGATTGCCGATTCCGCCGCCGACCACGAATGACGCGGAAACAAGGAAAAGCTTATCCTTAATATTATTTTTCACCGTGTAATAAATGACCGCGGCGATCAGCAATACCGTGACCGCGACAAAAAACCACCTTGCCCCCGCCATCATTCCGAACGACGCGCCGGTGTTCTTAACGTACGTTATGTTAAAAACTCCGGGAATCACCGGAATCGACTGATAAAGCGTCATATTCCCCGCGACAACTTTTTTCGTCACAAAGTCCAAAAGAACCGTGAAAAGCGTCAGAGCTCCGCAAAACGCAAGATACATTTAAAGCTCCTCCGACTTATTTAAGTACTTGACCTGAGCCTCGAAAAGCGCGCTCATCTTGGTTACGAAAACGGAGACCTCGTTTTTTAAGTCCTCTTTTCTCTTTTCAAGGTCCGAAACCTCTTTTTCCGCTCCGCTTCTTATCTTCTCGGCGTCAAGCTCCGCCTTTTTTATAATGAGCTCGGCTTCCTTCTCGCTCGCCTCTCTCTTCTCGTCGCTCGACTTCTGAGCCGCGATTAAGACGTTGTGAAGCGTCTCCTTCATGTCCTCGCTCTCCGAAACCTGCCCCTCTAAAGCCTTTAACTTTTTCTTAAGCTCGGAGTTTTCAACGTAAAGCTCCTCGTAATCCCTCTTAAGCACGGAAAATGTCCTGTCAACGTCCTCCATACTGTAGCCGCCGAACGCCTTTTTTTCAAAATCTATCTGTTCAAGCTCAAGCGGTGAATACATAAAAACCAACTCCTTAAATCATTTATATTTTTTAATCAGAATGAAAAGCCTGCCTTTTTTGCTTAAGTCCCCCGAAAAGGTGACTATGGCTTTTCCTCTGCCCCTTGCCGAAATAACGTCCCCCGATGATATGCGCTTGTCCTTTGAGGATAAAACGCTGTAGTTTAACATGACCTCCGACCGCGCGATAGCCTCTGCCGCGTCCGCCCTCGAAAGGTTGAATACCGCGCCGACCACCGCGTCCGCCCTTTCGGAAGCTACGCTTTTTTTGCTCTCGTCAAACTGCCGCGTAACATTGACCTCACTTACCGAAACGACCCTTGCTTTGACCTTTTCTCTCGCGACGGAGGTTAGATTTTCTTTTATATATGGAGCCATGCGCTCCTCCGAAAAAATGACTGCACCGTCATGAGAAACGACGATATCGCCCGTCACGGCGCGGTCGATTCCGAGGCTCATCAGGCTCCCCAAAACGTCCCTGTGGCTCAGATCCGAAAAGTCGCCCGAAAGCTCCACCGCCGAAACGGGAAAATCCTCATTTTCGGCATGAAACCCCGCCATAACGCGTTCTGAGTCCTCATATCCCCCGAAAAATGAAACTTTGCCGCGCCCCGAAAACGCGCGGCGGACAGCGGCGCACTCATTCGGCGCCAGAAAATGCGTGAAAGCGGGAAAAGAGCTTTTTTCCGCCTTTACGTACGCGTCATACGCCTTCGCGAGGACAAGGCGCTCTTCCTCATTTGCGCCGTGCGCTAAAACATTCTGCTTAATAAGTAAACCCAACGCTCCAAAACCCCAATCATAAGCATTACGGCGACCGGCGAAAAATCAAGCGGCATACCGCCCAGCGGCGTGCGCGAAAGAAGGTCCCTCACAGGTCTTAACACAGGCTCGGTTATTTTAATGAGAAACATATAAAACGCATTGTACGTTCCCATGAAAATGAACGAGCAGACGCAGCGTGTCAGTAAAACAAGCTCGTAAAGCTCCAAAAGTCTTAATATTATGAAAAAAACCATTATCAATAGCTCCAGGGGAATATTCCCTTGTTCTTGAGCTCGTCCTTAAAGTCGCCTAAGATGCCGACCGTGTAGGGCGTTACCAAAAAGATCATGTTGGAAATCTTCTGAATATCGCCGCCTAAGGCATAGGACGCGCCGGAAACAAAGTCCACCATTCTCCTTGCCTGCTCCTTTTCTATCTTTTCAAGGTTGACGATAACGGGCTTTTTGGACTTTAAATTGTCCGCAATGTCCTTCGCCTCTTCAAAGGACTCGGGCTGAAGCACAACAACCTCAAACTGAGTCGTGGAGGTGATGTTTACGACCTTGCCCTTTTTGCCGTATGTACGGGAAAAATCGTCCTTCTTGACCTCGGTCTTTAACTCGTCGCGGCGGAAAAAGTCCATTCCTCTTTTTTCTTCTTTTTCTTCGGTCCCTTCCACTTCGGTCATTTCCTCGTCATCATAATCCTCGGGTCCGAAAATCATGTCGCCTATCTTGTTTAATATGTTTGCCACCTTGTATCTTTCCTTTCACTGAAATTTTTTACTTTGTATAATTTCTCGCGCCGAATATTGCCGTCCCGACTCTGACTATCGTAGCGCCCTCCTCCGCGGCAACGGAAAAGTCCGCACTCATGCCCATTGAAAGCGTGTCAAATGAAGGCACCTCTTCTTTTATTCTTAAAAAAGTGTCCTTCATCCTTTTAAATATGTCCCTGTTGTCCTCCGCATTTTCGCAGAACGGTGCAACAGTCATGAGCCCCCTCATTCTGATGTTTTCAAATTCAGCCATTTTCTTTATTATATATAAAGATTCGGAAAATGTCAAACCAAATTTGCTTTCCTCGCACCCGGAATTTATTTCCGCCAGGCAATCGGTCACTATTTTTCTTTTTTCCGACTCGGAATTTATCTTTTCGGCAAGATGCAGACTGTCCACCGAGTGAATCATCTTCGCCTTGCCGACGATGTATTTGACCTTGTTCGTCTGAAGGTGACCGATAAAGTGCCAGGGAAGCTCCGGCTCCTTTTCATACTTTTCCCTAAACTCCTGAACGTAGTTCTCGCCTAAAATAACGCCGCACCCCGCCGCCTCCTTTGCCGCCTCCAACGGCTTTGTCTTTGACACCGCCATGAGCGTTATCTCACCGGGGTCCCTCCCCGCCCTAAGAGCCGACGAAGCAATCTCGTCCCTGATCCTTTTAATGTTTTCAGCTATCGTAGTATTCACTTAAATCACCGTCCGTTATAACCGCGTCATAGAGCTTTAACTCCGTTTCGGACGATTTTGAAACCACACTGTACTCGCCGTCGGAATATATGACCTCGGTCTTCTTAAATATCTTTTTTGAATTTTTTCTGACGAACACGCCGTATTCGCCGTTATATATATGAAACGCCTTTGTCGGGATAACAAAACCTTTATAGCTTTCAAATATTATCTTGATTTTGACCTTTCTTGCGTCCGCAAGTGACGAAAAGTCCCTGTCCGACGAAACCGTGAGTGCGCATTTTCCGTCCTCCGGCTCCGAAATGTGCTCGATAACGCCGGAAATCACCTCGCCCGCCGGCATTTCAAGCTTTACTTTATCTCCCTCATTTTTCCCGGACACGTTTTTTTCCGGCACGCAGCAGACAATGAACCATTTATAGTTATCAATTATCTTTGCCGCCCTTTTCGTTTCATTTTCCTTTTCGGAAAGGAGAGTCTCCGCCTCGGACACCGTGACGGATTTTGCCTTCTCCTCGGTCATCAAGCCCTCAAACCCGTCCGCCTTCTCGGAAAAGATACCGCCCATCGGCGATAAAATATCGCTCTTCGCCGAGGAAAGCTTGGCTTCAAGCGCCTGCTTTTCCCTTTTAAGCGCCGCCTCGTCGTCATTCTCCGGCGCGGAATTGGTGTGCTTGATGTTAAAGAGCGCGGTGAGGCGGTCCTTTAAAAGCGTTTCGGACGCCGCATTGCCGCTTTCCATAACGCTCTGAATTTTGTCAAGGTCTGCGTCAATGTAGTTTTCGACCTTCAAAACGTCGTTCGCGGTGAGGTTGACATAGTCGCTCCCGAGGTCCTTTATCCGCTCGTCAATCTTCTCAATCTCGGAAATCAGCGCCCCGTCGGACTCACTGCTGTAAAGCGAGGCGACCTTTGACCCGCCGGACACCTTGTCCCCGCTCTTAAAGTAAAACCGCGCGAACTCTCCGCCCGAGAGGTCTATGACCTTCTCGTTCTTCACGATAAAGCCTTCGGTCTCGGCTGATTTTTCGAACGTTTTTTCAACCGCCGTCACGGTTTTGCCGATGTCCTTTGAGCTTTTGATGTAGTACACGGCAAAGCAAGCCGTAAAAAGCAGTATCACCGCCGTTACGGCAGCAATTATTCTTCTCATTTTTATTTATCCTTTCCGGCAAGAGCCATAAAGCGCTTAAATTCGTCCGCCGCCTCCAAAAGCGAAAGCTCGCCCCGCTCTAAAATAAGCGCATCCTTCCGGCGCGAAAACCACGTCACCTGTCTTTTTGCGTAGCGGCGCGTGTCCCTCTTAAGCTCCTCTACCGCTTCATCAAGCGTTTTCTCCCCTCGGAACACCCCGAAAAACTCCTTATAGCCGATTGCCTGAACGCTTGTCGCGCCGGGGTCAATGTTTCTGTCATAGAGCATTTTTGCCTCGTCCAAAAGCCCGTTTTCCATCATTTCGTCCACCCGCGCGTCTATCCTTTTGTAAAGCTCTTCTCTTTCGGGGTTGATGAAAACGTACAAAACCTCGTACATTTGCGATACCGCGGAAGGCTTTTCAAGGCTTTCGTCAAGGCTCTTATTCGTGCTTTTTATGATTTCGACGGCGCGGATGACCCTTTTTAAGTTGTTGGGGTGAATCCTTTTTGCCGCCTCCTCATCAAGGCTTTTTAAGATGCCGTAAACCGCGCCAGCCCCCTCCTTTTCCGCAAGAAGGGTAAGCTCCCGCCTTAAAGCGGGATCCTCCGCCGGGTGCGAAAAGCCATTAGAGTAAAGGAGCGAATCAATGTAGAGCCCCGTCCCGCCGGCGATTATCGGAAGATGCCCGCGCGACGCGATGAGAGAAACCGCCTCTTTAGCCCTTTTCACAAAGTCCGCCGCGGAGAATTTTTCCTCCGGCTCCAAAATATCCGTAAGGTGGTGGCGGACCTTTTTCATTTCCTCTTCCGTCGGCTTCGCGGTGCCGACGGAAAGCCCCTTATATATCTGCATCGAGTCCGCCGAAACTATCTCTCCGCCGTATTTTAAGGCAAGATTTAAGGAAAGCGCGCTCTTTCCCGACGCGGTCGGTCCTGTCACGGCGATAACGGGCGTTTTCATGTTCTTTTAAATTCCTTTTCTATTTTTTCTTTCGTCATTTCAATCATTATCGGTCTGCCGTGCGGGCAGGTGTTGATTCCGGGAAGCGCGAGCACCTTTTTAATAAGCTCCCTCTGCTCCAGCGGCGAAATTGCCATGTTCGCCTTTATCGCCGCCTTGCAGGACACGCTGTACATTGCGCGCTCCTCCAAATATGTGCGCTTGTCGTGCTTATCGTCGCCCAATATTGTCAAAAGCTCCAGTATCACATCTCCGCAGTCGGAAACCGCGGTTCCGTCCGGTGCGCTCCTTACCATAATGTCGTTTTCGCCCATCTTGTCCGTTTCAAAGCCGATAGACTCCAAAAATTCCCTGTTATCCTCCCAGACAACCATTTCGGAAGGGCTTAAAGAAATTACCTCGGGCACGAGGAAAAGCTGACCCGCGGGCTCGTTTTCCTCCTTCTTTTTCTTAAGCGCCTCGTAATTTAACCGCTCGTGCGCGGCGTGCTGGTCGAAAATCAGCATTCTGGACCCCTTCTCGGCAATGAGATAGGTGCCGAATATCTGCCCGATGAGCAAAAAATCATCCGTCTCCTCCGTCCTTATCTCCTGCTGAACGGGCGCCTCCTTTATCTTCGGGTCGTACTTCACTCTCTCCTCCGCAGCAAACATGGAAACTTCCTTTTTAACCGGCTCTATCTTTTTAAAGCCGGACCTTTGGTTAAAGCTCTCCACACTCTTTTTAACCTCGGCAAAAACGCGCGCCTCCGTTTTGGGTATCTCCTTAAAAGGCTCCTCTTTTTTACGGGTTTCCGTAACGCTCTTAACCTCGGGAACATAGGGCTTTTCGTAAAGCATGTTTTTAACGCCCCAGTACACCGCGTCATAGACCGCCTTCTCGTCGGTAAATTTAACCTCCGTCTTTGCCGGGTGCACGTTAACGTCCACCGTTGACGGGTCAACCTCGATATTTAACACGGCGGACGGAAAACGCCCGACCGTGAGCTGATTTTTATAAGCCTCGGAAAGCGCGAACGACACGGCGCGGCTTACAACGCTTCTTCCGTTCACAAAGAAAAGCTGCATGTTCCTGTTGGGTCTTGCCGCGGCAGCGGTGCCGGCATAGCCCGAAACGCGGATGTTTTTATCCTGATAGTCAAGCTTTATCATGTGCTTGGATAGGTCTGACCCGAACACCGAATAGATTGCGTTTAAAAGGTCCCCGTCGCCCTGGGTCTTAAACACCTCGCGCCCGGAGCTTATATAGCAAAGCGATATGTCAGGTCTTGAAAGCGCCGCCTTCTGGCACACATCGGTCACCGCGGCAGCCTCGGCAGAATCCTTTTTCAAAAATTTGTACCGTGCCGGAGTGTTGAAAAATATGTCCGACACCAAGATGCTCGTTCCCGTTTTCGCGCCGGCGTTTTCGCTTCCCGTCACGGTTCCGCCCTCAAGCATGATCTTTACCGCCGCGTCGGAGTCCTCCGTCTTGGTTACAAGAGTGACGCGCGATACCGCCGCGATGCTCGATAACGCCTCTCCGCGAAAGCCGTACGTCATGATGCTGCCCAAATCCTCCGCATTTTTTATCTTGCTTGTCGCATGCGGCATAAACGCGGTCAAAATATCGTCCTCTTCGATTCCCGTTCCGTCGTCCGTCACCTTAAGGAATGATATTCCGCCGTTTTTTATCTCAACGGTGATGTGTTTAGCTTTCGCGTCCATAGAGTTTTCAAGTAATTCCTTGACCGCCGACGCGGGGCGCGAAACAACCTCGCCCGCCGCGATAAGATTCGAAACGCTTTTTTCAAGAACGTGTATTCTTCCCATTATTTCACCGCCTTAATCCGTTATCTTATTTTTAAGCTCGTTTAGTATGTTAAGTGCCTCAATCGGCGTCAGCGCCGATATGTCTATCATTTTAAGAGTGTCGATTATGCTGTCGGACATTTCCGAGCCGATGGAAAGCTGGCAGGGCTCATCGCCCTTCTTTCTTTCCGGCATGCGGCACGAGCCCTCTTCCTCAAGCCCCTTTAGTATCTCCTTTGCGCGGCGGATGACGGATTCTTTTATTCCCGCAAGCTGAGCGACCTCGATTCCGTAGCTCTCGTCCGCTCCGCCTCTTATTATCTTTCGCAAAAATATTATGCCGTTTCCGCGCTTTTTCGCGGCGATACAGTAGTTTTTAACGCCGGGGACAGTGCCCTCAAGCCTTGTAAGCTCGTGATAGTGCGTTGCAAAAAGCGTGCGCGCGTGTATCTTTTCCGCGCAGTATTCAACTATCGCCCACGCCATGGAAAGCCCGTCAAACGTGCTCGTCCCGCGCCCTATCTCGTCCAAAATCACAAGGCTCTTTTTCGTCGCGTTATTCACTATCTCGGCAACCTCGCTCATTTCCACCATGTATGTGCTCCGCCCGGACGACAAATCGTCCGACGCGCCGACTCTTGTGAATATCCTGTCGCAGACCCCGATTCTCGCCTCCGACGCAGGAACGAACGAGCCTATCTGCGCCATTAAAACGATAAGCGCGGTCTGGCGCATATAGGTCGATTTACCCGCCATGTTGGGACCGGTAATTATCGCCATCGAGTCCCCTCCGCCGGACAAATACGTGTCGTTCGGGACGAAAAGCTCGTTTCCTTTAATAAGCTCGACCACCGGGTGGCGCCCGTTTTTAATCTCTATCGTTTCGGAATTATCCACCGCCGGCATGCAGTATGAATTTTTTACCGCCGTTTCGGCGAACGAACATATAACGTCTATCACCCCGACGGCGCGCGAGGTTCTCTGAATCTCCCCGGTCTTTTCCTTCACCGCGCGCACGACGTATAAAAACGCGTCATATTCAAGGCGGACAACCTTTTCGGAGGCGGACAGAACGTCCTTCTCCACCTGCTTTAGCTCCTCTGTGATGTAGCGCTCGCCGTTTGTCAGCGTCTGCTTTCTTATGTACTCCGGCGGCACCTTGGATAAGTTAACGTTTGAAACCTCAATGTAATAGCCGAACACCTTGTTATAGCCGACCTTGAGCTTGGGAATTCCCGTTTTTTCCCTCTCGCGCGCCTCAATTTCGGCAAGTATGCTCTTGCTGCCGTTCATTAAGGCGTTAAGGCGGTCAATCTCCTCGGAGAACCCCTCTTTTATTATCTTTCCTTCGCGCACGGATAATGGCGTGTCCTCATCCTTTATCGCGCGGTCGATAAGGTCATATAGCTCTGTTAAAAGCTCAATCTCCCCGGTCTCTTTTCTTAAGAGATCCGTCTTGAATTTTGCGCACTCCTCTTTTATGGCGGGAAGCACGCCCATCGACGCTTTAAGCGCCACCAGATCCCTCGGGTTGACCGTGCCGAGCGAAACTCTGCTCACTATTCTTTCAATATCGCTTATCTTTGAGATAAGGGCGCGCACGTCGCTTCTTAATATCAGCTTTTCCGCCGCCTCGCCCACCGCGTCAAGTCTTTCCTTTATTCTGTGAGTGTCCAAAAGCGGTCTTAATATCCAGTTTTTGACCGTTCTTTTTCCCATTGTGGAGCACGTTTTGTCAAGCACGGACAAAAGCGTTCCGCGCCTTGTCTTGTCATGCATATTCTCGACAAGCTCAAGATTTCGCTGCGCCGTGCCGGAAAGCTCCATAAAGCGCGCCGCGTCAAAAAAGTTTATCTCCTTAATGTGTGTAAGCTCCACCTTCTGCGTTTCTCTTATGTACGCCATGAGCGCGCCGAGCGCGCCGGTAATCGCCTTGTCCCCGGTGACCTTGGAGCTCTCCTTCCCGAACTGGAGCTCAACCACGCATTTTGCGTTCTCGAAGGCAAAATAGCTTTCATCGCACGAAAAGGAAAGCGCCTTCGTTTTTTCCGTGATATAGTCCATAAGATATGAGTCTGCTATGGCTTCCTCGTTTAGGAGTATCTCAACGGGCGAAAACCTTGCGATTTCGCTTATAATATCGTTGTCGTCGCCCGTCGGTATCTTCGTTACCAAAACCTCTCCTGTCGAAACGTCGGCAATGGCGAGCGCGGCTTTCCCTTCTTCCTTTTTCACCGCGCACATGTAGTTTGTCGGGCGGGAATCCAAAAGCGATGAGTCCGTCGTCGTTCCGGGCGTCACGACCCTTATAACGTCGCGCTTGACAAGCCCCTTAGCCTCCTTGGGGTCCTCCACCTGCTCGCATATCGCAACCTTATAGCCCTTCGCGACAAGGCGCGAAATGTAGTTGTCCGCCGCGTGGAACGGCACGCCGCACATCGGCGCGCGCTCGGGCAGCCCGCAGTCCTTGCCGGTTAAGACAAGCTCAAGCTCCTTTGACGCTTTAACCGCGTCGTCAAAAAACATCTCGTAAAAATCCCCGACGCGGTACATCAAAATTGCGTCGCTGTATTCATCTTTCGTCGCAAGATACTGGCGCATCATGGCAGACATTTTACTTCTGTTTTCTATCATCTTTACTCCTCAAGCTTTCCCGAAAGCGTCCACGTATTGACGCTTTCTATTTTCACATTAACGATATCGCCCGTCTTAACGCGCCCGGGCAAAAAGTGAACAAGCTTTCCGCCCTCGGAGCGCCCGCTCATTTTCCCGGGATCGGTCTTGCTCGCCCCTTCGGCAAGCACGCTCTGAACCGTGCCGATTAACGCCTTGTTTTTTTCAAGCGAAATATCGTTTTGAATTTTTAACATTTCAGAAAAGTTTTCGTGCTTGTGCTCCTCGCTCATCACGTCCGCCATCTTCTCAGCCGGAGTGCCTGTCCTTTTTGAATAAATAAATGAGAATATACTGTCATAGCGCACGGTTTTAAGAAGCTCGACCGTTTTTAAAAAGTCCTCGTCCGTCTCCCCGGGAAAGCCGACGATAATGTCCGTCGTCAGCGTCACATCGGGAATCTTCTTTCTGACCTTATCAACGATGGCGAGATAATGCTCTGTATCATAGTGCCTGTTCATGAGCTTTAATATCCTGTCGCTCCCCGACTGCACGGGAAGGTGGAGCTGATTGCAGATGTTTTTCCTTTCCGCCATCACGTCGATGAGCGACTCCTTTATGTCCTTCGGGTGAGATGACATGAAGCGGATTCTTTCTATCCCCTCTACCTCGCTCACCTTGTATAAAAGCTCCGTAAAGTCCGCCCCTCCGCTGTAGGAGTTGACGTTTTGCCCCAAAAGCATGACTTCCTTGCACCCGGAATCGGCGATGGACTTTACCTCGTCTATCACGTCGCGGTAATTTCTGCTCCTCTCGCGCCCTCTTACGTAAGGCACGATGCAGTACGAGCAGAAGTTGTTGCACCCGTACATAACGGAAACATAGCTTTTCACGCTGCTTGCGCGGTCAACGGGGATGCCCTCTGTCACTTCTCCGTCAATATTTAAAATATCTCTAACCTGTGTGCGGTCGTAAAGCGCTTTTTTAAGTATCCCGGGGAAGCGGTAAAGCGAGTGCGTGCCGAACACCATGTCAACAAACCTGTATTTGCGGCGAAACGTTTCCTCCATTCCCGCCTCCTGAGGCATGCACCCGCACACCCCGATTAAAAGCTCCGGATTTTTCTCTTTTAACGGCTTTAAGGCGCCGATTCTTCCGAAAAGCTTTTTCTCGGCGTTCTCCCTCACGGCGCAGGTGTTAAATAAAATCACGTCCGCCTCTTCGGGATTTTCCGTCGGCGTGTAGCCCATTTTCTTAAGCATGCCCGAAAGCTTTTCCGAATCGCTCTCGTTCTGCTGGCACCCGAGGGTGTAAATAAGGCTCTTTTTCCCGCCGTGATGAATGCCTGCCATTTCCTCCATTATTTTCTGCTGCTCCAAAACGAGCGCTTTATCGGTTATCTCAATTGCCATCTTCTTCGGTTTCCTTATCAATTTTATATTTAATTCGCCTGATCTTCTCTCCGGGGAGCGTTTCCTTTAAAAATTCGCGGAACTCTGAATCCTTAAGGCACCTTTTGGGAATGATGAACTGGCTGCCCTTAGCCCTTATGATAAAAAGGCTTTTTGTTTCTTTTACGTACTTAACATAGTCCCACGAAAGATCGCCCGAAAGAGAGCCCATCTTAATGTCCATCCCGGAGGAGTCAAAATTATAGGAGCATTTCGTATCCGAAAGCCCGGACTTTTTAAACGCCGCACCGATAAGCGCGCCGGACATTAAATAAAGCGCCGCCAAAATGATTGCGGCGATTCCCATGGTGCCGGCGGCTTCTTTGCCGTTTCCCGATATCAAAACGTACGCCATCGCCATCATGATAACCCCTAAAAAAATGCCGAGCGACATTTTAACGGGCTTTGCAAACGTACTGTCAGTATACTCCGAAAATTCCTTCGCGGTAAGACGATCAACCTTTACTTTCATAAGCATCTCTTTCTAAAATTCGTTACCTTATATTATAACATTTTTTACTCCCCGTGACAAGGGTTTAAAAACAAAAAAAGCGATTTAGCCGCCCCACAATAAAACAGTAACGTCCTAAAAGCACCTTTTTTGCGAATTGCTGCGTTAAAAAAACTCAAAATCCGTCAGGATTTTTCGCTTTTTTGCCTTGCACTTCATCAAAAAATCTTGCTTTTATGATGCCTTAAGGCAGTTTTACGCACCAATTTATACAGATAGAATACAAAGGCACTGTAACTTTAAATTACAGTGCCCCCATACGTAAAACCGTTACTTTCTTATCGCGGACCGGCTTTTTCCGCTTTTTTGTTATTTGTTTTCAAGATTAAATTTCTTTCTGAATCTTTCTACACGGCCGCCTGTATCAACAAGCTTCTGCTTACCTGTATAGAAAGGATGGCACTTGGAACAAATTTCGACCGATATATTCTCTTTCGTGGAACCGGTCTCAATCACTTCTCCGCACGCACACTTGATTGTTGTCTGCTTGTAATCCGGATGAATTCCCTGCTTCATTCTCGTTCACCTCTCGTTCTTTTCGGCCGTCGGATTTTGCCGACAGTCATTAACTTTTTACAGTATATCACACTTTTTGGTCCAATGCAAGCATTTTTTTAAATTTTTTTAAAATTATTCGATAACCCTTATCCAGCCCTCGGGAGCCTTAATTCTGCCCATCTGAATTCCCGTTAATGTCTCGTAAAGCTCCTTTGTAACCGGTCCCATTTCCTCCATGCCGGACGGGAACGCGATTTCCCTGCCGTGGTCGTAAATCTTTCCGACCGGGGAGATGACCGCCGCGGTTCCGCAAAGTCCGCACTCGGCAAAATCCGCCACCTCGGAAAATTCAACCTCGCGCTCCTCAACCGTAAGTCCCAGATAGTCCCGTGCCACGGTAATGAGCGAACGGCGCGTGATTGAAGGCAGAATACTTGACGACTTCGGAGTTACGACCTTTTTGTCCTTCGTAACGAAAATGAAGTTCGCTCCGCCGGTCTCCTCAACCTTTGTGCGCGTTTTCGCGTCAAGATACATATTCTCGGCAAAGCCCTCGTTATGTGCGGTCACGATAGCGTGAAGGCTCATCGCGTAGTTAAGACCCGCCTTAACGTGACCCGTGCCGTTGGGAGCCGCCCTGTCAAAGTCTGATACCTTTATGGTGATGGGCTTCGCTCCGCCCTTAAAGTAAGGACCGACCGGAGTCGTGAACACTCTGAACTGATACTCGTTTGACGGCTTAACCCCGATAACGGGATCCGAGCCGAACATGTACGGGCGGATGTAGAGCGTTGCGCCGGAGCCGAACGGAGGAACGTACGCCTCGTTCGCCTTGACCGTCTTTAACACCGCGTCAACGAATTTATCCTCCGGGAATGCCGGCATTTCAAGCCTTTTAGCCGAATTTGCCATGCGCTCCGCGTTTAAGTCCGGTCTGAAAACAACCGTTCTTCCGTCCTCCGTGGTGTACGCCTTCATGCCCTCAAAGCAGGTCTGCGCATACTGCAAAACGCCCGCGCACTCGTTTATTCTCACCTCGGCGTCCTCTGTCAGAACGCCCTCGTCCCATGCGCCGTCTTTATAATTCGAAACAAATCTGTAATCGGTCTTTATATACCCGAAGCCGAGCGACGACCAGTCAATATTTTTCTTTTCCATTATTAACGCCCCTTTTCTTTTTGTCTTTATTTATTATAGCACCGCGCTTAAAAAAAATCAACCTTAAAGTTCGCGGTAGCTGACGGTTTTCGCTCTTTTATTCTCCTTTTCCCTGTGCGAGAGCGAAAGCAGCACGATGAGCGAGGAAACGCCGTCATACAAAAACGCCGCTCCGATAAGCCTTATCATCATATCGCCCGCCGAGAAGGGGTCAAGCAGCACCAAAAGCGCAATGATGAGCGTGATTATTCCGACCGCCATCATGCCCTTATAGCTTCCGCCGAGCTTTTTCATCGCGACCGCCGCGCGGATATCCGTCACCGCGTGAAAGAGCATTAAAATGCTTAATACTATCGGGATTATACCCTTTACAAGCCCGGGAGATGAGATAAAATATATCCCGGCGACTCCGATCACAATGTCGCCCAATAAGAACGCGTTAAAGGCAAAGGGCACCGGCGAGGACAGATTCATTATAATGTTCACGACCGCGAAAAGCAGAAATATCAGCCCGACCCCGATGCACAAAATGTCAAAAAGATTGCCGGGCTTGATAATAAGAAGAACTCCGAGAATTGCGAAAAGCACGCTCCCGACGTACGAGCCCGACCTTGTTTTTTCAAAGAAAGATTTCACATTGCACCACTCTTTTCGTTTTTTTCTTATTATATCTCATTTTTTCGCGTTAAGTCAATACTGCGGCGGACAAATTCACAAAAAATTTTCTTACTCGCCTCATCCGTCTTATACGAAAACTCCGGGTGCCACTGAACGGCGTGAACATAGCGCTTTCCCGGCATGTACACCGCCTCGGTAAGAGAGTCCTCGGACAGAGCCTCCGGCAAAAGGAGCGGCGATAACTTTTTTACAGCCTGGTGGTGATAGCTGTTAACGGATATCTCATCTCTTCCCAAAAGGTCAGAAAGCGGCGTGCCGGGGATGATTTTATTTTTATGGCACGGCACATCGTAAGGCGGCTTCTGGCAGTGGTTAACGCCCTCATGCTCGCTCGGCAGGTCCTGATAAAGCGTTCCGCCCAAAAACACGTTTAAAAACTGTATCCCGCGGCAGATGCCCAAAACCGGCATGTCGCGCTCTATGGCATAGGAAAGCACCTTTTCCTCCTCCCTGTCGCGCTCTTTTGAGGGCAAAACGTTTTTATAGCGAGCCGCCTCGCCGTAAAGAGAGGGCGAAACGTCCTGCCCTCCGGTGAATAAAAGCGCGTCTGTCTTTTCAAGGATGGGATAAAGCACTTTTTCATCATCCGTCAGCGGAAAAATAAAAGGCGCCGCTCCCGCCTCGATAAGCCCGTTTAAATACCCCGGGAGCATCCAGACGCTCTCTTTTTCATAATCGTAAAGCGGCATAACTCCGACAATCGGCTTCATAAAAACATCTCCTTAACGAAAAAAGCGCTTTGCACCCTTAAATGCAAAACGCCTTTGTTTTAGTATATTATACTCAATTTTTTAAAAAAGTCAAGAGTTATTTCGCGAGCACTTCTCCGCGTCGATAGCTAGGACGACCAAAAGTGCGCCGAGCGCGTCCGCCGGGTCATAAACGTCAATTTCATACGTATCTGTTAAGTTGAAAAGCATTTTCGATACCGCCGCGACGCTTCGCTCCGGCGAGGATATTTCATAGTCCCACTCGAAAAAATTGCCCGTGACGGACCACGATTTAAAGTCCACGTTATAAACCGGTCTGAAAAACGAAAATTCCTTTTTAACGCAGCCGACACAGGTGCCGTTCATAAAAAACTCAAAGCGCGGAAGCCATGAAAACACTACCTCGCGGAGCATGCCGGCCTCCTCGCCGCTAAAGTCCTTTATTATGAGCTTGTGCCCCCAGGAAAGCTTGCCCTCGACCGTGTATGCCACATCGCCGTTTTCATAATAGATATCATAAGAGTCAAACCACGAAAAGAACCTTTGCTTAAATAAAAGCTTCATAAAACGCCCTCCTCATTTCTTTTCTATAGTTATCCCGCCCGTCTCCCCGTTCCACGCGACCGTATAGCCGAGGTGCTCGGACACAAAGCGGAGAGGGATGAACGTGCGCGAGTCCTTTATTTTCGGCGCGACGGAAAGGGTGTAGCGCACCATGCCGTAGTTCGGGTGCTCGGATAAAACCGTTTTTTCCTGAACATACATCTCTATCCTTCCCGACGGGGCTTCTATTGTTATTTTCTCAGTCTCTTTATCCCAAATGACCGTGCCGCCCATCTCCTCGATAAGCCCGCGCAGAGGAATCATCGTCACTCCCTTGCCGGGATAGATGTAGGGCGCGGTGTCAAGCTCCTTTTCGTAGGTGTTTTGCCCTTTGGTGACCGTTATTTTCTTCTCGCCCGCCTTTAAGACGTACTTTTCGTACTTTCCTTCCTCCGCCCTGTCTTTCGCCTTTTTGGTCTGATAAAAGTAAAGCTCGGCACAGGACGCGCGCTGTGCAAACGCGTCATTAATCACGAATCTTAAATACCTCGCCTTGACGGGAGCGTCAAATTCTATCACCTTTTTGTCAAGAGTCCTCGGCGACTCCGCCGTTTCGTAGATTTTCTCAAGGCTCGCCTCATCGGGTCCCGCCCAGAGCTCGAACGCCTTCCAGTTTCCGTGGCAGTCGTCCGACTGCCTGGGAAGGCACTCGATTTTTGAAATTTCCTGTTCGCTTTTCATGTCAATGTCAAACGAAACGGGAAATGAAGTCGCCTCCGTCTGCCAGAAGCTGTTTCCTCCGCCGTCAAACATCGCCGAAACGTCGTGACCCGACCAGATTTCAGCACCGCTTTTTGCCGCGAAGCGCGACGAGTCTATTAAATAGAGCTTGTTTTCCTCCTCGTAGGCGGCATAGGCGCCGGGCGCGACCGACCTTAAGCCGCTTCGCTTTTTAATAAAGTCAATTTCTGCCGCCGTGCCGACGGTGCCGACCGTTTCCGTGATTTTTAACCTGATTTTCTTTACCGGAACGTTGGCGTAAAAATTCACCGTCTTAAAGCCGGTGTCGGGCGTCATCTCGGCAACGGTCAAAAGCGCCAATTCTCCCGAGTCTGAGTCCGAGCCGTAAATCTCGCACTTCGTAATTGCTCCGCCGATTTCAGCTCTCGGCTGATAGGTCATGCCCGATATTTCCGTCTTTTTCGGAAGCGTTATGTTTATCTCGTAGGGCACAGGCTCCTTCCAGGTCACCTGTCCGTTCTCCGCGGTGTATTTTGAGTGCCAGAACGTCTCTCTGTCCCCGTCAAACGCGGCTCTTATGTCGGTTTTCTCCGAAAAAACGGAGCTTGCCGAAATGTCCCATTTTGATTTATCCGAAAGCACGGGGTCATCCCCGGCACTTTCGCCTGCCGCCATAACACTGTATGAAAGAGCAAGGCACAAAATAATTAATGCAGAGATTATTTTTTTCATATTCCGCTCCCCCTTCAGTTTAAAAGCTCCGCCGCTTTTAAAACGTCGCTTTCCGGCGCCTTGCCGTAACGCGAAACGGCATAGACTCCGTCCTTAAAGTAAAGCTTGAAGCCGAAGCAGTCGGAAAAATACGTTACCGGGATATATATCATACCATCAATCAGCACCGCGGGGTGCGAAAGCGCCACCGCGCGCCCGTTCACCTTTGCCTCGCGGCTTCCCAAAACAGAATATGTTCTTATCCTGTCCGTTATCTCCCTGTCCTCCAAATCAAAGCTTGACAAATGGAGCGTGTTGTCGCCCGCGTCATACTCTGCCTTGGACTCGCCGTACAAAACGTCCTCAAACGCGGTGTACGGAATGTAGAGCATGCCGCCGGATTCTACTGCAGTCACCCTTTTATCGGTGCATAAGCTCATCACTCCGCCGGAGACCGCCATAAAAGAGGCGCCCGCCTTAAACACCGCCGTGCCGTAAAGCCTTCCCCGCTCAGAGGATGATAATGTCCTTTCCTTTTCCTCTTTATAAACATAGTTAAACCGTCCCAAAGGCGCCGAGGAGCCGGTTTTATAAAGCTCCAAAATGTCGCCGGACTCAATCTCGCCGGACGAGTCGACCCATTTAAATTCAAAGTCAAGCTCTCCTTTAAGGTTCAAAGGAGACCTTTGTATCTCAAGCGTTAAATATTTCCCCGAAACAACATAATCAACGTCCGAAATCTTCACCCATTTGCCGTCTTCATATCTTTCCAGGGCGCCCGCCGTGCGGCAAGCCGCATAGTCATAGCCCTCCCAGCCGGTCGCATAATTGCGGTCGGCGTTTATGTAAAGGTGCAAAAGCTCCTTTGCCGACGTGTCGATATTGTCCCTGCACTTTACGAGGAAATAAAGCTTTTCCCCGTCGCGAGCGACCTTTGCGCTCTCGATGGAATTGACCGTTTTTCCCTCATAGGTCACGCCAAGCCCCTTGTCGGTGCGCACGTATGCGTCATAGTCGTTTAAGTATTCGGGCAAAACGCCTTCCCACTGCTCATACGTGCAGGAAATGTCGATGGTCTTTTCCTCCGACGCGGAGGGCGCCGGGCGGACGCCTTTGTACTTTCTTACAAAGTCCGTCAGCATAACATATCCGTCGTCTTTTAAAAGCCCCTTTGAAGGCTCTAAGTCGCGGCTGTTCTCATCATCAAACGTGTCGACAAACGCGTTTTTAAAGCCCGCGTAATTTTGCTGGCGCGTTGCCTTAAACTCGTTCCACCCGTCGATGATGACGATTGCGGGATCAACATCCAATACCTGGGCGCTCTGCTCGCGGAAGAACGCTCCGCTTCTCGGGTCATCGCCCTCTCCGAAGCCCTCGGTGTACGCTCTGCCCTTTGTATAGGGGTCGGATGCAACGCCCGTGTAGGTGTAGTTATAGACGTACGAGTGGTTTATCGAAACGCCGACGGTCATCGCCTCAACCCTTCCGTCGTCACGGGCGGCGCCCCACTCGTGAAGGGGGTAGTTTTCAAGCCATATCCACGCCGGAGTCTTACCGTCCGGTCCGTCCTGTCTTGAGCCGAGCGACCTTACGGTTATTTTAGAGTAAATGTCCCGTATAAGCTTTTTGTCCCGCTCACTGTTATTTTGAATGTAGGGCTCCACGTCCGAAAGCGGTCTTATAACGACCGCGGGCTTGCCGTCCCAAATGAACCAAAGGTCAGAAAAGCTCTCGTTTCCGAGGAAATTTGCCCAGAAGGATTTTATCGCACTCGCCGCAGTTTTGGGGCTTCCGAAATACGCCGATATTTTGGGAACGTTTACGCCCGCCTCCCTTGAATCGTGAAACGCCTTTAATAAAACATTTAAATTCCTGACAAACGTTAAGTCAACATTGGTATAGTCAAAGAGCAAAAAGTCCACTCCCGCCGCGGAAAGCATGGATGCGTGGCGCCGGTAAACGAAATAGTCCGTTCCCGAATAAAAGCCCAAAACCGGCTCGTCCCAATAAGTCTCGCCCATTCCCCACTCTTTGGAGGCGTAGTCGTCCTTCGCCTCGGGGTGGTTTTTAATGACCTCGCTTATGATAAGGGGCTTTGTGTCTGATACCGAGTGCCAGTTCCAGTACATCATTCCGACAAAGTGATCGCCCGCTTTGACTGCTCCCGCCTCGGCATAGGACGCCGCTTCGCGCCCGAGCGAATCTTTAAGCGCCCAGGTGTCATGAAAATTATCAATTATTTTTTCGTCGGGAACCGGAGCTGCCGCATTTTTTACTTTTTCGGTGCTGAATTTGACCGATATGTACGAGTTATAAAAATTTTTTCCGTAGCATGAGACAAAATAAACGTTGCGTCTGCCCACCGTCTTTTTAATGTTCGATGAAAATTCAGACTCCGACTCAGAGTTGATTACGACGTAGCCTATATCCTCGCCCTTATACGGGTCGTCCAGAACGACCGCCAGCATGTCCCCGTTCGTGCCGTAGGGCATGGAGCACTTCGCCTTCACCGTGACGGAATTTATGCCGGAAAGGTCAACCGCCTCAAAGCCGAAATACCCGCCCTCGTCCAGCGCCAAAGAAGAATCCTTCACCCGGCAGCCGACGCTTGATTTTACCGCCGCAAAGACCGGCATTTCCCCCGCGGCGCTTGCCGGAGCTATTTGCAGTATCAGCGCAAGCGCCGTAAAAACAAGACAAATTCTTTTCATATTTTCATCCCTCCGTCCTTTTATATTATACCGCCGAAAAACGAAAAAGTCATTATAATAATACCGTTTTATTTAAAAGCGAAAAACGGCGCAGCCATGCGGTCCTGAGCCGTTTTCCATCCGTTTTTCATATGGCAAAACCGCCGTCACACAAAAATCTCGTTATAATTTTTGATGCTTTCTTCTATGATAGCGACGGCATCTTTCCTTCCCAGAACCTCGTCCACCGCCGTGGTCTTGCCTTCAAGCTCCTTATAGGTCTCGAAAAAGTGGCGCATCTCGTCAAAAATATGCGCCGGAAGGTCCGATATATCGCCGTAGGCGTTATATGTCGGGTCGTCAAACGGAATGGCGATTATTTTCTCGTCCCTCTTTCCGCCGTCCATCATAACGATAACGCCGATGGGATAGCACTTGACAAGCACCATGGGGTCAATGTCCTCCGTGGTCAGAACAATCACATCCAACGGGTCCCCGTCGTCCGCCAGCGTTCTCGGAATAAACCCGTAGTTTGCCGGGTAGTGGGTCGATGTGTAAAGGATCCTGTCTAATATCAAAAGCCCCGTTTCCTTGTCAAGCTCGTACTTTTTCTTGCTCCCCTTTTTAATTTCGATAACGCCGATGAAGTTCTCCGCCGTTATCCTTTTGGGTGAAATGTCGTGCCAGATGTTCATAAAAAATCGCTCCTTTACTTAAGTACGCTTATTGCTTCCTCGATTGTCTTTTCATATGCCTCGCGCCCGTATTTGTCAACCTCGGACTTGTTCTTTTCGCCGTGGGTCAGGCACCCCGCGCCGCCTATGCACCCGCCGACGCACGCCATCCCCTCGATAAAGTTCGCGTCCAAAAGCCCCTTGCTCTTTTTAAGAAGGGCGACTCTGCACTCCTCTATCCCGTCGCACGAGACCGCCTTTAATGAAAAGTCCTTCTTCTGCTCCTTTATAGCTTCCGCCACCGCGTCGGAAAGCCCGCCGCTTCTTGCAAATATTCTGCCGAAATATGACGCGTTGTCGAGCGCCTCGGGCGAAAACGAATTTAAGTCAAAGTCGCGGCTGTCAAAAAGCGCCTGGAGCTCCTCAAAGGTTATGCAGTTGTCAACATAAGGCTTTACCGAGTCTTTTAAAACCTCCATTTTCTTCGCCGTGCAGGGACCGATGAAAACTATTTTCGCGTCCTTTTCTTTTTCCTTGATGTATTTTGAGATAGCCGCCATCGGCGAAAGGTTGTGCGAAATGTGCTCTGAAAGCTCCGGAAAGTTCTTATTTACATAGTCCACAAACGACGGGCAGCACGAGGAGATTAAAAAGCCCTTTTCGCAAAGCTCCGCCGCCTCTGAGTAGGCGACCATGTCAGCCCCGAGCGCAGCCTCGACCACCGCGTGAAAGCCGAGCTTTTTAATGCCCGTCACGACCTTGCCGAGCTCGGCATAGGAAAACTGGCTCGAAATCGATGGCGCAACGACCGCGTACACCTTATATTTTTTATTATTCTCACTTTTTTTAATTATATCAATCGTATCCAAAATATATGACTTATCCATTATAGCGCCGAACGGGCACTGGTAAACGCACGCCCCGCACGAGGTGCACTTTTCGTTGTCAATCGTTGCGGCAAGGCTTTCGTTAACGCTTATCGCCTTTATCTTGCACGCGTTCTGGCACGGTCTTTTCCTGTTCACAATCGCGGTATAGGGGCAGACCTTTGCGCACATGCCGCAGTCAACGCATTTTGTTTTGTCAATATGCGCGGTGTGGTTCCGGTCAAACGTGATGGCGCCCCTTCTGCACGCGCCCTCGCACCTGTGGGCAAGGCAGCCGCGGCACGCGTTCGTGACCTCGTATCCGCCCATGGGGCACTCGTCGCACGCCGCCTCGATAACCTCTATAACATTGGGATTTTCGGGGTGACCGCCCATCGCAACGCGCTCCTGCTCGGATAAAATAGCGCGCTCTTTATAGACGCAGCACCGCATTGTCGGCGTTGTGCCCGGAATAATTATTTTCGGGATATCCAATACGTGGTCAAGCAGGTTGCCGTTCCACGCAAAACGCGCAACCTCGCGCAGCACCTTGTATTTTATGTGCTGCACCTTCGTATCGAATTTTCTCATAAATATTCCTCCTTAAAATATCAGAAATAGCTGACCTTGATTCTCTTTCCCATCTGCTCCAAGCACTTTGAAAGCTCCTCGACAAGCTGCATCTTAATGCTGAAATTAATGGGAAGGTCAGGATTCTGGTGCGCCGGGTTTATCGCCCGTCCCACGAAAAAGTTAATGTCCGTCGCCTCTTCAAAAAGTATGCGGCTGATGAGCGAGGCTCCGTCATGCTTATAGCCCCATACCTTGTAGTTTTCGTTGTCCTTAAGATAGTCCTTTGCATATTCGACAACGCGGTTAACCGTGATAACGCCCTCGGTTACAAGGTCAACGCCGTCTATCTCTGCCGTGGGCGGAATGTCCGCGCTCTCGAAATTAAGGCTCGGGCGAAGGCTCTTTCCCAAAAACTTTGCCGCTATTGTGGAGGTCGTCCCTCCGCAGACGATGTGCTTTCCTTCCTTTGAGAAAAAGAGCGACATCATCCTGTCCGCGTCATCCGGGTTTTCCGGCGGACCGAACAAAATGTTTACCGGAGCGCGGCGGCGCACACGCACAACGCATGCCGTCGCGTCATCCCCCGGCGCACCGCCGTAGAGCTTATAGCACTCGTCCACAAGTATCGTGGCAAGCGTTTTCGCCGTAAAATCGTTATAGGTCAATGGCTCCAAAAATTCAATGATATCCTCTCTCTTCCAGCCGAAATTATATTTATCGCCCATCCCGGCATGGGGGCACCCGTCGCTCATCGCGATGAAAATGTCGTTCTCCGTAAGAAGAATGTCGGACTTATATATCTTTTTCCCGCCAATCTGCATTTCTGTCTCGGGATAGATGTAATTTTCATTGTCCCGTATCATTATAACATGCGGATTGTCATACTGTATTATCTCGGCTCTTTCATTGTCAACAAGGTGGATAATGGTGAACGTCGAATACGCAACCTTTCTTTCGCTGCATATGGGAAGCGCCGCCGCGATTGCGGAAACGCACTCCTCAAGCGACAGACCGGAAGCCATCATCGTCGAAATTATTTTGGACGTCAGCGTGGATAAAATGCTTGCCTTAACGCCGCTCCCGAGCCCGTCCGCCAGCACGATGACCGTGGAATTGTCCGTCGCGACGATATCCACATGGTCGCCGCAAAGCTGCTCGCCCTCGTGATTGACGCTTTTATAGCCGATATCGGCGCAAAGATTATTCATCGGCAATCGTCTCCTTAAGCTTGGTGAGCGCGATCTTCGTTTCCGCCGCGGTCTCGCCCAGAAGCGACGCGATCTCCTGAACTATGCGCATCTGCTTGTCAACGACCTTATCCGCTATTTCAACGGTCTTTTTGTTCACGCTCTCTTTTTTCTCCCTCGCACTCTCCTCATCTGTGATATCGCGCATAATGCAGATGAGAAGGCGGTACTCCCTGTCGTAAACTATCGTTTCTTCGACGTATCGCTCATACTCCGCCAAATATATGCGCTTGTTTTTAATGCTTTTCCCGCTTGACAAAACGTCCATAAAAAGCTTGGGGTCGAGTATCCTCACGACCTGGTCGCCTAAAATATCGCGCGAGGACCTTATATTCATTATCTTCAGCGCAGCGGAATTTATCTGCTGAACCTCCAGCTTTTCGTTCAATACCATAAGTCCGTTCGGGGTGTTGTTCACGATACTGTCGGAAAAGCTTTCCGCCTTGTCCTTAAGATAGGGCAGACACATGGATATCTCCGCCCGTCCGCGGAAAATGGCAACCGCCTTGTCGCGGCAGGTGTTATAGCCGCACGAGCCGCAGTTAAGCTCGTCGGACGGCTTGAATTTGCCCATTTTGTGAAGTATCTCCGTGATTTCCTCATCAGTCGGATAAATGTTTTTGTCCTCAATCGCGGCGAATATCTTTTTAATCTCCTCGGGTGCGGGAGTCTCAACCTCAAAATCCCGCTCCCCGGCGAAGGAAGAGACCGCCTTAAAGTCGCTCACCGGCGAACGGTGGTGCTTTTCCATGACGGGACCGCCGATGCAGCTTCCCGAGCAAGCGGACATTTCGATAAAGCACTTATGCACCCCGCCCGCGCGGATTTCGGAGAGCACCTCCATGCAGTTTTCGATTCCGTCTATCGCCATATAGGTGTAGTCACTGCTTCTCTTTGCCATGGTGGCAAGTATTCCGCCGACGGTCGGGAAAAGCCTCGTGTGCCCGCCCGAGGTGTCCTCCTCTTTTTCGGAAAGGACAATACCCTCGTCATTTAACCAGCCTGTAAGCTCGTCAAAGGTTAAAACCGCGTCAACAATGCTGCCGTAATGGTCCGCCTCGTCCTTTTTCGCAACGCAGGGACCCACGAAAACCGTCTTCGCGCCCTTATGGCGCTTTTTGATATCCTCAGAGTGCGCCTGCATCGGGCTTAAGACATCCGCAAGAGAGCCTATGACCTCGGGGTAATACTTCTGTATCAGAAGATTGACGCTGTGGCAGCACGAGGAAATGAGAACGTCCGGCTTTTCCTCCTCCAGTATCCTGTCGTACTCGTTTTTGACTATCGCCGCGCCGACCGCCGTCTCCTCCGCGTCGGCAAAGCCCAGCTTTTTCACCGCTTCCCTCATCGCCTCGATTCCGACTCCGTAGTTGGCGACAAAGGACGGGGCAAGGCTTAAATAAACCTCGTCCCCCTCGGCGAGCATGACCTTGACCCTTTCGGTCTCCGGCGCTATCTGCTTCGCGTTCTGGGGACAGACAACAAAGCAGTGACCGCATAATATACAGTCGCTGTCGATAATATACGCCTGATTGCCCGAAAATCTTATCGATTTAACCGGGCAGTGTCTGATACATTTATAGCAGTTTTTGCAGTTGGATTTTTTAAGCGTAAGGCACTGCGTCATTTTTTAGTCCTCCTTAAATGCGGATATGACATGCTCTGTGAAAAATTCCTCCGCCGTTTCCGGGCTCACGGAATAAACCGTCCCGTCAATATCGACGCAGACTCCGTTTTTGCAGTTTCCCATGCAGAACGTTCCGCTCATTTCGACCTTGTCCGAAAGACCGTGCCCCGCGGCAAGGTTCTGAAACGTTTCAACGACCTGCCTTGAACCCTTTATGTGGCATGATGAACCGATACATATTTTTATTTTCATTTTTATCCCTCCGAATTAAAGCAAGTTTTTTTATTTTCCCAAAAGGTTTATGCACGCGTCAATAAAGCGTTTTTCCTCTTCTCCGCCCCTGATGCCGTATGACGCGGCGGAAAGCGGAATCCACTTTTTAACCGTCTCTTCCCCGATGCCGGATTTTTCGGTGAAGAGCTTTAGATACATCTCGGCTTCCTCGGCGCGGTTTGTCACCTTTAATATAAGGTAAGTCTTTGCCGCGTCCGCCGCGATGGGTCCCGCCGCCGCGTGCGACCAGTCGATAACCGTCGTCTCCCCGTCCGGACCCATGATAACGTTCGCCGGGACGAAATCGCCGTGGCAAAGGTCATACTCATGCTCCATCGAACCCAAAAGAGAATAAAGCCCGAAGCGAAGGGTCGCCTTCATGTCGCTCCTTCTCACCTTTTCGGTGATTCTGTCCGTCACCCGGCACATCATCGGGCACCTTTTTTTGCCGATTTCAACGTGAAGGGAGGTGAAAAGCTCCATGTATTCTTCCTTTTTGCCGGGCTCCTCCTCCATAAGCTGGTTTAAGCTCTTTCCCTCGATAAACTCTGTCACAATCGCCCACTTGCCGTCAATTTTCGTAATGTCAATAACCTTGGGGACGCTGAGCCCCGTCTCCCCGGCGTACGCCAAATTAAGCGCCTCGGAAAACACGCCGGCTTCGGAATATCCCTCGCCGAAAAGCTTTATGCACCTGTTCCCGTCGCGGTAAACGGTCTTGTTCGTGCGCACCGCAATAATTTTTCCGTTTATCAAGCTCTCACACCCTTTTATGCATTTTAATCCCATTGTCTATATTTTAACATAAAAAGGTCAAGATGTAAATAAGAAAATTAAGTAATGGAGAAGGTTTTTCATTCCTTGCTTTTCCCCTTTTTTTGTGGTATGATAGCATTAAAGGAGAAAAGCCATGGTCAAAAGAGAAAAAAGATCCGTCACCGATGAGCTTGAAAAAGGAAGAATCCTTCCGCTCGTCTTTCGGCTGACCGTGCCGGCTGTCATCGCACAGCTTATCACATTTTTATATAATATCGTGGACAGAATGTATGTCGCAAGAATCGAGCCTTCGGGGATGGACGCGCTTTCCGCGCTCGGAATAGTCCTTCCCGTCACGCTTATCATCTCCGCCTTCGCCAACTTAATAGGGCTCGGTGGTTCCCCGCGCGCGGGCATTAAGCTCGGCGAGGGTCGGCGCGACGTGGCGGACCGAATCTTTAACAATTCGTTTCTGCTCCTGATTTTGACAGGTATCATTACAGGCGCTTTGTCGTTCGCGTTTGCCGAGCAGACAGTCAGGCTTTTCGGGTGCCCGGAAAGCTCTGTCGGCTTTGCCGTTTCGTATCTTAAGATATACTCATCGGGCACGCTTTTTGTCATGCTCGCCCAGGGCTTAAATCCGTTTATACTGACTCAGGGCTATTCGTTTTACGCAATGGGCTCTGTCCTTCTGGGCGCCATTTTCAACATAGTGCTTGACCCACTCTTTATCTTCACGCTCGGCATGGGCGTCAGCGGTTCTGCGCTCGCAACGGTGATATCGCAGTTATTTTCCTGTGTTTTCGTGCTCATATTTTTCTATTTGAAAAGGAGCATTTTCCGCTTCAGTCTTAAGGCAATGCGCCTGTCAGGAGAAATCGTTCTTTCAATTCTTTCGCTCGGCTTCACCCCGTTTATCATGACGGTAACCGAGTGCGCTATTCAGATAGTTTTCAACATCAATCTGAATTTCGCGACCGGCGGAAACAAGGACTATACCGCCGCGATGACGGTCATGCAGAGCGCGCTTCAGTTAATATCGCTCCCGCTCAACGGGCTCGGAACGGGGATGCAGCCCTTCGTCAGCTTCAACTACGGCAAGGGGAACTCGCAAAGGCTTAAAGAGGGCATCCGCATTGTCACGGTGATCGCGTTCATCTTCGCCGTCGCTATCTGGTCGTTCTCGCTCGCCGTGCCGGAATTTTACGCACTTCTTTTCTCGGCAAGCCCCGCCGTTACCGAAATCGTCCGGCAGAATGCACCCCTCTTTTTAATGGGCTCGGTGATGTTCTTTGTGCAGATGACGCTTCAGAACGTCAATATAGCGCTCGGTCAGGCTCGCCGCGCGCTCATTCTGGCGGTCACGCGCAAGGTCGTCATTCTAATTCCGCTCTGCTTCGTCTTAACGCATTTTCTCGGCTACAGGGGCGTTTATATGTCCGAGGGAATCGCTGACCTTGTTGCCGGAATCATCACCGCAGCCGTGATTTTTTCCTCATTCCCGAAGATATTCTCCGAGCGCGAAGCGTTGGTAAAAAAACAAGGAGGTCAATTATGAAAAAGCTTTTAGTCATCCTGGCACTGGTTCTTTTAGCCGGGTGCTCAAAGGAGGTCACCGTGAAAAAGGAGATTCCCGCGACCCCGGAATCGGAATACGAAACGGCAGAGAGCATCGTCCGTATCGCATATTCCGAGATGAGCGACGGAACATTTACGGCAAACGGCACGGCATATAAAGAGCGCCTGGTCATCACCGGTCATCTCCCGTCCTCCGAGCGCGGCATGGAGTTTACCGTGCTCTCCAACATCGGCGATATTGATTTTGACCGTGCATGGCGCGCCTTCACCGGGCTTTCGAGCAACACGGCGGATTATTATGACCCGAAGGACGCCATCTGCGTCGAAACAAAATGGTAAATTTTCATTTAGCTCTTGAGGGCTTTTAAATCCTCCAGAAGCTAAAGGCGTGGCGGAAAAAGATACTGAGCCTCCAGGAGCTAAAGGCGTGGCGGAAAAAGACAACAGAGTCTTTTTCCGTTAGGTGCGAAAAACCGTTCAAGGTTTTGTCGCACGCTCTTAAAACCGCAAAGGTGGTTTTAAGGTGGGTCTTACCCGGAGGGATTTTTCGGCGCACCAACTCATTTTACGTATTCTCTTAACTGGTCGCCAAGGATGCGAGCCCCCTACGTTTTCCCGCGCATGTGGTTGGTGTTTGGATACGGGTCGATGAAGGCAAGAGACCCCCTACAGATTTTTCACAAATAAGGTATGCACTATCGGGGTTTCACACCCACTTTCGCCCATGCACACCGTAGGGGATGGCGTCCTCGACATCCCGCCTGTTTTTGCACCCTCTACGCCAATGCTCCCGTAGGGTCGATTCATGAATCGACCGCCGGGGTGTGCGCATGTTTTTTGTGACCCTCTCGAAAAATCCTCCCTGAATTTTCTAATCGAAAATTCTTCCCTCCTTTAGCTCTTGAGGGCTTTAAATTGCCTCGGCGCCCGTTTAAGCTTTTTCCGGCAGTATAAAACACGCATACCTTCCGGTATGCGTGTTTTTTGTTATCTTTCTATAACCTCTTCTGCCATTTTGACAAGCTCGTCGGATGAAAGCCTGCCGTCTATCTGCAAAAGCTGAAAATGCAAGCCGTCCTTCACCCACGTAACGGTTTTGATGTCATGAATCTCCACCTTGGGCGAGCCGTAGCTGAACACCAGCTCACCCGACTCCTCCGCCTTTTTGTCCTCCTCGGTCAGCTTGTAGTCAGCCGGAACGGACTTGTTTTTGTAGCTATGATAATAAATATCCGTACCGTTTAAGGTCGATACCTCCTCGCCCGCTATGCCGACCTCGGAGCTGAAGCGGTCCTCGGTAAAGATGACCGTGTCCCCTTCCTTCTCATAGTCGAAAGATACCGACTTAAACCTCTCGACCGTGTTTCCGTCCTCGTCCGCGAAGCCGTTGTCAACAACGCTTCCGTTCTTAAACACATAGCCGTTGTCAAACTCATCAATGATTACCGCGTCGTAGCCGATGTCCTTTCTGACCTCCTCCGCAGTCGGGAGCGACTCATAGTCGGGGACGGATGACGACGAGCTGAACCAGCTTGATACAACGCCGCTTGCCGCAAACGCGGATATGCCGAGCGTGAGTGCCGCAGCAGCGGCGATAAGTGCAATTTTCTTTTTCGATTTCATAGTAACAGTCTTCCTTTCCGTGTATGCGGAATCAATTTTTGCCCTCACCCTTTGTTTGACGGAGCCTGTGTCAATCTCAAGCGGGGCGCAGAAGCCCTGCTCCTTTCCGAGGTTCAGCTCTTCAAATAAGTCGTTTTTTCTTTTCATAACATTGCCTCCGCATCAGATAAAATTCTTTTTAATTTGTCTTTCCCGCGTGAAAGCTTGGTTTTAACGGTAGACATATTAATTCCCGTCGCCCTTGAAATATCCCTGATTCTTTCGCCGTATTTATAGAACCTTGTGAATATTTCGCTGTCCGGCTCGCCGAGGCTCATGACCGCGTCCCACACGGTCATCGCCGAAAGGCTGTCCGGCTCGCCCGCCGGAATCTCCGCCTCGTCAAGGCTTACCGAGTCCCTCTTCTTTTTCAGCCGTTTCAGCGCGAAATTGCGCGCCGCCGCGGCAATGTATGAGCGGACCGTGCCTTTATTAAGGTCTATGTACTCCGCATTTTTCCAGAGTGCAAAAAATACGTCGGACACTATCTCCTCTGTGTCCTCCTTGGAAAGACCCGGCGCCATATTATAAAGCACCGTGCTCAAATACGGCGTATAGAGCCTGACCGCCCGGTCAATCGCCCTTTCTTCCCTTTTTTTAATCTGCGCCAGGAGCTTTGCCTCATCTGCCATGTCAAACCCGCTTTCTTTCTGCAAAGTTAAAAGCTTTTAGTCTTTACACTCTTATATATCCCGTAAAGGGCAAAAAAGTTTCATCCGTACGAAAAAAACCGCTCTGAATTTTCAGAGCGGTTTTTATTATGGCTTTATAAAACCGTTACTATCGGTTAAGATTACGCCTCGATCTCGGAAACGACGCCGGAACCAACTGTTCTGCCGCCCTCACGGATAGCGAAACGAAGACCCTTCTCAATAGCGATGGGCTTAAGAAGCTCAACCTCGATTGTTACGTTATCGCCGGGCATGCACATTTCCTTGTCAGCCGGAAGCTTGATAACGCCTGTAACGTCAGTTGTTCTGAAATAGAACTGAGGTCTGTAGTTTGTGAAGAAGGGCTTATGACGTCCGCCTTCATCCTGCTTCAATACGTAAACCTCACCCTTGAACTTTGTGTGGGGATGAATCGTGCCGGGTTTTGCAAGAACCTGACCTCTTTCGATGTCTTTTCTGTCAACACCACGAAGAAGCGCACCGATGTTATCACCTGCCTGAGCAGAGTCAAGCATCTTTCTGAACATCTCGATACCTGTTACAACAACAGTTCTCTTCTCCTCAACAAGACCAACAATCTCAACTTCGTCAGAAAGGTTAAGAGTACCTCTCTCAACTCTACCTGTAGCAACAGTACCACGACCTGTGATCGTGAATACGTCCTCGACAGGCATAAGGAAAGGAAGATCAGTAGATCTCTCAGGAGCCGGGATGTAAGAGTCAACAGCGTCCATGAGCTCAAGAATGCACTTGTACTCGGGAGCGTTGATGTCTGTAGATGTGCTCTCAAGAGCTAAGAGAGCAGAACCCTTGATGATCGGAATCTCGTCGCCGGGGAAGCTGTACTCGGAAAGAAGCTCTCTGATTTCCATCTCAACAAGCTCAAGAAGCTCGGGATCGTCAACCTGGTCAACCTTGTTCATGAATACAACGATGTAAGGAACGCCAACCTGTCTGGAAAGAAGGATGTGCTCTCTCGTCTGAGGCATGGGACCGTCAGCTGCGGAAACAACCAAGATAGCACCGTCCATCTGGGCAGCACCGGTGATCATGTTCTTAACGTAGTCAGCGTGTCCGGGGCAGTCAACGTGAGCATAGTGACGGGTGTCAGTCTGATACTCAACGTGAGCGGTATTGATCGTAATACCTCTTTCTCTCTCCTCGGGAGCCTTGTCGATGTTGGAATAATCCTGGAATTCAGCGTCACCCTTCATAGCAAGTACCTTTGTGATAGCTGCCGTAAGAGTTGTCTTACCGTGGTCAACGTGACCGATAGTACCAATGTTTACATGGGGCTTTGTTCTTTCGAATTTAGCTTTTGCCATTTTGTTTGTCCTCCTTATTATTTAAATTAATTATTTACTTTTATTCTACTACATTTTAGCAGAAAAATCAAGCATTAATCGTTCTTTTTTGCTCTCTGGTCGATAATTTTTTCCATGATGCTTCTCGGAACCACTTCATAGTGGCTGGGCTCCATAGAATAGTTACCGCGTCCCTGAGTTCTGGAACGAAGGTCCGTCGCATAACCGAACATCTCGGCAAGCGGAACCATAGCGGAAACGGTTACGACGCCGTTTCTCGTCTCGCTTCCCTGGATCATACCGCGGCGTGAGCTGATATCGCCCATAACGTCGCCCATGTACTCCTCGGGAACCGTAACGTCAACCTTCATGATGGGCTCCTTAAGAACCGGTTCAGCCTTCTTCATACCTTCCTTGAAAGCCATAGATCCGGCAATCTTGAACGCCATTTCCGAAGAGTCGACTTCGTGATAAGAACCGTCGTAAAGAGTAACCTTTACGTCAACAACCTGGTAGCCTGCAAGTATACCGGACTCCATAGCGCCCCTTACACCTGCGTCAACAGCCGGGATGTACTCCTTCGGGATAGCACCGCCGACAACCTGGTTAACGAATTCATATCCTTTTCCGGCTTCCTGCGGTTCCATGATCATCTTAACATGACCGTACTGACCGCGACCGCCGGACTGACGAGCGTACTTATGCTCAATGTCAACCTTTTTGCTGATAGTCTCTTTATAAGAAACCTGAGGCTGACCAACGTTTGCCTCAACCTTGAATTCACGGAGAAGTCTGTCAACGATGATCTCCAAGTGAAGCTCACCCATTCCGGCGATAATCGTCTGTCCCGTTTCCTCATCGGTATAAGCCTTAAAGGTGGGATCCTCTTCCGCAAGTCTTGCAAGGGCAAGACCCATCTTCTCCTGACCCGCTTTTGTCTTGGGCTCGATAGCAACCCTTATAACGGGCTCGGGGAATTCCATGGATTCAAGTATAACGGGATGATTCTCGTCGCAGAGCGTGTCACCCGTCGTGGTGTTTTTAAGACCAACGGCAGCGGCAATATCGCCGGCATATACCATATCAAGGTCTTCTCTCTTATCGGCGTGCATACGGAGGATACGTCCGATTCTCTCCTTGTTGTCCTTCGTGGAGTTCAATACGTAGCTTCCTGTCGAAAGCGTTCCGGAGTAAACTCTGAAGAAGCAAAGCTTACCAACAAAGGGATCGGCAATGATCTTGAATGCAAGAGCCGAGAAAGGCTCGGAATCGCTCGAATGTCTGTCCTCCTCCTCACCGTCAAGGTTTGTGCCCTTGATAGCGGGAATATCGGTCGGAGCGGGCATATAGTCAACGATCGCGTCAAGAAGGGGCTGAACACCCTTGTTTCTGTACGCGGTTCCGCAGAATACCGGAACGATCTCGTTGGCAATGGTAGCCTTTCTTATAACCTTCTTAAGGTCGGCAACGGGAATCTCTTCTCCGTTGAAATACCTTTCCATAAGCTCGTCATCAAACGCAACTACCTCTTCGATTGCCGCGTCATGATACTCCTGAGCGATTTCCTTCATGTCTTCGGGAATATCCTCTTCTCTTATGTCGGTACCGTCATCGTTGTAATAAACCTCCGCCTTCATTGTAAGAAGATCGATGATACCCTTGAAGGTATCCTCCTTACCGATAGGCAGCTGAAGCGGAATAGCCTTGCACTGAAGTCTGTCCTTCATCATCTGTACAACGTTGTAAAAGTCAGCGCCCATGATGTCCATCTTGTTGATAAACGCCATTCTCGGAACGCCGTATCTGTCAGCCTGGCGCCAAACGGTTTCAGACTGGGGCTCAACACCGCCCTTTGCGCAGAAGACCGTTACGCTTCCGTCAAGAACTCTCAGTGAGCGCTCAACCTCAACCGTAAAGTCAACGTGACCGGGGGTATCGATAATGTTTATTCTATGACCCTTCCAATGGGCTGTCGTAGCAGCAGAAGTGATTGTAATACCTCTCTCCTTCTCCTGATCCATATAGTCCATGGTTGCATCTCCATCGTGAGTATCACCAATCTTATGAATTTTACCGCAATAGTACAAAATTCTCTCAGTAGTGGTGGTCTTTCCGGCGTCGATGTGAGCCATTATGCCTATGTTTCTTGTTTTTTCAAGCGCAAATTCTCTTGGCAAAAATATCTCTCCTTTCGTCGGTTACTACTGTGGTAATACTACCATCTGTAATGAGCAAACGCCTTGTTCGCCTCAGCCATTTTGTGAGTATCTTCTCTCTTCTTAACTGATCCGCCAAGTCCGTTTGTAGCGTCAATGATCTCGTTTGCGAGTCTTTCGCACATGTTTCTCTCGTTACGAGCTCTTGAATACATAGTGAGCCATCTCAAGCCCAATGTGCGGCGTCTTTCGGGACGCACTTCCATGGGAACCTGATATGTTGCACCGCCGACTCTTCTTGCTTTAACCTCAAGCACGGGCATAATAGCCTCCATAGCCTGATTGAAAACCTCGAGCGGCTCCTTTCCTGTCTTCTCACGTACGATATCGAACGCATCGTATACGATCTTCTGCGCAACACCCTTCTTACCGTCAAGCATGATGTTGTTTATAAGTCTCGTAACAGTGGTGTCGTTATACATGGGATCAGGCAAAACATCTCTTTTGGGAACAAATCCTCTTCTCGGCACTGTTCTTCCCTCCTTCATAAAATTTAAATAATGAATTCATAGGTACTCAAGAAATCCTTTCTTGTAAGTGCAATCTATAAAAATTCCGTAGACCGCACAACCTAATTTGTCATTCCATCTACGGAACAACATGCTTTTTTAGCGGCTATTATTTCTTAGCCTTTGCCTTCTTCGCGCCGTACTTGGATCTTGACTGATTTCTGTCAGCAACACCCGACGCGTCGAGAGCGCCTCTGATAATGTGATAACGTACACCGGGAAGGTCTCTTACCCTTCCGCCCCTTATAAGAACAACGCTGTGCTCCTGAAGGTTGTGACCTTCGCCGGGGATGTAGCTCGTTACCTCAGTACCGTTGGTAAGTCTTACTCTGGCAATTTTACGAAGCGCTGAGTTAGGCTTCTTGGGGGTCTTCGTCTTAACGTAAGTGCAAACGCCTCTCTTCTGGGGAGAATCCTGATCGGTTGCTCTGTTCTTAAGAGAGTCAAAACCCTTCTGTAATGCGGGAGCCGTAGACTTCTTCACATTCGTGGTTCTGCCTGTTCTGACCAACTGGTTAAATGTCGGCATTTAATTTCCACCTCCTTGATTTATTTTTATATCAACGGATAAATCCGTCAATAAACAACAGCAACGGCAGCGCCCACTTCTATCCCGCAGGCTCTGCCCAGCTCGTCCATCGTGCCGACCCATTCGAGCGGCACACCTGACTTTTCGCATATCTTAACTATTTCGTCCGTAATAGAAGGAGACGCATCCTTTGCAGCAAAAGCTTTTCTGCCCTCACCGCTTAGTATCTTTTTGACCGACTGCTTAAAACCGACGGTCTTATTTGCAGTCTGCAATTCGCTGATCATTTTGCTCCACCTTTTCTCACAAACATACCCATACAATTATAAATTATATCACGCTTTGTCAAGCTTGTCAAGCATTTTTCTCAGTTTAAGGAAAAACTTTCATTATAGTTTTCGTATCTGAACTCGATCTCAAATGCGTTCTTTATCTCGCACTGACCGGCGCCGACATCGGATAACTCCCCTTCGTTATAAAAAAGCCATCCGTCCTCCTCGCCCGAGGCAACGCCGCCGAAATCGTCAAACATCCCGTTTTCGTAAGTGTAGGTCAGTCTGACCTGGGAGCAGGCTTCCTTCACGGCGTCCGCCGCGGTGGCGTTTTCGGCATTGACGTAAAGCTCCGTATCCAGTATCATTTCACCGTCCGGACCGATTATGGCGACGGTTCCGAAAAGCTGCTTTTCTTTCTGCCCGGTGCAGCCGGAAAATGCAAATACCAATATTATAACCGCCAGAAAAACAGATGTGAATTTTTTCATAAAATTTTCCTTTCCCGCTTCATTCGGTAACCACTCTCATTATTTTACCACAAAAAATCATCAAAGTCAATTTCTATTGATAATATTTTTCTTTTTCGCATAGAATTTAAAAAACCTGTAAGGGAGGCGCGTTTTCTGAAGAAAAAATCATTTACGTACAACACGCTTTTTATGACCGGCGCCAATATTATCACACGCATGACCGGCTTTTTATACCGCATTTTCATAAGCCGCTTTATAGGTGCCGAGGGGCTCGGGCTTTTCGCGCTCGTAATGCCGGTATATTCGGTGTGCTGCGCCGTGGTCGCCTCCGGAATTCCCGTCGCCGCGATGAAAAAGATTCCCGAGGCGAAAACTCCGGCTCTTAAGAAGGCGGTAACGTGCTCCGCGCTCAAAGCCGTGCTTTACGTTTCGCTCATTTTGTTCTCGGCGCTTTTCATTTTCGCAAAGCCTCTCTCGTTATTTTTGGGCGACAGGCGCACGTATCCTTCGCTTTTGATTTTATCCTTCGCCGTTTTAATCACAGGCTTTGAAAACGTCTATAAAAGCAGCTTCTATTCCGACTCATGCGTGAAGGTCCCTGCCGTTACCGAGATATCGGAGCAGCTTTTCCGCACGTTTTCGGTCGTGCTCCTTTTGATATTTTTCTCGCGCGGCGACATTACGCGCTCATCGGCGGTGCTCACGCTGGGGATATTGCTCGGCGAAGCGCTAAGCCTTGCAATGCTCACCATTTCCTATAAAAAGCACACGCGCGGTGTAAGCGCCCCGCCGCTTGGTCCCTTAAAAAGCGGCATCGCCTCGGTAGCCCTCCCCGTCACCGCCGCAAAAACGGCGGAGTCCGTGCTCTCCTCCGCGTCGAACATCTTAATTCCGTTCCTTCTTACAGAAAACGGTCTCACGAGGAGCGAGGCGACGGGGGTTCTCGGCGTCATCAGCGGAATGATAATGCCGCTTTTATACATGCCCTGTGTTTTCACAAACGCCGTGACGGTGAACTTAGTGCCGTATATTTCGGAAAACCTTAAAAAGAACAACCGGGGAGCCGTGATAAGAAAATGCGAAAAGGTTTTTCTCATCACCTCTCTTTTCGCCTTTCCGTGCACATTTTCAATGATAGTGTTCCGCGGCTTTTTTGCCTCGGTGCTCTTTTCCGATTCAAGGGTCGCTCTCTTTCTCCCGGTTATGGCTATAGGCGGGCTCGCGGCGACCTTCAGGCACATATTAAATTCTGTCATGAACGCGTCCGGCTGCGAGAAAAAAGCGTCGCTCTATTCATTTGCTTCCAACATATCCGAGCTTCTTTTGACCGTTATTCTGACGCCGTTGCTGGGAGTGTACGGCTATATAGCGGCGTACGCTCTTTCCAATATCTTCTTTCTCGTGCCGAGCTTTTTTACCGCATCGTCCGGCGTCGGTCTGGTTCCCGGCTCCGCGCTTTACGCGCTTTCGCCCTCGGTCTTTGCTCTTATTTCATTCGTCGGCGGGCATTTTTTCTATTTATCTATTATACCCTCGCTCGGCATAGCTTTATCCTCGGCAATATCATTTTTTTCAGCGCTTATTTTGTACTCATTTGCGGTATATTTCATATATTTGAAGAAAAAAATAATATTTTTCTCTAAAATAACTTGACTATTTCCGAATTTTAATGTATAATTCTTGTATCACTTTGCGAATCCCGTATTATTTCATTGTGACAGCGGCATACATCCATTGCTGTCAACTGTAAAAAGCGGAGGGAGGGATATACCGTGTCGGAAATCAGAGTTAAAGAAAACGAGTCGTTGGACAGCGCTCTTCGTCGTTTTAAGCGTTCTTGCGCTAAGGCAGGTGTTTTGTCCGAGGTTAGAAAGAGAGAACATTACGAAAAACCCAGTGTTAAGCGCAAAAAGAAATCGGAAGCAGCTCGTAAAAGAAAGTATATGTAATACTTACGCGGCCTTCGCATTAACATAACGGGGTTTGCCGAAGATGCTTATTAAAATGCGGACTTAAAGGTCCGCATTTTTTATTAGAAACGCTGCTTTCGCGTCACCCCGCGGCGGAATATGAAAAAAGCCCGTGCGAAATTTTCCCGCTTTGTTATAGAGAAAACGCACACGGGCGGAACGGAGATTATTATGATAGATTTCGGAAACGACTGGAACGGCATTTTGGAGGACGAATTTAAAAAAGAATATTACCTGAAGCTTCGCGCGTTCTTAAAAGAGGAATACTCTAACCGCACGGTGTTTCCCGATATGCACAGAATTTTTTCCGCGCTCAAGACCACCTCGTATCATGACACAAAGGTCGTCATCATCGGGCAGGACCCGTATCATGAGGTCGGTCAGGCGCACGGAATGTGCTTCTCGGTTCAGCCGGGAGTTCCGGCTCCACCCTCACTCTTGAACATTTATAAGGAGCTGCGCGACGACGTCGGGACCTACATTCCGAATAACGGATATTTAATGGACTGGGCAAAACAGGGCGTGCTTTTGTTAAACACCATTCTGACCGTCCGCGAGGGTGAGGCGCTCGCCCACAAGGGCAAGGGCTGGGAGATATTTACCGACCGCGTAATAAGTGCGCTTTCCGAGCGGAAAGACCCTGTCATCTTCCTTCTCTGGGGCAATCACGCGCAGTCCAAGGCGGAGCTTATCGACAAGTCGCGCCACTATATCTTTACCGCGGCGCACCCGAGCCCGCTTTCCGCGTCCCGCGGATTTTTCGGCTGCCGCCATTTTTCAAAGGCTAACGAAACGCTCATCTCGCTTGTAAAATCGCCCATCGACTGGCAGATAAAGAATATCTGAGGTGAATTATGAAGATAAAGAAAATTGACGGCGAATTCGCCGTCTGCAAGGTGAAGGACTTTTCCGGAGTTGACCCGAGCCGCCCTTTCACCTTCTGCGCCGCGACGGATGAGGAGCTCTCCCTCGTCTGCCCATTAAACGACGTGCCGGAAAACGCCTATGCGGCAGATTTCCCCTGGCGCGCCGTAAGAATCCAAGGAGTGCTTGACTTTTCGCTCATCGGGATTCTTTCCGAAATTTCCGGAATCCTAGCCGAAAACAAAATCGGGCTTTTCGCCGTTTCGACGTATAATACCGACTATATTTTGGTCAAAAGCGAAAACTATGACAAGGCTCTTTCCGCTCTTTCTGAAAAAGGGCACGAAATAGTTTAATATACCGGCATAATGCAAAAAGTACTGTAACTTAAAGTTACAGTACTTTTTAGTATGCCTGAAGATCAGCCCTTAACGCCGACCTTATCAACGCTCTCGATAAAGTATCTCTGCGTGAATGCGAATACGATTATCATAGGCAGTACCACCAAAAGTGCCGCCGCGTTTAAGATATATCCGCCGTTTACATCGTCAGAGCTCATGAACGTGATTCCGATCTCGCCGTACTTCGCCATAAGTGTAAGCGAAAGCGGTCTCGGTTTGTTAGGCGAGGTGAAAAGGGACGATGTTACGAAATAGTCGTTCCAGTGCCATACCAAAGAGAACAGGAAAACTACCAGTCCCGAAGCAAGCGCGTTGGGAGCCATTATGCGAAGGAAGGTTCCGAAAGGACCGCATCCGTCGATATAAGCAGCCTCTTCAAGCTCCTTGCTCATACCTCTGAAGAACTGTCTGAATATGTAGATGAAAAGTCCGCCTCTGAGTCCTACGCCGAGTATCGCGGGGATCCACATCGTCCACGACGTTCCGATAAGGTTGATTCCCAGGTTCTTGCCGGCTATAAGCGACGGTATCGCCAGAAGCTTAAAGAAGTCAAACTTTCTGTATATCATGAAGAGAGATACAAGATAAGTCTGGGGCGGGATGATCATTGTCAGTATGACAAGACCGAAAAGGAGCCCTCTTCCCTTAAATTTGAATCTTGCAAATCCGTATCCGACAACCGCGCTGGAAATAACCTGCAAAATGGCGCTTCCTAAGGAAATTCTGACGCTGCACCAGAATGCCTGCCAGTAATTTAAGAACGTCATCGCGTAGTTAACATTTGTCATGCCGACATGATCGGGAATCCAGATGCTTGTCGCCGACGCAACGTAATCCTCGCTGAACGCCTTGCTCAACATTCTGAACACCGGATAAAGCACGATATATGACAGTCCGATAAGAAGGAATGCGCGGAAGATCGTGAAAAGCACATGCATAAGCTGCTTTTTGAAGTACGCGGAGCCGAAACGCTTCAATCCGATACCGTGGCTTTTTCCGCTGGATTTCATTTCTTCGTCACGGCGTTTCATTTCCTGCTTGAATTCTTCTTTTGAAAGTTTTGATAATTCAGGTCTCATTCCGGCACCTCCTATTCCTCAGTATATACGGTTTTTGCAAACACGAATTTCACAATAAGCACGAGTATCAGCGCGATAACGATGAAGTATATCCAGCTCATCGCCGCGCCTATTCCGGCGTTACCGCTTGCCATATTGTTAGTGTCGATAAGCTTCATAACCGCGTTCTGATAGTAGGTGAACGAGTCGATTATGGTGTACACAACGCACACAAGGCTCATGGGTGAAAGAAGCGGGAAGGTTATCTTCCAGTACTCCTCCCAGGGGGTTGCACCCTCCATCGAAGAAACCTCGTAATATGACTTCGGAATTGACTGCAACGCTGACAGATACAAAAGAATCTGAATACCGCTCTTCCATGTTATGTCGAAAATGTTGCTGACCAGAGTCTTTAGGTATTCTATAAGAGACTGGCTTATTCCCGACTGATTCAATATCTTAAGTATTGCCGATTCTTCCTGGAATGTGAAGATGTTCGACTGCTGACCCAGGTTAACGTTTGTGCTCATGCCCGTCTTTGTGAGTATCTCTATAACAACGCCGGAGGCGATGATAACAGGCAGGAAGAACATGATTCTCGCCGCGGTTCTGCCGACAAACTTCTGATTTAATATCTGAGCGATAAACATACTGAAGAATGCGATAATCGGAACCTGATAGAGCATATCCTTAAGTGAGTCCGCAAGTGCGGGAAGGAAGGTCTCGCTCTTTGTGAAAATGTAAATGTAGTTTGAAAGTCCCACAAACGTGAGCTTTGCGCCGCCGGCTCTTACTCCGACGCGGCAGAATGAATAAATAAAGGATGTTACGACCGGGATCAAAAACAGGAATATAACGCCTAAAATCCACGGAGCGACAAACCAGTATCCGGCTCTTGCCTGTTTTTCGGAAAGCGCCGCAGCTGCCTTTCTCTTCTTTGCCGCGCGGCGGTTTGCCTCGCGGATCGCGGCTCTCTCCTCTTTTGTGAGGCGCTTGGGCTTATCAAAAACCTCTTTATTGCTCTCCTTTTCGGGAGTCACATTTTCTTTGTTTTCCATTACCACTCACCCCTCTCTGCAACATAATCCCTTGCCGGAACCGTAACTCCGTTTTCGGTGGTTATGTCATTATAATTGTAGTTTACATAAACTGCAACGCCGTTTGAATAGGTCGTCCTGTAAAGCCCCTCGGCAAGCTTTTCGTGATTTTCGATCGTCTGTCCGTCAACCACAGAAAGCGTTCCGTAAAGCTTCTTGTAATCCTCGATTATATCGTCCTTCCATTCCGAGTAATTGCAGCTGTATAAATATTTAAGATATGTTTCTTTAAGAGTGGTGGTGTCGCCTGCCGTGAGACTGTACAAAATGCTGCTTCCGGTTTCCGCCGCATTTAAGATAATGTCCTCAGACACGCTCGACATGTTGACGTTTTCGGAGGTATAGGTCTTATAGCCTCTTACAACTATCTGGTAGAAGGGCACTCCCTCGTCCGCAATCTCAACGTAGGTACTCTTTGAAGGAATTTCCAAAAGCACATCCGAATTTATTACGGCGTAAGCGTCCGGAGTGGTTGTGAGCACGTTCATGCCCTTTTCTTTGTATCCCGAGATTATCTCCTCCCAGATATTCATGCACTGACCTCTGGTGAGTCCGCCCTTGTTGGAGCCGTCCGAATAGATAGCATTTCCGAAGTTCTCAAGCGAAACGGAAGTGATACCGTACTTTTCGCACTTCTCGGCAAATTTCATTGCCGCGTCGCGCACCTTGTCGGACTTAAGCAGGCACCATCTCGTACCCATGTTGATATGAGCCGTGATACCGCTTGACTGATATGCCGGAGCCTGATTGGGATACTTAACGGAGTCCGAAAGTCTCGAATATCCGTTGCCCGACTTTGAATAGTTGATAAAGTCAATGTTTAAGTAAAAGCCCATGTTCTTGCCGGCAAGGTATTCGGAAGCCTTTTCGTAGCCCTTTCTGCCCCCGATACTTCCTTCAAAGGTCGGCTTGTTCTGAACCTTTTTGCGGTTATTCTTCTTCGTCCAGTCGTTATATCTGAACACAACGTTACTGATGCCCGCCTCGGACATATCGTCGGAGATTGCCATGATGTCCTCGTACGTTGTCATAACGTCAAAGATGTTCCACGGAATACCCAATATGCTTGTCTTTTTCTCAACGCCGGCATACATGTCAAGGAAAAGCGCCGCATCGCGAAGGTCGTTTGACTTCGTCATGCCCTGTTCTTCGATGAGATACTGTCTGTAGAACTTCGCCATGCCGACATAGGACGCCTGATCGCCCGAAAGGCAGAAGTACTTAACGGTGTAATTCTTGTCCGGGTCGCGCATTTCCTTACTCATCGGCTGCGCCGCGCCCTGTTTGCTTGCGCCTCTTATTATCTTGTGAAGATACGAGGAGTAAACCTTATTGTACGCGGTCTCATATCCGCTTACTTCAGCATTTATGAATGCGACGTTTGCGTTGTCCTCGATAATTCCCATTAAGGCGTGTCCGTCATTTTTCACTGTTCCGAAAACGGGAAGATAGAATCTGTCGGACGCCTTTCTGTAGTCCTCAGCCTGACTGTCCTTATAATTGCCGTAGACCGGCGCACTGTAAGGCTGCTTAACGTTGTCCTTGCCGTTGTTGTAGTAAACGAGCGCTCCGCTTCCGTCCGGAATAAAGAGATATCCGTCCTCGTTATAGCTTGTCGCGCCGAACGCCGGGAGAAGCTTTATCTCGGTAATGTTATAGTCAATCTCCTGCTCTACCTTACCGAAGTTTCCGGCAGCGACAGAGCCCATTTCCGAATAGGAAAGCTTAGCGTCCTTATCGTTTAAGAGCAGCTCCGCCTTAAATCCGTTTGAATCCAGACTGTATTCTACCGGAACCGCGAACTTAAGGTCGCTGAACTTATAGAGGAATTTTACCGATTTGCCCTGATTTACCGTGCAGGTCACAAGGTCATTCTCCGTGCATGAATAGTAGCTGTTCATGTCATAATAGTTATAACCCTGCGCATAGGTGAAAAGAAGCTGTGATTTATTTCTGTAATACGCATGACCCGCCGACTGAGCGATAACGTCAGACGATGCATTTACCGGATTGCTGCGCCATACATAGCCCGTCGCCTTATCCTGTATAAGTATCTCGCCTATTCTCTTCCGGCTGTTATCCGTAATTGCATAAAGAGCTAAAAATTCGTTTTCACTTATAAGCGTGAACTCTGGGTCAATGCTCGAATTGTCCGCCGCCGTCGCGCGAACGGTCTCGGCGTACGATTCAACCGTCTCCTCGCTCACCATTCCGTCCCCGCTCCCGGCTGTTACTGCCGGAGCAGCGGAATCGTTCTTTTCCTCGGTTTTTGCTTCTTCTTTTGTTTCTTCCTTTGCCGTCTCGGTTGTTTCAGACTTTTTCTCCGCCTCGTCGCCGGTTGCCATAACAACTCCCGTGAATAAGGATGCAAGGAGAGTTAATGCAAGTAATGCCGATATAATTTTTTTCATAACGCTCTCTCCTTTCCTATATAGCAAATTTGTAGAACAATTCATACATAATCGTGGTCACAAACGTTGCAACCTGGCTGTAAAGCACCGTCAGAAGCATTAAGAGGAACACGATAAGAAGCATTCCGATTGCGGTCAGTATAGTCATAAGCACCGCTTTTTTGAATGTGAAGTCGTGTACATTCATCATTCCGATAAAGAGCAGTATCGCCGTCCACGCGTATCCGATTAAAAGTATCGCCTGAACGAAAACCGCCTCGTTCTTTATCATGTAGTGGCTGATAAAGGTTACGATAAGCGCCGCAACGGTCGACGGAATGAAGGCGTACGAGCAGTAAATGAAAATGTTCTTAAACGTTCCCTTGCCGTCAACAAGCGTTGTGATTGCCCAGTTTGCGACGCAGCCGATCAGAACGATTCCGACCGTAGTCGCAAATATCATGAATATGTTGATGTCGTTTTTATTTGTCCCGTTGAATATGTAGTCCTCATACTGTCTTATGATAACAGCGGACATGTACCACAGAACCATAAAGAGTATTGCAAGAGGAAGCGATTCCTTCTTGTTGTAGCGCATTTCGCTCATACCGTCGCTCGGGTGGAGAAGGTTATAGAAGGGATACTTCCATTTCTTCATGCCGGCGTATCCGGTCTCCTCAAGAGTCTGGAATCCGCACTTTGCGTATATCTTCTTTTTATTCTTTGCCAGAATGAATATTGCCGCCGCAATGACTAAAATGGCTCCCATGAATACGGAGAAGTGCTCCGAAACATACTGCGCTCTGTACTTCTGTCTTGCCTCGGAATATCCGTCGTTATCATAAGCTACCGCGTAGTGCTCCATTGCCGACTTATAGTCGCCTTTTAAGTATTCCGCTCTCGCGATACCTCTGTATGCAAGCTCGGAGTTAACGTTGAGCTTTAAAACCTCGTTCCAGGGCTGGAGCGCACCCTCGTAGTCACCGTGCTCATATCTGTACGAGCCGTTCATTATCTGTGTTCCGTAATACGTGGGCTCAAAAAGCGTAACGTTTTTCTTTCCCGCGTCAAGAACGACCACGTTTCTGCCGATAGACTCTATCGCAACCGGGATATTGAATCTTCCGAGCTTGTCGCCGTCGCCGCCGAAGATTGTCAAAAGCTCATTGTCCTGGTTGTACATGAATATCTTGCAGAAGGTCTTGTCAAGGCAGTAGAAGAAGCCTTCATCCGTTACGTTCACGTCAATGAACGCCGCCTGCTCATATCCGCCGCCGAATCCGCCGACGTACGCCTCGCCGTACTGATTGCCTTCAAAGAGGTTATTTCCGGCGGGATTTACCTTTCTAATCTGGTCATTGTCTCTTATATATGTTGTCGCGGTGTAGAGAAAGTCGCCGTCTAAATACATATTGTCAAACGGTACGGGCTGGGGAGACATCATCTTCTTTATCTGCTCCTCCGTCATAAACATTCTCCAGAACACGACCTTCATCATTTCGGAGGTAAGCGTTACCGCGTCCGTTCCGAAATAGCCCATGTATTCGCCTTCCTCTGTTATAACCAGGGCACCGTCAACTATATTGTCAGCGATGATATACATGTCGCCGGTGTCCGTAACCTCAATCTTCTTGGGAAGGAAAACAAGCGTTTCCGAAAGAAGAGAGGATTCGGGCTTGAAATATTCTCTTGTAACATGCCCTGTCTGGTCGGTTACGATAACCCTGTTATTATTGGTATCGCAGATATATATCTCGCCGTCGGGTGTTACCGTAAGACCCTGCGGGGAGTTAAGAGAAGTGGGCTCTCCGTTTTTATCCGTGAAAGAGTCGATAACCGAAACAAGGTTAAGATTCTGATCAGTTTTTATGATGCGTCCGTTTCCGGCATCCAATATGTAAAGGTATCCGGACTTGTCAACGTACATATCAGTCGGGTTATCAAGATAACCCACTCCCCACTCGGTTCCGTTGTATGCCTTAGTCGGGAGGTAGCCGTTGGGCGATGACGCTTCGCCGTAGTAGTTGAAGTTATAGCCCATATAAGGCTCGTCTGCCAAAACAGTAAGCCCCGAGCAAAGAATTGCAGCTATCAGTGTGAGGCAGGAAAGAATTTTCACGGCCCGTCTGATCTTTGATTTTACAGCCATCTTTTCTACCTCCTATCAGTCTTTCATTCCGGAGAATGCCATGGTTTCTATGACATTGCTCTGTGTTAAAACGAAGAAAATTATCGGCGGTATCATAAGAATGAGAGCAACTGCCGCCGCACTTCCCTGACGCGCTACGTTGCCGACACCGGTTGAAGCGTCCGCCGCGTAAATCTGGTTGAGCGCCGTCGGGAGCATTTTAAGTTCCTCGGAATAAATGAAGTTGTTACCGGTGTTATTCCATATCGACTGGAAGGAGAATATGGAAAGCGTGAGCCAGGCGGGCTTAACATTCGGCATAACCAGCTTCCAGAATATGGTAAACTCGTTTGCGCCGTCGATCTTCGCCGCCTCAAGCATTGAGTTGGGAATACCTCTCATGAACTGCTTCATAAGGAAAAGTCCCAGGCTGGAGCCGAGTGCCGGTAAAATAAGTGCGAGATAGGAGTTTACGAGTCCCAGGTACGCCATTACAACGTAAAGGGGAATCGCCATCGTTCCGCCGGTGAACAAAAGCGTAAGCTGAACCAGCGAGAAAAGTCCCTTGGAGCCGGGGAACTTTGCTTTTTCAAGCGGGTAAGCCGCCATGGAAGCAAGAATAACATGCCCCACGGTTACGACAACGCTGACAAACACGCTGTTGAACACGTATCTCGAGAAGGGAACCCAAAGGTTTGATGCCAGGTCAAACACCTGCTTGAAGTTCGACACCGTAGGCTGCGATACATAGAACCTCGGCGGGAATATGAAAAGCTCGTTAAGAGGCTTGAACGCCGAAATTATCGTGTAGTAAAGCGGAACGCCCATGAAAAGACCCATTATGGTAAGAAGTAATATAACGCCGATATCGCCGCCCAGGGAACGGTTGACTCTCTTTTTTCTGACTCTCATGCGCTTCGGAGCAACATGTTCTCTTAATTCCTCGGGAAGGTCGTTCATATTGACTTCCTTGTTTTCCGCAGTGATTATTGTTTCTGCCACGTTTTTCCCCTCCTCTCTTAATCGTCAACTCTGATGAGCTTTGCCATCAGGTTTCTGGTTACTATCATCATTATGCAAAGGAAGAATGCGATCGCCGATGCATAACCCATTTCGTATCTCGTCGTACCGTAGTCATAAATATGCGTCTCGATGGTACGCAGGGAGTAGTTTGTACTGGGGAATCCGGCAAGAGTTCTGCAGACCGGTCCGATACCGAAGGAGCTTGCTATCTGCATTACCGCGCCGAACATCATCTGCGGACGCATTGTCGGAACGGTGATATAGATAAGCTCCTGGAATCTGTTCCTTATTCCGTCTATCGCGCCCGCCTCAAAATAGCTCTTGTCGAGCGACTGGAATCCGGCAATGAAGGACAGAAAGCTTGTTCCGAGGCTCAGCCACAGCTGAATAACGATTATTACCTTTACGTTATATGCCGTATCCGTATACCACTGAATCGGAGCGCTTATCCAGTCCCACTTCATGAGGTAGGAGTTTACAAGACCGTTGGCATCGCCGCTGAAGATGAAAAGCCATATCGTGTAGATTGACGAACACATAGACGGTGCGTAGAAAAGCAGCGTCAGGCACGCTCTGACCTTCGGCGGAAGCTCGTTTATGAGCCATGCGAAGAAGAAGCAGCACACGTAACTCGTCGGTCCTAATATAAACGCGAACATAAGCGTGTTTTTAAGACCGATAAGGAAAATGTCATCCTCTAAGAAAAGTCTTTGGTAGTTAAGCCAGCCTCTCCATTCGGGCCACTGGAACATGTTGAAGTATGTAAAGCTCAATATCATTGAGGACACGACCGGAACGACTGTGAAAATGATGAAGATTATCATGTACGGAGCTATAAGAAGGTAATTGGATTTATTCTTCTTTATCTCAAGCCATGTATTCTTCCTGTTCTCGTTCGGGAGAACATCGTCTTTCTTTTTCATGAAGTTAAACAAAATCCACACCTCCTATTAATATAATCCGAATTCTTCGTACTTTCTCGCGATCTCATCGTCAAGATCCTCCGCACGCTCGGACAGTGCCTTATAGGGATTCTCCATCTCTATGTAAGCGTCGTTGAACGCAAGGGTGATCGTTCTTGCCGTGAAATAGCTTCCGGGAACCTCGGGAACACCGCAAAGGTCCTCCATCTGCTCGCTTAAAAGTCTTGTCTGCTGTCTTGTCCATGCAAGGTTTTTGAACGCCTCGGTATTTGCCGCCGCGTAACGGCCCGCAGCGCCCATGATGGACTCAAGCTCCGTTCCGTAACGGGTCTGCATATCGTTTCTGGTGTACCACTCGATAAACGCCCAAGCCGCTTCCTTGTCCTTTGTGTTATCAAACATTATCGCGCCAGTGGAGGAAACGTTCTGCGCATAGTTAACGCTGCCGTCCTCCATCTTCGTTCCGGGCACCTTGGTCATATCCCACAGACCCTGAATTTCGGGTGCCGCGGCATTAATAAGGTTGAACTGTGTATAAGGCTGAATGGATATCGGCATCTCGCCGCTTCTGAATCTGGTGTAGAAGTTGAAGGATATCGGGAAGTCATATTTAATGAAACAGTCCGAAACCTCAACGAATGCCTTCTTTGCCGCTTCTGTCGTCAGTCCCGACTTGTGGCGGTCCTCAGAATAGAACGTTCCGCCGTACTGATATAAGAGTATCTGATACATCGTGCCTGAAAGAACGCCGACCTCAAGGTTGTTTCTTCTGAGTACGGGAAGCATCGCATAAAAGTCATCCCATGTGTTCGGCACGCCGAGACCGAGCTCTGCCAATATATCCTTTCTGTAGAACATCATGTTAAAGGTCTGCGTCTCGGGAACCGCATAGTAAGCGTAATACTTTTTATATCCGCATGATGAGCAGATGCCTGTGTTATTAACGGTGCCGCATGACGGACAGGTCCACTCCTCACCCTCGTGAGCCTTTTCCTCGTCCTTATCGGAATTCATCTGGAATGCATAGCCCTCGAAGTTCTGGCGGCTGTACCTTTTGTAAACATCCGCAAATCCGTTGACCTCGTTCTTGCCGTCACCGTCAAGGTCCTGCGGTCCGAACTGTGAAAGATCGACAAGCGCGCCTCTTATTGCGTAGTTGACGGGCTGATCAGACGCTATCATGAGCGCAACGTCGGGTCCCTTTCCGGCAAGAGTGGACTCGATAAGCGATCCTTGAACAAGCTCAAGCTGAACGTTGATACCCGTTGCCGGGGTGAACTCGTCGTTAACCATGTTGTTGATGATGTTTATCTGGTCACGTCCGGTATTTACCCAGACCTTGACCTTTCTTCCCTCGCCCGCAACTGCTCCGATTACACTGTAATCCTCAACGAACGACGCGAAGAAGGTCTTTGTGCCCTCCCAGAATCCCTTGAAGAATCCCGCTTCCGCTCTGTCAAGCTTCATGTCGGAGGGTCCGAAAACAATGTAGTCAAGCGAAATGGGCTGCTTCTTGTTATCAATAATCCACTGGCTCAAAGAGGTGATGTTGTTCTTGAAAGCCTCAAGTCTCTTACTGAACTCGTCCGGATCGTCGATTAAAATATCAAGCTGATTGATAAAGCTCTCAAGCGTCGCCGTCTTTGAGCTTGTCGTTCCCGTTACTTCTATAATGGAGTCCTTGATGGCGCTGATCTCGCTTCTCGTCCACTTAAGGTCTTCCATAAGCGTGGGAATCTTTCTGTCGTAGTAATAGTCTCTGTACTTATCGGGAGATGTTGACGCAAGCATAACGACAGAGCTGTATATGCTGTTTAAGCGGTATGTAACCGTCGTCAGACGGTCAATAATTTCCGCCATCTCGCCTAAGTTTACTTCCATTCTCAGGGTGTGGGTTCCCTCGGAAAGATATATGTAGTAAGGCTCGCCCGACTCATCCTCGGTCTTCATTATCTGCCAGCCCGAGTCGTAAGCGAATTTCAAGTGCTTAAGCTCCTCATAAGGAACCTCGCCGTCGATGTAGACCGTCCTCGTCGCGTTCATTCCGACATAGGAGTTCTGCTGGAACTTTATCGCCATTTCGTAAAGTCCCGACTCCGGAGCTTCAATGGTCCACTGAAGCCAGCTCCTCGCACTTCCCCAGTTGGAACCGCCCGCCGCGTTAAGCCTGGTCTTGCTTGTATGGTGGGGCTCCATCTGAGCGTTATTTCTTATGGATATGGGATAAAGTGCGGAATCGGAAAACTCGTCCGCCGTCTCCGCCTGAACCTTGAACTGCTTTGTCGCGGGCTTATATCCCATCGCATCATATTCCTTTTTAACCTCCGCATATGCCTTGGGGGCATGATACTGGCAAAGCGTGATTCCGGCGATATAAAAAGGCTCGCCGACCGTTGTTATCGTGATTGTGTTTTCACCGGCATTAAAATAAAACGACAGGGGTTCGTCAATAAGTCCGCCGGAATCGACCAGCCATTCGGTGCGCCACTTTAAGAGCTTTTCCTGGTCAGGTCTTAAGTCGTTCTCACGGTCTCGTGCGAACTCTGCCGTGCGGTTCTTGTCTTCATCGACAACGACCTTGAATCCCTCGTCCGAATTTTTGAATCCTCTGGGCGACTGAATGGTCATTGCCTCGTTAAACGGCGAAGCGCCGTTTATCTCGACAGAAAACTCCATATCGTTTTTAATGTTTACATCGCCCTTGACGCTGTACTTTATATTGTAAAGTCCTGCCTCTGGCACATTCACATTATATATGACGGACTGAACGTCCTCCCCGAACCTCAATACACTCGCCACACCGTCGAGCTCTTCATAGCCCGTCACGGTCTCGGGATTCGCCGCAGACGCATACGCCGCTGCCGGAACATATATCTCGGTGTCGGGACGTGCCGCTCCCTCATAATTTTTTATGTAGTTTGTGTACACGTCGTCACGGTCATAAGTGAAATCGAGTGCGTCAAACGTTGTGCTCGCCGCCGCTTCCGCTTTTCTCGGCAGCGCCGTAAAGCTTGTCACGGTGACAAGCAGAGCAAGTAATACCGCCGTTGCTTTTCTTGACGTCATTTTAAAACCTCCTGTAGAAATTAATATCTGCCCGGCTTTTGTGCCCTCCGGACCCCCGAATTCCGGTGTTTTTGGGCATAAAGCTGCCCGGTAAAAACGTACTTATTTTATTATATACCATTATGCACAAAAAATCAACACAAATTTTAGCAAAATTTAATTTTTTTTGGTGAAAACATTAAACTAAGTTAACATTTTTCATCAAATTGACCAAAGACAATCCCTCCGGGGCTTGATACAGGCGGTTAAATTGCACGTATTTACAAAAGATAGTCTATCTTCACGGTATCGTGCGTCACCGTCACCTTGGAAACGAGGCTTCTTATAACATTTCTTTTCTCCCTCGCGGTCATAAATTCCCATGTGTCCTTAAGCGTTTCAAGCTTTTTCCTCTTCCCCTCGCGCTTTTTTATCTCCCGGGCTTTTTCCTTTTCGTCCGAAAGAGCCTTTTTTGTTTTTTCAAGCTCTTTTTTAATCTCCGCTATCGCATCTTTTAAAACCTCGTCTCCGTCCGCGGCGTAAAGCGCATAGAGCCTTTTTAGTTTTTTTTCGCACTGAAGCTTTTTACTTTCAAGCGCGCCCGTAATGTCCGCCTCGGGCAAAGTGCCCTTTTCTATTTTATAAGAAAGCGATAAGATATCGCCCACCACCGCATCCTCCACCTCGGACGCCCAGACGTTTTCGTTGTCGCAGTCGGGATCCTTTACAAGATAGGGCTTGTTTTTGTCCTTAGAGTAGCAGCAGAGCTTTGCGCCTTTTTTGCCCCATTTCTGGTAGCGCATCTTCGCACCGCACACTCCGCAAAAAACTATGCCCGATAAAAGGTATTCAGAATCCGTCAGCTTTTTTTTGGAGCGCTCCTCCATCAGCGCCATCGCCTCGTTATAGGTTTCCTCGCTCACCAAAGGCTCGTGCCGTCCCTTATATTCCTTCCCGTTGTAGACGATGTATCCGGCGTTTGACTTCCGCTTTAATATCTGGACCGCGAGGCGCTCGTATTTAAGCCCGACGGTTTTTGCTATTTTATACATCGGAGTTCCCGAAATGTAAAGATTATAGATAAGGCGGACAGTTTCCGAGTCGCTGTTGGGCACCAAAATTCCCTTTTCCGGGTCGTAATCGTACCCGAAGGGGACCCTGCCGCCGCCGGGCCAGAGCCCGGACTTGACGCGCTCCGCCATGCCCATTCTTGTGCGCTCCTTAATATTTTCGCGCTCTAACTGAGCAAACGCAGACAAAATGCCGAGCATCAGCCTTCCGAGCGGGGTCGAGGTGTCCATGCTTTCGTTCATCGAAACGAAGTCGATGCCGTTCGGATTAAAAATCTCTTCTATTAAATAAAGCGTGTCCCTCTGGCTTCGGCTTAATCTGTCGAGCTTGTAGACGATGACGCGGCATATCTTTTTCTCCTTTGCCTCAAAAATCAGCCTTTTCATTTCCGGGCGCTCCAGATTGCTTCCCGAAAAGCCGCCGTCTATATAAAACTCATAGTTTTCGATTCGCTTAGACACGCAAAAGGCAGAGAGCATTTCCTTCTGCGCGTCGATGGAATAGCCCTCCTCGCGCTGCGCGTCAGTCGATACTCTTATATAAAGCGCGGTCTTTTTCGTCATTTACTTTCGCGCTTTATCACGCGTTCCACCGCTGCGTCAACGGTGCGGTTCTTAACGGTGTATCTTTTCATCTGGTCAAACGTGATTTTTTTCCCGTTTACATAGCGTTCGATTTTCATGGCAATACCTTCTTTCAAAATGAGTATTGCCCTAAAATATTTTTTTAAACAAAAAAGACCCGAAGGTCTTTTTAAATTGAAAGCGCGGGGTACGCGTTTAAGTCGTTTCCCTCGGTCTTTCCGCTGTATTTATATTTAAAATATCCTGCCGCCGATATCATGACCGCATTGTCCGTGCAGAGCCTTAAAGGAGGATAGTAAACCTCTATCCCCTCGCTCTTTGCTTTTTTATCCATTTCGCTTCTTAAAAGCGAGTTTGAGGCAACGCCGCCGGCAAGGCATATCTTTTTCGCGCCGGATATTTTCGCGGCATGAACTGTCTTTTCCGTTAAAACATCCACGACCGCCCTCTGAAAGCTTGCCGCAATGTCCGCCTGAGGAATCTTCTCGCCCTTTTGCTCCATTTTGTGAACTGTGTTTATAACAGCGGTCTTAAGTCCGCTGAAGGAAAAATCGCTGCCCGTCTTTGCCCGCGGAAAGTCGAACGCCTTATCGTTGCCTTCCTTTGCCGCCGCGTCAATCTTGGGACCGCCGGGATAGCCGAGCCCGATAACGCGCGCCACCTTGTCAAACGCCTCGCCCGCCGCGTCATCCTTCGTTGCTCCCAGCACCTCGGTTTCCAAATAGCTTTTAATATTCACGATATGGCTGTGCCCGCCCGACGCGACAAGGCACAGAAACGGAGGCTCAAGCTCGGGGAATGCGACATAGTTTGCCGAGATGTGCCCGATTATGTGGTTGACCCCGATGAGCGGCTTTCCCCACGCATAGGCAAGCGACTTTGCCGCCGACACTCCGACCAAGAGCGCGCCGACAAGCCCCGGTCCCATCGTAACGGCGACAGCGTCAATATCGTCCTTCGTCATTCCGGCGTCGGATAACGCCTTGTCGATCACATAAAGTATCTTTTCAATGTGCCTTCGGGACGCTATCTCCGGCACGACTCCGCCGTATTTTGAGTGAATGTCCGCCTGCGAATAGATAACGTCCGAAAGAACCTCTCTCCCGTCCCTTGTTATCGCCGCGGCGGTCTCGTCGCACGAGCTTTCTATTCCGAGAACTATCATTTGCTCCGCTCCCTCATTTCTTTTTTATAAAGCACCGCGTCGAAAGTGCCCTCATAATATTTCTTTCTCACGCCGTATCTTGTAAATCCGTGCTTTTCATAAAGCCTGCGTGCCGGCGCGTTATCCTCCCGCACCTCCAAAAACACGGTCTCTATCCCTCTTTTTTTCGCTTCGAAAAAAAGACTCTTCATTAATATATCCGCAGTGCCGCGCCCTCGCTTTTCCGGGGCGACCGCAATCCTTAACAATTCCGCCTCGGGAGGAAGAACGCTTAAAAAGGCATACCCGGCAAGAATTCCTTCCTCGCGTGCCGAAACGCAAAACGCCGTCGGCTCATTCATTTCCTCTTCTATCGCCTTTTCGCTCCACGCGCCGGAAAACGACTTATCCTCAATCTTCTTGATTTCCTTTACATCGTCATTAGTGCAGTTTAATATATCCATCAATAAGCCTCTCTATCCCCTTTGCACAGGACAAATATACATCCTCGCTTCCGCCGTAAGGGTCCGCCACGTTGCCCGACCTTCCCGAAGCCTCGGAAAGCATGTGTATCTTTTCCGCATACTCCGGATACGCGTAGGAAAGCATTATCTTCTGCTCCTCGGTCATGCAAAGTATCTCCTCTGCCTCCGACACGGCGTCAAGTGTTATGCGGCGCGATAAGTGAGAGCTTATGTCAATATTAAAGCGCGCCATTGCCGAAACCGCATTCAGGCTTGCCGGGCAGCCTTCAGGGCACGAAAGCCCGAAGGATTCAGCCTCCCTCCCGGTCTTTGCCTTATAAAATCCCTCTGCCATCGGGCTTCTGCACGTGTTTCCCGTGCACACAAAAATTATCATATTATTTCTCCCCCGGCGGACTTATAGAGTCTGTTAATAAGCGCGTCCGTCACCGGAGAGCCGCCCAAAGGGTCGCGCGCCAAAATGACCTTTGCGCCCTTTTCGTCCGCCAGGCGCAAAAGGTAAAAAAGTCTCGCAGCGTAATCGGAGTCGTTCTCCCCCGCGGACAGAAACATTTTCCCCTCATAGCTTTTGTTCCCGTAATCTATCACGACCGTGCCGTCCCCGAATTCCTCCGCCGTTTTTTCCATGTCGGAGCGCACAACGTAAACCTTCGCGTCCGGCGAATAGTGCTTGTACTTCATGCCCGGGCTTTTTGGAATTCCCTTGCCGCCTCCGCCGTATTCTGAGTACGGCAGTATTTCTCTTATCATGTCGAGGCTGACCGCGCCGGGGCGCAGAACCTTCGGAATCTCCTCGCTCATGTCTATAACGGTGGACTCAACGCCGTACTTTGCGGCGCCGGAGGAAATGATGCAGTCTATTCTTCCCGAAAAGTCCGCTATAACGTGCCCGGCTAAAGTCGGGCTCGGCTTTCCCGATATATTCGCGCTCGGCGCGGCAATGCCGAGACCGGACGCTTTTATAAGCGCGTGCGCCACCGGGTGTGACGGCAGCCTTATTCCGACCGTATCAAGCCCCGCGCTGACGCTTTGGCAGGCAAGCGGGCTCTTTTCCATAATAATTGTCAAAGGTCCGCCCCAGAAATGCGCCATCAGCTTTTCCGCACCTTCCGGTATTTTTTTAACATACCTCTCGCACATGGCAATGTCCGAAACGTGGACGATCAACGGATTGTCGCCGGGTCTGCCCTTCGCGCGGAAAATGTTTTTGACGGCTTCCTCATTCTCGGCTGATGCGCCGAGCCCGTAAACCGTCTCCGTCGGGAAAGCGACCAGGCGCCCGTTTTTTATAAGCTCCGCCGCCTCGCCGATTTTTTCTTGGTCAATATTAAAAACGTCAATGTCAAGAATTTTCGTTTCCATTTGTATTCTCCTTAGTATGCGCGCATTGCCTTTTTATACGCAAAAACGAAATAGATAATTTCCGCCGCGGCGGTTATGCTCCACGAAAAGATATATAATGAGTAGAGCGAAAACACCGTGTGAAAATGCGCGAAAACAGTGTATATCCACGCGACGCGGAAAACGCACGAGCCCAGGATAACCATCACGGTCGGCACTATCGTTTTCCCTATTCCGCGCGACGCGGCAATAGTACAGTCCATAAACGCCGAAACGGCATAGGACGCGCTCATTATCCGAAGCCTTACTATTCCCTCATTTACCACCGCTTCTTCATTCGTGAAAATAAATAAAAATTCTCTCCCGAAAAGGACTAATAAAAGCCCGAGCAGGGCGCCGATTCCGGCTGAATACGCCAGCGAGATGTAATAGCTTTTTATCACGCGGTCTTTTTTCCCGGCGCCGTAGTTAATGCTCATAAAGCTTGCGCACGCCATGTAAAACGCCGCCATAACGTCATACACCAAAGGGTCGGCGTTCGCCGCGGCTGAATTGCCCTCGACCACTACCGCGTCAAAGCTGTTCACCGCTCCCTGAATGAAGAGGTTTGCGATCGCAAAGACCGCGTTCTGAAGACCGGACGGGATTCCGAGCCTCAAAACCTCCGCCGCCTTCTTTTTGTCAAACGAAAGGTTCTTAAAATCAAGCCTGTATGAAAAATCCCGCTTTTTAAGAAACGACACTGTCAAAAACGCCGAAATATACTGCGATATCACGCTTGCCGCGGCAACACCGTCAACGCTTCTTTTAAATACTATTACAAACAAAAGGTTCAGGCAAACGTTTATTATCCCCGCAGCGGCAAGGAAATAAAGCGGTCTTTTTGTGTCGCCCGCGGCGGAAAGCACCGCGTTTCCGAAGTTGTAAACAGCGAGTGCCGGCATGCCCAGAAAATAGATTCTTAAATAGAGCTTTGCCCCGTCGATAAGCTCCTCCTTTGTATTTAAAACCTCCAAAAGAGCGCCGGAGGCAAAAAGCCCGATGAGCATCAGCACCGTTCCGGTAATCAGGCAGATGATAAAGGACGTGTGAACCGATTTTTTTAAGCCCGCCTCGTCACCCGACCCTAAAAACCTTGCCGCAAAAACGTTAACTCCGTTTCCGAGCCCGATCAGAAATCCGGTGAAAAGGGTTACCAAAACAGTCGTCGACCCGACTGAGCCGAGTGCCCCCGGACCCGCGAATTTTCCCACGACCGCAATGTCGGACATATTGAAGCAGACCTGCAAAAGGTTTGATAAAATAAGCGGAATGCTGAAAAAAAGTATTTCTTTCCAAAGCGGTCCCTTTGTCATTTCCATCGCAAATTCCCCTTTACACTTTCAAAGCCCCGTTTTTACGGGGCTTTGACTTTTTATCACTTACGGTCAGTATTTTTTGAGAGAAGCTTTTTGATTCTGTCTGCCGGATCCAAAAGCTCGGATAACGACTTATCGTAGTTGATCGTATCAATGATATAAGCAATGTACTTTGACATTTCAACTTCTCTGTACCATGCTCTTTTCTTAAGCTCGTCCGTTCTGTAAACAAGGTTTGTTGTGAATATCTTTGTTATAAGACCCGCGTCATACGCTTTGTCGAATTCCTCAAGTCCGTTGGTGAAAAGACCGAACGACGCGAAAACGAATATTCTCGCCGCTTTTCTTTCTTTAAGTCTTTTGGCAACGTCTAATATCGAATCGCCGGAGGAGATCATATCGTCGATTACGATAATGTCCTTGCCTTCCACGCTGTTACCCAGATACTCATGCGCCTCAATGGGGTTTCTTCCGTTAACGATAACAGAGTAGTTTCTCTTTTTATAGAACATTCCGAGCTCAAGACCCAATACCGATGAGCAGAAGATACATCTGCTTACCCCGCCTTCATCGGGCGAAACGATTACCATCTTGTCCTTATCAAAGGTGATTTCGGGGAAATCCCTTTTAAGCGCCTTTATCATCTGGTAAGACGACTGAATGTCCTCAAAGCCCTTGAGCGGGATAGCGTTCTGCACTCTTCCGTCATGTGCGTCAAACGTCAGAACATTGGAAACGCCCATGTTGACAAGCTCCTGAAGCGCGATTGCGCAGTCGAGCGACTCTCTTCCGCTTCTCTTGTGCTGCCTGCCCTCATATAACATCGGCATGAACACGTTTATTCTTCTCGCCTTTCCGCCGAGCGCGCCGATAACTCTCTTAAGGTCGGCAAAATGTTCGTCCGGGCTCATCGGAACCTCTTTACCGTACATATTGTATGTAACGCCGTAGTTGAACATATCGGAAATGATATATATGTCATAGCCTCTTACCGAATGCTTTATCATTCCCTTTCCTTCGCCGGTTCCGAATCTCGGGCATGTGTGGTTCAAAATATAGGTCTCGGGAGAATCCTTTCTCCAGCTGATAAGGTACTTGTCCACCTTCTCAGCCATTTCCTCACACCCGCGCATGGCAATAATGCCAAGCTCGCCGACCATACGTCTCTCCATTAAATCTCCTCCTAATTGATAATATTCGTTATAATCATATATATTATAACAAAGTATTATAAAAAGTGCAAGGCTTAATTTATGAATATTTAATCCCTTATTAACGCATAATTAAGACAAATTAACCATAAGGGGGATTTTTATGCTTGATATACGCACAGACCTTGCCGAGGAATCGCATTCTTTCTGCACCAAAAGGCAGAAGGCAAAAGAAACAGAAGGGGTGTCGGCAAAGACCTTTGATGAAGGAATCTATTCTGTCACCAAGGTGGAAATCCGGACAGAGGAGGCGGCAAAAAGGCTAAATAAACCTTTGGGAAACTATATCACCGTTCACTCCGAGCACATTAAAACGGGGCTCTACACCGAAAAGCTGAGCTATGCCGTTTCCCGCGAGCTTAAAAATCTTTTAAAAATCAATAAAAAGGACCCGCTTATAATGGTAGCGGGTCTCGGCAACAAGCGCGCAACGCCGGACGCATTGGGTCCGCGCGTCACGGATCAGATTATTATTACAAGGCATATGTCGGACTCAGATCCCCTTTCCCCGGTCTGCGCCCTCTCGCCCGGTGTTCTCGGAATCACGGGGATAGAGACTGCGGAGATTTTTTCCTCGGTTGCCGAAAAGGTCCACCCCGATATCATAATAGCGGTGGACGCTCTCGCCTCAGGAAGCGCCGAAAACCTCGGCACGACCGTCCAGCTCTCGGACACCGGGATAAACCCGGGAAGCGGAGTGCACAACAGAAGAAACGCATTAAACTCAGATACTCTCGGCGTACCGGTGATTGCCGTAGGCGTCCCCACGGTCTGCGACTCATCGTCGCTCATCCGCTCGGCGTTCTTATCCGCTCCCGGGATAGACGAGGAGGACTCCGAAAAGCTCATCTCCATGGTTTTTTCCTCCGGCGAAACCATGATGGTGACCCCGAAAAACATTGACGCCGTGATAGAGCGCGCCGCGATAATCTTATCCCGCGCGATAAACCTTGCGCTCCACCCCTCGCTGTCCTATTCGGAGATTGCGGAATTCACATCATAAAATGATTTTGGACGCGCCCAAAAAGCACTCTGCAAGAGCTAAAAGCGCCAAAAGAGCAAGCGCACAGGCGGAGACAAGCAAAAACACCTTGTTTGCGCGGCTAACGAACGAATAGTTGGCGCGGTTTAAGCGGCACTCCGCCGCCTTCGTGAAGGCGTACGCCGCGTACGGAACAAGCACCGCCGCCGCAAAAAAATTGTATATCCCGATTCCGAGCGCCGCACGGAAAAACCCCGCGAGCGCAAAGTTTTTCACCATTGTTCCCGCCGTGAATCCGTAAGAGAGCCCGCGCGTGAATACGGACGTGAAGATGAGCGGTGTCAAAAATATATGCAGCGACCCTGCCGCCGCAAAAAAGAATGTCGCCGCGGACGAAATAAATCCGTTTCTGAAAATCTCTGCCGCGGAGGCTGACAAAGCCTGTCCCGATATGTCAAATTCGACCCTTTTTGATAAGAGCACGCCGCAAAGTATGCCGAGCGCGAGCACAAACGTCATCACCGAAACCATGAGCGGGCTTAACAGTGTCTTTGTATCCTTCATTTTAATTCCTCCGTAAAAAAATCCTTTGCAATATACTTATGCAAAGGATTTTTCCATTATTCGTCCATCTTCATCTGCCCGCTGTCCGCCCCATAGGGGATTCCGAAATGCTCATAGGCAAGCCGCGTGACGACTCTGCCTCGCGGGGTCCTGTTCAAAAAGCCCAGCTGGAGTAAATAAGGCTCGTAAACGTCCTCGATCGTGTTGGAGTCCTCCGAAATCGTCGCCGCCAGCGTGTCAAGCCCGACGGGACCGCCGCCGAAAACGTTTATAATCGTTTCAACCATTCTTTTATCCACCGCGTCAAGCCCTATCTTGTCAATCTCAAGACCCGAAAGCGCAAGGTCGGCAATTTCCTTTGTTATCTCACCGTTGCCCTTGACTTCGGCAAAATCGCGGACGCGCTTTAACAGCCTGTTTGCGATTCGGGGCGTTCCGCGCGAGCGCGAGGCAATCTCCGCCGCGCCGTCATCCGATATCCCGATCTTTAATATCGAGGCTGACCGCATAACTATTTTCTTAAGCTCCCCGGTGTTGTATAATTCAAGCTTTAACTGAACGCCGAAACGGTCGCGAAGGGGCGAAGTCAGCCGTCCTGCCTTCGTTGTCGCTCCGATAAGCGTGAAGGAAGGAAGATCAAGCCTTATCGACCGTGCGGAGGGACCCTTGCCGATGATGATGTCTATCGCATAGTCCTCCATCGCGGGATAGAGCACCTCCTCAACGCTCTTGCTTAAGCGGTGTATCTCGTCGATAAACAAAACGTCGTGCTCCGAAAGATTCGTGAGTATCGCCGCAAGGTCGCCCGGCTTTTCGATCGCGGGACCCGATGTGATCCTCATGTTAACTCCGAGCTCGTTTGAAATGATTCCGGCAAGTGTCGTCTTTCCGAGTCCGGGAGGTCCGTATAAAAGCACATGGTCGAGCGCCTCGTTCCTCCTTCTTGCCGCCTCTATATATATGGAAAGGTTTTCTCTCGCCTTCTCCTGACCGACGTATTCGTCAAGGCTCCTCGGTCTTAAGCCCGTTTCGATGTCGGAGTCGCGCTCGGTCAGCTCCGACGTCACAAGTCTTTCTTCAAAATCCATTTTCTCACCTCATCAAAGCAATAAGCGCCGCCTTAACCGTGTCCTCCACGCTATCCCTTGCGCCCGCCTTCTTAACCGCATCGGACGCCTCGGTCGCCGAATATCCCAAAGCGATAAGCGCGCTCACCGCCTCTCCCGCTGACGTCGGTTCCTTTATTTCCTCGGGCACGCTCTCTTCCGCGACCGACGAAACCTTGTCGGCAAGCTCTAAAATGATCCTCTGCGCGGTCTTCGCGCCGATTCCCTGCGCGGTCGCTATCTTTTTAGCGTCCGACAGCATAATGGCGGACGAAAGCGAGGGTGCCTTAAATGCCGACAAAAGCGAGAGCGCCGCCTTGGGACCCACTCCTGACACGCCCAGAAGAAGCTCAAACATTGAAAGGTCCCCCTCGGACGAGAAGCCGTAAAGCTCCATCGCGTCCTCCCTGACGGAAAAATACGTGTTAAAAAACGCCTCCGTGCCCTTCTTCGCATTTTCCGCGTCGCGCGCGGGCACCATGAGCTTAAAGCCGACGCCGCCGACGTCGACCGTCACAAAAGAAGCGCCCTTAAAGACAACCGTCCCTCTTACAAACGAAATCATAAAATCTCTCCCGTCACAAGTATTTCTCAAGAAGCGAATTGTATCCGAACGAGTGGGCGTGGCATATCGCCATTGCCAGTGCGTCCGCCACATCGTCAGGCTTCGGCACGGCGCGAAGGTTCAGAAACGACTTTACCATCTGCTGAACCTGATTTTTGTCCGCCCGCCCGTACCCCGTTACAGACTGCTTGACCTGAAGCGGAGTGTACGAAAAAATCGGAATATTTCTCTGAGCGGCGGCAAGGAGCGCCACTCCGCGCGCCTGACCGACCGCAAAAGCCGTTTTCGCGTTATTGTTAAAATAAAGCTCCTCCATCGACACCGCGTCCGGCTTATACATATCCATAAGAGCGCCGAGCCCCTCGTACACCGCCTTCACGCGTTCCTCAATCGGCGTGTGCGCCTTTGTCGTCACCGCGTCATAGTAAACGGCGGTGAATTTGTTTTTTTCATAGTCCACTATCCCCGTCCCGACTATCGCGATTCCGGGGTCAATACCGAGTATTCTCAAATTTCATCTTCCTTTTCAGACTCCGTTTGTGTATATTTATACAAACGGAGCTCCGTTTTGCGTATAAAAATATGCAGATTAAAGCATATTCTTAAAAATTATAAATATTTTTGCATAAAACACTTGATTTATTCATTAAAGTATGTATAATAGTATTATAACACACTGTTAGGAGGAATTGCAATATGGAAAAAGAAAAAGTTGTTTTGGCGTATTCGGGCGGTCTGGATACATCCATCATCATCACATGGCTCAAAGAGAATTACGGATATGACGTTATATGTGTCTGTGCCGATGTCGGACAGGGCAAGGAGACCGACGGACTTGAAGAGAGAGCATTAAAGAGCGGCGCCTCCAAAATATATATCGAAGACCTTAAGGAAGAATACGTAAAGGATTACATATTCCCCACCATCAAGGCAGGCGCGGTTTACGAGGGCAAGTACCTTTTGGGCACATCGCACGCACGCCCGATAATCGCAAAGAGGCTTGTTGAAATTGCGAAGAAGGAAGGCGCTGTCGCAATCTGCCACGGCGCAACCGGCAAGGGCAACGACCAGGTTCGTTTCGAGCTTGCAATCAAGGCTCTCGCTCCCGAAATGAAGATTATAGCTCCCTGGAGGATATGGGATATCAAATCGCGTGAGGACGCTATGGAGTATGCCGAAAAGCACGGCATCGAGCTTCCGATGAAAAAGAACGACCTTTATTCGCGCGACAGGAACATCTGGCACATCAGCCACGAGGGCATGGATCTTGAGGATCCCGCAAATATGCCTCAGTATGACAGTCTTTTAAAGCTTTCGGTTCCGCCGACAAAGGCGCCCGATAAGCCCACATATATTACGATTGATTTTGAAGAGGGCACTCCCGTCGCGGTTGACGGCGAGAAGTTAGGTCCCGTCGGGCTCGTTACAAAACTTAACAAAATCGGCGGCGAGAACGGCATCGGAATCGTTGACATCGTGGAGGACCGCCTTGTCGGCATGAAGTCGCGCGGCGTATATGAGACTCCCGGCGGAACAATTCTTTACGCGGCTCATAAGGAGCTTGAATACCTCTGCCTTGACAGGCAGACCCAGAGCTTCAAGACTCAGGCTGCGGTAAAATTCTCCGAGCTTGTGTATGACGGCTGCTGGTTCACACCCCTTCGCGAGGCGCTTTCCGCTTTCGTTGATAGCACGCAGAAGACTGTTACGGGCTCTGTTAAGTTAATGCTTTACAAGGGCAACGTTATCCCCGCCGGAGCGACCAGCCCGTACTCGCTTTACAATCCCGAGATCGCAAGCTTCGGCGACAGTCACGACCTTTACAGCCATAAGGACGCTGAGGGCTTCATAAACCTCTTCGGTCTTCCCTTAAAGGTTCGTGCAATGATGATGGAAAAAAACAAAGAAACAAAATAAGGGTGATCTGATGGAAAAGCTTTGGGGCGGAAGGTTCTCCGCCGAGACAGATAAGCTGGTGGACGATTTTAATTCGTCCATCCGCTTTGATAAAAGAATGTATAAAGAGGACATCGAGGGCAGCATCGCCCACGCCAAAATGCTCGGAAAGCAGGGCATTATCCCCGAGGAGGACTCAGAGCTTATAGTAAAAACCCTGGGCGAGATAAAGTCCGATATTGAGCGCGGCAAGGTCAGCTTTTTGGTTGACGCCGAGGATATTCACATGAATATCGAAAAAATTCTGACCGACCGCATCGGAAAGACGGGCAAAAGACTGCATACCGGCAGAAGCCGCAATGACCAGGTCGCTCTTGACTTAAGGCTTTACTTAAGGAACGAAGCTTCCGATATTCATGAAATGCTCTTTCACCTTCTTTCCGTCATAGTTTCGCTTGCCGAGAAGCATAAGGACACCGTAATGCCGGGCTATACCCACCTTCAGAAGGCGCAGCCCGTCAACTTCGCGCACCATCTTTTAGCGTATTTTGAAATGTTCTGCCGCGACATGTCAAGGCTTTCGGACACCGTTAAAAGAATGAACTATTCCCCCCTGGGCTCCGGAGCTCTCGCCGGCACGACCTATCCTTTGAACAGGAAATATACCGCGTCGCTCTTAGGCTTTTCGGGCGTGTGCCAAAATTCGCTTGACGGAGTTTCCGACCGTGACTTTGCGATTGAGCTATGCTCCTGCCTTTCCATCATAATGATGCACCTTTCCCGCTTCTGCGAGGAGCTCATACTCTGGAGCACAAACGAGTTTTCGTTTGTCGAAATGGCGGACACTCACTCCACCGGAAGCAGCATCATGCCGCAGAAGAAAAACCCGGACGTTGCGGAGCTTATCCGCGGAAAGACCGGGCGCGTGTACGGCTCGCTCACCACTCTTTTGGTGATGATGAAGGGGCTTCCTCTCGCCTATAACAAGGATATGCAGGAGGATAAGGAGGCAATTTTTGACGCGGTCGATACGGTCAAGCTCTGCCTTCCCGTTTTCTCAGACATGATAGAAACCATGACCGTTAAGAAGGACAATATGCGAAAGGGCGCTTCCGGCGGCTATACCAACGCGACGGACGCGGCGGATTATCTTGTCAAAAAGGGCATGCCCTTCCGTGACGCGCACGCCGTCATCGGCAAAATGGTTGCCTATGCAATCGAAAACAGCTGCGCGATCGACGATATTGACCTTGAGACCTTAAAGGGCTTTTCCGATATTATCGGCGAGGACTTTTACTCCGCGGTAGCGCTTGACACCTGCGTTAAGGAAAGAAAAACGCTCGGCGCTCCCGGAAGGGTTGACGAGGCGGTCGCCAACGCAAAGGCGTACCTTGCGACATTAAAATAACAAAAAAAGGCGGTGGCTAAAGCCACCGCCTTTTTTTGCATATCAAAACCCGTCTTTTCGAAAAAGCGGCAACGCTGCCGAAAATGGTTGCTTTTTCATTTCTTTTGTGGTATACTGTATTTTAAAAAACTGCATTATTAACATAACTTATTCGGGAGGATATATGAAAAAACACGTGAACGGGTCCGCTGTAACCCGGGACTTATCCTATTGGGTCTCGGATATGGCGCCGGAAAGATTTAAGAGCTTTTGCAAAAGCGTTCTCGGAATAAAGGTTGACGAATTGCCGTCCGAGCAAAGCATCTTTATGAAGCAAAGCCTCTCCATCGTTTTCTTTGCAACGATTCTTTTTTTATTGACCAACGGCTTTTATCTCATCAAAAACATTGTATTGGACACTATGATCGTTATTGACATGATCCCGCTTTATATGATGGTAGGTGCCTCCCTTGCGATGATGATTTTCCTGATACTCAATAAAGATTACGGTTCAAGCCTGTCAAGGTTCGTTCTGCTCTCATTCTATACGGTTGTTATCGCAAGCGTTACAGTTTTTATGGTATCATGCAATTTTCACGGAATCGGTCTTTCAATTTCAATGTGTTACCTTTTCGTTATCATGGCTGCGCCGACATACAAATCAGCCGATACCGCAGTCATATGCATACTGATATCGCTCAGCTGGTGGCTTCCCGCAAAGCTTCCTTATGCGGAAAATTACAATTTATTCAAGCATTTTCTGCTCCGTTTTTCAATCGTTGCCGGGTTTCTTTCGGTCCGCTCCGTCTTTTTGCGCCAAGCCTCCGATGAACGCTGCATCAGCGAAATGAGCAACTCTTTCATCAAGCTGGCATATAACGACATGATGACAGGCACCCTCAATAAAAAAGCAATGGAAACATACTGCTCATTCGTCTCGGAAAAGCTGATGCCCGAAAAAGTCAGTGTAATTATCTATGACGTTGATAATTTCAAGTCGTACAACGACCATTATTCCCACATAAAAGGCGATGAGGCACTTAAAACGGTTGCCGAAAGCGTTGATAAAGCCTTAGGAAACTTGGATCAATATCTTTTCCGTTTCGGCGGAGAGGAATTTGTCATTATATTGCCGGACACTTCTGAAGATGAAGCCCGGCTCATTGCCGGCAAGCTTCTTGACGCGGTGCGTGCCGCCGCTATTTTAAGGGATGATCTGCCCGGAAAAAACATAATCACCGCTTCATTCGGTGTCGCCTGCGGAACGGGCGAAGAGCTCGGCAGTCTCTCGCTTATATACAAGGCTGACAAGCAGCTTTATATCTGCAAAAACAGCGGAAAAGACTCTGTTGCGGCAGGCGGCGTGATATATAAGTAAATAAAAAGGAGCCAAGACCCGGCGGGTCTTGGCTCCTTTTTTGTCAGCCCTGAACCTTCTTTTTGTCGTTTTCCCTGATTTCCACACGGCGGACCTTTCCGCTGATGGTCTTGGGAAGCTCCGAAACGAACTCCACGATTCTGGGATATTTATAGGGAGCCGTTCTCTTTTTAACATAGTCCTGAATTTCCTTCCTGAGCCCGTCCGACCCCTCTTTTCCGCGGATGAGCACGATGGTCGCCTTGACTATCTGCCCTCTCACCTCATCGGGAACCGCGGTGATCGCGCACTCCAAAACATAGGGAAGCTCCATGATAACGCTCTCAATCTCGAAGGGTCCTATTCTGTAGCCGGAGGACTTTATAACATCGTCGATTCTGCCGACGTACCAGAGGTAGCCCTCCTCGTCGCGCGTCGCCTGGTCGCCCGTGTGATAGAAGCCGTCATGCCATGCGGCATTGGTCTTTTCCTCGTCGCGGTAATAGCCTAAGAAGAGTCCGCAGGGCGCGTCCTTCCTCTCCGCCTTTATGCATATCTCGCCCGTTTCTCCGGGTGCGCACTCTTTGCCGTCCGGGTCCAGAACATGCACGTCGTAAAGCGGGCTGGGAAGCCCCATAGAGCCGAGCTTCGGCTTTGTTCCGACAAGGTTGCCTATGGCAAGGGTCGTTTCCGTCTGCCCGAAGCCCTCCATGATGGTAAGCCCCGTTGCCTCGCGGAAACGCTGTGATACCTCGGGATTTAACGCCTCGCCCGCCGTCGTCGCGTACTCGATTGACGATAAGTCGTACTTTGACAGATCTTCTTTTATGAAGAAGCGGTACATCGTGGGCGGAGCACAGAAGGTCGTGATGTTGTACTTTTTGAACATCGGCAGTATCTCCTCGGACTTGAAGCGGTCAAAGTCGTAAGTAAACGTCGGCGCTTCGCAGAGCCACTGACCGTAGAGCTTGCCCCATAAAGCCTTTCCCCAGCCGGTGTCGGAGATAGTGAAGTGGAGCCCGTCCGGGTTCACGTTGTGCCAGTATTTCGCGGTGATGTAGTGCCCGAGCGCGTACTTATACGAGTGCGACGCGATTCTCGGATAGCCCGTCGTGCCGGAGGTAAAGAGCATTATCATTCTGTCGTTGCCGCACGGCGAATCGGGCGTTCTTTCATAGACATCGGAAAATCTTTCGATTTCCGTGTTAAAGTCATGCCAGCCGTCCTTTGCTTTGCCGACGATTATCTTTGTGATATCCATGTGCTCATCCTTTGCCGCAGCCTCGGCATGGTCCGAAACCTCCCCGTCCGCGGTGCAGACGATGGCGGAAACTCCCGCCGCCTTGTAGCGGTATGTGAAGTCGTGCTCAACGAGCTGGTTTGTCGCGGGAATCGCGATGGCGCCTATCTTATGGAGCGCAAGCACGGTGAACCAGAACTGATAGTGGCGCTTTAATACGACCATTACTCTGTCGCCCTTCTTAATTCCGAGACTTTCAAAGTAGTTTGCGCATTTCGCGGAATATTTTTTCATGTCGGAGAAGGTAAAGCGCCTCTCCTCGCCCGTGCCGGATACCCAGAGCATGGCGAGCTTGTCAGGCGTCTTATCGGCAATCGCGTCCACGCAGTCAAAAGCAAAGTTGAACTTATCGTCGTTTTTAAAGCTGATTTTTTGAAGCACACCGTCCGAATCCGTCACGCAGTCGATGAATTTATCGGCAACGCCGGCGCTTTTCATTTTAACCGCCTTAACGTCCGCTCGCTCCTCCTTCTTCTGCTCCCCGCCCTTCATGACTACCGCGTATATCTCTACGCCGTCAGGGTCAAGCGCCGAAAGCGCGTGCGGTTCGCCGCTGTTATAGTAAATACTGTCGCCGGGGTTTAAAACCTCCGTGCGGTCGTTGATTCTTATTAAAAGTCTGCCCTTTATGACGATGTCAAGCTCCTGCCCGGAATGTGAGGAGAACGAGGGCTCCGCCGATTCGTTATAAGGGATTTTTACGTGAAAGGGCTCCGCCGTCTTATTCTTAAATTCGGGCGCTAAGTGATGGTACTCAAAGCCCGATTTTCTTTCGATCGGCATCCCCTCGCCCTTTTTCGTTACATTGTAAAGTGAAAGCACGGGGCTTTCGCCCTCCAAAAGGTCCTTTATCTCGACCCCGAAGCAGTCGGCGCATTTATAAATAAACGTAAAGCCGAAGTCGCTTTCGCCTTTTTCAAATTTTCTGTACTCTTCCAAGCTTGTGTCGGTTCTTTTTGCCATTTCTTCTTCGGTCAGGTTCGCAATCTCGCGAAGGTCCTTAACGCGCAATGCAATTTCTTTTAATTTTCCGTCCAAAATAAACAGCCTCCTTAAATTAGAATATAAAAAAACCCGTCTCAAAAACTTTGAGACGAGCTTTAATTAACCCGCGGTACCACTCAAATTATGCTTTCGCATCTCTTCAGGCTCTATCAAGCCCTATGCACTGACGCAGCAAACTCGGGAAAGCTTACTTGAAAATTCAGCCTTCCGACTCGGAAGCGATGGGTCACATGTACTAACCGGCTATCCGCTCACACCCGCCGCGGACTCTCTTAAAACCTTTTAATACGACCGTCTTCGTCACAGTCTTTTTTATTAAGCTATAAAAAGAGTATAACACCTTAAAATTAATTTGTCAATACCTTTCACAGATTTTTATATTTCACATAAGATATAATAAGCCGAACAACCGGTTTTGTATATTTTTTAAGGAGGATTTAATATGGACGATAAAATTTTATCCGCCAAGGACGTTAACGGATGTACCGAGGATGTCTGCATAACCGCAGACCAGATATACGACTCGTGCCGCGCCAAAGAGTGCCTCGAGAACCTTCATGTTTACTTCAGCCCCGAAAGCCAGACGGTAATCAATTCCGCATCAAAGGTCACCGCGGAGAAGGCAGAGGTCATCTGGGTATACTCGGACGTTGAACCCTTAAACTTCCACAAGGGCTACTACACCGTGAACATGCGCTTCTATTTCAGGATAGAGCTCAACGCATACACCGGCTCAAGATGCCCCGTGAGAGTTGACGGACTCGCGGCGTACGAGAAAAAGACGGTGCTCTTCGGTTCCGAGGGCGAGGCTAAGATATTCCGCTCCGAATACAAAGAGGACAGCTTCGACATCGCCTCCTGGAAAAAGACGAATCTGCCGACCGCGGTCGTTTCGGTCGTTGACCCGATCGTGCTCGACACGCTCACCGTTTCCCCTTGCGAAAACGTGTGCTCGTCATCGATGGATATTTCTCTTGTTCCCGAATGTGTACATAAGATATTCGAAACTCCCGTCTCTTCCTCGCCGGAGAGCCGCCAGGTCTATGTCACGCTCGGACTTTTCATGATGGTGCGCTTGGAGCGCGAGGTCGGTCTCACCGTTCCCGCCGCGTCCTTCTGCGTTCCGGACGGAACATGCAGAGCCGGCGAAGAGCCCGGCGCTCCGTGCGATCTGTTTGACGAGATCGCCTTCCCCGTAAACGAATTCTTCCCCCCGCGAAAGTGCACCTCTCCCTGCTCCTGCTCAGACACCGGCTCATCGGAGGCATAAAAGCGGCATAACGCAAAAATAAAAGAGCGGAAACGCTCTTTTATTTTTGTGCACCGGTGCACCCGTAGGGGTTTTTGCCGCATATTTTGCGGGTCGATGTGGGCAAGACCCCTACGTTTTGCACGCATTACGCTGAGTGCACCCGTAGGGGAGGATGCCCACATCCTCCCGGTTTTTATGCACCCGCTACGCGCATGCGTTCGTAGGGTCGATTCTCAGAATCGACCGCGGGGGGTGTGCCGCATATTTTGCGCAACTCTCCCGAAAAATCCTCCCGTCGCCTTCGGCTCTTCCATCTCGCTGCGGCTCGGTCACGCCTCGGTTCTGACAGTCCACCGGACTGTCATTCATTGCCTCAGCGCCGCTTCGCTACCTTTAGCAAGGGGGGGCTTTTAAAGGCTCCCTTGCTAAAGGCGTGGCGGATAAAGACAACAAAAGTCTTTTTCCGTTAGGTGCGAAAAACCGTTCAAGGTTTTGTCGCACGCTCTTAAAACCGCAAAGACGGTTTTAAGCTGGGCACGGCGTAGCCGGGACTCTGAGGGATTTTTCAGTGCACCCACATATTTTCCGCACCCCCTCGGGTCGCCAAGGATGGCGACCCCTACGATTTGCACGCACTACGCTGAGTGCACCCGTAGGGAATTCACGTCCCCCGACATTCCGAACCCTCTGTAAAAACCTCTGTAATAGTTACAGAGGTTTTTGCTATTCATGACAGTTTTCTACATCATAACTTATTTAAGGAATGAATAAAAATCTTTAGATCACTTTGCCACACTTATCCATATCTCTCCTGAATCATCAAAAATCGTTATAAGAAGTGCATCTCCTTTGCGCAAGTAAATGTACACCGTGTCAGAGTCAGATTCTAAATTCCATCCGCACTCCTTTAATGCCTTTTTATACTCCTTAAACTGACTGGAAGAATATTTATACCGGTACAATACTGCTTTTCCGGAATCATTCTTACCTTTCAGCTTCGCGCCGGTAACATCTTCATATTTCGGCGCTTTGGTGCCGCTGTAATAAGAATATTTTTCGCTACCATCTTCATCGTTTATATCCTTAGCATCTCCACATACGACCCAAATCTCATTTCCGCTTTTAGTAAGCATCAAAATCATTGTACCCTTGTAGTAACTGTAAATATCATTGTTTTCTCTAAGGAATTTCCATCCTAATTCTTTTATTTTCCCTTCATACATTGCTTTTTCGGTTGATGAATATTTATATATATAAACCGTCATATTTGTATTCGGCAATTTCTCAGTTCCCAACAATTTTGCACCGGTGACACTGGTGTAGCTTGGAGCATCGCTTCCGGGATAATATTCGTACTCTTTTTCTTTCTCTTTCTCCGGTTCATTTGTGTTGTTGACATTGTCATCATTATCGCTACTACCAACAAGATTGCTATTAACCGGCACCTTGTTCATGACATAACTTGCATTTACCTTTGTTTTGCCTGTGCTGAACTTTACAGTAAATGTGATTTTAGACGAATTCCCAAACTTGATATTTGATTCCGGGACGTTGATTATAAATGCATTATCTGTATACTTTTCAACCTTGACAGTATATTTGTTTTCAAACAGTTCTTCACCGTCTTCCCGTACAACATCTACTGATGCCACGCCATCCTTTTTAACATATTTCCCGTCAAGGTCAAGCAATGTCACGCTGCACTTAAACTTTCCTTTCTTCGAATCATATTTTACATTCAGTTCCGCTTTAGCAATATCTTCAAATCCGGATAAATTTATCGTAATTGTCTGTGTCGTTCCATCCCAATCAACTTTATAACCAAGATTTTCGGAAATAAAACGAAGCGGTATAAATGTTCTCCCGTTTTCTATAAACGGCGCCCCGTTCATCATCGCTTTTTTGCCGTTAACCTCTGCCCGTTTATCATCAATTGTAACAGCAACTATATCCTCTGCAGTCTTGACCGTTACAGATTTTGTTTTTTCATTCCACTCAATCGTTGCTCCTGCAGCGTCGAACACTCCTCTGACAGGAATAAATGTAAGTCCCAGATCCTCTCTGATTACAGGCGCAACGTCGCACTCAACAGTCGTCTCGCCGTTCTCGGAAATCTTTGTAATGGTCTTGTTTCCGATTGTGAGCTTTATTGCCTTTGTCTCGTCTTTCCATGTATCACCCTTTATAACCGCTACAAAGTCGATGTTTAAGCTGGTGGGATAGTCCTCTCTGCCAAGCTGAATGATAACTTCGTTATCGCCAGCCTTAAGAGTAACGTTAACCTTGATCATACCGTAAGATGCCCAAACATCCTTTTCAACTGTAGGGAAGTTAAGTCTGGACTTTTTCCCGTTAACAGTCAGTGTTGCGGTCTGTGCCCAATCGTGACCGTTATTATAACCTATGTAAATGTCCTGTGCACCCTCAACAATAGCTTTAACATTGAATTTAATTCCGGGGGTTGCATCAGGCTTTTTGATCCAACAAGTCAGAGCAACAGCACCCTTGCCGAAATAGCCTTCGTGATCTGCGTTAGATGTTGCACCGTCAAAAATTTCCGCGTTCTCAGCCTCATAAAAAGTATATAATTTTCTGTCTATATCTGTGTATTTAAGAGCTGAAGCCGAATCGTTCGGTCTGTTAAGTTCCTCTCCTTCTCCGGGATTACTTAAAGCATAAATGTTAACGACAGAGAAAACCATAGTTAACGCCATTATAAACGCTATAATCTTTTTCATAATCAAAACCTCCTTAATTTTGTATTCTTTCTTAATCTTTTAAGCGCATAGGTATCATTATCACATATTGTAAATTACCGTCTTTCCAAAAAGTAAATCCAACACCGTTTTCCCGCTTATAGTATAATTGTAAAACCCCGTCGTCATCATCGTCCTCCAGATACAGCCATCCATCGTCCTCCAGATAACTCAAATAATTCATAAGCTCTGCATTCGAATATTTATAGTAATACATAATATCACCATTGCCTAATTTTCCGGTCTTTGCTAATTTTGCGCCTGTAATGCTTTCATATTTCGGAACAAGCGTATCCGGATAATACTCAATTTTGCTATAGTTTGAGCCATCATCGGACGGACATACCCAGCACTCATTCATGAGAAATGCCCTCAGTATAATTACATATTCCATTCCCTTAGTATATGCAACTGCTTCACCCTCCCTGTGAAATACAGACCAACCGTGGGACTGCAGATACTGTTCATAAACATTTACCATTGCTTCGGAATATTCGTAGTGATATGCCGTTCTGCCACTACCATAAGGCTCTGTAGTTTTAAAAGCAGCACCGGTTACACTATCATATGTCGGGATCGATGTGCCCGGATAATAAACAATGTTATACGCTGCAGACTGTGCCTCGGCAAGCGTTTTATACCAACCGACCTTTAAATAGTCGTCAACCTCAGAACCATAAACATTTATGCTTCGTCCGTCGGCACTGTAGAGTGTCGTCTTGGGCAATGGCTGCAAATATTGTTTAGCATATCTCATTTCAAGCCCGTCTTCCACGCGTACCTCGATGGTTCTGTTAACGCCATCCCAAATTATAGGTCCGAATGCCGCCAAGCTTCCGAAATCAACAATCGTTTTGCCGTCAATATTATAACTGCTCACTTCAATTCCGGTGACATACGTTTTTATGTCAGTCTCAATAATCGGATACGCATTTTTTCCGACCATCGACGGTTCTGTCTCATAGGGAACACTATACTGTTTGATATACTTTTTCTGAGAATCTCTTTCAATATAGAGACTCCTGCTTCCTCCATCCCATCTGACGTCGAAGCCGAAATTTGCAAGGTCTTCTGCAACTACATATGTTTTATCATTAACATTGAATGATAAAATGGCATAATTATTTATATATGCTGCTATATCTGTATACTTGGTATAGCCTATGATATCACCCGTTTTTGCATTTACATTAATGACAGTCATGCTGAGCAACACTACCATTGCCAAAGTTATTGCAATAACTCTTGTTTTCTTCATTCCTCTTCCTCCTAAAAATTAATTTTCACCACGGAATATACATTCTGTGGTCCGGAAAAAAATCAACAAGGATTTTTTTCGGACCAGTTCACGAAAAATATTCAAGTTTTTCGTAAACTAGGTCGTTAGGAACCGGCAAATTCCGGGTCCGTTCACTCTGAAAGACCACGAAAAGAAGACCGATGAAAGCAATTTTTCATCATCGGTCTTAAAACCGTGCAAAAAAATATTTTTGCCAATAAATATTGACATACTTTTCCAAAAGTAGTATAATAATAGTACCCCAATTTCGCTTTTCGAGGAAAAGGGCTGCATGGTATACAACAGAATGTATATTATGTGGCTTTTTTCTTTATTCCCGCAAAAAGCCGAGCATTTCGATTCGGGTGCGGTGAATATCGGAAGACTCCGCGGTGTAAATGCGGGTGGTGTTCATGCTGACGTGACCCAAAAGCTCCGAAAGGCGCAATAGATCCTTATGCACCTTGTAGTACGTCCGCGCGAACAAGTGCCTGAGGTTGTGCGGGAACACCTTCTTTTCGGACACATTCGCCTTTTTGCAAAGAGCCTTCATGGAGCGCCAGATATAGAACCTGTCAAGCGGTTTCCCTGTTCTTGTGATGAACACGGGTCCGCTTTTTATTTTGTTCTTTTGGGCATACTTAATCAGCATTTTGCAGAGCTTGCCCGGGAGCAGCACCGTGCGGACTCTGCCCTTTAGTGCGACCGTCGCGCGCCGGAGCATCAGCGCCTCGCACGTGATAAAGCGAATCTCGGACACGCGCAGTCCGCAGGAGCATGCCGCCTGCATGAGGAGATATAGCCGCTCGCTCTTTTCCTTCGCGGCGGACAAAAGGCGGTTGTACTCCCCCGCCGTCATCTCCCGCTCCTTATCCGCAAAGCTGCTCCGGGAAAATTTAAGGCTTTTTAGCTTTAAATCGTGCCGACCGCAAAATGCGAAAAATGAGTTAAGCCCCGCAACCGCAGCGTTCACGCTCGCCGGTGCGCGGGTCGCCTTCATGCGCTCTTTGTAGCCGACCGCAAGTTCCTTTGTCACCTTTCTCCCGGAAAGGTACTCTGCAAAGAGCCGCACGTCGCGGGCGTATTTTTCCGCGGTTGCCCTCTCCTTTTCGCGTTTAATAAGGTCGTTTTTGAATTTTTTTATTTTTTCTTCCGTGATAAACATTCTCTCACCCCGTGAACCATTTTACCACAGAGTCACCCCCTGCCGAAAGTCCTTGCCCGACGGTTTGCGGGCATAAAGTGTGTGCGTCGAAAAATTCCCCCTTTGCCTTCGGCTCTTCCCTCTTTTATCAAGGAGGGCTTTAAATTGAAAGCTCTGATATGCCTCCCTTGCTAAAGGTAGCGTAGCGGTGCCGAGGTAATGAATAACCGTCCGGCGGACTGTCAAAACTAAAGGCGTGAGGAGAGCCACAGTGAGACGCTGGGTTTTCCGAAGGAAAACTCTGAGGGATTTTTCAGTGCACTCACGTATATATCACCTTTTGGTGAACCAACGACCGGTCAGAAACCGTTGCTCGCTCTGCTCACTGCCGTTCGCACTGCTCCCGGTTTCTTCCGAATATTTTTTCGTTTTTCTAAACCGCAAAAAGGTGGTAGCGGCAGCGAGCCGATGTGAGCGCGCTTGCAAGCGAGCAGGCGAGCCGAGCGTGCCTTTTTGCGAAGAGGAGGAATGACGGCGGATATGACGGTTTTTCCGCAAAGAAAAATCGGAATGAAGCAAAGTCCATTCCGACGTGGCGGCGCTCGGGTTCGTTCCAGTTAAAGCCGCTGCGCGGCTGTTAACCACTGTTTTAATTGAGCTCACTTTCAGCAAAGAAAACAAAAGAAAAGGGACACCTTTTGGTGTCCCTTTTCTTTTGGCTTTCACGTACATAATAGATGCAGGCTATTTCTATCTATTTTGCCAGACAGTGTCTGGCTTTTTGCATCACATTTTAATTATGGCGAATTTACCGTAATTAAAACTTAAATTATCACACCAATCACATATAAAACAATCGGATGGATTGTTTTACTTTACGGTTCACAACCTTTCAGGGTTCGAGTTCCCTGATTAAAGTTTTCCTTCAAACATGCTAATTAAATTTAGTTAAAATTTTATATTATACTACAATTCACTATTTATTTTAGCTAACCACAACTCTAATTCATATCTTAGTCCAAACTGCACAGTAAGTTCTTTATCAAAAAATTTCATCACATTTTTCAGGTAAACATCCTGAAATTTTGTCACAGTTGCAAGTTGACTTTCTGTCAAGTAATGACAATTCCCATAATGAATATTATTTCTCAATTTTCTGTTTAATACATAGAATTCGTCGGGGATATCTTTTTTATTTTGAGAAAATACATCTTTTAAAATGGTAATGCTGTTATTGTTTTTAAAATCGTTATAGAATATCTCGATTAATAGTGCTTTGCATTTTGCCATAAATGTTCTCGAAGTAATTATTAATTTATTTATACGAAAAGAAATATTTACACCAAATAACGAGTCCATAAATTTTACGATTTGTACAAGTCCATATCGCTGAAGTATATACAGTTTGTTATCATTACTTATTTCTGAGTTGCTAAATAATCTATAGGACGAATACGACTTTTTTAATATTTGAAAACCTGATATTTGAACAATATGTAATTTCATCTGTTTTTTCATCATTTCAAGCATAGCGACATACAAATCAGGCATTATATCATCCATCCATGCGTTAGGTGTTGATATCACACATTCCAGCAATTTGTTCTCTTTCTCCTTGTCATATCGCCAACTGCGAAAATTTATATCCACTATCTTCGAATCAGCAATTAATAAAATAATATCAAAAACATAGTTTTCTAAATCTATTCCCATCTCACTGATAACTTGTTTCGCAGTTTCTGAATTTATTTTAAAACACATTTTTAAGTTATCGTTTCGGAAATTACTAATTTCTTTCTCTGTTGTAATGGTGTCCTTCCCCATTCCGCCATATCCGGCACGAATGGTTTCTTCACAAAAAACAGACGAAAAAGTCAGCAAAAACAAACTCAATACTTCTTTTTGGTTATAGTCATCAATATTTCTTTTAAGTTCCAATATATAGCTTAACCAAAATGCGTCATTAATTATCTCATTAATTATTCTAAATTCTTTATCATCCATATAATAAAGCTCCACCCTCAACAATCCATTACTTATGCTAAATATTTAATAAACACATTAATTCTTATTTTCCCTATCTAACACAATATCATACAAATAGTTTAAAGGATGGTCAAATGTCTTTGAAAATAAATTTCCATATGGTTGTTCGTTGCGACTTTCGTAGTTATTCTTCCATTTATCTAACGTAGAAGCATAAATTTTTGTCAAATTATCATTTGGTAACCTATATGCTATTTTCATTTCAGAAGACTTATCACTAAACTGAGAATGTTCAAGAAATGTACGCTCGCGGTATTTCGACCATTCCGTTACGCGCAATACCTGTGTAGCTGTTAATTCTTGATAAATCCACGGGGATAAGGTGTATTTCGTATCTTCTCCCATAACACTTTCAATATTAGGCACAGAATTGGAGGTATTAAGAAATATCACCACTTCCGTTTTGTCCATCACAGAGTATATTGCACTTGAAAGCATTGCATGAATATGACTTGTACTAAGGTTTCTCTTAGAATAATTATATGTTTTACTTTCGGGCTGCCAGCAATATTTATCATCAATAGTTTTTAGTAATGCATCTGCACCTCCCCATACAATTTCATCCATAAACACTTTTAACTTAAATGTTTGTGTTAACCACCCTGTTAAAGCCAACGCTAAATTTCTATCATTATGAGAATATGAGATAAATATGTCACTATCAAGTATTTTAAACCAGTTATCAGATAAATGAGAACCATCTATTATTCCATCAGACAGTATGTAGTTCTCTAATTCCGGCTCAATCTCTTTCAATGATTCAATCCTTGCAACACCATACGTGATGTATTCACTATAATTTTTAATATCTTTAAAATCTATTTCTAGATCAAATGCAGTATACATCAAAACACCCCAATTCTAATATATTTTTACTATTCACTGATTCTTTTAAGATCATAAAGATTGATTTCATTTATCCTATCATAAATTAAAATCGTAACGGGAGCCTTTATTTGAACATTACTTGTTTTCAATGTACAAAGCATACATCTTATCAATTCAAAAGGAGAAGGCTTTTCAGAAAGCTCATCAAACCTGGTTATGCCATCACCTAAAATAGGAATATATATAGGATTTCCCGAGTATACTTTACTTATTTCTTGCCACATCCTTCGCAAAATACTTTCATAAGTTGAACGCTTAATATGGGCTTCATTATCATCATTTAGATGAGTCCATGCCAGTAATATGTAATCATTGTATATTTTTACACTTCCTAGAGGAACAGTCTGTTCACCGATCGAAACACATCGTTTAAATTCATCTATTTGATTATTCTTTCTGAGTATTCTAAGTAGTTTTCCATGTAAAGATGTATGCGAAATTATAGCATCATCGTCTGTTGTACTAAAAGCATCGTCCATGCCAATAACTTTCCATCCTGTTTGTTTAAAAATATCCCCTTGACATACTGTAACCTTAATTCCTCTGATTCTTAATGAAATATGATCTTTCGTTCTTGACCATTTCAAAAAAACTGCAAACAAATATGAAATAACAAGAATTAAAAGAGTAATAAAAGCACTTACTGCCTTACTATTGAATATACCAGAAATTGATGTTCCCCAAAAACTCACTACCGCAGATATGAAACCGAATATCGCAAATCCATTTGTAATGCTGTCCTTCCAAAGATTAAAACTTTTTAATTGATAAACTTCTTTTTTCTTTTCCATTGCAAATAAATCTCCTATGTTAAATAATTTAAAGAGTAAAAATCACAGTTTTATTCAACTTTCTTGTACTCATCCCTTGCTCGTACGGTTTCATATATCTGATTAAGTTCGTTTTTTATAATTTCATTCATATGCATTTCCTCAATTCATACATATATAATTATTATAACACATTTTCCGACAAATTACAATCCACGAACTCCACAAAATTTAAAACTCATTCCCGTAGGTACTGCACTATCAACCTTTTGAAAAATTCAATACTGAAAAGCCGGCGCATATGGTCATCAAATTCAAGATATATTCCCGGCTTTCTGCCCTTATGTATCACAACATCATAAAAGGTATTGTTTAAATAATTTTTTGTGAATTTCTCGCTGTTACATGTTGCAGAAATATATCTGTTCATCTCATGCCGTATTTCTTCCGGCTTGATTTTTGTCTCTACTATTTTATAAAATATTCTGCAAAATAAAATATTCTGCAAATTCATATTTTTTCTTTTACTTCTGTGCCGTCAACATACCTTATTTTAATCATATCCTCATTTATCACGGTTACAAATTCAATCGTGGCTCTGACTATCTGATTAAAATAGTCATTCATATTTAATTCCGTATTATCGATGACTTCTTGTATTCGCAAAAGCACTGCATCCTTGGTCTCTTTAGGGGTATTTTCCTGTTTTAATTTAAGTTCTGATAGCTCTTCCTCAATGCTTCTTATCTTTTTTGTGTAAAAAGCTTTATCGTCCGTTTCCCTTAAAATATTTTTTAAGATTACTGCCTCTTTTTCAAGATTTTGCATCTTACGCCGTATAACTCTCGGGTTAGCATAATCGTTTTTACATAAAACAATCTCAATTTCGTTTTTTATCATTTGAGCTATTTTATCAGTACCGGACAGTAATTGTTTCAAATTATTAATGATTGCGTTATATAAATCTTCCTCAGAGATTGTTGATGAATTCTTGCAGTACTGTATTCCGTTATTTAGTCTCTCTATACATCTCCATACAATTTTCTTTTTGCCATTTCGTGACCATGTCACTCTTCTATACTTAGCACCGCATTCTCCACAAATCACCTTACCGGTTAGTGCATATTTCGAACTGTATCGACCTGGTATTTTGCTGCTATACAAACTTGATCGTCTTTGCAATTCTTTCTGAACCATATCAAATACCTCACATTCTGAACCATATCAAATACCTCACGAGATACAATTCCCTCGTGATTATTCTCAATATAATACTGTGTAACCTCACCTTTATTTTTTGCCGTCGTTTTTGTAAGGTACTCTACTGTGTAGCTCTTTTGCAACAATACATCTCCTTTATATTTTTCATTTTTTAATATTCCCGATATAGTGGATTGTCCCCATTCTTTTGTTCCGGTGGGTGATTCAATCTCATGTTCTCTGAGCCACTTCTTAATACCACGTATAGCTTCTCCCTCTAGATACATATGAAACATCTTCCGAATAATCTCTGCCTGCTTCGGAACTATACTCGGAGTTCCGTCACTTTCTTTCACATAGCCATAGACAAAAGCCGGAAAAGCAAATTTTCCTTCCTTATATCCCATTCTTTTTCCTCTGGTAACATTTTGACTGAGCGACTCACTCTCCGCCTGGGCAAACGCACTGAACCATGTTAAAAATGTTTCGCTCACCGCATCAAGTGTATTAATTCCTTCTTTTTCAAATATAATACCTATATTTTTAGCTTTCAAACTTCTCACGCAACTAAGACAATCCACTGTATTACGAGCAAATCTGGAAATGGACTTTGTAATAATTAAATCAATTTTTCCTTTATCGCACAGATTCATCATTCTTTGAAATTCAGGTCTGTTCTTACTACTCACACCGCTTATCCCAAAATCAGCAAAAATGTCCACCAACACCCAATTAGGAGTGCTCTCAATTTTATTTTTATAATATGTTATTTGATTTTCAAGGCTGTTTTCCTGTTCTTCTTTATCCGTGCTGACCCTGCAATATGCAGCAACTCTATACTGCTTATCTGTATTCTTTGATTGTTTAGTAACCGTTGCAGGTATTTCAATTATTTTCTTCATAATCAGTATCCTCCAAGTATTTTTGTATAACCTTTAACATCATTTCGGCAGAAATCCTACACATAAACTGTAACGCAATTTCTTTATGCGCATAAGTACCGCCATTTTTCCCTTGCCGTGATACAATTCCAATAGCTTTTGTTTGCTGTATCCATATTTTTGGCGTTAAAGTACCCAACATAAGCTGAACGTTTAAGAACTCACTGTTATGTTTGCTTTCCCACAAAGTAAGGAAATTAACTGTATTCTTATCTCTTAACCAGTTTTGAATAATGTATCCCGTCGACTTATCCGTTCTGTTCCTCGCCAGCTCAGTCAACGAAACATAATCTGAATATTGCTCTGATAAACGGACTTTTGATTTCTTTGACTGAATCAAAACATTAATACCCGGATTTTGAATTCTGTTATGTCTCCAAACCTCAAGTTCATCATACAAGTTTTTTAATACATCGTTATACACCTCCTCACTTATATACTCGTCTTCTAATAACGGTTTCATATATTGTTCTTTTGCAACAACATATAGAATCTGATTTTTAATTGCCGACTTGTTCACAGCGAATCCTCCTTTATATTTGATAATATAATTATACAACAGTCGGCAAATATTTTTTAATTAAACCTTCATATATCTGCAGCGAGATTCTTTCTCTGCAGATGCATTAACAAAATCCTCAAAGGAAATAATATAAGACAGATACTTCTTATTGTTTATCGTTTTATCGATAACATCTCTTGTCCATTTATCCCTGCCCGACGGAGATTTAATTTTTCGGTTCTGCAACTCCGCCTGAATATTTTGCAGGCTGTGACCGTTAATAGCCATATCATAAATCATTCTTACCACATCAGCCTCGTCTTCTTTGATGTAAACATAACCGTTTTCATCTCTGCCAAACCCGTAGCATACTCTGCCGAACAACCTTGACTCGTATAAATCCAATTTCATCATTTTGTTTTCCTCCTTAAGTTTAATATTATTTGTACCTCTAATTTCGTTATTTGTCATTTTAAGCTTCCTCCTTTATTTTTTTAATATAAAAAGCACATCTTGATTTTACTCAAAATGTGCTCATAATTTATGGTGTTCAATTTTAAACATCACTATTATGATGTTTTGTTTGCTAAATCCCATTCGATGATTTAAGTTTCGTTCAGCAATTCTGCTAATTTACAGTCCTATTTTATATGAAATTTGCATATAAAAAGAGACAAACATCATTATAACTATGTTATAAAAAGCGTTTGTCTCTTTTGG
>CAKSNL010000007.1 GCA_934476235.1 uncultured Clostridia bacterium | reverse complement strand
TTGGAGCTGGTGGTCAGAATCGAACTGACAACCTGCTCATTACGAATGAGCTGCTCTGCCATTGAGCCACACCAGCATATTAACACGACATTTACTATTATAAAAAAAATTTCGCCATTTGTCAATAATAACTTGAAAAATCTTTTAAATTTTGATAAAATAAATAAAGAAACACGAAAGGAGCTGAGAAAAAATGATCGAACAGCACATATATGTGAAAACCGAGCTCGGTCTTTCGACGCTCTCAAAATCAAAGGGACTTACCGAAAGCTATATAGAATCGAATTTAAGACCGCTTTATTCCGCGGTTGACATATATTATCTGGACGGGAAGGATTTTCCCGGCTTAAAGTGCGCGGTACCGCTAGGCGGCGGATTTGTCGCAATCGGCACGGGGGTCAAGGGCAAAAAGAACTCCCAGTCGTACATTCACAGCTTTGTCGCAAACCCCTCGTCGGCAGAGGCGCTCTCGGAAAACGGCTCGTTCTTTTTATCAGAGCCGGGCGCCGGGGCTTTTCCCTCGCCCGTTCTGCCGTCGCTTGAGGAAATAGCGGACCTTCCCACCCCCCCGGACTTTTCCGTGCTTAAAAGAAGGCTCGGCATAACCGAGGCTGAATACACCGCGCTCCTTGCGGCGGCTATCTCCTCGCGCGAGCAGGGAAGAAACGTTTTTATCTCCCCCGGAAAGGGGACGGGCATAGCCGAAATCGAGCTTTTTTTGAGGAGGCTCTATTCAGACCTTCCTTATTATATAAGAGCCAATATCGGGTTTATGACGCTTTTTGGGGAGACGGACTTAAAAGACGGTGTGAACATCTATTTTCTTCCGCCCGAAAAGCTCACGCTCACGCGGACGGAGGCGTATATCGACCGGCTGAACATATCAAAGGACTATGTTTTCGATTTTGAGAACAAAAAGTATCTGCATATTGCCGACCTTAAGGATGATCTGGCGGGCGAATTTTTATCCTTTGCTGCACCCGGGAAAAAGACCGAGGAGGAAAAAGCGCGCTTTTTCGCCTTTGCAAAGGAAGCGGGAAGCGCAATGGGGCACGAGAGGAAAATGTCACTCCGTTTTTATGACGATTTAATGTGCGTCTACACTCTGCGCGAGAACCCCGATTCTCTTGCCTCAAAGCTCGGCAGAACCACGGTGATATTTACCGAGCTTTTAAAAGGCGGCGCGGGCGAAGGCGTGAATCGCTGCTATTCGGAATTTTTAAGGCTTTTCCGCCGGTTTTTAAAGGAGCGTTCCTCGCCGGCTTCGCTTGAAATATTAAGAAGGCTCGTGCTTAACTACGACTGCCTTACGGACAAGGGGAAAGAGGAGCTTTATGACGTTCTGACGCTTGATATCGAGCTTTGCTTAAAGGCGGAGGACGATGAGATATTATTCACGCACATTAACGCGATGCGCGACTCGCCGGAGCTTTATAACCGCATTACCGAAAACAAAATGCTGCCGGGAAAAGGGCTTATAAGGCGGTATTTTACATATATGTTTTCAAGGAAAAAAACGGTGCACTCGCTTTTGGAGTATTTAGACAGCGTGTACCTCGACATACCGCTGATAGAGGATAACGAGCTTTTCTCCTCTATGGCAAAAGAGCGCATAAAGGATCTTTACGATTCGTCGCCCGACTGGCTGGAGGCTCTTTGCTACATGGGCACCAAGTGCTCGGAGCTTAAGGAAAAATATGAAAAGGCGGCTCCGCTTTTTGACGAGGTGTACGCGTACGCGTTAAAGAGCTATATGACGGCGCTGATTCCAGGCGATATCACGGCGTATCAGGCGGAAAAATTCCCGCTTGCCGGCGCGGAGGAGCTGGGAGAGGAAATTGCCGCAAAGCACAAAACCGTGCTTGCAGCAAAGGAAATACTGGCGCTTTCGGACGATGTGGCGCTCTCGTTTGTCAATTATGACGCGTTCGGGTTTGACGCGGTGGCGGAAAAGCTTTCACCGGACCCTGCGCTTTCCAAAAAGGCGGAGGCGGATTTAAAGACGATACTTAAAAACGCGCTCCCGGAAAAAAAGGAATCACCCAAGAGGATGCTTTATATCATTTCATATTACGCGTACACAAACGGAGGGAAAACGGATTTTGACGCGATATATGACTTTTTGGACCGTGTGACAGAAACGGCGCCGTTTGAGTTTATCGACTGGTATCTTTCGAGCAACCTATATATGACGCCCATTAAGAAAAACGGGCGCATTTTCCGCGAGGTGAGCCCCAAAAAGCCGGATCTTTCCGGACTTACGGATTTTTACGCCGCAACGGAAAGATATTTTTCCGGTCACGGCAAAAGCCTTGCAACGGCGAGGGAAACGGGGAAAATGAAAAAGGAGCTTGACCGCGTGTCGGGTCTTCACACCGACTACCGCGCGCTGACGCTGAAATTTAAAAAATCCCTGTCCGCAATTGTGCGGGAAAACTACTCCCCGGTGAGAAGGATCGCGTCTAAAATCGCCTCGGGCAAAAACTTTAAGTTTGCCATGGTCTGCCTTGCGGCTTTGGCGATAGTGTCGGGCGGGATAGTCATAGGCTCCGTCGTATCGAAGCATTTTTCCGGGGGCGAGGTCAAAATGAAAAACTATGCCGATTCGGAAACGCTGAACCTTTCAAGGCTTTCGTGGGCGGCTTACAAAAAGTCCGACTCGGGCGACTACAGCGCCGCGGCTGGCTGCATTGACGGGGCGGAAAGCTACGAGGTTTTAGACTACGACAGGGACGAAAAAATCGTCGTTTCCTTCGGAACGGAAAGGGGCATAAAGATTGACGGGATAAGCATTTCGGCGGTCATTCCGGATACGGGAGCGGGCTTTTCGGTGTTCGTGACGGATTCTGACAACAGAAAGCTCTCCGTCGGGGTCAGCGACTATGACATTCTGACCGGCTCGTCGGTCTATTCCTTCTCTGCGCCGATGACGGTGAAAAACATCATCATCGAGCCTAAGGACAAAGCCGAGAAGGGCAACGCACTGATAAAAGAAGTCAACGCCTATATAATAAAGGAGTGATTTTTCTTGAAAAAAGCATGGATTTTGCTTTTGATATCCGCGCTCTTTGTGTCCTGCGCGAAGGTTCCTAAAAAAGCGCCCGAGGTGCCTGAGGTGCCCGAGGTAAATGAGCCGAGCGCTCTTGAAAAAACAATGAGCGAAATGACAACGGAGGAGAAGGTTTATCAGCTTTTCTTCGTTTCGGCAGGCGCTTTGGGCGATGAGGATATCCCGGTCGGCGGAATCGTGCTTTTCGCCTCCGACATAGAGTCGGACAGCCGGGTCAGGGAAAAGATATCAGGATATAAAGAGGGCAAAAAAATCGTCCCCTTCATCGGAGTGGACGAGGAGGGCGGAATCGTCTCCCGCGCGGGAAATAACCCGTCCGTCAGCGTGACGCATTTTCCGCCGATGGCGGATATCGGAAGCTCGGGGGACGAAGAAAAAGCCTATACCGTCGGCAAAACGCTGGGGACGGAGCTTTCGGCGCTCGGCTTCACGGTCGATTTCGCGCCCGTGGCGGACGTTTTGGTGAATAAAGATAATAAAGAAATCGGCAGCCGCTCCTTCGGGTCGGACGCGGAAGCGGTGTCAAAAATGGTCGCGTCCGAGGTCAGGGGCTTTAAGGAAAGCTCCGTGATGTGCGCGCTTAAGCATTTCCCGGGTCACGGCAGCACGGAGGTCAACTCCCATAACGGGAGAGCGGAGAGCAAAAGAACGCTTTCAGAGCTTCGTTCGTGCGAATTTCTGCCGTTCAAGGCTGGGATAGATGCCGGAGCGGACTTTGTGATGGTTTCGCATATGGCGCTCACGGCAGAGGGGTTTGACAATGTGCCGTCAAGCCTTTCAAAGCGCGTGATAACCGACCTTTTAAAAGGCGAGCTGGGCTTTTCCGGCATCGTGATAACGGACGCTCTCAATATGGGCGCGGTCACAGAGGAGTATTCTCCGGGAGAAGCAGCCGTCGCCGCGATAGAAGCCGGGGCGGACATGCTTTTGATGCCGGAAGACCTTTCCGAGGCAAAGGACGCGCTTTTATCCGCCGTTTCGGAGGGGAGAATCACCCGGGAGCGGATCGACGAAAGCGTCGGAAAGATACTTCGCGCAAAGGGCATTAACTGATTTTTTTGCACATATATTTATAGTAAATTATTCACTGTTGCCTATTACTTTAAATGAGGGGGAATTTTGATGAAAAAATTGTTGTTTGAGGGCACGGCGACCGCGCTTGTGACCCCGTTTGACGGAAAGAACATAGACTTTGACGCGATGGGAAGGCTTATTAACATGCAGGCAGAAGGCGGCGTCGGCGCTCTCGTCATCTGCGGAACCACGGGCGAGGCGCCCACGTTAGAAGACGGCGAGCACCTGGACGCGATCGAGTTCGCTTCGGATTTTGTAAAAAAGAACGGCTTTGACATGAAAATCATCGCCGGTACGGGAAGCAACAACACCGACCACGCCGTGATGATGAGCCGCGAAGCCGAAATAAGGGGAGCGGACGGGCTTTTATGGGTCACCCCGTATTACAATAAAACGACCCAGAGGGGGCTTTTGCACCACTATGAAACGCTTGCCGCGGCGAGTGACCTTCCGGCAATAGTTTATAACGTGCCCTCGCGCACGGGGGTCGATATTCTGCCCGATACCGCCGAGGCGCTTTCGAAAATAGATACGGTCGTCGCGATAAAAGAGGCGACGGGAAACGTTGCGCGCACGGTCGAGATTATTTCGCGCTGCGGCGATGAGCTTTATGTTTATTCGGGCAACGACGACGTTATTGTGCCTATGATGAGCGTCGGCGCAAAGGGCGTTATCTCGGTGCTTTCGAACGTTTGCCCCGCGGAGACGGAAAAAATGTGCCGCCTTGCCGGGGAGGGGGATTTTAAATCCGCCGGCGCGATGCAGGTAAAATACTATCCTTTGATAAAGGCGCTTTTCTCGGAGGTCAACCCGATCCCTGTTAAGACCGCGCTCTCGCTTATGGGAATATGCAGCGGGCATCTCCGCCTCCCGCTTTACGAAATGGAGGAGAAAAACAAGGCAAAGCTTGAAGAGGAAATGAAAAAGCTCGGACTTATTTAACACTTATTTGCTTTGGACGTGTAAAAAGTAAAAAGCCCCGTAACTTTTACGTTGCGGGGCTTTTTTCTAACTGTAGGGGAGGATGCCTACATCCTCCCGGTTTTCAGAGTTGCGGTTCATTTTTTCAGTGTACATATTTTTGCGGGTCGCCAAGGATGGCGCCCCCTACAGGTTTTCGGGCATAAGGTTAATGCACACCCCTACGATTTTCACACATAAGAGTTAGTGCACCGTAGGGTCGATTCTGAGAATCGACCGCCTGTTTAGGGAATAGTGAACAGTGAAAAGGTAATAGGTGTGCCGAAAGGCACGCCCGTAGGGGGATGGGGTTATAGACATTCCGTTGGTTTCACACACGTTACAGTGTGCGCATGTTTTTCGTGACCCTTCCGAAAAATCCTCCCTTCGCCTTCGGCTCTTCCGTCTCGCTGCGGCTCTCCTCACGCCTCGGCTCTTGATGAGTCCACCGGACTTGAATTCATTGCCTCGGCGCCGCTTCGCTACCTTTAGCTCTTGAGGGCTTTAAAATTGTCGCGCTCACCCGTAGGGGCGATTCTCATAAATTGCCAGCCGGTTTCATAAATAAAGCAAAACTAAAAGCCCGGGCACCCGGGCTTTTAGTTTTGTTTTCTGACTATTGTGTAATCGTCTCCGCCCCTGAAGTACGGGCAGAAGTTTTTGCCCGAATAGCGAAGGCGCTCCATTACGTCCTCGTCCTTATCGATGATACAGTAATATTCCTCATATTCTCCGTCGTATGCATAATTTATGCAGTATTCGCATGAACGGTTCATCAAACCACCTCCCTGTTCATTATAATATACTTTCGCCCTTTTTGCAAGGGTTTTGGCAAAAAGGGCTTGAAAAAAAAGCGAAAATGTTGTATACTGTGAAAATACACCATAGCTTAAGAAAACAAGATTACCGCCGGCGGTTTGCCGTGCATTTGTCCCGTAAATTCATTTAAGGAGAATATGTTATGGATTTTAAAAAATACATCGCCGAAAAAACGGCGCCCCTTTGCTCTATGGAACCGGATATGCTCTGCCCTCTTTTGGAAAAGCCGAAGGACGAGACCATGGGAGACATTGCGTTCCCCTGCTTCACGCTTTCAAAGACCTTAAGAAAGGCGCCGAACATGATCGCTTCGGAGCTTGCTGAAAAGATTGAGCCGGACGGTGTGATAGAAAAGGTCTGCCAGGCGGGCGGATATTTAAACTTTTTCCTCAGCCGCAAGGGCTTTGCAAAGAGCCTGATTGAGAATATCGACTCCTCGGGCGAGGACTACGGCAAGTCCTCAGAGGGCGAGGGAAAGACCGTTATAGTCGAGTTTTCGTCCCCCAACATTGCAAAGCCGTTCCACATCGGGCACCTTTTTTCGACCGCGGTGGGAAATTCGCTTTCGAAAATATACGCGTTCATGGGCTATAAGGTGGAGCGCATAAACCACCTGGGCGACTGGGGCACCCAGTTCGGCAAGCTCATATGCGCCTATAAAAAATGGGGAAGCGAGGAGGAAGTGAAAAAGAGCCCGATGGCGGAGCTTACAAGGATTTACGTTAAGTTCCACGCCGAGGCGGAAAAAGCCCCCGCGCTTGAGGACGAGGCACGAAGCGAGTTTCACAAGCTTGAGGAGGGCGATAAGGAAAATACCGGGCTCTGGAGCTGGTTCAGGGAGGAGAGCCTAAAGGAATTCATGCGCGTTTATGACCGCATGGACGTCGGCTTTGACTCGTTCAACGGTGAGGCATTCTACTCCGACAAGATGGCTCCCGTTGTTTCCGAGCTTGAGGAAAAAAACCTCTTAAAGCTTTCCGACGGAGCAAAGATTGTTGAATTTCCCGACATGCCCCCCGCTATCATATTAAAGCAGGACGGCTCCACGATATATGCGACGCGCGACCTGGCTGCGGCAATCTACCGCGCGGATACATATCACTTTTACAAGAACATCTATGTTGTCGGAATCCCGCAGACGCTGCACTTTAAGCAGATATTTGCGATTCTTGACAAAATGGGAAAGCCCTATGCGAAGGACTGCGTTCACGTCGGCTTCGGAACGGTGAAGTTTGCCTCCGGCGCGATGAGCACGAGAACCGGCAACGTTGTCCTTTTGGAGACTGTGCTTTCCGAGGCGGTGAAAAAGACCGCCGACATCATGAAGGCGAACGGAAACACTGAGTCTGAGTCCGATACGGCGGAAAAGATCGGTATCGGCGCCATATTTTATACCTTCCTTAAAAACAGCCGCGAGAAGGACATCGTTTTCGACTGGGACGATATTTTGGATTTCAACGGCGAGTCCGGACCCTATGTTCAGTACAGCTACGCACGCGGACGAAGCATATTAAGAAAGGAAACGCCGGGCGAAAATATCAGCTTTGACTATGATATAACGGACGAGGAGTACACGCTTATCAAGCTTTTGTCCGAATTTTCGGACAATGTGCGCCTTGCGGCGGCGAAAAACGAGCCTTTCTATATTACAAGATACGTGACGGCGGTATCAAAGGCGTTCAATAAATTTTATAATACCGCTCCCATCTTAAAGGCGGACGAAAACGTTAAAAACGCGCGCCTTAAAATAACCGAGGCGACCTGTACGGTAATAAAGAACGCGCTTGCGCTTCTCGGAATCAAGACGGTTGAGCGGATGTAAGGAGAACACATATGCCCATTTCTCTTCCCGAAAAGGAAAAAGAGCAGGAATATTTAGACCTCGTGATGCGCGTTTTATATGAGCGCATCGACGCGGCAAAGGCAAGCCTCGAATCGAAAAAGAGCGAGGTTATAGAGCTTAATAAGACGATGATGGAGGATATCGGAAACGATGTCGGCTCCTTAGGCAAGTTCGTGGACGCATACTCTTACTTAACGGAAATAGGCAGCCGCGCCGGGGTTATGAGAAGCTCGGAGCTTGAGTTTGCCCGGCTGGACGCGATGAGAAATTCGCCGTATTTTGCGCGGATGGACTTTTCCACAGGCGGCGTCACGATGAAGGTCTACATCGGCACGGGAAGCTTAATGAATCCCGGCACGCTGGATTTTTACGTTTTTGACTGGAGAAGCCCGATCGCCGGGATGTATTATGACTTTGAGCCCGGAAAAGCGCATTACACCTCGCCCGGCGGAGTTATTGAGGGCGAGATAACGAAAAAGCGCCAGTTTAAGATATGGCAGGGCGAGATACTGGCGGCGTACGACACGTCCGTTGCTATCGGGGACGAGATGCTGATAGACGCGCTTTCAAAGAGCGCGGACTCAAAAATGCAGTCAATCGTCTGCACCATTCAGCGCGAGCAGAACAGGGTCATAAGAAACCGCGACAGCCGCTGCCTTATCGCTTTCGGTCCCGCCGGGAGCGGGAAAACCTCTGTCGCGATGCAGAGGGCTGCGTTCTTTTTATACGCCTACCGCGACGAGATAACAAGCTCCAACATCATGATTTTTTCGCCGAACAACGTTTTCGGAGACTATATATCGGACGTTTTGCCCCTTCTGGGCGAGGAAAACGTCAAAAGCATAACACTGTCGGACTTTGCGAACTCCCTTTTTGAGGGGCGCTACAGCTTCGGGAGCGCAAGCTCGCTTTTGGAATTTTCGGTGGATCCGTCCGGCATCCGCGCCGAGTCGGCACGTCTTAAGCTTTCCGAAACGCTGCGGCGCGCCCTGCATGAGCGCATTGAGTTTTTGACGGGGAACGCGCCCCATTTTCCGGACATGGTCTATGACGGCAAGGTTTTGTTAAGCTCTGAGGAAATGAAAAAGCTTTATACGGATGATTTTTCGTACCTTTCCATACAGGGGCGGTTAAACAAGCTTTATTTGAGGGCCGCGGTCTTCGCAAAAGAGGCATATAAAAAGAAGATGGCGAAGGCGGCACAGGCGGTTGACAGGGAAGAGGACGGCGCAAAGGAGAAGCTGGTAAAGCTCCGCTGGGATATAAGGGAGGAGTACAAGGCGTTTGAAAGGTTCGCGGGGCGGGTTCTTTCGGCGGATCCCGAAACGATATATCTTGACGTTTTGGAAAAGCTTGATAAAAGGGTCTATACCTACACCAAAGAGAACCTCGCCGCCGGAGTGCCGGAGGCGGAGGACGCGGCGCCGCTTTTATACATTCTGTCGTCGACCCGCGAGATTAAAAACGAGGTTAAATTTCTGATAGTTGACGAGGCGCAGGATTATACGCCTCTCGCGTTTGACGCGATCAAAAACTGCTTTAAAAAATCGGGCATCACCGTTTTGGGTGACACGAACCAGGCGGTAAATCCCCTGTCCCCGCTCGTGACGGCGGAAGAAATCGGGAAGATATTTCCGGAAAGCGAGGTCACCACGCTTAAGAAAAGCTACCGCAACACCGTGGAGATAAGCGAATTTTGCAGCCGTATTCTCGGCATCGAAAATCCCAATTATATGAAGCGGAACGGCGAAAAGGTCACGATGAGCCGCCTTCACACAAGGGAGGACTATTTAAAGGCACTTGTCATAGAATCGGTAAAGATGAAAAAAGAGGGTCGCACATCCGCCGTGATATTCCCGACGGGGAAGGAGTGCTCCGAGCTTTACGAAAAGTACGGCAAAGGGGCGGGACTTGAACTTGTCACGGGCGAGGACAAGGTGTTTAAGTCCGGCAACGTGATAATTCCGGCATACATGGCAAAGGGACTTGAGTTTGACGCGGTTTTGATTCCGTATAACAGCTATGAGCGCGGGGAGCTTAAGCACGTTTTATACACCGCGGCGACGCGCGCGCTTCACGTTTTGAAGCTTTTCAGGTATTAAAAATATAAGAAAGGGATATGATCTTATGAAAAGAATTTTATCGCTTGTTTTGATATTATCGGTCTTGTTCTCCGCGGGTGCGTTTGCCGCGACCGTGGAAAACGAAGAGGTAAAATCGTTTATGGAGGGCTCGGTAACCTATGCTGAGGCAAAAGGGCTTGCCGAGGCGCTCGGGCTTCTTTATTCGGGCAAGGAGAACGAGGCGCTTTTGACCGAGAACACCGCTTCGCCCGACGCTTTGTCCTTCTCCGCGCTTACGCCCGACAGCGCAAGCGTGATGAGCTTTGACGGGGAGATAGGCGAGTTAAAGCTTTTAAGGACGTATCCTCTTGACCTTCCGTATCCGGTCATTTCAAAAGACGGCGCGCTTTATCTGCCGCTTCGCTTTACGGCGGAGTTTTTCGGGGCGAGAGTGTATTATGAAAACGGAGAAGCGCGCGTCGAGTGCGGCAAATACCATACTCCGGCGCTTATAAGAACCAACGGTAACGAGCGCGAGAGAGTGAGCGTTAAGGAAGGCTTTGAAAGCGCCGTTATCGCCGGGGACGATCTTATTTACATAGCGAAGGACGAAATGTATATAAGGAATTTGCTGACGGGCGAGGAGAAGCCGCTTTGCAAGGCGGGGCGCGCCCACGTTTCGGGAAACAAGCTTTTCGTTCTTTCGGGGGGCGAGGTCATAAGCGTTGACCTTACGACCGGAAGGTCGGCAACGCTCTGCAAAAATGTCACGATGGTCGGCTACACGCATGACGACTACGCGTGGTGCGACACGGAGGGCAAAAGCGAGGTCTATGACAAGTACGGCAACAGGATTGCGACCGTGACGGGGGATTTTTACAATGCCTTTGACTACGCGGACGGACTTGTTTACTACACGGAAAGGGGCGGCGCGCTCTACCGCGCGAAGCCGGACGGGAGCGAAAGGGAATTTCTCGCCAAGGCGGCGTATTATCCCGAATATATCGACGGCTTCATTTATTATATAGACGGCGCGGGAAACTTCAGACGTGTGTCTTCCGACGGACTTAGTGACATTATGGTTTACGGGCTGAACCTTGAATTTGCGGCAAAGTCGGGCGATGAGTACATTTTCAACTACTACTCGCCGAACGGCACGCCGAGGCTCTTTATCTCAAAGCCGGACGGAACGTCCTTCCGCCCGTACAGCGACGGGAACGTTTCGCCGATTACCAAGATGATTCCGTACCGTGACGGCTTCTGCTTCGTTTCGCACTACGACAATAAGGTGCACTATGCGTCGGAGTCCTCGTCTTTGACCTTGTCGGACGATGAGCCCGAGTCAATGGTCGGCACTCACTCCGGATGGGTATATTACGTGGTAGGAAAGTAAAAATTAAAGGAGAATGTAAAAAAATTTACATTCTCCTTTTTTGACCCCGTTTTTTTCATGCACGGCTTCGTATTTTATAGTGCAAGGCAAATTAGCACGTGTTAAGAAGCAAATAAAAAAGGAGTTGTTTAATATGAAAAAAACATTGGCGGTTTTACTTTCGGCACTGATGGTCGGAAATATGGGCATCGCAGTATTTGCCGATGAGCCGGAGGAAGAAACGGAAGAGTCTCTCTCGGTAACCGAGAGCGCGGACGAAGAAAAAGAGGATATTGAAGAAATTATTGACATCGCCGACGAGGACGATGACGCAGAGGTTGACGATGACGCAGAGGTTGACGATGACGCAGAGGTTGACGATGACGCAGAGGTTGACGATGACGCAGAGGCTGACGATGACGCAGAGGTTGACGAGGACACCGAGGCTGATGAGGATGCGAATGTTGACGCAGACACTGACGATGACGCAAAGCCCGGCAAGGGACATAACAGGGGAGACAAAAACTCTCAGACAAAGGAAGAGCGCAATGAGGCAAGGGAAGTAAGACTTGCCGCAAAGGAAGACAAGATAGAGGCGCTTGCTGCTCTTCGCGAGCTCAGACTTGCCGCAAAGGAAATGAAGATTCAGACACTTGACTACTTAAAGAGCCTGACAGGTCTTTTTAAGAACATCTCAAAAGAGGACCGTGCGGAATTTTTGAAGGATCTTGCCGAAGCTAAAAAGGCGCTTCGCGAAAACACTATCGGAACATTCATAAACGGACTTGACATTGACTTTTCAAAGTATGACAATGTAACTCCCGAAATCGAAAACGGCAGAACGCTTGTACCGCTCCGCGCAGTGGTTGAGGCGCTGGGAGCCGAGGTTGACTGGAACGAAGATGAGAGGAAAATCACCCTTTCCTATGACGGCGACGAAATAGAGATGACTGTCGGAGAGACAACGGCATACGTAAACGGCGAAGAAGTCACGCTTGAGGCGGCGCCCAAGATAAGAGGCGGAAGAACGGTCGTTCCCGTGCGCTTTATCGCGGAGACATTCGGGCTTACGGTCACATGGGACGCTGAGAGCGGAACAATAATCATCGAATAACCTTTCCTCCATTATAAAGGTATCGGGAGCTTTAAGCTCCCGGTACTTGATTTTAGGAAAGTATTATTGTATAATAAAGCCACATGCAAAGGGGGTGATCCTGTTGCCGTCGGAAGAAAAAATTGCAAAAGCAAAGGCTGACGATGCCGAACGCGAGGAATTTATAAAAGAGAACATTGCATTTATTAAAAGAACTGCGTCCAAATGCACCGGACGGTTTATAGATGAGTCGGACGATGTGTTTTCCGATGCGCTTATCGCGTTTAACGACGCGCTCGATTCGTTCACACCGGGCAGGGGCAGCTTTTCCGCCTTTGCAAAAACCGTTATCAGAAACAGGGTCACCGATGCTTTAAGGAAGGAACGGGGCAACGTGATACCGTTTTCCGCTTTTGCATCTGAGGATGACAGCGGCGATGAAACGGAGCTTGAAATTGAGGACAAAAAGGCGGGAATAAGCGAGGCGGCGATAGAGATTGATTCGCTTAAAGGCGAGCTTGACGGTTTCGGAATCGATTTTTTTGATCTTGCGTCATCCTCCCCGAAGGCGGGGAAGACGCGCGCCGAATGTCTTCGCGCGATAAGGATAATAGCCGGCGATAAGGAGTTGGTTTCCTATTTGTACGGCAAAAAGGCAATACCGGCGTCAAAAATGCCGGCGGTTAACAGGAAAATTTTAGAAAGACACAGAAAATACATAATCGCCGGGGTTCTGACCGTCTGCGGCGGATATGACATAATTTCTGAATATTTCGGGATTTAAAAGGAGGTGCTTAAGTTGAAGAAAAAAGCGGCAATTGTAATGGACGTTAAGGACGGCTATGCGGTGCTCTTAAAGTGCGGGGATTTTGTGAAGGTGAAGGACAAAGGCTATAAAAAAGGGCAGACCGTGGCGATACCGGGAATATCGGTAAAGCCGCTTATAGCAATGGCGGCTTGCCTCGTGCTCATGTTTTCCGCCTGCTTTTCGGGATATGCAGTGTACCGTACTCCCTCTGATTATATTTATATGGACATAAACCCGAGTCTGAGGCTTGATATCAACAGGTTCGGGCGGGTGATATCGGTCGTTCCCTTAAACTCTGACGCGGAGGAGCTCATGGCGTCATACGTGTTTGACAGCTCCGACCCCGAGCTCTGTATGGAACAGATCGTGTCCGCATGCCGCGAAAAAAGCTATATAAATGATGAAAACAAGGATGTGGAAATTGACGTTGCCGGCGAAAAAAAGTCGCTCATAAAAAAAGCCGGTTCGGTTTCCGAAAGGCTTTCCGAAGGAAACGTCACGGTTTCGGTCAAAAAGATAACGACGGACGAAAACGAAAAGGCGATAAACTATAAATCGTCACCCAAAAGGCTTGCCGCTATCGAGGACTACACTAAGGTGTTCGGCGGAACGCTTGAAGACAATGTCGGCGCGCTTGCCGGCGTTTCGGTAAAGGATATTCGTGAAATGATAAAGGCAGCCGAAAGCGAAAAGGCGGAAGGAACAAAGAAGGCGCCCGAAGAGGAAAAGCGCTCTGAGGTGAAGGCTCCGCAAAATGAAGAGCCTGCTCCGGAAAGCAATGAAGTGCCCGATGAAAATGTGCCGGAAACAAGCGAGGAGCACGAAAAAGGGAAAAAGGGCACCGGGCAAAAGAGCGATACTCCGTCATTAAAGCCGTCCGGCAAAAGGCTTGCCGCAATCGAAGAGTATACAAAGGTATTCGGCGGAACGGTTGAGGACAACACGCTTTTGCTCCGCGACCGCTCGGTTAAGGAGATTCGCGAAATGATACAGGAGGCGCAGGCGCCTTCGGAGAAAGAATCAGATTAAAAAAGTATAAAAAAATTTCTTCGGGCAATACTAAGCTACAAAAAGGAGTATCTGCCATGAAGAAATTTTTTATGCACCACAAAACTTACATTGCCGCGTTTCTCTGCTTTATTGCGTCGCTTACCGCGGGCTACATGATACAGAAGAACGAAATTAAAAAGGCGAACGAACGCGCGGACGAAACGCAGGCGTTCGTCACCGAAGGAAAAGAGGAGGAGGTCGCTCCCCCGCCCGAGGTGAGGGTGCTTCCCGAGGCATTCCCCGACGACGGGGAGCATGAACCGCCGGTCACAGCTGAAGAAGTAGCCGCGTCCTCCGCTTCCGCGTCATTCTCGCCCGAGGCTCCGCTTTCGGGCACCGTTATAAAGGGCTTTTCGACCGCACCGTTATACTCGGTCACGCTTGATGACTGGCGAAGCCATGAGGCGGTCGATATAAGAGCCGAGGAGGGCGACGAGGTCTATGCCATAGAAAAGGGCACGGTTGCCGCAGTCGGGCGCGACCCGCTTTTAGGCGTGTACGTCCGCATCGACCACGGAAACGGAATCGAGAGCGTGTACGCCAATATGCACAGCGAAACGACGGTGTCCGAGGGGCAGACCCTTGAGGCGCACCACCAGATAGGCTATGTCGGAAAAACATCCGTTTCGGAACAGGCGGAGGAAAGCCACCTTCATTTTGAAATAAAAAAGGACGGAAAAAGAGTGAACCCCGAAGAATATATTAAAAATTTTAAGTGATTTTTTAAAGGTCTGAAATAAAGAAAAATAAAATCGGCTGATTTTCAGCCGATTTTTTGCATATAAAGTGCTTGAAAACCGCATAAATACGAGGGTGCGACTAAAAATGGAAAAAACAGGGCAATAAAATGTGCTTAAAAATAAGCGCATTTTTTATGAAAGATTTTTAAATAAAAAATAAAATTATAAGAAAATGCTTGCAATTTAAAGCATATAATGTTATACTGTACAACAGAAATTACCTAAAAAAGAAAGGATGTTATTATATGTGCGGAATAGTCGGCTATATAGGACAGAAGGAAGCGGTACCGTTTTTGCTTTCCGGTCTTTCGAGGCTTGAATACAGAGGATATGACTCTGCCGGGATCGCGGTGCTGCATAACGGCGAAATCAAAACTGCAAAGAAAAAAGGCAAGCTTTCCTGCCTTGAAGAATATATTGATTCCGGAAGCGTGAACGTTTCGGGCTCCTTCGGCATCGGTCACACGAGATGGGCGACGCACGGCGAGCCGTCGGACGTTAACTCGCACCCCCATGTTTCCGATGGCGGTCTTTTCGCGGTCGTTCATAACGGAATCATCGAAAATTATCTGGATCTTAAGGAAAAGCTCGTTGCGGAAGGCGTTGATTTTAAGAGCGCGACGGATACGGAGGTCGTGGCTCAGCTGCTTGAGAAAAATTACACGGGCGACTTTTTCGATACCGTGGCAAAGACTATTGATATGCTTGACGGGTCGTACGCTCTGGGCATTATCTGTAAGGACAGCCCGGACACCATGATCGCGGTAAGAAAGGACAGTCCCTTAATAGTCGGTCTCGGTCAGGGCGAAAACTACATAGCGTCCGACATTCCGGCTATACTCGGCTATACAAAGAATGTGTATCTTTTGGAGGACGACGAGATCGTTGTCGCGACAAAGGACTCCGTTAAGGTGTACGACAAAAAGAAAAACGAAATAAGGAAAAAGATATTTGAGGTAACGTGGGACGTTAAGTCTGCCGAAAAGGGCGGCTACGACTCCTTTATGTTCAAGGAAATGATGGAGCAGCCCAGAGTTCTGCGCGATACGATATTGCCCAGAATTCACGACGGCGCAATAAAGCTTGACAACATAATGATGACCGCGAAGGAGATAAAGAAGCTTTCGCGAATCGTTATAATCGGCTGCGGCTCGGCGTACCATGTCGGCTGCGTCGGAAAGTACGTTATCGAGAATCTGACCAGAAAGCCGGTCGAGGTCGACCTGGCGTCCGAGTTCCGCTACAGAAACCCGATAATTGATGAAAATTCGCTCGTTATCGTGATAAGCCAGTCCGGCGAGACGGCGGACACCATCGCCGCCATGAGGGACGCGAAGGCTAAAGGCGCGAGAATTCTTGCAATAGTCAACGTTGTCGGAAGCACCATCGCGCGCGAGGCGGAGGATGTGCTCTATACCTGGGCGGGCCCCGAGATCGCGGTTGCGACGACAAAGGCGTACTCCGCTCAGCTTTCCGCAATCTATCTTCTGGCGCTCTATATGGCAAAGGAGCTTAAGACAATAGGAAAGCGCGACTTAAAGCGCTATATCGGCGCGCTCTTAAAGCTTCCCGAGCAGGTGGAGTCCATTTTGGAGAAAAGAAGTGAGATTGAGGCGGTCGCAAAGAAGTTCTACACGAAAAAGGACGCGTATTTCTTAGGCAGAGGCGAGGACTATGCCGCGGCGATGGAGGGCTCGTTAAAGCTTAAGGAGATATCCTATGTTCACTCCGAGGCGTACGCTGCGGGCGAGCTTAAGCACGGTACGATATCGCTTATCGAGCCCAAGACCTTTGTCGTGGCGCTGGCGACAAGCCGTGCGCATTTTGACAAGATGCTGTCGAACGTCGAGGAGGTTATAACACGCGGAGCAAGCGTTTTTGCTCTCGCCGAGGAGGGGAACGACACGATCGCCAAGAAGGCGGATTATGTGTTCTACGTTCCCGAAACGGAGGATATATTCCTCCCGTCGCTCGCGGTTCCTCCGCTTCAGCTTCTGGGCTACTATGTGTCCAAGTTAAAGGGCTATGATGTGGATAAGCCGAGAAACCTTGCAAAGAGCGTTACGGTTGAATAAAAAAGTCAGACCTTAGTATAACGGGTGCACTGAAAAATCCCTCAGAGTTTTCCTTCGGAAAACTCAGCTCCCTTTAGCAAGGGAGCCTTTAAAGCCCTCCTTGCTAAAGGAGGGTGGCATTTGAGAAGCAAATGACGGGAGGATTTTCGGAAGGGTCACGGAAAGCATGCGCACACCCCGGCGGTCGATTCATGAATCGACCCTACGGTGCATTAGCGAAAGTGGGTGCGAAAGGGCGGGATGTCGAGGACGCCATCCCCTACGGTGGTGCCGAAGGCACACCTATTACCTTTTCACTGTTCACTATTCCCTAAACGGGCGGTCGATTCTCAGAATCGACCCTACGGCGCATTAGCGAAATAAGTGTAAGAAAAGGCGGGAGGATGAGGGCATCCTCCCCTGCGGTGCATTAACGTAACGGGTGTAAACGTAGGGGTCTCTTGCCCTCATCGACCCGAGGCGGGTGCGGAAAATATGTGCGTGCACCCAAAAATCCCTCAGTCCCGGCTACGCCGTGCCAGCTCCTTTTAGCAAGGGAGCCTTTAAAAAGCTTCCCTCTGACGAGGCATGACTAAAAAATACAACAAAGTCTTTTTCCGCCACGCCGTTTAGCTTTTGGAGCCTTTAAAGCCCTCCTTTAGCAAGGGAGCCTTTAAAAAGCTTCCCTCTGACGAGGCATGACTAAAAAATACAACAAAGTCTTTTTCCGCCACGCCGTTTAGCTTTTGGAGCCTTTAAAAAACCTCCCTTTAGCAAGGAGCCCCCTAAGCCTGTTTGAATAAAAAAATTCCCGAAGCATTCCGCTTCGGGAATTTTTTTATTCTTCAAAGAGCGATGTCTGATGCGGTCGGTCTGCTGCCTTTTTGAAAAAGCCCGCCGCCGGAATGTTCTTTGTGATATACTTGTGAGCGTCCGTCACGTTCGCCTCGGACGCCGGAACGACCGACTTCATCACCGCGCCCTTTTTGAGCGTGAGAACGCGCACGCCGATCGTATCGCGGGTCGACTTCTGCGCAATGAGCGAGGTGTCGACCGTCAGAAGCTTGCCGTTGGAACTCTCAACCATAATCAAAAGGTCGCCCGGCGCAAATACGGCGCCCGCCAGGGGCGACGCGTCGGAAAACGCGCTTATGAGCTTTTTGCGGTTCGTCTTCGTTTCATATGCCTTTAAGGGGACCTTGGCAATCTTGCCGTTTTCAAAGCCGAAAAGGAGAATCCCTTCGTAATCTGCCGTGGTGACGGCTTTTAAGATGCGCTCGCCGTCCGCCGTCTCGCAGATGTTCGGAATGTATTCTCCGAAAGCGCTCGCCTTGGTGTCCGCAATGTCCGAAAGCTTTAGCTTGTACGCCGTGCACCTGTCGGAAAATAATATAAGGTCGGCGCGGTTTTCGGTCTCGCACTCGGAAATTATTTCGTCCCCGTCCTTAAGCCGCTGGGCGGAAGAACTCCGGAGCGACACGAGCGGAACCTTTTTAAGATATCCGTCGCGCGTTAAAAAGACCTTGACGCCGTAGTTTTCCGCCTCGGAAACGGGCTCAGGAAGCTCGACCTCGTCCTCGGGCACGATCTCACTCTTTCTGGGCTCGGAATATTTTTTCGCGACCGCGTTAAGCTCCGACGCGATGATTTTTTTGATTTTGGACTCGTGGGCTAAAATGTCGTTAAGCTCCGCGACCTCTTTTTCGAGCGCCTCTATCTCCGAAATGCGCTTTATAATGTACTCCTTGTTGAAATTGCGCAGCTTTATCTCGGCAACGTACTCCGCCTGCTTTTCGTCAATCGAAAAGCCCGCCATTAAGTTTGTGATAACGAGCGCGTCGCTCTCGGTCTCGCGCACGATCTTTACCGCGCGGTCGATATCCAAAAGAATCTCGCGCAGCCCGTATAATAAATGAAGATACTGAGATTTTTTGTTCGCCTCAAAAGCCGTGCGGCGCTTAACGCACTCCGTGCGGAAGCGTATCCACTCAAGGAGAATGCTGCGCACGCCCAGAATTTTGGGGTGATTGTCGATAAGAACATTAAAGTTGCAGCCGAAGCTGTCCTGAAGCGGCGTTTTGGCAAAGAGAAAGTTCATCAGCCTGTCCGGGTCCGTCCCGCGCTTAACGTCAATCGTAATCTTTAAGCCCTTAAGGTCAGTCTCGTCGCGAAGGTCGGCAATCTCTTTTGCCTTGCCCTCTTTAACGAGCTTTGTTATCGCTTCGATTATGACCTCCGCCTGAGTGGTGTAGGGAATCTCGTATATCTCGATGCAGTGGTTCTTTTTGTCGAAACGGTACTTCGAACGGATCTTGAATGACCCTCTCCCCGTCTCGTAAATCTGATCCATCGCTTCTTTATTATATATGATCTGTCCGCCGCCGGGAAAATCGGGCGCCAGAAGCACGGCCGAAATATCGGCGTTTTTGTCCTTCATCAAAAGGATAGCCGCGTCGCAAAGCTCCTTTAAGTTAAAGGAACAGATGTTGCTCGCCATGCCGACGGCGATGCCGAGGTTCGGATTCGCCAAAATATTGGGATAGGTCACCGGCAGAAGGCGGGGCTCCTTTTTTGTGCCGTCATAGTTGTCGACAAAATCCACGGTATCCGAGTCAATGTCCGAAAAAAGCTCGGACGCGAACTTGTCAAGCCTGACCTCGGTGTAACGCGGGGCGGCGGGCGCCATGTCGCGGCTGTACTTTTTTCCGAAGCTCCCTTTAGAATCGATAAAGGGATATAAAAGCGACTCGTTCCCGCGGGTCAGGCGGACGAGCGTGTCATATATCGCCATGTCGCCGTGGGGGTTTAGCGCCATCGTCGCGCCGACAACGTTGGAGCTTTTCGTTCTGTTGTTTTTCAAAAGCCCCATTGTGTACATAGTATAAAGAAGCTTTCTGTGCGACGGCTTTAACCCGTCAATCTCCGGAATCGCGCGCGAAACGATAACGCTCATCGCGTACGGCATATAGTTGGTGCGGAGCGTCTCCGTGATCTTCTGCTCCGAAACGGTGCTCTTTGTCTCTTCGTTCATATGATACCGCCTTTCTTATTTGATGATTATACCACAAAAGGGGAAAAATTGCAAGCGGACATCCCGCTGCCCGGCAAAATGCACATAAAACGGCGCGGCGTTTTATACAAATGGCACAAATAAAATTTTTCTTTTAATAAAAATTTAAAAAAAATTATTTTGTTTGAGTCTTTTTTGTTGACATTTGCCCCCTCTTTGATGTATTATATAGGATATAGTACGTGTGTAATGTGCAAAATTGCGCGGACGGGAGGGAAATAAATTTCCGAATCCGCAAAAAGAGCATGTTATGACCGAAAATTACCGGATAAGAACACAAAAAAGGGAGGAAACAACATGAAAAAAATCTTATCTGTATTGTTGGTGCTGTGCATGATGATCTCACTGTGCGCAACATTTGCAATCGTGCCCTCTTTTGCAGCAGATCACGTCTGGGAAGACGATGAGTATGATGCGAAAGCTCTGGGCTTTGCTATCAGCGTGACCGATGAGAGAGGGTTAAACGCAGGACAGTTTAATGCCGGTCTCACCGAGGAGCAGGTTTATACGCTCTATACGGAAAATTACGCTGATGAGTACGGAAACCATAATATTAACGGAACGATTGCCGAGTCCGGCTATGACTATACGGTCAGCAATCCGGCTCCTCTTCTGACTGTAGGGGGAGATATGCTTTTCGGCGGATACTACAACGTCGAAGCAGAGACTTCGATTCCGATGAACGTATTCCCGCTGAATGTTGATATCGACTTAAACGGCGAGCAGACCGTCGGCGGTATCAGAACCTACGGAAGAATCGGAACCGATAATGACGGTGCGATACTTACATACAAGACATACGTTATGTATGCCGGAGAGAGCGACTGGACATTCGTTAAAGAAGGAATGAGCGCAAATGTACACGACAACATAGATGTAGCATTTGACGATGCTCTTGAAAATGTTGCAAAGGTGCGTTTCCAGGTAACCTCTGCCAATGCGGTTTCGCAGGGAAGCAAGCTTACAAAGTTTGAAACCGGAATGAGTGCGTACTTCATTATAAGCGGTATCACCGTTCTTAATGAGAAGGCGGTAAGCGACATTGTTGCATGGACGACCGCTCCGACCGTTACGGAGACTTCTTCGGGAAGCGGCGAAGTCAACGCCAATAAGGCAAACAGCGAGATTCTGTTTGACGGCAATGGCGTAGGATATTTCAACTCAAGGGTTTACGGCTGGGACGGCTCGGTAACGTTCCCCGCATATGTAACGATAGACCTTGGCGCGGAATATGAATTTTCCGCAGTGCGCATTTACGGACGTTATAATATGTACGGACAGTGCATAAATCAGGGCAGCATCAGCTTCTCGAATAACGGAACCGACTGGTCTCCCGTGACGAAGCATGCAGATACGATCGAACCGACTAAGGAGCACGGAGAAAATGTCGGCTCTGCGAAGTACGCTTCCACCGGCGGAATGTACACCGATATGGCGTTTTCCGGCGATGACGGAAAGTACAATGCAAAGGGACGTTACATCCGCATTGAGTGCACGAACGCTCCCTGGCCCCAGTGGCTCATGCAGGAGGTTCAGCTCGTTAAGCCGGTAGCAGGTCTTGAAACCAAGACGGTAACGGATCTTACGGGCGGCGGCACTGAAGACCCCGAAACCGGCATTGTAGAATGGACGACTACTCCGACCGTTACGGAAGCGGGCGGAACCACTGAACCCAACAGGACAAACAGCGCGGCTCTTTTTGACGGCAAGGGTGCAGGAAATGAAAGTGCGTCTTATTACGGATGGGAATACGGCAGCATGTCGTTCCCGGTATACTTCATAGTTGACCTGGGCAAAGAGTACGAATTCTCGGCAGTCCGCCTTTACGGCCGTTACGGATGGCTCAAGCAGTCCATGACGAGCGGTAACATAAGCGTTTCGAGCGACGGCACCACATGGAGCCCGAAGTCCTCGCATACGGATACTGTTGATAACGTCGGTCAGGGTACGTCGTACGGGTCAACAGGTGCGAACTACACCGATATGGCGTTTAAGAACGGCAGCGAGAAGTGCAACGCAAGAGCGCGCTATATCCGCGTTGAGTGCACGAACGCCCCCTGGCCCCAGTGGCTCATGCAGGAGCTTCAGCTTGTTAAGCCCGTGGACGGTCTTGACTATCTGACAGATTCGAGCGATATCATGGTTGACTATAAGACCGCTGATATCCTTGACTGGACAACGACTCCCGAGGTTAAGGACTTCGTTGCTTCGGCAAGCACCGCAAGGCTCGGCGGCAGCGGCGAAAAGCTTTTTGACGGAAAAGTTTACGGTAAGTTTGCCGATATGGCAAAATATAAGGATTACTACGGATATGACTTTGCGGGACTTGACTCGGGCGAGACCGTTACCATGACGGCTGACCTCGGCAAAGAGTATGAGTTCTCCGCAGTAAGAGTATTCGGTAAGCTCAATCAGCCCGACCAGGCAATGATTCAGGGCAATCTCTATATTTCCGATGACGGAGAGAACTGGTCCACCGCTCTCGGTCACAGTGACGCGAAATCCGGAAACGGAAAAATGAAGATCGTTGACGGCGGACAGGATCTTATCAAATACGCTTCGACGAATAATATTTACACCGATATGGTCGGTTCAATTGCTGCAAAGCGTGTCAACATGCGCGCAAGATACATAAAGATAGAAGTATTAAAGACAAGCGGCAAGCACTTCGGCATGCAGGAAATCATGCTTGTAAAGCCGAACGGCATGTATGAGACCAAGAACGCGGAAGAGATAAACAAGGGCGCAGAGGAAGATCCCGACAGCCCGACCGTTACATGGAAGACTCTTCCCACGCTGACGGATTACTATTCGCAGAAGACTATCGGTCTTTCTTCAAGCAATTCGGCGTCGCTCTTTGACGGAATTGTAATAAGAGAAGGCGTTTCCGATTACAATAAGGCGCCTGCCTTCGGTTGGGACGGCTGCAACCTTAACAGCACTACAGATAATAACATGGCATATGTTACCATTGACCTGGGACAGGAATATGAGTTCTCGGCAGTAAGAGTTTACGGCCGTTACGACATCTGGTTCCAGTCGATGACAGAGGGTAACCTCTTCATTTCCTCCGATTCAAAGACAGATACCACGCAGATGTGGTCCCGTCCGCTTCCCTTCAAGGATACGGTAACGGCGACTTCCAAGGTGGCTAACGGAGCAGGTAACCCGATATACGGTTCTTCTAATGATATGTACACCGACTTGAAGGCTCCGGACGGATCGAACATGAAGGCGCGTTACATAAGAATCCAGGCAACAAGATCCGGCGCATATGAAGGCGGCTGGTTTATGCAGGAGATCCAGCTCGTTAAGCCCGTTGAAGGAAAAGAGACAAAGGGCTATAAGGACGAGGCATTGGCTGCAGGCTCCAACGGATACTACAGCGAAGCAAAGAACGTTCTTTTCTGGGATGAGACCGCAACCGCTCCCAAGGTTATCGACAGAGGAACAACAAGTACAAAGGGTACACCCAACCGTGCAGGCGACAAGGCGCTCTTTGACAAGATAGTTTACTTATCGAGAGCTGAGCACAGCGAGAACGATTACAGCGCGTTCATCGCAAACGACCACTGCCTGGCTGACGGTGCACATACCTGGGTTACCGTTGACCTTGGCAAGGCGTACACCTTCTCGGCAATAAGACTCTTCCCCAGATGGAACAACTGGGATAACTCACTCACAGAGGCAAATATCTACTATTCAGACGACGGCGTAACATGGTCTGCTCCCATGTACAACAAGGACAACTATGCAAGCAAGCGCGTTCAGATAGTAACATACGATTCGACAGGCGATTGCTATACAGATCTTAAGGCAACGGTTGCGGATAAGAATTACAACATTACCGCACGCTACATTAAGATTGATATCACAAAGGCAAGAGAGCACGGAAAAGACCGCTCCAACCACGTGGCTATTCAGGAGCTCATGATGGTTAAGCCCGTTGCTTCCAACACGACCTATACCGTTTCCGAGCTTGCAAAGTTATTCAGTGACAAGGCAGCGGCGGTTGATGCGCTTATTGACGATATCGGCACCGTTACAAAGGACAGCGGAGACGCAATCAAGAAAGCAAGAGCGGCTTATGACGCACTTGACGATTACTCCAAGACTCTTGTTACAAAGCTTGACGTTTTAGAGAAAGCTGAAAAAGACTTTGAGGTATTCGCGGTACAGAACATCATTGACGCGATAGACGCACTTCCGGCAATCGGAGACGTTTCCTACAGCGATACGGAAAAGATTGACTCTGTATACAAGGATTACAATGCACTTTCGGATGAAAACAAGAACAAGATAACAAATTCCGCAAAGCTTATCGCGGTTAAGGCAGAGCTTGCGGGACTTACCTTCACGCTCAACGTCGGCTCCGTAGTGGAGAGCCAGATAGGCTTAAAGTGCGCCGTATTCACACTCGGCGGCGAAAAGCAGATCGCAAAGCTCATCTATAACGGCGTTTCTTACACCGAGGCTGACGGTCAGTTCACTCAGGCGGCAGCTGACGGAAAGACGACTCTTACCGTAACAGGAAGCTATCAGGCTGACAACTATCCCAGCTGGGAGCAACCGGGAATAATAACTGTCGGCAATGCTCTTAAAAAAGGTCAGACGGTTATCATCAACGGTGACAACACGAAGATGGGCTTGAAAAAGGGCGATCAGATTACCATCGGCAAGGGCAGACTCACACGTACCATCGCGATGGATGACCCGATGGGCGGAGATCATATAGTTACTGTTGAATATGCTGACGGAACAACCAAGACCGTTAACCTTATCACAACCGGTCTTACCTACTCTAATGTTTCAAATCCCGGATCCACCGGCGCGTCGGACGAGATCACTCCCACCAGAAGCTGGAGATATGCATCGGCATCCGGCGGAAACATGGGCAAGGCGTTTGACGGTAAGTGGGGCGACGGAAATGAGAACTATTTCTGGGAGACAGAGTACGCAGCTTCACCTTATTTGGTTGACGGAACGGCATACGGTAACAACGTTGTATGGTATATGCCCAAGCCGCATGTCTTCTATATTGACTTAAAAGGCAACACAGAGGGCTATAACGGCGTTCGTTTCTATAACAGACGCGAGGGCGCAAGAGGCACCACGGTCGGCGTTACCGACGTATGGGGCAAGATGGCAGAGTCTGACGAGTGGACAAAGCTCGGCACCTATGACCTTACAGGTCAGGACAGCCGGCAGCCTCTGACCCTCACATTCAATGAGGACGGCTCAAACGTAGATTACAGATTCTTAATGTTCAGCGTTTCCAGGTTCTGGGGCGGTTCCAATTCTTCGAACCTTAACATCGGCGAAATCGCTATCGTTAAGCCTTATGTAACGGTTATCGGCACAAACACGGTTATAACCGACGTTGAAAACGAGTACATTGCGGATATTTCCTTCAGCTTTAATATGGCGGAAGCAAAGTCCGTTGCAAAGGTTGAAAAGGGCGGCACCGATATCGGCGCGGCAAACTGGACCTTCGCGGGCAACACTATCACCATCGCTGCAGAGTATATTAAGACTCTTCCTGCGGGCAAGACAGAGCTTACCGTTACATTCAATAACGGCAACGTTATCCCGCTTTACATCGAAAGAGAAGATATAAAGACTGCTACCTATTATATAACCGGTGATTCCGCGGGCAACTACTCAAGAGGATCTGACACTCTTACTTTAACCGCATTGGCAGGGAAGACCGTGTCCGAGATCTTGGCAAAAGGCGAAAAGCTCACATTCTCTCAGTCCGGAAACGACATCACCATTACACGTTACAACTTCAGAGCTGCGGATCTTTGGGAAAACTATAAGAACGACGGCTACATTATGCTGAAGATAACGTTCAGCGACGGAACAAGCGCAGACTACAGAGTAATCTTAAAGGGCACGGTTTACAAGGCAACCGGAATTTCGACAGACGGATTTAAGTCGGACGAAATAAAGGCAAAGACAAGCTGGACGGTTGAGACCGATTCGTCGCACAATAGCTATAACATTGCAAAGATGTTCGGCAATACCGTAAACAGCAGTGAAAGCGGAAACGGATATAACTGGCACTCCGGTTATTCCGATGTTGGCGGCGGCGCAACCCCCGACTTCAGAAAGCCTCACCATTTGGAGATTGATTTCGGTGAGCTGACAGAGTTCTCCGGAATCCGTTACTACAGAAGAAACGACGGCAACAACACCGCAGGTGTATGGACCGCTGTCGGAATCTACGGAAGAAACGACGTTTCGGAGGAATGGACCGAGATAAAAGAATACGGCAGCATGGCATGGCCCGATGTTTACACTGACGTCACGCTTGCCACAACGGTTAAGTGCCGCTATGTCCGCCTTGTAATTCAGGGCTCGGGTTATTATCCGACTGCAAAGTGGTTAAGATTCCTGACTCCCAAGGCAGCGTTCAAGGGCGCCGAGATGGCAAACACCGTTGTTCCGATGGACTTTGATCTTAACGAGAACGCAGTTGCAAAGGTAACGTTAAACGGCGCGGGCAGAATCACAAAGCTCACTCACGAGGGCACGGAGCTTCCCGCAGAGTACATCAGCATCCAAAAGGATCAGGCAAGCATTTCGCCTTACTACTTCAAGGATAACGGCTATGATATCGGCGATGAGGTTCCCTTCAAGCTTACATTCGCATTCGGTCCCTCCATCGACTTCACCGTTAAGGTCGGCGAGGTTGACGGTCACATAATGACCTATGCGGCAGGAGAGAACGGAACGATCAAGGCTACCGCATATAACAGCGAGCTTGACAGAACTGAAGACAAGATTTCGGGAGACAAGGTAAGAAATACCGATAAGCTCACATTTACCGCAACGGCGGATACGGGCTACATGGTTGATTCCTGGACCGTTGAATCCACCACGCCGTTATTTGAGATAATTCCCGATTCCGAAAAGCGCAAGTGGAGCGTTTCGGCATCAAGCCAGACTGAGCACAACGGCGCAGGCCGCTTAATAAACGGCGTTGCTGATGCGTCAAGTGACTACTGGCATTCCGGCTATACGGTTGTTGACGGAAAGCCCGTTGCTGATCCGAACACTCCGTATTCGATAGAGCTTGACTTCACAAGCACTAACGAAGGCTGCATTGTGAACGCCGGCGAATTCTCGTACATTCCGAGAAATCAGGCGGCTACGGGCGTCAAGGACTACAAGCTCTATGTAAAGGAAGCAGGCAGCGATGAGTGGACACTTGTTGCAGAGGGTAGCTTCCCGAACAATACGAACAAAAAGACGATCAAGTTTAACAAAGTTTGCAACATCACAAAACTTAAGTATGTAATGGAAAGCCTCTACGGTTCATATGCATACATCTCTGAGGTTTACGTTTCCAGAGAGAAGCAGCCCTCGGGCACGGTTGTAAGACGCGGTACGGCGTCCGAAGACTTCATGATCGACGACCGCTTCACCGATATGCTTGTAACCGTGACCTTTAAGAAGATGGAAGCGGGCACGGTTTCCGTTTTCACGGATCTTAAGAACATAACGGCAGACGCTCCCGCATCGGTTGCGACCGGCACAGATCTTACGGTAAATCTTACTCCGGCAAAGGGATACTATGTATCCGAAGCGGATCAGATCGAGGTAACGGTTGACGGAACCGCACTTAAGGCAGGCGAGGACTACACCTATGACAGAACAAGCGATGAGGCGGCAGTTCTTACTATTAAGAACGTTTCCGGTAAGAAGCTTGCTATCAAGGCAACGGCAAAGGATTATTTAAACCGCAAGGTTTCCTATGTTGACGTATTGGGCGCAGCCGGTTCGCTTCCCGAAACAACCGAGGTTGTTGAAGGCGAAGAGTTCACTGTTGCAAAGAGCACGTTAAAGCTTGTCGGCTACAAGTTCGTTGGCTGGAGCTATAACGGCGAGACCTATAAGGCGGGCGACAAGCTCACAATGGGCACAGAGGATATAGTTCTCTCGGCAGTATGGGAGAAGGACGATTCTAAGAAAGATGAGTCCGGTAAGACAGATAAGCCCTCCGGCGGCGGTTCGGGCGGCGGTTCTTCCAAGCCCTCCGGCGGTGGCTCGGGCGGCGGAATCGGCGGCGGCAGCGACACGGCCTATACCGTAACTATCAACGGTGTATCCACCAAGGTTATGACGGGTACGGTCATCGCAGCTCCCGAGGCTCCGGCAGGCTACACCTTCAAGGGCTACTACCTTGACGAGGCTCTTACAGTTCCCTATGCTAACGACGGTGTTAAGGCAAATGTAACGCTTTACCCGGCATTTGAGAAGAACAGATCAAGAGATGACCTTACCGATATCAAGGGTCACTGGGCAGAAGAGTACATTGTATCGCTTTACGAGAAGTCGATCGTTTCGGGCTCCGGTGACGGCAAGTTCAATCCGGACAGCAACATCACAAGAGCAGAGTTCGTACAGATACTCTACAATATGTCAGGCATGACATCCGACGGTTCTTATAACTTCAAGGATGTAAAGCCCGGCGATTGGTTCGGTCAGGCAGTGGCATGGGCGGTTAACTTCGGTATTACCTCCGGTATAAGCGAGGATACGTTCTCACCCTATGAGAATATCACCCGTGAGCAGATGGCGGCTATGATCTACCGTTACGCAACCTTAATGGGTGCTGATTGGCAGACAGGCGAGACCGGCGAGTTCACAGATGAGACGGACATCGCAGACTATGCTAAGTATCAGGTAAGATGGGCAAAGGGCGAAGGAATCATCTCCGGCAGACCCGACGGCTCATTCGGACCCAAGGATAACGCAACAAGAGCTGAGAGCGCAGCAATGCTTTCAAGACTTGTAAAATAAAACCAATAAAAAAGGACGGCTCAGCCGTCCTTTTTTTGTGCTTATTACGCCGTTGCACCCGTAGGGGCAATTCACTTTCTCGACCGTCCGGGTGTGTGCATGTTTTTTGCGGGTCGCCAAGGATGGCGACCCCTACGGATTCCCGCGCATTACGCTCGTGCACACCGTAGGGGATGGCGTCCCCGACATCCATTGGTTTCGCGCCCACTGTGATAGTGCACACATTTTCGGGTCGATGAAGGCATCGTCCCCTACATTTTTGCACCCGCTTTTGCTAATGCACACCGTAGGGTCGATTCTGAGAATTGCCCGCGAGCTTCGCGTATGTTTTTTATGATACTCCCGAAAAATCCTCCCTTCGCCTTCGGCTCTTCCGTCTCGCTGCGGCTCTCCTCACGCCTCGGTTCTGACAGTCCACCGGACTGTCATTCATTGCCCCGGTGTAGCTACGCTCCCTTTATCTCTTGAAGGCTTTAAATGGAAGACTCCGGTCTGCCTCCAAGAGCTAAACGGCGTGGCGGAAAAAGACTTTGTTGTATTTTTTAGTCATGCCTCGTCAGAGGGAAGCTTTTTAAAGGCTCCCTTGCTAAAGGGAGCTGGCATTTTCCTTGAAAATGACTGAGGGATTTTTGGGTGCACGCACATATTTTCCACACCCACGGGTCGCCAAGGATGGCGCCCCCTACGGATTCCCGCGCATTACGCTCGTGCACACCGTAGGGGATGGCGTCCCCGACATCCATTGGTTTTGCGCCCACTGTGATAGTGCACACATTTTCGGGTCGATGAAGGCATCGCCCCTACATTTTTCGCAGCCGCTTTTGCTAATGCGCCCGTAGGGTCGATTCTGAGAATTGCCCGCGAGCTTCGCGTATGTTTTTTATGATACTCCCGAAAAATCCTCCCTTCGCCTTCGGCTCTTCCCTCCTTTAGCAAGGAGGGCTTTAAAGGCTCCCTTGCTAAAGGGAGCTGTCATTTTTTTAAAATGACTGAGGGATTTTTAGGTGCACCTACCTATTTTGCGTCCCTATACCACGGGTCGCCAAGGATGGCGACCCCTACGGATTTTGTACTCATTGCCCCGGTGTAGCTACGCTCCCTTTATCTCTTGAAGGCGTTTGTATCTTGTCGCTTCCTACTTTCGGCACATGCTGCGGTACTCGGACGGGGTCATCCCGGCGTTATCCCGGAAAACACGCGTGAAATACGACGAATTCTCGAACCCGCACGAGGAGCAGACCTCCGACACCGGCATATCGCCCGACGAAAGCAGCGACCGCGCCTTCTCACATCTTAAATTATTGATAAAGCTGACCAGCGTCATACCGGTGAGCTTTTTAAACTCGCGCAGAAAATGATACTTTGAAAGCGCCGCCGCGCGGGCAACATCGTCCGCCGAGATATGCTCAGAAAGATGCGCGTTGATATAGCTTATTATAAGCTTCATCCGTGAAAGCGACTTTGACGGCGGAGCCGCCTTTTCAGTTGAGGTGAACCGGTCGGCAAGGAGAATGACCAGATCCAGAAGTGCCGCCTTAAGTTTTGCCTCGCGGAACGGCTCGTCCGACGCGTAAAGCCGCGCGATGCGCGAAAACATCTCCCCCGATTCGCGCGACGAAATGACGTGCGTAAGCGAGAGGCGCGATGTGTCAACGGAATTGACCTTCAGAAATCCGCGGTCGGGAATGATAACGTAATAGCAAAGACAGTCGTCTGCCTCGGTAAAATGGAGCTCAAGCGAGTTTACGGCGACGGTGTCGCCCTCGCGGAAGGTGAAGCGCCTGCCGTCCGAAAACAGTGTGCCGGAACCCTTTACAATATACAAAAGCTCGATATTCTCATGCCAGTTATATATGCACCGCTTGCCGTAGCGAAGGAGCGGGACCGCGTCCGGAGCCGGGCAATCCTCCGCATTTTGGGAGAGCACGTCGTAATGAAAAATAAACGGCAGCGCGCCCCCGGAATTCTGATGCGATTCAAAAACAAATGATTCCAATTATAGCACCTCCGGCAATATTGTATTAAAAATCAGCAATTTTGTTGCTTGAAAAAGCATAAAATATGTTATATTATATTATTATAGCACAGGAATAGCATATTGGCAAGAGGAAAAGGAGCGTTGACTATGAGATTGATTATTTGCAAAAATTATGATGAGGTTTCTGAAAAAGCGGCGGAGTTCGTGCGTTCGCAGGTGATGCTGAAGGCAAATTCCGTGCTGGGACTTGCGACAGGCTCGACACCGCTCGGAATGTATGAAAATCTGTGCAGAATGAAAGAGGCGGGCGAGATCGACTTTTCCGGGGTGACGACGTTCAATCTGGACGAATATTATCCGATTGCGCCGGAAAACGAGCAGAGCTACCACTATTATATGCAGAAAAACTTTTTCAGCCGCGCGGGAGTGAAGCCCGAAAACATACATATCCCGTCCGGCAGCACTGATGACGCCGAAGAGGAGTGCCGCCGCTATGACGAGGCGATAAAGAAGGCGGGCGGAATCGACCTTCAGATTCTCGGAATCGGCAGAAACGGGCACATCGGCTTTAACGAGCCGAACTCGGACCTTGATTCGAGAACGCACGTGGTGACGCTTTCGGAGAACACGATCGCCGCAAATTCGCGGTTCTTTGAGCGCGAGGAGGACGTTCCGCGCAGAGCCATCACCATGGGAATGGGCTCCATCATGAAGGCGAAAATGATCGTCCTTTTGGTTTCGGGCAGGGAGAAGCACAACTCGCTTTCGGGGCTTTTGACCGAAAAAATCAGCACTCAGAACCCGTCAACGGTGCTCAACATGCATGAAAACGCAGTCATCATCTGCGATGAGGAGGCTTACAATGGCTGACAGAGTGTTAAAAAATGTGCTTATCGACTCCGAAATTTCGGACATTGTGATTCGTGACGGCAAGATTGCCTTTGTCGGAAAATCGCCCCTCCCGGGCGAGGACATGAAGGGCTTAAAGGCATTTCCCGGGCTTATCGACATTCACACTCACGGCGCGCTCGGGCATGATGTGACAAGCGGGGGACACTTAGAGGAGCTCTCGGATTACCAGAGCAGGCAGGGCGTGACGGCGTGGTTTCCCACGACGACGACGGCGGATTATGAAACGATTTACGCCGTAACGCATGAAAAAACGGATTTTGATCACGGTGCGCGCATCATGGGCTTTCACATGGAGGGTCCCTATGTAAACAAGAAATACAAGGGCGCGCAGAACGAGGATTTTATCAAAAATCCGTCGCTCGAAGAATTTAAGACTTTTAAAAATGTTAAGCTTATAACGCTCGCGCCCGAGCTTCCCGGCGCCTTTGAATTTATCGAAAACTGCGGCGCCAAGTGCATTATCGGACATTCGGACGCCGACTATGACACCGCGATGACCGCAATCGGGCTCGGGGCGGACTGCCTCACGCACACGTTTAACGCGATGACTCCGCTTCATCACAGGAAGCCCGGAATCATCGGCGCGGCGATAGAGTCGGACGCGTGGGCGCAGGTCATTTGCGATGGGCTGCACGTTCACAGGGCGGTCGTGAAGATGCTTTATAAGACCTTCGGCAGAAAAATGATAGTGATAAGCGACTCGGTGAACCCGGCGTACCTTCCGGACGGGGACTATAAGTATGACGGGCTGGACATTAAAATGACGAACGGCGAAGCGAGACTGCCCGACGGCACGATTGCCGGAAGCTCGCACTCGGCGCTCTACGGCGTTAAAAAACTCATCGAATGGGGGATTCCGGAGCGCGACGCGTTCTATATGGCAAGCGGTGCGCCGGCGGAGTATACGGGGCTTTGCACGAAAGGGCGCATCGCACCCGGGTTTGACGCAGACATTATTTTGCTCGATGATGAGCTTAACCTTAAATACACTCTAATCGGAGGTGAGGACGACTATGTATGCTGGAATTGACCTTGGCGGCACGAACATTGCGGTCGGCATAACGGACGCATCCGGTGCTCTTTTAAAAAAGACAAGCGTTCCGCTCGGGGACGCGAAGAAAGACCCGTCCGAAGCGGCGGACAAAATGGCGGAGGCAATAAAAACGCTCGGAGGGCTTGACGGTATTGACGCGGTCGGGATCGGGTCCCCAGGAATCGTGGACCCCGAAGCGGGAAAAGTTATTTTCGCCTCGAACATCGCGTTTTCGGACTATCCGCTTAAAGATGAAATGGAAAAAAGACTCGGCAAAAGGTGCGTTCTGATTAATGACGGAAACGCGGCGGCGCTTGCGGAGAGCCGGCTGGGCGCCGCGAAGGGATATAAAAACGTTGTGATGATGACACTCGGCACAGGCGTCGGCGGCGGAATCATAATCGGCGGAGAGGTGTACACGGGAAGCCTTTTCGGTGCCGGCGAGGTCGGGCACATGGTGATAGCGAAGGGCGGAAGGACATGCGCGTGCGGGAGGCGCGGCTGCTTTGAGCAGTACGCCTCCGCGACCGGGCTTGTAAAAACGACCCGCGAGAAGGCGGAAAAATATCCCGATTCCAAGCTTGCCGGGGAGGAAATAAACGCTATGACGGCGTTCAGACTGGCGCGCGCGGGCGATGCGGCGGCAGCGGAGGCGGTTGACGATTTTATTTCTGACCTTGCCGAGGGCACGGCGAATATAATCACGCTTTTTTCACCCGACGCGGTCGTGATCGGCGGGGGAGTGAGCAACGAGGGCGATCCCTTGTTTATCCCGCTTAGGGAGAAGGTGTCCGGCTTTATCGGCGGCAAAACACCTATATTGAAGGCGCTTTTGGGAAGCGACGCGGGAATCATCGGCGCGGCAAGAGCGGCAATGTAGGGGGCACACATCCCTGACAAGCCGAAAGGCACACATGAAAGACGGGCGATTCATGAATCGACCCTACGAATTTACAAAAGCTCTGTAATTATTACAGAGCTTTTTGTATTTGTGTTTTCGGGATGTCGGGGACGCCATTCCCTACGGTGGTGCCAAAGGCGCAACTATTACCTTTTCACTATTCACTAAACGGGCGGGCGATTCATGAATCGCCCCTACGGGTGCATTAGCGAAAGTGGGTGTGCAAAACCGTAGGGGTCGATGCCTTCATCGACCCGCAATGGGGGAGCATTAACCGTATGTGTGCAAAACGTAGGGCTCGCCATCCCTGGCGACCCGAAAGCGGGTGCGTGGAACATGTGGGTGCGCTGAAAAATCCTCCCGGCTCTTCGAGCCACCCTCCTTTAGCAAGGAGGGTGAAAATAGATTACACAAAAAAGGCAGAGCTCTATGCTCTGCCTTTTTTCTGTGCGTGTGAGTTATGAGAATTAAAAACATGTACAGGGATTTTCCGGGACGTGGAAAAGGCACAATTCATTGAATTTTAAGAAACGGAGCAATATATCTTAAAATTAAAGCAATATTATTAAAAGGTAAAAATAAAATAGACAAAAAATCTGAAAAAGTGGTTGACAAAACTGAAATTAGATTGTATTATAGAACCAAAGGGTATACCCTTTGGTTTATGTGTAACATAAACCAAACAAACTCTAACCGACCCGATAACGGTTTTACCGGCGGATCGGCTTTATGTGCTTTGAATTTATATAAGGAACGGGGGAACACAAAGTGAAGGAAAAGAAAGGCATTAAAAAACGGCTCGCCTTCTTCGGAACGGTTTTGGCGCTTGCGGCGCTTATGTGCACCGCGGCGGGAGCGTACGAGGCTACCGACAAGGCGGCAATCGGCGAAACGGGATATGCGACGTTTAAGGAAGCGCTTGACGCGGCGCAGGCGAATGTTTCGCACGGCACGGTCATAACGCTTCTTGACAATGACACGCTGAATGTGGGCAATTATCCGGCAAAACAGGATATATATACCAGAATTACCGTTGACGGACAGGGCAAATACGGAATATCGGTCAGCGGCTCCGGCTCTGTCAATATTCAGGTTGAGGTTCGCTTTCGTAACGTGGTTATAGAAGACAGCGCGGATCACGTAGAGGGCTTTTTCAGAGTTGCCGGCGGCGGTCACCTGATACTTGAAAATTCGACCGTGACGGCGAAAGGCGGATGGGGCGGCATGATATACAGTAATGCTGACCAGGCGAACCCGTCTGTCACGCTGATTAACACTAAGATAGTAAACAGCGGATCGGCATGGGCGAATGACGGTCATAACGGAGCTGCGGTTTCACTGCTCGGCGGCGGAACGTTTAAGATGGACGCTGCCTCCGAAATCACCGGAAGCACAAGGGGACAAGTGGCTGTTGCTGCGGTTTGCAAAACCGGCACAATTGAGATCAACGGCAAGATTACCGGAAATACCGCCATTGCAAACGGCGTTTATGCCGGAAGCGGCGTAACGGTAACGCTCGGCGAGAGCGCGGACATTTCGGGCAACGGTTCAAATAAGGTTGCGGTTTACACCGAGGACGGGGCAACGGTAACAGACAATTCCGGAAGCTACGGAAAATACGGCAACAAGTTCTATGAGCCGTCCGTCGTTGCGGTATCGGAAGGCGGAGCGGGATATACGAGCGTGATAAGCGCGCTCCAGTCCGCCGGCAACAAATACCTTTTGAAGGACGCAGAGCTTGACGCGACCGGCAGTCATTTAATGCAGTTTATCACCGTAAGCATGGACGGTCAGGGACACACTGTTACCGTGAAAAAGGGAACGACGGTTAATAACAACATTACATTTAAAAATATAACTCTTGACTTAAAAGAGCTTTCCGGCAATGCGTTTTACTTATACGACAGGAGCCTTACGTTAGACAGCGGCGCAAAAGTTGTCGGCGCGGGCAGCGGGACGACGGCGAGCGGAACATATTTTGCCGGCGGAAATAACGGAACCATCTATATGAAGGAAGGCTCCGAAATCAGAGACATTGTAAACAGCTCCGACACCGGCGGCGCTATAAGACTTGAAGGGAATGCGGTTTTCAACATGACCGGCGGAACGATTACCGGCTGCAGGGCGAACGCCGGCGGCGCGGTGCGAGTTAAGGGTTCCGGAAAGATGATTATGTCCGGCGGCGAGATTACGAACAATAACAGCAACTGGCCTCAGGGCGGCGGTATATACCTTGAAGGCGGAAGCCTTACCGTTTCGGGCGGCGCTAAGATTTACGATAATAAGAACGGCTCAACATTAAATAACATTTACGGCACGGCGGCAAACATTATTGTCAGCGGAGAATTCTCGGGCAAGATCGGCATCAGGGCTGACAACATCGGCATCGGGGATCAGATTGCGACCGCGGCGGACGGTGCGTCGCTTGCAAATACCGACTCGGTCACCCATGACAATGCGGCAAACCGTTTTGCATACATTAAGGACGGCAAGCTTCTGATTACCGCGAAGCTGACGCTTGATGCCGAGACCGACACGGGAGTGTATGATGACGGCACCTTAGGCGTTGCGAGAGTTATCACAACGGTTACGGATGTTAAGAACCCGGGTTCGGTTGAGTACATAGGCACGCTTTTCTATAAGACCGAGGCAAATAAAGAAACGATTGAGAATAATGCGGTAAAGCTCACAGGCACTGACCTTTCAAAGCTTGAAGCGGGCAACGGCTATATGGCGGATGTTTACGGCATTACAGGCGATACGGCGACCGTATGGGCGGTAAACTACTATAAGTTTTACAGTATCGAAGGCGTTGTATTCTCCGACCCGATTACAATCAGTTATGACAAAACGGCTGCAAAACAGGTCGAGTACACAGTAAATGAAGAGTAAGGAGGCGTTTTGAAATGATGAAAGAAATGAAAAGATATGAAGCGCCGACCCTTGAGGTTACAAAAATCGAATCCGGCGACATAATAATGGCAAGCACATTAAAGACCCTTGATGAAAATAAGCTTATCGGCAATGGCAAGATTAAGTGGATCGATATTAATTAGCCTTCCTTCCGGGAACGCCGGAGAAAAATTTCGGCGCTCCCGGATTCCTTCCTCATAAAAAATACATATTAAAGGGCAAGCCAAAAGGGAAAGAGGATTCTTTCCCTTTTGGCTTGCCACGGGGATACATTTATGGATTGCGGGTCAGCGCGGAAAATACGTGAGTGCGTGAATAAGCGGGAGTGCGAGGACAACAAAACGGTCGATTCATGAATCGACCCTACGGTACACAGACGCCGAGGCAATTTAAAGCCCTCAAGAGCTAAAGGGAGCGTAGCGGCGCCGAGGTAATTCAAAGCCCTCAAGAGCTAAAGGAGGGAAGAGCCGAAGGCGAAGGGAGGATTTTTCGGGAGTATCACGGGAAATATGTGCACGTCAGGGCGGTCGAGAAAGTGAATCGACCCTACGGGGCGTGAGCGAAAGCGGGTGCAAAAATTGTAGGGGTCGTCATCCTTGGCGACCCGAAAGAGAGTGCGTATTAGTCGTATGTGCGGGAAATTGTAGGGATCTCTTGCCCACATCGACCCGAGGAAGTGGGTGCGTAAAATATGTGGGTGCACAAAAAAATCCTGTGCTAAAGCCGTCCCGTAATAAAACATTAACGTCCTAAAAACATTTTTTAGCAAATTGGAAATTATGTAAACAAAAAAGCCCGCGCATTAGCGCGGGCTTTGATAATTTCTTTAGTTAAGGATAGCAAGCTCGGTTTCCTTGTCGAAAAGGTGGAGTCTGTTCGTATCGAACGCAATCTCAAGCTTCTCGCCGGGCTTTGCCAGTGTTCTGGGGTTAACTCTTGCAACAACGTGAGTTCCGTCAATGTCAAGATGAAGAAGCGTGTCGGAACCGAGCGACTCGGTAAGATCAACGTCAACCGTTGCCTTACTTGAATCCATGGTCGCGAGGTAAACTTCCTCGTCATGAATGTTCTCGGGACGGATACCCATGATAACTTCCTTGCCGATATACTCGGGGCAGGTCTCAAGAAGCTGCTTTGCTTTGCTTTCAACCAGGAAGATCTTATGACCCTCGCCGAAGGAAAGGGAAACCTTGTCGCCTTCCTTATCAAGCTTTGCATTGATGAAGTTCATCTCCGGGCTTCCGATGAAGCCTGCAACGAAGAGGTTTACGGGATGATCGTAAAGCTCCTGCGGAGAGTCAACCTGCTGAATATAACCGTCCTTCATAACGACGATTCTTGTACCCATCGTCAAAGCCTCTGTCTGGTCATGGGTAACGTAGATAAATGTTGTCTGGAGTCTCTGATGAAGCTTGGAGATCTCGGCTCTCATCTGAACACGGAGCTTCGCGTCAAGGTTCGATAACGGTTCGTCCATTAAGAATACCTTGGGCTCACGCACGATAGCACGGCCGAGCGCAACTCTCTGGCGCTGACCTCCGGACAAAGCCTTGGGTTTTCTGTCAAGAAGATGGCCGATGTCAAGAATCTTGGCAGCCTCTTCAACTCTTCTCTTAATCTCATCCTTCGGAGTTTTGCGAAGCTTAAGACCGAACGCCATATTGTCAAACACTGTCATATGGGGATAAAGAGCGTAGTTCTGGAAAACCATGGCTATATCTCTGTCCTTGGGAGCAACATCGTTCATCAGCTTGCCGTCTATGTAAAGCTGACCGCTGGAGATATCCTCAAGACCCGCGATCATACGAAGGGTTGTGGACTTACCGCAGCCTGACGGTCCTACAAGAATGACGAACTCCTTGTCCTCGATTTCAAGGCAAATATCGTTAGCGGCAATAACCCCGCCCGAATATTTCTTGTAGATGTTTTTTAAACTTAATCCTGCCATAGTTAAATATTTCCTCCTAAATTAATACATATCAATCTGACTTTTACAGATAATAATAGGATACCATAAATCGGCACAAAATAATAGTGTGTTTTTCAACAAAATAAAAAATATATCTTTGGCACAATTGCATAAAAGTATCTAAAAAACTTTTTCGGAGGGCAGAAACGGGCGGTACTCCCCGGGTGCGAGGGCGCTGTCGAGCAGAAGCTCTCCGATTCTTATGCGCTTTAAGTAAGAAACGCGGTTGCCGAGGGCTTCTATCATATATTTTACCTGGTGGAATTTCCCCTCTGAAATTGTAAGATAGGCCTCAAATTCCGATATCGGGCAAAGATGCGCGGGGAGCGTTTTGTATCCTCCGGGGATATACACCCCCTCGGACAATTTTGCAATATAGTCATCTTTTATCGGGCGCTCGGTCTTTAGATAATAGGTCTTGTCCACCTTTTTGCCGGGCGAGGTCACCCTATGCGCAAAATCCCCGTCGTCCGTCAGTATCAAAAGCCCCTCGGTGTCAATATCGAGCCTTCCGACGGGGAAAAGCGCGCGCTTTTTTTCGCTTTCGGAAAGAAGGTCCGTGACCGTTTTATACTTTTTGTCGCGGACGGCGCTCACAACGCCGGCGGGCTTGTTCATCATTATGTAAACGTGCTCGGAATACTTCGCTTCCTCGCCGTTTAATAAGACAGCGTCGCTCTCGGAAACGCTTGTCCCGGGGTCGGATGCTTTTTCGCCGTTTAATAAGACGGCGCCTTTTTTTATATATGCCCTTGCCTCGCTCCTCGTGAGAGGGAAGGAAAGGGTCAGAAATTTGTCAAGCCGCATTTTAGCTCCTCTTTGTAAGCGGCAGCATAAAGCCCGACAGTGCGGGATTGCATATATCTCCGCCGCATATCTTTTTGTTATCTATCAGTATATTGGCGTAAAGAGAGTCCTCTCCCGCAAGGCGAAAGCTCATCTTAGTGACCGTGCGCCCGCGGAGGGAGGTTAAGTCAAAGCCCGCTTCGCGGTTTAACGCGCTGTAGTTTTCATAGACCGCGCCGAACCCTTCCGGAACGGAGACCGACGTTACCTCAAACGGCGTTTCCTCCGGCTCATAGCCCAGCGACTTTATGAAGTTCCGGCAGAGCGAAACGTCCCCGTCGTCCGAAAACGCGGAAAAGGCAAGCGCTCCGGCTAACACTATCACCAGTGCAACGAAGAGAAGGACCTGATTTTTTTTAACAACGAAAAACATGTAAAGCACCCCTTTATACTATTAATATAAAGAGGGCTTTGCGTTTATTACTTTTTTATCCCGGCAAGCGCCTTTGCCAGCTGGTCGGGACATGATGTGCCCTTAAAGCCGCATTCGATGCCGGATAAAATCCCGATAAGCTCATCGGCTTTTCTTCCCTCGCAGAGAGCGGCGACGCCTTTTGTGTTGCCGTTGCAGCCTCCTTCAAAGCGGACGTTTGTTACGATGCCGTTATCGTCCACGTCAAACGATACCGCGCGTGAGCATGTGCCTTCGTTTTTGTGTGTGTAAGTCATAGTGATTCTCCTTTTGTAAAAACATGATTGTGTGTCTTTCCCCGCATTATAAAAGCTCGCGGGGGATATGGTCCGGCTCATCCGAAAGGAGCCCGGTTTCCTTAAGCTCCCGGAATTCGGTCTGGCGGAGCGCTTCGTAAACGACCACCGCGACGGAGTTTGAAAGGTTTAAGCTTCTCGCCTCGCCGATCATCGGGATGCGGACGGAGCGCTCCGGGTGCTCCCATATAAGCGTCTCGGGCAGTCCCTTGGTTTCCTTGCCGAAAACAAGATAGTCCCCGTCCTTATAAGAAACCTCCGAATAGCATTTGTCCGCCTTCGTCGTGGCGTAGAAAAATCTCCCGTCCGGATTTTTTATAAAGAAGTCGGAAAGACTGTCATAATATGTAATATCTAACAAATGCCAGTAGTCAAGCCCGGCGCGCTTTAGCTTCTTATCGTCGATCTCAAAGCCGAGCGGGCGCACGAGGTGAAGGCGCGAGCCCGTTGCGGCGCATGTGCGCGCAATGTTGCCGGTGTTCTGCGGAATTTCCGGCTCAACCAAAACGATGTTGAACATTTAAATACCTCTTTCTTACTGTATGCCTCCGAAATATGCGCCCGGAACGGTGCCGACGATAACCGTCTCCGATACCGGGATCCTGACGGTCCGCGTTACGCTTTTTGAAAACGGATATACCGCGCGGAGCGTTATTTCGGCGTTTATAAAGACCGTGTGCACGGTCTGGTTTATCCCGCCGTCCGAAAACGAGCTTTCAATGTCCGCTCCGGAATTGCCGACCGACATGGCGTACACCTTGATTTTCGGACCTCTCCCGGATAAAAATATGCTTCCCGAAAGGTTGCCCAGGGGGATTTCGATTGCCGAATTTTCCCTTTCGGAGAGGATTTCCGAAAGCCTCATCACGTAGCCCGACCTTAAAAGATTTTCCTTGTATGGGTCGAGCGAGACCGACGTTACCGCCCCGTCCGAGCCGTACGTAACCTTCGAGATACCCTCGTACACATCAGGGTCGATCGCCGCGGCTGCCTCGTAAAGAATAGCGTCCGCCTTCGAGGCGAGCGTTATCCCGGTAAGGTCATTAAACGCCGGCACGGCAAAGCACAAAAGCAGAGCCGCCGACAGCGCCGCGGCGAATATCGCGGCGAGGGCAAATGAATAGCCCTTTCTTTTCCTTAATTTAAGCCCTGCAGAAATTTTAACCACCTCCGCAATAGGCATTTTATGTATAAATCAGGGAAACGTTACATATTATTATATACTAAAATTGCTCCGAGTGCAAGCATAATCTTGACTTGGAGCGCCTTCCGTGGTAAAATAAGTCTGTTAAAGAACTTTAGGGGGAGCTCATGGAAATTGAAGTTAACGGCATAAATGTCTGCTATAATGACGAGGGCGGGGGGGAGTGCGTGCTCCTGCTCCACGGCTGGGGCGCGAACAAGGAAAGCCTTTCGCCGATATTTAATATTGTGAAAAAGAACTTCCGCGCCGTCGCACCGGATATGCCGGGCTGCGGAAAAACGGGCGAGCCGCCCGTGCCGTGGGAAGCGGCGGACTATGCGGCGTTTGTATCGGAGTTTATTAAAAAGACCGGGATCGCTCCTTTTGCCGCGATCGGTCATTCAAACGGCGGGAGAGTGCTTATAAAAATGTCGGAGGCGTTCTCGCCTCAGAAGCTTATATTGATTGACAGTGCCGGCTTAAAGCCGCACAGGGGGCTTTCCTATTATATAAAGGTATATACCTATAAGCTCGGAAAAAAGGTGCTCTCGCTTCCCGGGATAAATAAAACCGGGCTTTACGAAAGGCTGGTAAAGAATTCAGGAAGCGCAGACTACCGCTCGTCAACCCCCGTTATGAGGGCGACGATGAGCCGCCTTTTGGCGGAGGACCTTTCTCATCTTCTTCCCGGCATAAAGTCGGAAACGCTTCTTATCTGGGGCGGGTGCGACACGGCGACCCCGATTTCGGACGGGAGGAAGATGGAAAAGCTTATAAAAGGCGCGGGTCTGGTCGAAATAAAGGGCGCGGGTCACTTTTCGTATCTTGACAATCCGGGCGTTGCGCTCGGCGCGATCGACTATTTTTTAAGGCATTAAGACCGGAGGAAAACCATGGAAAACATATCTTTCACACTGTCGGCGCTTTTTTTCGCGGTGTACATGTTCTTTGCGGGAAAGGGCTACATCCACATATTGCAGTTAAATTCCTACCGTCCGGAGCGCTATCTTCGCTGGATGGGAGAAAATAAGGGCAAGGCGCTTTATCTTCGAGCGCTCTTTTTGCCGCTTTCGCTTATCGGCGCGGTTTATTCGGACACGGCGGCGCTTTTTGCGCTTGCCGCCCTCTTTGCGCTCACGGCGCCCTATAAGGGAAAGAAGGCGAAAAAACCGCTGGTTTATACCATGAGGGTGAAAAGGCTTTTCGCGTTTTTGCTTTTCTGGGTGCTTGTTTTCATTGCGGCGGCGTTTTTCCCGGTCGGTGTGTGGAGCGCAGTTATATTGATTTCGGGCGCGGTCTTGACCCCGTGGGCCGTTTTGTTATCGCTTTACATAAGCCTGCCGGTCGAGAGTGCGATATCAAAGCATTATGTGAATGACGCAAAAAGGATACTTTCGGAGCACAAAAATCTTACGGTAATCGGCGTCACGGGAAGCTACGGCAAAACGAGCATGAAATACGCGCTCACCGCGCTTCTCTCGGAAAAATACAGCGTGTTGATGACTCCGGGCTCATTCAACACCACGATGGGAGTTGTGAGAACAATCCGCGAGCAGCTTAAAAGCACGCATCAGATTTTTGTTGTCGAGATGGGGGCGAAGAACCCCGGAGATATTAAGGAGATATGCGACCTTGTGCACCCGGACTTCGGCGTTATCACCTCGGTCGGTCCTCAGCACCTGGAGACGTTTGGAACGGTTGACAACGTATGCCGCACAAAGTTTGAGCTTGCTGAAGGCGTGGCAAAAAAGGGCGGCACGGTATTTTTAAATTCCGACAACGAATATATAAAAGACTATATAATGAAGAAAGATTTCGGAAAAGTCGTAACCTTCGGCACGGGCGCGGGAGCGGACTTTAGGGCGGAGAACATAAGATACTCAGCCAAGGGCTCCGATTTTACAGTCAACGGCGCGCCGCTTTCGACGGTGCTTCTGGGCGACTACAGCGCGGTCAACATCGCGGGAGCGTACGCGGTCGCGTCCGCCCTCGGCGTGGATAAGGCGGATATCGGCGCCGCGGTGCGAAGGCTCCGCGCTCCGGAGCACAGGCTCTCGCTCATAAAAAATCCGCGCTACACCGTGATTGACGACGCGTACAATTCAAACCCCGCGGGGGCGAGGGCGGCGCTTAACGCGCTTTCGCGGTTCCCGGAAAGAAAGATTCTTGTCACCCCCGGCATGGTGGAGCTTGGCACCGAGCAGGACAGATTAAACACCGAGTTCGGGCGCGAGGCGGCGTCCTCGGCGGACTACATCGTCTTGGTCGGCGAAAAACAGGCGCCCCCGATAAAGAAGGGCGTTCTTGAGGGCGGATTTCCGGAGGATAGGCTCTATGTGGCGAAGGACATTTCGGACGCGCTTGCGTTTGTTTATAAAATAACCGATGTTCCGTCGGTCGTTTTGCTGGAAAACGATCTGCCGGATAACTTCTTATAATATGAAAGGAAGGTTAAAATGAAAATAAATCTTTTGGTACTCTTCGGGGGAAGAAGCGTGGAGCATGAGGTATCGGTAATTTCCGCGGTTCAGGCGATGGCGTCGCTTAACCGGGAAAAGTATGACGTCATTCCGCTTTACATCACAAAGCAGAACCTTTTTTACACGGGCGACGCGCTTTTCGATATCGAAAATTATAAGGACACGGACGCGCTCATTTCAAAGTGCGTGAGAGTCATCCCCGTAAAGAGGGCGGACGAAACCGTGATAGAGCACTATCCGGCGAAAAAGCTCGGCAATAACGTTGTCGCAAGGATAGACGCGGCGCTTCCCGTGGTTCACGGCACGAACGTGGAGGACGGCGCGCTTCAGGGCTTTTTGCAGACACTGGGCGTTCCCTATGCGGGGTGCGACGTTATTTCGAGCGCGGTCGGCATGGATAAGTACGTGATGAAGACGGTGCTTCACGACGCGGGAATCCCCGTGCTTCCCGGCGTGTGCTTCCACACGAAGGACTACTTCCGCGACCCGGGAGAAATACTTGACAAGTCGGAGCTTGAGATAGGCTATCCCGTTATCGTAAAGCCGGTCAACTTAGGCTCCAGCGTCGGCATAAAGGTTGCGTCCTGCCGCTCCGACCTTGCGGACGCGATAGAGAACGCGGCGATGTATTCCCAGAGGATATTATTGGAGCACGCGATAAAGAACCTGCGCGAGATCAACTGCTCGGTGCTCGGCGACTACGTAACGGCGCGCGCCTCGCTTTTGGAGGAGCCGGTCACCGCGGGAGAGATTTTAAGCTATGACGATAAGTATAAAGGCGGCGCGAAAAGCTCTGAGGGAATGAGCGGCGCGTCACGGAGGATTCCGGCGGAGCTTTCAAAAGAGGACACCGAGTATATAAAGAGCCTTGCGGTAAAGACCTTCCGCGCGCTTAACTGCTCCGGCGTTTCGAGAATTGACTTTATGATAGATTCCGATACGGAAAAGATCTATGTTAACGAGATAAACACGATTCCCGGCTCGCTTTCGTTCTACCTTTGGGAGGGAGCGGGAGTAAGCTATCCGGAGCTTTTGGATGAGCTTATAGACCTTGCGTTAAAGCGCGAGCGCGAACGCGATAACCTTTCCTTCAGCTATGACACGAACCTTTTGTCCGAGAACAGCTTAAGGGGCTTAAAGGGTGCGAAAGGCGCAAAACGCTGAAAAAATAAAAAAATGCTTGACATAAGAGAAGTATTGTGGTATATTAATAATTGCTTCTCCTTGTGATGAAGCTTTTTTGAAGTGCAAAAAAGAGCGGTCGCTCTTTAGATAATCAGGAGGTATCTTAGAGATGAGAGTAAAGATCACATTGGCGTGCAGCGAGTGCAAGCAGAGAAATTATGACACAATAAAGAATAAAAAGAACACACCCGACAGACTTGAGCTTAACAAGTATTGCCCCTTCTGCCGCAAACACACATTGCATAAAGAGGCGAAATAATTAAGGAAGGAAGTGTGGCTGTTATGGCAGATGAGGTAAAGAAGAAAAGCAGCTTTTTCGGCAGAATCGGAAAGTTTTTTAAGGACGTTAAGGTAGAGCTTAAAAAGGTTACCTGGCCGACCAAGAATCAGACTGTAAAGAACACGGTTGTCGTACTCGTATTCCTCGCTATATGCGGAGTTTTGGTTTTCTGCTTCGACCTTTTGTTCCAGACCTTGTTCCAGAAGTTATTCTGATAACGGAAAGAATAACAAGAATAAAGGAAAGGAGGCTCGCCGCTTAAAAAGGCGCACGCTTTTACTGCGCCGGCGGTTTTGTTATGGCTGACAGTTCAGAAGCAAAATGGTATGTTGCCCATACCTATTCGGGCTATGAAAACAAGGTTAAGGACAATATCGAAAAGTCCATCGAAAACCTTGGTATGCAGAACCTTATCTTTGAGGTAAAGGTTCCGGTTGAGGAAATTGTTGAGGAAAAGGAAAACGGCGAGAAAAAGGTTACGCAGCACAAGATTTTCCCCTCCTATGTCTTCATTAAGATGATAATCACCAATGACAGCTGGTATGTTGTCAGAAATATAAGAGGCGTGACGGGCTTTGTCGGTCCCGGATCCGATCCTGTCCCGCTGACGGACGATGAGATTGTCCGCATGAATATCGAGGAGAAGCCCGTAACGGTTGACTTTGCGGTCGGCGACAGTGTGAGAATTACGGACGGGCCCTTCACGGACTATGTATGCACGGTCGAGAAGATCGATACCGAGCGCCACATCGTCACCGTTTTAGTTCCGATGTTCAACGGCGATACGCCGGTTGAGCTTGAATTCGGGCAGATCGAGGTTTTATAAAGGTTAATAAGCCTTGCGGCTTGTTATATAAGTGGGAGGATTTTTATCCGCTCTTTGGCACGGGACAACCCCCGTGTTTACCACAATTTTATTAAGGAGGTGCATTTTAAATGGCTCAGAAAATAGTGGGTTACGTTAAACTCCAGATTCCGGCAGGAAAAGCTACTCCGGCTCCGCCCGTTGGTCCGGCACTCGGTCCCTACGGCGTATCGGCACCGCAGTTCGCAAAGGAATTCAACGAGAAGACATCGAAGGACGCAGGTCTTATCATTCCCGTTGTAATCACAATTTACGCGGACAGAAGCTATTCCTTTATCCTTAAGACTCCGCCGGCGGCAGTTCTTTTAAAGAAGGCTTGCGGTATTGAATCGGGAAGCGGCGTGCCGAACAAGACAAAGGTTGCTACTGTTAAAAAGGAAGACGTTAGAAAGATAGCAGAGCAGAAGATGCCTGACCTGAACGCGGCATCGGTAGAAGCTGCAATGAGCATGATTGCCGGAACGGCAAGAAGCATGGGTATTGTAGTTGAGGACTAATAATTTAATTTTGTGGGAGAAAGGATACTTTCGTATAACCACAGGGAGGTTTTGAATTTGGGTAAGAAATATTTAGATAGCGTTAAAACTATCAACTCCGCCGAATTATATGATCCTGCTGATGCGGTTGCTCTCGCAAAAAGCACAGCGAAGGCTAAATTCGACGAAACAATAGAGTGCCACGTAAGACTCGGTGTTGACTCCCGCCATGCTGACCAGCAGGTAAGAGGCGCCATCGTACTTCCCCACGGTACAGGCAAGAAGGTTAGAGTTCTTGTTTTTGCCAAGGGCGATAAGGTTGACGAGGCATTAAAGGCAGGCGCTGACTATGCCGGAAGCGAAGAGCTTGTGGCAAAGATTCAGGGCGAAAACTGGTTTGAGTTCGACGTTGTAATCGCAACTCCCGACATGATGGGCGTTGTAGGACGTATCGGTAGAGTGCTCGGTCCTAAGGGACTCATGCCCAACCCGAAGTCCGGAACGGTTACGCCGGACGTTGCAAAGGCAGTTGCCGAGGTTAAAGCAGGTAAGATCGAGTACCGTCTTGATAAGACGAACATCATCCACTGCCCGATCGGCAAGGCTTCGTTCAGCGCAGAGCAGCTTAAGGAGAACTTTGACGCGCTCTTAGGGGCAATCGTTAAGGCTAAGCCCGCAGCTGCAAAGGGTCAGTACATCAAGAGCGTTGCGGTTGCAAGCACGATGGGACCCGGCGTTAAAATCAATCCGGCAAAAGTCGGCTGATTTTAGTGCTTGACAAACAGGCTTTAATGTGTTAAAATGTTAAATGCAGTTGTTCCGCAGACAGCAGGCATAAAGGTAAGCCCTGCCGAGGAAGTGCAAAATCTTTAAGATTTATGCGGCTTTCGTTTGCGGACGGGAAGCCGCATTTTTGCGGCGCTTAAATAAAATGAAGGAGGTGCCTATAAATGCCCAGTGCACAGATTTTGGAACAGAAGAAGCAGATCGTAAACGAAATGGTCGAGAAGCTTAAAAATTCTCAGGCAGGCGTTTTCGTTAACTACTGCGGTCTTACTGTTGAAGAAGATACAGAGCTTCGTAAGAAATTCCGTGAGGCAGGCGTTGAGTACAAGGTTATTAAGAACACTCTTACATCCAGAGCGGCAAAAGAGGTTGGATTCGAAGCATTGGATCCCATCCTTAACGGTCCCACGGCTTTGGCGGTAAGCGCGGACAACCCTGTTGCTCCCGCAAAGGTAATCGGAGAATTTTCCAAGAAGCATGAAGCCCTTCAGGTTAAGGCAGGCTTTATGGACGGCGCAATCATCTCGATCGAGGAGATCAAGACGCTCGCCGACACACCGTCGAGAGAGGAACTCTTGGCAAAGATGATGGGCAGCATGAAGTCACCTGTTTCCGGCCTCGTAAGATTGCTTAACACAATCGTTGAAGGCGGCGTGGAAATGGTTGACCTTGCAGCCAAAAAAGCAGCTGAAGCTCCGGCAGAAGAGCCGGCGGCAGCTGAAGAGCCCCAGGCGTAATTAATAAAAATAAGATATAAAACGGAGGTAAAAATCATGGCAGATCTTACAAAGATCCTTGACGAAATCAAGGAATTAAAGTTATTGGAAGTAGCAGAGCTCGTAAAGATGATGGAAGAGGAGTTCGGCGTTAGCGCAGCAGCAGCTGTAGTAGCAGCAGCTCCCGGCGCAGGTGCGGCAGCAGCAGAAGAGAAGACTGACTTCGACGTAGTTCTTACCGAAGCAGGCGCTCAGAAGCTCCAGGTTATCAAGGTTGTTCGTGAAATCACCGGACTTGGTCTTAAGGAAGCTAAGGACGCTGTTGAAGGCGCTCCCACAACCCTTAAGGAAGCTATCGGCAAGGAAGACGCTGAGGCTTACAAGGCTAAGCTTGAAGAAGTTGGCGCAAAGGTTGAACTTAAGTAATTTATACTTACTGCCTAAAATGCGGACAGGTTTCTGTCCGCATTTTTTGTAGGCAAACGGAGGTCTTTTTATGTATAACGAACTTACAAAAATCGACATCGCGAAAATGAAAGAGGAGATCGAGTACCGCCGCGTCACACTTCGTCATGAACTTTTGGAGGAGGTCAAGCGCACGAGAGCGTACGGCGATCTTTCGGAAAATGCCGAATATAAGGAGGCGAAACGGCTCAAGAACAAAAACGAGAGCCGCATAAGATACCTTGAAAATATGATAAAGACCGCCCGCGTGATAGAGGATAAGTCCGCGCCCGACACGGTGGGGCTTTACGATATCGTGCGCGCACACGTCCCGTCAATGGATATGGACATGGAATTTCGCATCGTCACGACCGTGCGGAATGACTTTGAGCATAACCTTATCAGCAAGGAATCGCCGTTCGGACGGGCGGTGATCGGCAAAAGAGTGCACGAGACTGCGGAGGTGGACGCGCCGAACGGGAAATACACCGTGGAAATCACCGAAATCATCAAGGCGGAGGATGACGCTTCCGCCCCGTTAAATTCGTTTTAAGCACGCCTTTTGCGGGAGCGGAAACGCCCTTTTTATGCGGTTTTTGCCGTAAAAAGGCGGAAAAACGGAGAATAAAATTTTTTGCGGAAAACGGTTATTTTCGCAAAAAATTCTGCTTAAAACCATAATTTTACAATTTGCCCTTAAAAGTGCAAAATCTATGTGCAGGCGTACGAAAATTTGACGGAGACGAGCCGATATCTTTGGCTATTTTGTATCTTTACATCAGCACTTTAGAGTGCTAAAATAAGGGACGTTCCGAAAAAAGGAAATGAAAAAATTTATTATTTAATGGAGGAAAAAATAATGAAAAAGTTTATCGCACTTTCTGCAGCAGCTCTTATGATTCTTTCTTTCGCAGCTTGCGGAAACAATGATGCAGACGTTGACGCTGACGCTGAGAACAACAACGAGGTTGTTGACGAGAACGTTGGCGCTGACGTTGACGAGAATGCTGACGTTGAGACTCCCGCTGAGGGCGAGGATGCAAACACTGAGGCTGACGCTGAGGTTCCCGCTGAGGGCGCTGACGAAGCAGCTGCTGAGTAATTAAAAACTCACAATAAAAAACGCACCCGTCGGGTGCGTTTTTTTGTTGTGTATAGCGCGCCCGCCCGGTTTTCCGCGCATACGGTAAAGTGCACCTGTAGGGGAGACCGTCGGTCACTTGCATTTTTTCGTTTATGGCGATGAGTGAACTGTAGGGGAGGATGCCCACATCCTCCCGCCCGGTTTTCCGCGCACACGGTTAGTGCTCTCCGTAGGGGCCCCATTGGTTTCGCGTACCCTACGCCCGTGTACCCCTTAGGGTCGATTCTGAGAATCGACCGCCCGGGTTTGCGCATGTTTTCCGTGACCCTCTCGAAAAATCCCTCAGAGTTTTCCTTCGGAAAACCCAGCTCCCTTTAGCAAGGGAGCCCTTAAACGCCCTCCTTTAGCTCTTGAGGGCTTTGAGTTGCCTTGGCGACGCTTGCAGCGTGTGCATTTTTGTCTTGCAACCGCGGCGGATGTGTGATATACTTAAGAAAATATTCGGAAGAGAAATTTTTAAGTGAGGGAGAAAAATGATTAACACATTCTGCGAAAAATACGGATATCCCGATGAGGCGAGGGAGCAGTTTTTGTCCGTTTACGAAAAGGTGCTTGCCGACAGTGCGGCGCGGGAAAAAATATATTCGGTTATGGACGAATTCTTCATGGGAAATGACGAGTCGTACAGACCGAAGCTTGACACACTGGCGCAAAGGCTGGGCGTTCGGGAAATGACGCTCTGCATGGTCTTTTTCATAATGTGCGAGAAGTCAATCGAATACATGTATAATATGAAGGGATATTCTTCTTTGTATTTTAACACGATGCGCGACACGTACTATAAGTGCGAGGAGTGCTTCAAAATGTACGGCTTCTGGGGAACGCGAACTCTCGGCTGGTTCAGGAATTACGCCAAGTGCGACCTTTTCGGAATCGGCAGACTTCAGTATCAGCCCTACGCTGCGCCGTGGGACATGGAGGGATACGCGAAAAAGGGCGATACGGTGTATGCCGTGCACATTCCGTCCGGCGCGCCGCTTAAGTCGGAGGACGTTTTGTCGTCGCTTGACGAGGCGCACGCATTTTTCGGCGGAGGGGAGATGACCTTCTCGTGCCACTCGTGGCTTTTGTATCCCCCGCAGTACGAAATGTATTCTGACGGCTCCAACCTTAAAAAATTCTATGAGCTTTTTGACGTTGTGGAGAGCAACGACACGAACGAGGATCTCTGGCGCGTGTTCATGACGCCCGACTGCTCTGACATATCAAAGCTTACCGCAACGAGCAGCTTGTCTGAAAAAATCCTCGCGCGGTTAAAAGAGGGCAAGATGATGGGACAGGGGCTCGGCTTTATAAAAAAAGAGTGATGAGTAGCCGCCCTGTGATAATAAGGTAACGTCCTAAAAGCATCTTTTTTGCCTTGCACTTCATCAAAAAATCTTGCTTTTATGATGCCCGCGGCAGTTTTGCGCGTTACTTTCGCAAATAAAATATAAAAGCACTGTAACCTTAAGGTTACAGTGCTTTTTACGCAAAACCGATACTTTCTTGTCACGGACCGGTTAAATCACTCTTTTTTTATGAAATCATACTTTAGTATGATGACAAACGGAGCAACTTGTGGTATAATTGAAAATGAATTATTATGATGGAGAAACTGCGGCAAAGGGCGGTGGTAAAAGGTGCCGGAAACGGTCATAACGGAACGCGTTAAGGAAAAATTCAACCGCTTTCAGGAAACGGGAAGGGTGCTTTTTATGGGCGCTCCGTGCGGGTTCGGGAAAAGCACGGTTGCCGAGGCGCTTCTTTCGGGAAAGCGCGTTAAAAAAATAGTGTTCCCCGAGGCGGACGTTTCCTTGCTCGGCGCCGGGGACTGGGACTACCTTCTGGCGGACGACCTTCAGACGGTTTCCGACAGGCACACGGCGGACAGCTTAATTGCGCTTATAAGGGAAAACCCGGGCAGGAAATTCGTGATACTGTCGCGCGGGCAGGTGCCGGGGTATCTTATGCCCTTTTCCTATTCGGGAATCATGGAAACGGTGGGACCGGGAGACCTCTTTTTCGACCGCGCGGAAACGGCAAAGCTTTTGTCGCGCGCCGGGGCGGACGTTTCGGAGGAGGACATTTCCTCGCTCCACTCGCTGACGAAGGGGTACCCGCTGGCGCTCTTTATCGCGCTTCGCCGCCTGGCGGAGGGCGAGAAGTACCGGTCCGGTTTTTCCGGGGCGATAGTAAATGAAATCTGCGATTATTTTGAAGAGGCGGTCTATCACAGGCTTGACATGCCGACAAGGCGGTTTTTGCTCGATTTGTCGCCGTTTGACAGATTCAATACCGAGCTTGCGAAAATGGTGACCGGCTCGCCGGACGCCGGCGCGGTGCTTTCGGGAATCATCAAAAACTCCAACATGCTGATAGCGAACGGGACGGACAACTTCCGTTTCTGGGACATATTCAGGGAGTTTCTCACCCGCGAGGATGAGCGCACGAGGACGGACGCGCAGAGGCGCACGGCGCTCTCGCGCGGCGGGCTTTATTATGAGCTCCACGGCAATATCGGGCGCGCGCTCTATTTTTACTCAAAGAGCGGCGAGAGCGAAAAGGTCAGCGAACTATTGATAAAAAGTACATATCTGCACCCCGGAATGGGGCATTACGAGGAGCTTGAAAAATACTATCTTTCACTCGATAAAAAAACGGTTGCGCAGAGCCCGGCGCTGATGCAGGCGCTGAGCATGCTCTCCGCGCTGAAGAACGACTATTCGGAGTCGGAAAAATGGTACCGCGAGCTTGAAAACTTCTCCGGAACGCTGGAGAAGGGCGACGCGGTGAAGAAGGAGACGAAAAGCCGCCTCGCGTGGCTGGACATTTCGCTTCCGCAAAGAGGGGTCGAGAATTTAACGGAAACGATTCCCGCGGTATTCACGCTGATGAAGAATAAGGAGGTTTCGCTTCCGTCGTTCTCCGTCACAAGCGCGATGCCGAGCATATTGAACGGAGGGAAGGACTTTTCCGACTGGACGGGGAAGGACGACCTTTTGTATAACACCATAAGAATACCGGTCGAAGCGGTGCTGGGGCGCGACGGAGTCGGGCTTGCCGACGTGGCGATAGCCGAGAGCAAGTTCGAAAAGGGCGAGGACATCGGCGGACGGATGCTCTCCATCGTTTCGAAAATGAACGAGATACAGACTCACGGAACGAGCGACATTGAGTTTGCCGCGGTCGGGCTTTTGGCAAAAAGCCAGGTCGCCGCGGGGAGACTGTCCGACTCGAAAAGGACGGTCGGGTCAATCTTAAAGCGGTTTTCGGACGAGGAGCACGAGAGGTTCATTCCGAATATCCGCGCGCTTATGTGCCGGATAGCGCTCCGCGAGGGCGACGATGAGTTTGTGAACAAATGGTTTTCGACCGAGGCGGTCCGCGATGCGGTGGATCTGAAGGTCTTAAAGCGCTACAGGTATTTTACCGAGGCGATGGTGCGCATCGCCGGGGGCGATAACGAGGGCGCACTCTTGACGCTTGCGCCGCTTTCGGAATATTGCGTTTCGTGCGGCAGGCATATTGATATGATTCATCTTAAATTTCTGTCCGCGCTCGCCAAAAAGCGGATGGGGCTCGCCTGGGAGGAGGATTTTTCCGAGGCGGTCAGAATTTCGGCGGGCTACGGATTTACAAGGACCATCGGCATGTACGGCGTGAACGCGCTCGGCATGATCGGCGAGTCCAAAATGGAGCAAAAGGGCTTCTTAAAAAAGCTCACGGCGCTTTCAAGGACTCAAGGGATCTTCTATCCGGATTTCTTAAAGCCGAAATACATGGAAAAAGAAAGGCTGACGGAAGCGGAAATGGCGGTTTTGCGCCTGCTTGCGGCAGATAAAAGCAACGCCGAAATCGGCGAAATATTGGATATCAGACTGGCGACGGTGAAAAGCCACGTCAGCCATATATTAGGAAAGCTCGGCGCGAAAAAGCGGAGCGAGGCAAAAACAGCTGCCGGAAAGCTGAATATTATATAAAAAGCGATCGTAAAATGGTAAACGGCGGGTGCGTGAAATGCGTGGGTGCGCCGAAAAATCCCTCCGAGTAAGACCCAGCTTAAAACCGCCTTTGCGGTTTTAAGGGCGATTCAAAAACCTTAAACGGTTTTTGAATCCTTACGGAAAAAGACTCTGTTGTCTTTTTCCGCCACGCCTTTAGCAAGAGGGGCATTAAATGCCGCGCCTTTAGCTCTTGGAACCAAACCAAAACACGCGTTTAACATTTTACAATCGCAAGGACAAAAAGCAAATACAGTCACAAGGCAAAACAAGGAGGAAGTTATGAAAAGAATTTTTTGCACCATGATGGCACTTGTCATGCTCATCGCGCTTTTCCCGGTCACGACGGCGTACGCCGCCGACTGGGCGGGCTCGGGAACCGCGGCAGATCCTTACATCATCGCCACACAGGATGACCTTATGGCGATGGGGACCGATTCTGCCGGGAAGTTTTACAAGCTTTCAAACGACATTACGGTAGACTCGGGCTTTGAGACGATCTACAGCTTTTCGGGCTATTTCAACGGCGACGGAAAGAAAATTTCCGGAATCAACGCTTTTGTAACCGTTGAAAAAGTCGGGTCGGCTCATGCGTCGAAAATTGCGGGCTCGCTCTTTAGCAGGATCGAAAAGGGCGCCGCGGTATATAACTTAACGCTTGAATCGCCCAAGTTTTCGCACAGCTTCGGCGACGGAGTAAGCGGAAGACCGGCATTTTACGGCGGAATTCTGTCACGCACTAACGAGGGACTTATAGACTCCGTAACTATCAAAAATGCGGACGTTGACCTTTCGTACAACTATGTTAATTCAAGTAACTACGTGCAGCTTGACGGATTCGGAATGCTTTGCTATGAGAACACCGGAAAGGTGACAAACTGCACCGTTTCGGGAAATATGAGCATTTCGAGCGATATGTGGAATGTCGGCGGACTTGTCGGCGTTAACGGCGCTCTTGCCTACAGCAGCGACCAGCCCGAGTCGGCGAAGTACGGAACCGTTGCCGCATGCCGTGCAATTGTCAACATGAGCATTGACGGTAAAGGCGTGTACGGCAACTACCTTGAGTTCACCGCTCCCGGCGTCGGCTATAACAAGTACGGCAAGGTCTATAACGTGTGGACCGAGGGAACGATCACGAATAGTCTCGCATTCATCAATTCCAAATCAAGATGCGGCCTTGTTGTCGGCTTCACCTCAAGCGACTCCGAAGTTGAGGACTGCTACTATGACTATGCCTTCAATGGCTCGCGCGGTCAGGCTGACACGATAAAGAACCCCAAGGGCACCTGCGCCTCAAATATGAGCATTACAGACCTGGTTGACGTTTACGGGCAGGCATTTAGTCAGAGCGATTTTAATTCCGCCTGCAACCCGGAAAATGAAATGAACGGACTTAAAGCCTCCAACTACACAGGCTACGCTCTTATGCAGATAGTTTATGACAATAACGGAACGGAAGAAGTTTTGGACATGTTCCCGATATTCAACGTTCCGGGCAGCGGATATGACAATATATACCTTTCCAGGTCGTTAAACGATTTTTATTATTCCGATACTTTCATCGGCGAGGACGGAATGGTTTATGCGCCGAACAATACTCAAAGGATATACCTTCCGACGGACGGCAGCATCGTCAAGCTTTACGCTAAAGACAAAAAGGAAAAGATAGAGCCTTACTATGACGGCGACTCCATTATGCTCCCCACGACGACGGAGGACACATGGTATCTATCCGACAGTGAGAGCTTTGTAAAGTGGAGAACCTGCCTTTCCAAGGAGCAGGTAACAGACCTTAGTGCATCCGAAACGAGATCAGGTAAAAGACTGTACGGAACAGGAAGCCATAACGGAGATAATGCTACATACTCATGGTATGCCAAAGGTACAAAACCGAACGGAACGTCTCCCGAGGGCGATGAGTTATTCACGTTTTACGAGGGCGATGAGATATTCCTTCGCATTAAGATCAAAAGCGGAGTCGAGGCGAGTGACGGAACGCTTAAAGTCGGATGCCATAACGTATATAAAAACTGGGCGACCGGCACATACGAGATCGGAAAGACCGAACTTACAGAGGACAATGCGTCAAACTACTTCACATTTGACGCTCCGACGGGGCAGAAGTACATGACCGACCACACACTCTATGAGTATCCGACGGTGACAGTGAGAACCGACGCTATCGTTACTCCTCCGGCGGCTTTCACAATTTCCTACGAAACCGAAGCGGGAACGGCGGTTACAGGTCTTCCCGTTAACGCCGGAACGTACAATGTATTGATTTCTTTTAATGGTGACGATAACTTCGAGGCGGCACAAAACGTTAAGATAGGCACCTTCACGATTGAAAAAAACGACATTTTCAGAAATGAGTATGGGACCGAAGGCTACAAATACGGGGATACGATCAGCTTTTGCGCAGTGATTGAGGGTCCCAAGGGAAAGACCGTTGCAGGCAACTGGGAATGCGACCCCATTTCGGAGGGAACCGTTCAGCTTAAGATAAACGGCGTGCCTGTGGGCGATCCTGTCACCCCCGATAATAAAGGAAACGTCAAAATATCCGTAAGCTCAATTGCACAGCACCTTTTGCCGGGTGTGGAATTCACATGGGAGCTTGTTTTCTCGGGAACGGATAATTACAATCCTTATACCTTCAAAAGCAAAAAAACGCTCAAAAAGCGGGACGCGGTCATTACCGTCACCCCTTATGACGATGATGTGATAACCTACGGCGAATCGTATGTCAGATTCAGAGTTTCAGCTCCTTATGACATTTCGGATATTATAAACGGTCTTAAAGTGTACGACTATAAGAGCGACAAAACGACCAAATACTCAGAAGATGAGCTTATGTTCGATGTGGAGGATGGCACAGGAGCGTTTATATACCGGCTTGACAACCCCGTTGCCGGCGAGCACTGGATAATCTTTGAATATGCCGGAAACGACATTTACGCGGCGGAGAATGCTGAGCAAAAGCTCACCGTCAACAAGCGCCCGATAACCGCTTCGGTTACTGCACCGGAGTTCACCTATGGCGACGATGTTAAGCTCAATTTGGAGCTTGGCGGAAATGTTTACGGCGAAACCTTCAATGCTGACATTGAGGTGACGCTCGCAAAGCCGGGTAAGATGCTGACCTACACTAAAGATAACATTTTGCTTCCCGGTACTTACGATATTGACTTTTTGGGCAACAACATCGACCCGGTTCCGGCAGGCGAATACACGGTAACGGTTAAGGTGACGCCTACAGACGCAGACTCAAACTATTCAGACTTTAATGAGACGCTCAGTAACACCGTTACGGTAAATAAGGCGCAGCCGAACCCGAATTTTTACTATTTCCAGCCAACCTACACCTATAACGGAAATGCACAGGTACCGCGTATTGTAAAAAGAGAATCCGCCGCCGGCGCGATTGTTGAAAATTCAATAATATTCAAGCCCGAGGGAGAAGAATACTTTATGAACGCTCCCGTAGACGCGGGAACGTACGGCATTTACATCAACACGGCTGAGACCGATAACTATTACGCGGCAATAAGGCTCTACATCGGCGATATGACGATAAAGCAGACCAAGCCGGGAGAGAACGAACTTAACATAACAACGCCCGCAAACCTCACTTACGACGGCGAGGCAAAAGCCTTCACGGTAACGCCCAAGAAGGACTCGGCAGGCAACGACCTTTTCGAGATTCAGCAGATAGTTTATTATGATAAGACCCGCGGCAGTTTTATTCAGGGGTCGGATGCACCCACCGAAGCCGGCGACTATACATTAATGGTTTACACGAATGAAAGCAAAAACTACGAGGGAACCATTATCCCGATCGACTTCACCATCGAAAAGGCGCAGACGGGAGTTGACTTTAATTCAATCGTGTACATCGGCGCTCAGGACGACGAACATAGCGGAGAAAAGTTCTACTACTATGAGGACGAAATCATCATTTCGGGCAAAATGAAAAAAGCCGGCGAGAACGCAAAATATCCCGAAGACAATTTCGACAATGTCGGGTACAAAAAAGAGCAAGACGTTGACAACCGCTATATCACAACGGGAAGAATTGCCGACTATGACCCCGAGACCGGCGAATTCACCGTCCGCCTCACAAAAGACGATTATGAAAAAATTGCAAGCATTTCCGCATATCTTCCCTTTAAAGGCGACGATAATTACAAGGCAATCGGCGCGGGCGAATTGAACTCAAACATTGCATATCTGAGCATAAAAAGAAAGGCAGTGTCCTTCACGGTAACGGGTGAGGAGCAGACCTATGCAGCCGGCGCGGCGCGCGAGATCACAATCGTGTCCGACGGCACACGCTATATGTCGACCCTCACAGGCGGCGGCGTTAAGATAAGCTACTACCGCGTGAACGAGAATGACGACACGCTCACCCCGGCGAAAAGATGCGTCGAGGCGGGAAGATACTTATACGAGATACACTTAACCGACAAGGCGGGAGAAAATTACAAAATCAACGAAGAGTATTTCTACTCCGATTCATACGATTCGGCAAATCCCAAGATTCCCGATATCACGAGGTATGACAACATCGGATTTATGGACATCAAGGCGGGAAGCACCGAGTCGCAAAAGCCCATATACTTTGCCTCCGGCGCGATCACCAAAAAGGTGACGGACGCACCTTTTACAAATCCCTTAACCAACCCCAACGCGAGCGACGTGACGTATTCATCCAGCAATACCGCGGTGCTTGACATCGACCCGGTAACCGGCGAGGCGACTGTAACGGGAGCGGGCACGGCGACCGTGACAGCGGTCAGCTCCAAGGCGGGCACAACCCCGGTTTACGCAAGCTACACCGTTACCGTTGTTAAAGAGAAGGCGACCGTTAAGGCTGGCGACGCTCAGATATCATTCGGCGGAGAATTTACGGGAACCTATTTAACAATAGTCGGCGAGAGCGGAATTTTAGGGCTTTCCGACTTCTCCGGCACGCTTTACTTTAAAACGGCGTACAAAGCGGGAATGAACGTCGGCGCTTACTCTATAACGCCTTACGGTCTTACCTCCGACAAGTACGACATCACGTACGAGCCCGGCACGCTCACTGTTGTTCCCAGAACGCTCACGGCAGATAACTTCACCGTGACGGCGAAAAACAAGACCTATGACGGCACGGCTGACGCATTTGTAACGGCGGCAGCGAACGTTTCCGGCATCACGGCGACGGCTGAGGGCGCGTTCTCGGACGCGAACGCAGGAAAAGGCAAGACGGTTAACTACAAGATAACGTCAATCGCGGGCTCGGCATCGGCAAACTATGTGCTCGAAGGCGGAGAAATCACGGGAAGCACGGCTGCGGACATCGACACCTTAAAGGTAAGGGTTTTCGCGCCCGACGTGACATACCGCACATATTCGGGAAGCGCGGAGAGCGCGGACATTTCGGCAACGGCGGACGGCAGAATCTTCACAGACTACACCGTTACCTATTCTGACTCCGAGGGCAACGAGGTAAGCCCCGTTAACGTGGGAGTTTATGATGTTTTGATCAGACTTTCCGATGAGGTTAACTACGAGCTTTTGCCCTACACGGCAAAGCTTGAGATAAGAAACGCGTCCCAGGATTCGTTCACGATTGACGGAATCCCGGCGATAACCTACTACGGCGACGAGTTCAAATTAACCGCGGACACGGACGGAACGGTTACCTACACCGTTACCGGCGCGGACTTTGACCCGGCAACCTCGACCGTTAAGATTACCGCACCCGGCAAGGTGACGGTAACGGCGACAAGCTCCAAGGCGGGCTTTGCCGATAAGACGGCCGGGAGGTCCTTCACCGCGTATAAAAAGCAGATATCGGTAAAGGTATCCGCAGTCGATAAGACCTATGACGGGACGACGGACGTTTCCTTCGGCACACCGGTATTCACCGGCACGGTCATAGGAGATGACGTGACGGCGGACGTTACGGGAAAAATGCTCAATTCCGACGCGGGCGAAAACAAGATAGTTTACGCGGACGTTTCACTTTCCGGCAGCTGGTCGGATTACTACACGCTTGACACAGAGTCGGTTCAGACGACGGTCAATGTGGCAAAGGCAAAGATAACCGGAATCGAGATCACGGCAGCGGGCAAGGCGTACGACGGAACGAGGGACGCCAACGCGAAGGTCACTAAGGTCTACGGCGTTCTCCCGATTGACGAGGGAGCGGTCAACGTTACGGGAACCGCGGTGTTTGACAATGTGAATGCCGGCATCAGGACTGTCATTTTCGCGGCGGAGGAGATCACCGGCGCAAAGGGCGCAAACTATGAATTTGAGTCCGGCACTGCAGGAATGGCAACCTATATAGCCGAAATTAACAAGCTTAAGGTAAAGATATTCGCAGCAGAGACCACGAACCGCACATATTCGGGAGACCCTGAGTATGTTGACATTTCGGCGAACGCGGGCGGCAAGGTATTTACCGACTTCACCGTTTTGTATGAGGACGAAAACGGCAACGCAAAAGAGCCTATCGCTCCCGGCACATACAATGTAAAAGTCGTTCTTGACGACGAGGTGAACTATGAAACGGAGCCCTACACGGCAAAGCTCATCATAAAGAACGCGTCCCAGTCCTCCTTCACTATCGACGGAATTCCCGAGACAGTTTACTACGGCGATGAGTTCGATGTTTCGACCGATTCCGACGGTGACGTAACATATGTTATCACCGGAAACGCGGAGGTTGACTTATCGGGTCACGTTAAGGTAACGGGCACCGGCAGAATCACCCTCGAGGCGGTAAGCGCCAAGACGGGCTTTGACAGTAAGTCGGTCAAGAGAACGTTCACCGCCAATAAGAAAGTTATCTCTTCTGTCGTTACGGCGGAGGACAGAGCCTATGACGGCACGGCGGGAGTTATAATCAGCGATGTTCAGCTTATCGGCACACTTTCTTCAGACTCCGTAACGGCGTCGGCAACAGGATCAATGTTAAATTCCGACGCGGGAGATAACAAGACGGTCTATGCAAAGGTAACGCTTTCAGATAACTGGGGCGAGGTTTACGCGCTCGATACCGAGTCTGTTCAGACAACGGTCAACATTAAAAAGGCGTTAATCACAGGCATTAAGATTACGGCACAGGACAAGAAATATTCAAAGACGGACGACGCGGTAGTTTCGGTTGACGAAATAACCGGCGTTCTCCCGATGGACTTATCTTTAGTACGCGTTTCGGGCGAGGCAAGGTTTGACACGCCCGATGCCGGCGAGAATAAGACGGTTACGTTTATTGCAGCCGAGCTCACCGGTCAGAAGGCGGAAAACTACGAATTTGAGTCACCCGACGCGATGGAGGCGACGGCGGAGGCAAGCATTTCGCCCTTAAACGTAACCTTCACGCTCGGAGCGCTCACCTTCGGATATGACGGGGATGAAAAGCCCGTCACCGCTTCCGCGTTTGACGAGACGGGCGCGGTATTTACCGACTTTAACGTGGTTTATAAAAACGCTGACTACAGCGACCTTGGCGCAACACCCAAAGACGCGGGAATCTATTTCGTCGGCATAGAATTGACCGATTCAAACTACGTGACGGACTACACCGACACCGAAATGACAATCCTTGAATCCGACCAGGAGAACTTAAGCATTTTAGGTCTTCCCGGCACGGTTGCGTTCGGCGACGGGTTCGTGCTTGAGGCAATCGGCGGAAGCGGAGAGGGCGAGCTTATCTGGGAGTCCTCCTCACCCGACGTTACGGTTGAGCCCGAGAACGGCGACAAAACGGCGGTAACCGTCAGTGTAAACGGCGCGGTCGGCGAAAGAGTCACAATCACGCTTCGCAAGAAGGCGGACAATAACTATTCCGAAGAGGAAACAATGGTCATCTTCATCCCGACCGAGAAAAATGTTTCCTTCATCCTCTCCGAGCTTGAGACCGAGTTTGACGGAGACGAAAAGTCCCCCGTTATCACCCCGAGCGACGATGAGGCGGAGTACGACGTATTCTATAACGGTGCGTCCGACATACCCGTAAACGCGGGAACCTACACGGTAACCGTCCGCGCGAAGGGCAATTACAAGGGCGAAGCTTCGGCAATGTTCACTGTCAAGAAGGCTCTGCTTTCCGGTCTTAGCGTAACTCAGGAAGGCACGGTATACGGAACCGTACTTCCCGACGCGGTAACCGATCAGGGACCCTTCGGAACGACGGTCGGCGTAAGATATTCAACGTCCGACGGTTCAAAGCCTAAAGGGGCGGGCCGTTACAGAGTAACGGCAATCTGGACCGGCACAAACTACGAAACGTTCGAAGCAAGCTATGACTTTGAGATCGAGAAAAAAGAGCTCAAGGTAAGCGCAGAGAACGCGGAAAGAGAATACGGCGAGACGAACCCCGAATTTAAGCTGATTTATGACGGATTCGTTTCAGGCGAGGACGAATCGGTACTCTTATCAGAGCCCGTTGCTCTATGCTCTGCGAAGGCGGCAAGCCCGGCAGGCGAGTACCCGATCACCGTTCGCGGCGGAAGCGCGGATAACTATAAGTTCATCTACGACAATTCCGGAATCCTCACTGTCACCGCGGCGACCGGCGGAAACTTCTACATCACCGGCGCGATGACAAACGTTCTGGTTGGCGACATGTTCACCCTCCGCGCGTACTACGGCAACGCGCAGCCCAAGGTTACCTGGTCTATAGACGATGAGTCCATAGCATCGGTTGACGGGGCGGGCTTCGTAACCGTTAAAAAGAGCGGAACGGCAGTCATCACCGCTTCCATGGCGGATCCCAACTATGACAGTTCACTTAAGGCGGCATTCACATTAAAGGCGGATAAGAAGGCGGTAACGCTTAAGGCGGACGATTTGGTAAGAACCTACAACGCAAAGCCGCAGGCGATTTCCTATACGTCTGACGATCCGGCGTTCCTCCCGGTTGTCGGCGCGAACGTTAAGGTAACGGTTACGGCGACGGACGACGCGTCCGTAACGACCGCGAAGGACGCGGGAAGCTACCTTGTCCGCTACGAGATAGCAGATGAGAGCTTCAAGGGCTCCGGCTCCGACGTTCTCTATATCAATAAGGCGGCGGCAGAAATCCGCGCAAAGGACAAAGAAAAGGTTTACGGCGATGAGAACCCCGAATTTGAATTGACCGGTCTTTTCGTCGGCGACGAGGCAAATTACGAGAGCGTTCTTAAAAAGATGTTCACCGTTTCGTGCGAGGCAAATGAAAAATCGCCCGCCGGCGAATATCCCATAAAGGTTACCTTAAACGAGGGCTGCACCTTAAAGGACGATAAAAACTATAACTTCACGATCGGGGAGGACGGTATCCTCACCGTTAAGAAGGCGCTTCTCACCGTTACGGTTTCGGACATTGAGCGCACCTACGGCGACAAGAACCCCGAGCCCGAATACAAGATTACGGGCTTCAAGGCGGGCGACAGTGAAAAGGCAATAACCGGCACACCGGTATTTAAGTTCGCGGAAGGTACTGACGAAACGGCGAACGCCGGAACGTATACCGACGCGGTGACCATGGAAGGTCTCATAGCAGATAACTACACGATCGAATATGTGTACACATCCGGCGCGGGAGCGGACCTTACGGTCAATAAAAAGGCGGTCAAGGTAACCCCCGGCAGGGCTAAGAAGGACTATATCACGGTTAAGTTCTCCGCATCGGTTCCGGGGCTTACAGAGTCCGGCTTTGAGGTTACCAAGTCCGGCGAACCCGTAAGCGTCACGGTTTCACCGTCGAGCGACAGCAGAGAGTACACGCTTAAGGGCGAATTCTTACTTAAAACGGCGTACAATGTCAAGGTTGACGCGGGCGATAACTACATCCTTACAGGAAACGAGTTTACCGTAACGCCGAAAAATTCTTCTGCGGGCGGCGGCTCGTCCTCCGGCGGCGGTTCTTCCTCCTCGGGCAGCGGCTCGTCCTCCGGAAAAACGACGACCTACACCGTTGCGTTTGAAACAAACGGAGCAAATGAGATAAAGGCTCAGACGGTTGAGAAGAACTCACAGGCTAAAAAGCCGTCAGATCCTCAGAAGAATGGCTTCGTATTCACCGGCTGGTACTCTGACAAGTCTCTTAAGACAGAGTATGACTTTGACAGTAAGGTTACAAAGAGCATAACGCTTTACGCAGGCTGGGAAGAGGATGCAAGAATAATCCTCACCATCGGCGAAAAAGAGGCTTTGGTCTTCGGCGATGAGAAGGTAAATGACGTCGCTCCCATCATCGTAAGCGACAGAACGATGCTTCCGGCACGTTTCGTTGCCGAGTCCCTCGGCGCGAAGGTAAGCTGGGACGAGGAAAAGAGAGAGGTAAAGATAGTTTCCGGCAAGACCGAGATACTTCTCTACATCGACTCCGACAAGGCGTTCATAAACGGCAGGGAAGTTACGCTTGACTCTCCCGCGTTCATCCGCGACGAGAGAACCTACACGCCCGTCCGCTTCGTTGCGGAAGCGCTCGGCGCAAAGGTAGAGTGGAACGAAAAGGCGCAGACGGTAACGATCACAAAATAAAAGAAACGGTGCACTTTTAGTGCACCGTTTCTTTTAAATCTATAGTAAACCAAAAGCAGCTGCCCTTTTGCAAAAGGGCAGCTGCTTTAATTGTCAACCGTTCTTTTTTCCTATCGTGTATGCGGCATAGGAAAGCGCCGGGATAAGAAACATCAATATCCCCATCGGGGTGACGATGGCGGAAACTCTGCTTTCGGTGATGATGAGCGGAAAATACGGATAGCCCCAGATGAGCGTCAGAAGCATGATGATTCCCGCCTTCATCGACTTTCTTAAAAAGAACCAGCCGATAAGCCCGACAAAGGGGAGAAATGAATATATCATCATTCCGCGGAAAACGTTTTTCATGCTCCTTTTGCCCGCGAAAAACGCGAGCGCGAGATAAGCGATGATGTAGAGCACCGAGAACACCTGGTGGTGCGTTTTTATGTTATATGAAAAGTCGGGCGCAAGGTGAGTGCCGTTTCCCGCGATGAAGTTATAAAGCGTTATCTGATATCCCGCGCGCGACGCCATCAGCCCGAACAAAAGCGCGGCAAGCGAAAGAATGATGACGGTGAGCGCGGTCTTTAATGCATTTTTCATTTTAATGACTCCTTTTAGTCAAGCTTTATGCCGGAAAGCGCGTCGGCAAGCGAGCTCGCCGCGAAATTCTCGGTTTTCTGCTTATTCATGTAGCGCGCGACCTCGCGCTTGTTAAGCGAGCTTTTCTGCTCGGAAAGCTTCTTGGTAAATGAAGCGTATTTTTCCCTAAAGCCGCAGCGGCAGACAAGAGTTTTCTTTTCGCCCTCGCCGACCAGGTCAAGCTTTTTATGGCACTCGGGGCAGCGAAGATTAGTTACCTTTAATAAGCTCTCGCGGTAGCCGCAGTCGCGGTCGCGGCAGACAAGGCTCTTTCCGTGCTTGCCCGAAACCTCCAAAAGCGGCTCCCCGCAGATGGGGCAGCGCTCCTTCGTGACGTTGGAGTGGCGGAAATTCTCATCGCTTAACACGACCTCGGAAACGAGGTTTTTCGCGTATTCACGCATTTTGCCGATATAGTCTGCCTTTTTCTCCTCGCCGCGGCTTATCATGGAAAGCTCCGTCTCCCACTCGGCGGTAAGGAGCGGACTTTTTAAGTCCGGCGGCACGATGCGGATAAGCTCCGTGCCCTTCTGAGTCGGGAATATGGACTGACCCTGCCTTTCGGCATATCCCGTGGAGAATATCTTTTCGATAATGTCCGCGCGCGTCGCCGGAGTGCCGAGCCCGCCCGTTTCTTCAAGCGTGCTCTTCATCTCCTTCATGTCGCCCGATAAAAATGAGCCCGGGTGCTCCATCGCGGATAAAAGCGTCGCCTCGGTAAAGCGCGCCGGGGGCTTGGTCCTGCCCTCGGTGAGGATGGCTTTTTTGACGGGGAGAGTGTCGCCCGCCTTTAACGGCGGAAGGTTTTCCTCCGCCTCCGCCTCCTCGGAGTCGTCCTCCGGTTTTGAGACTGCCAAAAATCCGGCTTCTTTTATTACGGAGCCTGAGGCGGCGAACTTTTCGCCCTCTATCTCGGCTTCAAGCGAAACCTTGTCATACACCGCGTCGGGAAGCAGTGCCGATAAAAACCTCGTCACAACGAGGGTGTAGACATTTAGCTCCTCGCTCGTGAGCGCGGCAAGGTCCAAAAACTGGTCGGTCGGGATGATCGCGTGGTGGTCGGTCACCTTGCCCGAATCGACGAACCTTTTGGTCGGCACGATTCCGCGCTTGATGACAAGCCCCGCCGCGGTGCGGAACCGGTCAACCGCGACAGATTTTACGCGCCCCATTAACGTGGGCACGATATCGTCCGAAATATAGCGCGAGTCGGTCCTCGGATAGGTCAAAAGCTTGTGCGTTTCGTAAAGCCTTTGCATGATTGAAAGCGTCTGCTTCGCGCTGTAGCCGAACTTTTTATTCGCGTCGCGCTGAAGCTCGGTAAGGTCATATAAAAGCGGGGGCGGCGTTCGCGTCTCCTTTTTTGTGACTTTGGTTATCTTTGCCGTCTTTCCCGTAATCTTTTCAGAAAGCGCCTCGGCTCTTTCCTTGTCCGATATGCGCGCCGAACCGTCCGAATTTCTAAAGTGGAGCGTAAAGGAGCCGACCGACGCGCCCAGAAGGTAAAACTCCTTCGGCACGAAACGGCGGATCTCCTCCTCGCGGCTTACGATCATAAAAAGCGTCGGCGTCTGCACTCTGCCGGCGGAAAGCTGGGCGTTGTGCTTGCAGGTGAGCGCGCGGGTCACGTTGAGCCCGACGAGCCAGTCCGCCTCGGCACGGCTCTGAGCGGCATAGTATAGATTGTCATATTCTTTCGCCGGGCGGACGGAGGCAAAGCCTTCTTTTATCGCCTTGTCCGTCTGCGAGGATATCCACAGCCGCTTGACGGGCTTTTTAAATCCCGCCTTCTCGATTATCCAGCGCGCCACAAGCTCGCCCTCGCGCCCCGCGTCCGTCGCGATGACGAGCTCGGATACATTGTCGCTTTTTAAAAGCGCGGCGACCGCCTTATATTGCTTTGACGTTTCCTTTATGACGACAAGCTTCATCTTGTCCGGCATGATGGGCAGCGATTCGAGCGACCATTTTTTGTACTCGTCGCCGTACGCCTCCGGGTCGGCAAGGGTGACGAGGTGCCCCAGCGCCCAGGTCACAATGTATTTATCGCCCTCAAAATATCCGTCTCTTTTTATCTTGCAGCCGAGCACGCGGGCGATTTCGCGCCCGACGGACGGCTTTTCCGCAAGTACCAGCGTTTTTGTCATTTACTTCACTCCGATTTCTTATTTGTCACGGATATATTATAGCATTTGCGCCCGCTAATGTCAATCGGACCGGATTGTTGACAAAAACGGAAAAAGATGTTATTCTGAGGTAAATAAAAATTCTTTTAATTTTTTGTTCCCATTTTGCGTTTTGAAACGTTTTATATGTAAGGGGGTTAAGAAAGGAGCGCACTATGAAAAGATTAATTACATTTGTTTTGATATGCCTCGGGCTTTTCGCCGCGGCGGTTTTCGCCGATACGGCGGAGGTCAGACCGATATCAACCGCAGGGGATTTTTCGGTTTATCCGTTTTCTCCATACGGCGCGGCGCCGTTTCGGTCTGACGGCAAGGGCGGGATCATCGGCTCTGACGGGGAAATTATAGTGCCGGCAATCTATGATCACGCGGATGTGTTTTCCCAAGGCGCTTACCTTGTGTATTCCGGAGGTTCGAAAACGGTTATCCGCGCGGACGGGGGCTTGATTTTTGACGCGTCGCGCTATAGGAGCATCAATATGGCGGAGAACGGCTTTTCGCGGGTTTGGATAGGTGAGAAGGCGGGGCTCATCGGTCTTTCGGGCGAGGTGATATTGCCGTGCGAATATGAAAGGATCGGCTTTTTCAGCTCCGGGCTTATCTGGGCGGAAAAGGACGGCGTGTACAGCCTCTATAGTAAAGACGGAAGCCTTATAAGAACAGGCTATACCTCGGTTGAAAATAGAGGGTCGGACTCGCTCGCCGCGGTCGGGAAGGACGGCAAATTCGGAATAATCGACCGTTTCGGCGAGGAAATAGTTCCTTTAATATACCCCGGGGCGATGGTGTGCGGAGAAAACATTGCCGCGGTGCTTTCCGGAGGCTGGAAATATGTCAATTCAAAGGGCGGGATCATTGGCGGCGTGTACTTTGAATATCCCGGGAGCTTCTCAGAAGGGCTTGCCCCGGTGCTCTTTGAAGGAAAATACGGATATGTGAATGAGTCCGGCGAGCTTGCGATCGGGTATAAATACGATTATGCGTCAGGCTTTAAGAACTCTATGGCGTGCGTTTCCGATTCGGAGGGAAGCTATATCATTGACAAAAACGGCAATGTTAAAATCACGGCGGGAGAGTACGGCATCTCGTTAAGGTTCGGAGTGCCGGTCGCAGAGTATTGGGAGAATTCTCCGGGGCTCGGCACACCGGGAAGCCTTAAGGCGATATTGTCGGACAACGGTGAATTCCTCACGGGATTTGACTATTACGACATCGGAGAATTTGAAGACGGCGTTGCGATCGCGAGAAATAAAGAAGGAAAATGCGGACTTGTTAAAAGAAGCGGGGAGGAGATCACCGCGTTCGACTTTGACGGCATTGTCCGCTCCGGGAGGAACAAATTCATTGCGTATAAAGAAGGTATGGGCGCGGTCATAACGGTGAGAGAGGAAATCACTGTTAATGTTGTCGATTTTCGCATGAATATTAATCACGAAATTTTCAATGCGGACAACAGACTCCTTCCGCGCGAAGGAAGCCTTGAGGGGCTTTCAAGCGATATGACGCTGTGCGAATATCCGGCGGTGATGTATAAAGACATCGTCTATTTGCCGCTGACATATTATAATTGCGTTTTGCTGGGACTTAAATTAGAGGCAGAGGACAATAAAATCCTGATAAAACAGGCGGAACGTGATTTTCCGGCAGAGTATTTAAAAGACCAATCGGGCGAGAAAAAAGAAAAAATAACGGTAACTACCTGCCCGTTTGATTTAAATATCGCCGGCAGGGACTATTCTGACGAAAAATATCCGGCGCTTTTTTATAAAAACATCGTTTACCTTCCTTTAACTTGGAGCGTGGTAAATGACATTATGCACTGGGACTATAGCTTCGGCGAAAACGGGATCGAGCTTTACACGGACAGCTACTATTATTATTCCGAGGGCGATTCGACTTATTAAAGAGAAGGACTTCGGATGAGGATTTCCTCCGGCGGGATAATTTACGAGGAGTGACAAAAACGGCTCATGTTGACAAAATTTGGGGCAGATGCAACGATGTAAGAGAAAGGAACTTTAGTTTCCTGTCGCCACGATTTGGGTTTATAAGAGGAGGACATATGATGGCGCTTTCACGCATCACGGGGCTTGCGAAGGCGGAGTGGCTCTATCACGCGTACGGACGGCTGATGTATAAGACCGCGTTTGACATTTTGATCGGCGAAGCGTCGGATATGGCGGACTCTGCGCTCGGCGCCGAAATTTCGGAGTACGGCGAAGATGTCGGGTTTTCGGAAAGGCACGAAAAGAAAATGCGCGCGCTTTTTAAGCGTGAGCGCCGCCGCGAATTTCACAAAAATCACCCGGGAACGAGGAGGGCGGCGGCAGTCGTCTTAGTCCTCGCGCTTGCCTCAAGCGCCGCGGCAATTTACAATACGGACGCATGGCGCGAAATCAAAATGCATTTTATGGTCGATTCCGGCTCGCTCAACACTCACATCAATTTTTCGGACGAGCGGAGCACAAGCTATTCCGACGGGTTTTCGACTCTGGGCTATATCCCGCAGGGCTTTGAGCTGACCGAGGATAAATCGGGCGAGAACGGCGATGATTATTTTGGCTTTTGCGCTTCGACCTTGGATGTCGATTCATATTATGACACAGAGGACGCCGTAATTGATAAAACCTCCGTCAACGGCAGGGAGGCAATCACGGTTTCGAAAAAGAATTTAAATATAGTGATTTGGCATGACGATGACTGGCACTACAGCGCGGACGGCGGGTTTATATTCACTTCGCATTATGACGAGCCGTCGGATCCGCGTTACCGCCCGTGCAGAATAAATATTTCGACCGGCGAGGTTATTTATTCGGGATTAGCTGACAGCCGCCGGGCGTGCGCGTATGTTTTTAGTGACACTTCCGAAAAATCCCTCCGAGTTTTGCTTTGCAAAACCCACCTCCCTTTAGCAAGGGAGGCTTTAAATTGAAGGCTTTGATATGGCTCCCTTGCCAAACGGCGTGGCGGAAAAAGACAACAACAAGGGAGGGCTTTAAATGGCTCGGCGCCGCCAGAGCTCCCTTTAGCTCTTGGAGCCAATAAAAAAGGACTCTTTTAGAGTCCTTTTTTGTATTTTGCGGGGGTGGTGTTAAACTGTTTTTTGAACCTTGAGATAAAGTGCGAGCAGTCGGAAAATCCGCTTTCCTGTGCCGCCTCGGTCACGCTTTTGCCGTCCGCCAGAAGCGACACGGCAGACGACATCCGCCTCCTTAAAAGATACTCCCGCGGCGTGATGCCGAGCTCGCTTTTAAAATGCCGCTCCAGCGTGTTGACCGAAAGGTGAAGCGACCCGGCAAGATTAGTAAGCGAAAATGACTCGGAAAAATTTTTGTTAATTTCGCCGAGGGCAAGCGAAACTTCCGGCGAAAGACGTGCCTTTCCCGCAGTGCGTTCCGCGCCGGAATTTAGGATTTTCATGACCTCGAAAAACGAGATATAACGCTCCGAGGGCGAAAGCTCGTTATACAAAAACGAGTCAAAAAGCAGCGCGAGACGGTCGGTATCCTCCGGCGAAAGCACGATAAGGTTGCCCTCGCCCGCCTTGCGGCGGAAAAAGAGGTCAAGAAATTTCTCGTTGTGCTCCGAGGAAAAAAGGACCCAGTAGTGGCGGTGCACGGCGTTTGACCGGTAAATGCAGTGATGGTATTCGTACGGACGGGTGACGATCACGCTGCCGCGCGAAATGGGATACACATTGTCGCCCGCCATGAAAGACACGTCGCCCGAGAGGTTAAAATATATCTCGCACTCGGGATGAATGTGTTGATCAATGGGCTTTGCGGACTTCGGTTGCATCTTAACATATTTTATGTTAAAATCAAAGGAAGAAACAGTCTCAAAATTAATCGTTTTCATTAAAGAACCCCCTTCATATTGGTGATTATAGCATATTTTCAGGTGAAAAATCAATAGAAATATGCTTAAATTTATGGTAATATTCTCTTGAAGGGGAAATGTGAAATGACGAAGGACTTATATTTATTAATCATTGCGGACGTTTTGCTTGCGCTTAATTTCGCGGCGACAAAGGCATATCAGAAGGGCGAAGGCGTATCCTTAAAAAAGGGGCTTTTATTTAACGCGGCGCTCGGGTTTTTCAGCGCGGCGCTGTTTTTCGCCCTGAACGGGGCAAAATGCTCGCTGACGGCGTTTTCCGCCGCAATGGCGCTTTTGATGGGCGCGCTCTGCGTGGCGTACACCTGTCTCGGCTTTAAGATAATGGAAAAGGGAAATATGACGCTTTACACCGTGTTTTTAATGACCGGCGGAATGGCGGTGCCATATATCTGGGGGCTCATTTTCTTAGGCGAGCCGTTCTCGTATTTACGCACGGCGGGGCTTATTATCATTGCCGCCGCGATAGTTATGATGAATTCGGGAAGCTGTCGCCCCGATAAAAAAACGGTTCTTTTGTGCCTTTCGGTGTTTTTCTTAAACGGCTTTGTCAGCGTTATCTCAAAGGAGCACCAGATAAGCCCGGGCGCCGTCTCCTCGTCCGATTTTGTGATACTGACGGGAGCGGCAAAAGCGGTTTTAAGCGCCTTCGCGCTTTTGCTTAAAAAAAACGGCAGAGAGGGCGTGCGCTTTAACCGGAGGGCGGTGCTTTTCGCTTTTCTTGCCGCGGCGGCGAGCGGCATATCGTATCTTTTCCAGTTAAAAGGGGCGCTGAACCTCCCGGCGACGGTGCTTTATCCCTTCGTTACCGGCGGAAGCATAATATTCACCGCTCTTGCCGGAAGAATCTTTTTCGGCGAAAAGCTAAAGGGGCGCACGGCTATCGGCATTGCGGCATGCTTTTTGGGAACTTTAATGTTTTTGTAAGGAGGAAAAATAAATGGATGATGTAAGAGCAAACACGGTGCCTTCCAAGGCTCAGACTGAAAAATGCGTGTTCTGCGACGAAAAGAGGGACGGGCACATAAAGCTTATGTACCTCGGAAACTCAATGACCTACCACGCGAGGAAGGACGAGCTCGGCTGGTTTAAGTCGTGCGGAATGGCGGCAAGCGCGCCGGAAAAGGACTACGTTCACCGCCTGTACGGCATGCTTAAGGAAGCCGGGGAGGATGTGGATAAGTGCGTTGTCAACGTTGCGGAGTGGGAGCGCGACTATAAGACGGGAAGCTGCGTCTTAGCGCGCGGAATATATGAGGACGCGAGAAATTTCGGCGCGGACATAACTATAATCCGCTTTCTTGAAAACTGCCCGCCCGACAACTGGGACAGGGACGCTTTTAAGAAAGAGCTTTTAAAATTTATGGACTATTTTGACCCGGAGGGAAAGACAAAATACATCTTGACCACGTCGTTCTGGCGCCACATCGGCTCCGAGGTCATGGAGGAGGTCGCGCGCGAAAAGGGCATTTTATGCGTTCCGATGACCGACTTAGGCGACCGCGATGACATGAAGGCGCTCGGCGAGTACGCTCACGCGGGCGTTGCGATGCACCCCGGCGACAAGGGCATGGAGAACATCGCAAAAAGGCTTCTGCCCGCAGTTTTAGACGAGATTAAAAAGATGAGGGGATAGCCATGTTTTCATATTCTGAGTTTAAGCACGACTACGCGCTTTCACAGTTTAAGTATGTGGAGCCGATATCGGACGATTACCGTGTTTTCGTAAACGGCAGCGAGATCCCGGTCTACACCTGCCGTATCTCAAAGTACCCGTTTAACCGCGTGTGGCCCGGGTTTCAGAGACCTTATGACCAGTCGGAGCAGGCGTCGTACGTCAACATCGTGAGCGACGAAGAGGTTACTCTTGAGGTCACCGTCAATAGAAAATACGAAAAGATACTCATAAAGCCGTACTCAAAGAAAATCGGGTTTTCGGACGAGGGCGGAAGGGTGCGCTTTTCCCTTCGCGAAAACGGGCAGTTCGTTCTGGAGGCGGACGGATACCATCACTGCCTTTACATATTCAATTCAAAGCTGATAGCCGCGCCCGAAAAAGAAGAGGTGACTCACTTTTTCGGACCGGGAATCCACTTTCCCGGCAAGATAGCGTTAAAAAGCGGCGACAGGGTCTATATAGACAAGGACGCGCTCGTTTTCGGCTGGATATATGCGGAGAACGCGGAGGATATCCGCATTTTCGGAAACGGCGTGCTCGACTCGGGAAACGAGGAGCGGGTCTACATTCACTGCTACGAAGCGTTCACTAACGGCAATTTAAAGTTTTACGACTGCAAAAACTTAAATATCGAGGGCATTGCGGTGAAAAATTCCGCCATATGGTGCGTGAACCTTTTCGGCTGCGAGGGCGTGACGCTGGATAACATCAAGGTTTTCGGGCAGTGGCGGTATAACACGGACGGGATCGACATCGTAAATTCAAAGGACGTGAAAATAGTAAATTCCTTCGTTCACTCGTTTGACGACACGGTAACGGTAAAGGGCATTGACCGCTATATCGAAAGGGACTGTGAAAACATTTGCGTTGAGAACTCCGTGCTCTGGTGCGACTGGGGGCGCTGCCTTGAGATAGGGCTTGAGACCGCGTGCCGCGAATACAAAAACATCGTGTTTAAAAACTGCGACATTCTCCGCTCGGGCGGAATTGCTTTAGACATTCAGAACGGCGACTGCGCGGACGTGCACGACATCATATTCACGGATATCAATATAGAGTTTAACGCGTTCGACACTCCGGCGGTGTACCAGTCGAGTGACGATATGCGCTATGAAAAAGAAAATGAGGTTGAAATTCCGACTCTTATAAACATTTCAAACCCGCCTTTCAGGAACGAGGATAATAAAAAGCTCTGGGGAATACCGGGAGCGGACTATGAATCCATAGGAAAAGCGGGATGCCACGGCACGGCACACGATGTTATATTTAAGAATATCAATGTTTATTATGATGAAGTGCTTCCCAAGGATAACGGAAAGCCGGTAATTAAAATGTGCTTTTACTCGTTTTTCCCCGAAATCAGGTATTCGGGCATCTCTGTCGAAAACGTTTTTGTGAACGGCGAGCGCCTTAAAAAAGAGGACGTTAAATTCGAGCAGCTCACGGTTGACGGATTTGATTTTAAATAAAAAATCAAGACTTAGCTTAAAGTGGGTGCGTCGAAAAATCCCTCAGAGTCCCGGCTCCGCCGTGCTCAGCTTAAAACCGCCTTTGCGGTTTTAAGAGCGTGCGACAAAACCTTGAACGGTTTTTCGCACCTAGCGGAAAAAGACTCTGTTGTCTTTTTCCGCCACGCCTTTAGCTTTTGGAGCCTTTAAACGCTCTCATTGAGAGGAGACGGAGGTGCCCTTCACGGCACAGGAAAGCTGTTTTGCACAAAAAAACCGCAGGACTTTTAAGTCCTGCGGTTTTTGCTTTTTTTATTTATCAGTCGCCGAAGCAAACGCCCATTGTCTTTGCGAGGTTTACAAGCTCGCCGTTCGGGTCAACAGGCTTGAAGTTTCCGTGAATATCGTCCGACGGGATAACGACCTCAAGCGGAACCGCAACCATCTTATTGTCGCGGAGCGCAACCATGTGCTTGTCGTTTCCTGCCATCAAAAGGTCAACCGCAGCCGAGCCGTATCTCGTGCAGAGCACTCTGTCCGCCGCGGAGGTGGGACCGCCGCGCTGAACGTGACCGAGCGCGGAGCTTCTGCACTCAGCGTCCATTATCGTTTCGCTTATAGCGTAGCCGTTTTCGTCTCTCTCGGAATTTAACATTGCCTCGATAGACTTTGCGATAACGTTTCCGATACCGCCGAGCTTAACGCCGTCCGGCGAGAAGTCCTGAGTAATCGCGGTAACCGCCTTACCGTCCGGAGCGGGAGCGCCCTCGGCAACGACAACAACGGCGTACTGCTTCTCGCTCTTTAACGCCTCTTTAACCTTGTCTTTAATCTTTACGATGTCATAGGGAATCTCGGGAATAATAATAGCGTCCGCCGCGCTCGCGATACCCGTGTGCAGAGCGATGTGACCCGCGTCACGCCCCATAACCTCAAACACCATGACTCTGTGGTGGCTTCTTCCTGTGGTCTTAAGAAAATCAACCGCCTCAACGTTTCTGTTTACCGCAGTGTCAAACCCGAAGGTCTGATCGGTCGAATTCAAGTCGTTGTCGATCGTTTTGGGCACACCCATAACGCGAAGACCCATTCTGGAATAATCTCTGCCGGATGTGAGCGTTCCGTCTCCCCCGATGATTATAAGCGCGTCAATCCCCGCCTTTTTAACATTGTCGACAGCGACCTGGGAAAGGTTGTCGTATATCGGCTTGCCGTCCTCGCCCTTTACGATTCCGTTTTTGTCCCTTCTGGGATATTTGAACAAATTGTCCTTATTGGAATTGTAAAGAATCGTTCCGCCGTCGCCTATTATGGAGTCAACCGTGTCAAGCGTCAGAGGCACCATCTGGCTCTCGCCTAAGTACATTCCTCTGTAGCAGTTTTTGATTCCGACGCAGGCAAGACCGTATTTATTTATCGCGGTGTGAACCACGGAGCGGATAACCGCGTTAAGACCGCTGCAGTCGCCGCCGCCGGTCATGATTCCGATTTTTTTGATTTCACTCATTAATAACACCTCTTGGTTAATATTTTGTCAATTTTATATTCTTCTATAATACAACAAATTTTTCTTTTTTTCAAGTACTATTTTGAAAGTTTGTCATAAATAATGGACTATATTGTGATATATTTAACGCTATTTGGGCAATATGCCGGGGGATGAGCCGAATTTTTAACATAAATTAATAACAATCGGTAAATTTTTACGCGGGACGCTTGCTTTTTCGTCCGAAAATTGGTATACTGATAAAATAAGGAGGATAAGTTATGTCTTTTTTTTCACCCGACTATGAAGCTCCGGGCGCGGGCGTTCCCGAAAACGAACCGCAAAAGCCCGGGATAATACGCTATTTTATTGTTTCCGGAAGAAAGTTCTGGGACATGGTGGTGTTAAATCTTTTGTATTTCCTTTTTTCCGTTCCCGCAGCCGCCGTCTACACCGTTATCGGCTGGCTCTTTTTGGGCAGGGCGGGCGACGTGGTGGGAGCCGCGCTTGCCGCGGACGGTATGCAGGAAATTCAGATAATGGAGCTTAAAGCGGCGGTGCACCTTGTTTTATCCGTCGGCTTCGGATTTTTGATGACGGGGCTTTTGGGCTCCGGCGCGCCGAGGGCGGGGCTTTCCTTTGTGCTCAGAAACTACTCGCGCGAGGAGCACGCCTTTTTGTGGAGCGATTTTTGGGAGAATACCAAAAAGAATTTTGGCAAAGGAACGGTCATTTTTCTGATTGACGTTTTATTTACCTTCGTCATCTGCCTGGATATCGCGTCCTACGGCGCGGCGGGCACGTTCTGGGGGCTCATCGCGTCCTACATCGCGCTTTTTATATTTATTATTTACATTTTGATGCATCCTTATATATATATGATTCTGGTAACTTTTGGGTTAAAGCTGCGCGACGCGTACAAAAACGCGTTCATGCTCACCGCGGTGAAGATTTTTCAGAACGTCGGCTGCCTGATAGCCTCGGTCATTCTGACGGTTATTATTTTGGAGCTTGCCAATCAGTGGCCCTTTTTACTGTTCCTCATATTTATGGCGGTGTTCTCGTTCCCGTGCCTGATACTTGACATGAACAGTTTTTCCGTGGTTAAAAAATATATGATAAAAGAAAATGACTAAGATTAAATCCGGGAGGGGTTTTATGATGAACGAAATCAATGAAATTGCCGAAAGATTAAAGGGGCTGCGCGAGGCGTGCGGCTACTCGGTCGAGGAGCTCTCGTCCGAGCTCGGCATAGATACAGAGACCTACCGCCGCTATGAAGAGGTGGGGGACGATATTCCGATAAGCGCGGTCTACGCCGTCGCGAATAAATTCGGGGTGGACTTTGCCGAGATAATCACCGGAAAGAGCGCAAGGCTTGACAATTACCAGGTAGTGCGCCGCGGCGAGGGGGAGGACATCAAGCGCTATCCCGGCTACCGCTTCGAGGATTTAGCTTTCCGCTACAGTAAAAAGATCATGCAGCCGCTCCTTGTAACGCTTGACCCGTCGGACGGGGAGGCGGAGCTTGTCTGCCACCGCGGTCAGGAGTTCAACATGGTCCTTGAAGGCTCGGTCGAGGTCGTGTTTGACGGTAAATCGCTCATCTTAAACGAGGGCGATTCGATTTACTTTGACCCGAATTACATGCACGGTCAGCGCTGCCACGGCGAGAAAAAGGCGAGATTTTTGACGGTTATCGCCGAGTAGGAGGATAAAAATGCTTTCAAAATATTTAGACAGAATTGATTTTTCGTCCTACGAGGACTTTAAGGAAAATTACAGGGTAAAAACGCCCGATAACTTCAATTTCGGGTTTGATATTGTGGACGGCTGGGCAGAGGAAAAGGGCGACAACCGCGCGCTTTTGTGGTGCGACGATGACGGAGAGGAAAAATGCTTCACGTTTGCCGACATGAAAAGGCTTTCCGCAAAGGCGGCAAACTTCTTTAAGGAAAAAGGGCTTAAAAAAGGCGACGTCGCCATGTTAATCCTTCGCCGCCGCTGGGAATATTATGTTGCCGCGGTCGGGCTGATGAAGCTCGGCGTTACCTTCATTCCGGGCACGCTCCAGCTCACGAAAAAGGACATTACATACAGGGCGAACGCCGCGGGCGTTTCCGCGATAGTCTGCGTTGACGATGAGTACGTTATAAGCCAGGTCGAGGCGTCAAAGCCCGAAATGCCGGGGGTTAAGCTCTACGCACTTGTAGACAACGTCCGCCGCGACGGGTGGGAGGACTTTAACGCGGAGGTCGAAAAGTGCTCCGACGTGTTTTTAAGAACGCCCGGTTCTGCGGGCGGGCGCGACATCATGCAGATATATTTCACCTCCGGAACGACGGGCATGCCCAAAATGGTCATGCATAACTACTGGCACCCTCTGGGGCATATCGTGACGGCGAAATACTGGCAGTGCGTGCGCGAAAACATGCTTCACATGAGCGTGTCGGACTCCGGCTGGGCAAAGTTCGGCTGGGGCAAAATATACGGGCAGTGGATATGCGGGGCGACGGTTTTCTGCTATGACATGAAAAAGTTCGTGCCGAAAAACCTTCTTTCCGTTATGGAAAAATACAGGCTCACGACCTTCTGCGCTCCGCCGACGATGTACCGCTTCATGCTTCAGGAGGACGTCGCGTCGTACGACCTTTCGTCCATTGAGCACTGGTGCACGGCGGGCGAGCCGTTAAATCCCGAGGTGTTCAACCGCTGGGAAAAGCTGACCGGCGGGAAAATTCACACCGGCTTCGGTCAGTCCGAGGGGACAGTGCTCCTGGCGGACTTTCCGTGGTTTAGCCCCATTCCCGGGGCGATGGGAAAGCCCTCACCGATATATGACATTCACTTGATCAATTCCGACGGCGAGGACTGCGAAAACGGTGAAGAGGGCGAAATCGTCATAAAGGACGTTATTAAAAATCCGCCTGTCGGGCTTTTCGTGGGATATTACAAGAACCCCGAGGAAACGGACAAGGCTCTTGCGGGCGGCGACTATAACTTAAAGGACGTTGCGTGGCGCGACAATAACGGTTATTACTGGTTCGTCGGCAGGCACGACGATGTTATAAAGTGCTCCGGCTACCGTATCGGACCATTTGAGGTCGAGAGCGCGCTCATCGAGCATCCGGCGGTATTGGAGTGCGCCATCACCGCGGCGCCAGACCCTGTGAGAGGGCAGGTCGTTAAGGCAACGGTCGTTCTCACGAAGGGTTACCGCCCGTCGGACGAGCTGGTGCGCGAGCTTCAGAATCACGTTAAACACGCGACCGCGCCTTATAAGTATCCCCGTATCGTGGAGTTTGTTTCCGAGCTTCCGAAAACTCTGGGCGGAAAGATAAAGCGCGCCGAGTTAAGGCGCGAGAGCGAAAAGAACGCAAAGTAAGAGCGTTCGGCGTAATGGACGCGAAATTGAATCGGCACTGCGAATTTACAAAAGCTCTGTAGTGATTACAGAGCTTTTGTATTTGTTTTTCGGGGATGTCATCTCATACGGGTGCGTTAACCACGCACACGAAAAACGTAGGGGGCTCACATCCTTGGCGACCCGGGGTGGGTGCGTAAAATGCGTGGGTGCGCCGAAAAATCCCTCAGAGTTTTGCTTTGCAAAACCCAGCTCCCTTTAGCAAGGGAGCCATTGTTGTCTTTTTCCGCCACGCCTTTAGCAAGGGAGCCTTTAAAGCCCTCAAGAGCTAAAGGAGGGAAGAGCCGAAGGCGAAGGGAGGATTTTTCGGGAGTATCGTGGAAAATATGCGCACACCCGGCGGGCGATTCATGAATCGCCCCTACGGAGCACGGACGAAAGCGGGTGCAAAAATATAAAAGCACTGTAACCTTAAGGTTACAGTGCTTTTTTCGTAAAACCATTACTTTCTTATCGCGGACCGCCTTTAGCCGCACCGGTTTTTTGTTTCGCCGAAGAATAACCGCCCCGAATATATTTAAAATTCGGTTACTCTAAATTTTTAAGCTCGTCCTCGCCGGACTCCTTGTCGCGGCGCGCCTTGCCGTTTCTTAATATCTTAAGCTCCTCTGCCGGGATATCGCGAAGCTCTGAGGTGTTGCCGCGCTCGAATTTTACCGTCGCGGTCTTTCTCAAAAGAGCGACGGACTCAACCGTGCCCTTTTCGCCCTGAGCCGTTTCAACGAGCGCGCCGACCTTCGGGCAGAGCTTGTTTAATTCCTCGTAAGCCTCCTGCTCATACTTTAAGCAGCACATGAGTCTGCCGCAGCTTCCCGATATCTTGGTGGGGTTTAAAGAAAGCCCCTGTTCCTTCGCCATTTTGATTGACACCGGAACGAACGAGTCCAAATATCCGTGGCAGCAGAGCGTTCTTCCGCAGATGCCGAGACCGCCGATCATCTTTGCCTCGTCGCGCACGCCGATCTGGCGGAGCTCGATCCTCGTTCTGAAGATCCCGGCAAGGTCCTTTACAAGCTCGCGGAAGTCAATTCTCCCGTCCGCCGTGAAGTAGAACAAAAGATTGGTCCCGTCAAACGCGCACTCAACGTCAACAAGCCTCATTTCAAGCCCGTGCTCGGCAATCTTCTGACTGCACACCTTGAAAGCCTCTTTTTCGCGGCGGGCGTTTGTTTCAAGCTTTTTTAAATCGTCCGCGTTCGCCTTTCGGATGACCTTTTTTAATGGCTGAACCACCTGCTCCGGCAAAACGTCGTGATTTTTCTGCGCCACGAAGCCGCACTCGACGCCGCGCGCGGTTTCAACGACCGCCGCGTCGCCCGCGTTAAATTCCTCGCCGCACGGGTCGAAGAAATATATTTTTCCCACAGGCTTGAATCTCAAGCCGATAACGTTAATCATGAAGTACCTCCCAAAGCCTTAACATAAGGTCCCCGATAAAAAGACCGTAATTGGCGTTTTTTGATTTATCGTTTTTGGCGTAAGCCAAAAGTGAAAGCGCATCCACCAGCTGTTTTTTTGAGTGAGATGTGCCGAATGTGCGAATCTGTGAAAGAAAATCCGGATTGATGAGCTTTTTTCCGCCGCATTTTAACGCTGCCGCGTCGCGGAAAAACATTGAAATAAGCTCGTACAAAAATTCCTCGTCGTCCTGATTTTCGGTTAAAAAGTCCGCCGTTTTAATTGCGGAAAGTCTGCTTTTTGAAAACGAGGACAAAAGCGACAAAAGATGGGTCCTCTTCTCCGAAAGCTCCTCGTTTTCCGCAAGGAGCACCGCTTTTTTGACGATGCCCGATGAGAACGCGGCAATAAAATCCGCATTTTTCGCGCTTTCGGGATAGTTTTCCTTAATGAAAGCGCGGATGTTTTCCTCCGGCTCCGGATTGACCGGAATTATCGCCGCACGCGACTTTATCGTATCCAAAAGCGACGATAAGTCCCGCACCGCCAGTATCATGACGGCGTAGGGCGGCGGCTCCTCAAAGCACTTTAACATGGCGTTCTGAGCCGGAGCCTCACAAAGGTCTGCCTCCGGAATGAAAAGTATCTTCTTATCGGAGATTAATGGCTTTACGAAAAGCTCCTCGCACGACGAGCGCACCGCGGAGACGGAAATGTTCTTTTTTCCGCTCTCGGGCGTGAGCTCGGCGTAATCCGGGTGGTTGCCCGTTTTGTGCTTGACGCAGGAGGGGCAGACGCCGCAGGGCTTGCCCGACTTTGCCTCGCAATGCAACGCCGCGGCAAACATCCTCGCCAGCGTTTTTTTCCCTATTCCTTCGGGACCGGACAAAATAAGCGCCGAAAAAATGTCGCCCGACTCTGCACTTTTGATAAGATTTTTTCTGATAGCTTCGTGTAGCATGTGTCACCTCGCGGCGGCTCAGACTCCTTTCCCCGGGACATAAGAGCCGCGATTTTTGCCTCCGCCGTTATTATCTGATACGCCCTTAAATAAGAGAGGCGGCTTCCCGATTCCTCAAAAAGGCTCACCGCCGAATCGTACGACGCGAAGCACGATAAGACCTCGTCAATAAAATCGCCGTCATATCCCCTTTTGATAAGAACCGCACGGCGGAAGGACGTGTTTTTCCCCAAAGTCATATTATCACCCCGTAAATTATATTCGGGGCGTGGAAGATTAATAACCCGTTTTGTCACCCAAGGAATCGTCATTTTCCACCCAGTCCGACACGTTTATGACCGTGTACTTATCGGGCGTGTTTCTTATAACGACCTTTTCGATGCCGGAATTTATTATCATTCTTTTGCACATGGCGCAGCTGCACGCGTCACTCACCAAAAGCCCGGTCTCGGAATCCATTCCGACAAGATAGAGCGTTGCGCCTATCATGTCGCGCCGCGACGCGCTGATAATGGCGTTAGCCTCGGAGTGAACGCTTCTGCACATTTCGTACCGCTCGCCGCGGGGAACGTTCAGCGTTACCCTCCGGCAGGTGCCGAGGTCCAAGCAGTTCACCCGTCCGCGCGGAGCGCCGGTGTATCCGGTTGAAATTATCTCGTCGTTCTTAACAATGATAGAGCCGTAGTTTCTGCGAAGGCAGGTGCCCCGCTCCAAAACCGTGCCGGCAATATCAAGATAGTAGTTATGTTTATCGCGCCTCATAGCTCCTCCTTTTTCATCCGCCGAAGACCTTTGAATACATCTCGGAAAAGTCCTCCTTTTCCCCGCCGGTCACAATTCCGGTTTTCGCGTCCGGCATAAGCACGGACTCAGATAAGGTGCGGTATGTATCCTTAAGGTCGCATCCTGTAAGCTCCGAAAGCGTTTTGGGTTCATAGCTTCTTTTCAGAGCCTCTTTCTTAAGCGTGAAATACACCTTTTCCATAGAAACCTTGCCGCTTCCCATAAGCGCATGCTTTATGGTGAGCCCGGCAACGGGAATCTTGTCATACTCGGGAAAGAGCGCCGCGGTGAGCGCCGCGAAATGCTTAACGTCCGCGTTTTTGCTCGTTTCCGTGCCCAGAGGACAGCCGATGCGCGATTCCATTCCGGAAACGGCGCACTTAAGCCCGTTATAGGATATCCAGATATCCGAAGGGTCAAAGCCCGAAAGCGAGAGGTTTGACGAATGAATGTTATAAAGCGCGCCCGATAAATTGACGATGAACTTTATGCGCTCCTCGGCAAGAAGAGGAAGAAAATCGTCAAACGAAAACTTCACGAAGCCCTTGGGGATAACGCTTTTTACAAATATCAGATTATTGCCCTTCTGATGCTCGATTATCTCCGGGCGGATAAGGCTTTTTGCATTGTACTTTGCCTTTAACGAGCCCGTTTCAAGGCGGGAAAAGACCTCGTCCGCAAAGTCGGACCGGTCGCGCGCGTACTGCGCGATAAGCGCGAAGCCCTCGTTTTTGCTCCCGGAATCGTACGACGTTAAATACACCCTGTCGTACGCACTGTCAAGCTCAAAGCTGCCCAGAGGCTCGATAACGTTATAGGGTCCTATCGGCAAAAGGTCTTCGGAATACGTTTCGGACTCCAAATGGTAATAGCGCATCACCATGCCGAAGAAGCTTATTACCTTGTCGATAAGGGTCTTTGAGTCGATCCTTTTGTCCGAAAGGGAGGGGTTGCCCGCAAGATACGCGCTGTAGCGTATATCGTCAAGCACACCCTTTTCGTATTTGCTTATCACACCGCCGGAGTACGCCGTGCCGATCATATTTATCGGCGTTAAGTCGTTCGCGCGGTCAAACGCTATGTCATTATCAGAGCATATGACGGCTAAAAACGAATTCATTGCCCTCCCGTAAAGAACGGCGGCTTTTTCGGGAAAGGTCTTAACCGGTGCGTCCGCCGCGATGAGATAGTTCGCGAGCGATTCGTTATGTTCTTTTAAGCTGTCGTAATTTGTTTTCAAGCTAAGCCGCCTCCTTTTTTGTTATTTTGCAACGATGTTGACCAGTTTTTTCGGAACGACGATGACCTTCGTCACGTTCTTGCCCGAAAGCGCCGCTTTGACCGTTTCGTCCGAAAGCGCGGTGCTCTTTATATCCTCCTCTGCCATGTCGGCGGAAACCAGAATCTTTGCGCGCACTCTGCCGCCTATCATGACCGCCATTTCAACGGTGGAATCAATCGTCTTTGCCTCGTCATAGCCGGGCCATGAGCACTCTGTGAGCGTGCCGCCGAAGCTCAGCATTTCGAAAAGCTCCTCCGTTATGTGCGGAGCGAAGGGATTTAATAAGATAAGGAGCGTTTTATATTCCCCGCGGGTGACGGAGCCTTTTTTGTAAAATTCGTTAACTAAGCTCATGAGCGATGCGATAGCGGTATTGAACTTGATCTTTTCGATATCGTCGCCGACCTTTTTTATCGTCTTATGCACGAGCGACTCAAGCTCGGGCGAATAGTCGGGGGAATCCGTCACCATGTCCTTTAAGTTATACACTCTGTCAAGGAACTTGTTGCAGCCCGAAAGCCCCTGGGTCGACCACGGAGTCGACTGGTCAAACGCTCCGATAAAGAGCTCGTAGGTCCTGAACGCGTCCGCCCCGTAGGTATCGACCATCTCGTCGGGATTTACGACGTTTCCGCGGGACTTTGACATTTTCTCGCCGTTCTCGCCCAGAATCATGCCGTGCGAGGTGCGGCGCATGTAAGGCTCCTTTGTCGGAACAACGCCCAGGTCATACAAGAACTTATACCAGAATCTTGAATAGAGAAGGTGAAGCGTGGTATGCTCCATGCCGCCGTTGTACCAGTCAACCGGCATCCAGTAGTCAAGCGCTTCCTTGGAGGCAAGCGCACTGTTATTTTTGGGGTCGGTGTATCTTAAAAAGTACCACGAGGAGCCCGCCCACTGAGGCATGGTATCGGTCTCCCTCTTCGCCTTGCCGCCGCAGCGCGGGCAGGTGGTGTTCACCCATTCGGTGCAGTTATTTAAAGGCGATTCGCCGTTCTGACCGGGCTCGAATTTCTCAATCTCGGGCAGTCTTAAGGGAAGCTCGGACTCGGGGAGCGGAACATATCCGCACTTTTCGCAGTGAACTATCGGGATCGGCTCGCCCCAGTACCTCTGGCGCGAGAACACCCAGTCGCGCAGCTTAAAGTTTACCTTTCTCTTGCCGAGACCGTTTTCTTCAAGGTAATCTATGACCTTCTTCTGAGCCTCCTTGCAGGAGAGCCCGTCAAGGTCGCCCGAATTTATCATGATACCGTTTTCAACGTCGGTATAAGGCTCCTTCGTTATGTCCTTGCCGCCCTTTATAACCTCGATTATCGGAAGGTTAAACTTTTTCGCAAAGTCAAAATCGCGTTCGTCATGCGCGGGAACCGCCATGATTGCGCCGGTGCCGTAGCTCATCAAAACGTAATCGCTCGTCCAGACTTGAATATCGCGCCCGGTTAAGGGGTTTTTCGCGGTGATGCCCGATAATGCAACGCCCGTTTTGTCCTTCGCAAGCTCCGTGCGCTCAAAGTCCGACTTCTTCGCAGACTCGGCGCGGTAGGCTAACACTTCGTCAATATTTTTTATCTTGTCCTTATACTCATCTATCATCGGGTGCTCGGGCGATACGACCATGTATGTAGCACCGTAGAGCGTGTCGGGTCTCGTGGTGTATACGGTTAAGGTTTCCCCGGTTTCGTTTATCTTAAAGTTGACCTCCGCACCCTCGGAGCGCCCGATCCAGTTAATCTGCTGAGCCTTTATCCTTTCGGCATAGTCAAGGTCGGATAAGTCGTCCAATAACCTCTGAGCGTAAGCCGTGATCTTAAGCATCCACTGGCTCTGCTGCTTTTGAATAACCTCGCCTCCGCAGCGCTCGCACTTTCCGCCGACAACCTCCTCGTTCGCAAGTCCGCACTTGCAGCTTGTGCACCAGTTAATGGGCATTTCCTTTTTATAGGCAAGACCCTTTTCAAACATTTTCAAAAATATCCACTGAGTCCACTTGTAATAGTCGGGGTCCGTGGTGTTTATCTCGCGCGACCAGTCAAACGAAAAGCCGATGGACTTTAACTGGCGCTTGAAGTTTGCAATGTTCTTTGCAGTGATTATCTCCGGGTGAACGTGATTTTTTATCGCGTAGTTTTCCGCCGGGAGACCGAACGCGTCCCACCCTATCGCGAAGAGCACATTCTCGCCCTGGAGCCTTCTCTTTCTCGCAACGGAGTCAAGCGCGGTGTATGAACGCGGGTGACCGACGTGGAGACCCTGACCCGAAGGATAGGGAAACTCTATCAAAAGAAAGCTCTTTTTCTTATTCTCGCCTGTTTTTGCCTCAAAGGTCTTATTATCCTCCCAGTATTTCTGCCACTTTTTATCGATACGTTTAAAATCGTACATTATATATCAATCCTTTCCGAAATATTAAGCCCAAAGCTTGTCAAGATTGTAAAAGCTTCTTGCTTCCGAAGTGAAGATGTGAACCACAACGTCGCCGTAGTCTAAGAGTATCCACGAGGCGCTCCTGTAGCCCTCGACCCTTAAGGGGTCAATGCCCTTTTCGGACATTTTTTCTTCCACCTCATCGCATAGGGCTTTGACATGGGGGACGGAGGTGCCCGAGGCAATCACGAACGAGTCCGCCACGCTCGTTGCCTCCGAAAGGTCAAAAGCCGTCACGTCGATCCCATTTTTGTTTTCAAGAATTTCTTTAATATATAATTCCTTTTCCTTTGTGCTCATTTCATTATTTTCCATAGTCAAGATCCTTTCGGGTTTCGATGAGATAATTTCTTGCCTTTATCGTGTCGGGGTGCAGCAGGCGCTCCTTTGCGATAACGTATGTAATCGTGGAGTCAAACTCCATGATTATTGCCCTGTCTAAGTCGATATAAGCCATGCGGCGTATCTCTTCAAGAAAGTCAAGGTTCCGCCTGCCGGGCTCAATCATATCGGCAAGGAAAATTATCTTGCATAAAAGCGACATGTCGCGCTTTCCCGTGGTGTGGTAATATATCGCGTCAAAAATCTCGGGATCGGTCACGCCAAACACTTCTTTTGCATAATGCGCGCCGACGTATGCGTGAAGAAGCCTTCCCTCGCATTTTGACACGTTGTCCAACCGAATCTTATATTTTTTGCAGAGCCTTTTAAGCTCGGATAATTCCATGTTCTTCGCGCAGTCGTGGCACAGCGCCGCGAGACGCGCCTTGTTAACGTCGCACCCGTGCCGGAGCGCCAGGCTCTCCGACGCGTCAACCACTCCCATGGTGTGGGCAAAGCGGTCCTCCGTCAGCGTGTTTTTAAGGTGTTCCAAAATTTCCTCAAAGCTGATCATATTTATTTGCTTCATCTCATTTCGTGTAAAGTTTGTGTGTTTTTATATAGTCATTTGCCGCGTCCGGCAAAAGGGAGGAAACGTCCTCCCCGCGGGATATCTTTTCTCTTATTTCGGTGGAGGATATCTTTACGGGCGGCATTTTGATTCCCGTAAAAGGTTCCTTTATTTTTGCCCCGTGCCTTGTGAGAACCGCGAAGCGGCACATTGACAAAAGCTCATAGGGTCTGTACCAGGAAAAAAACGAGGAATACTCATCGTCCCCTATTATAAAGTAAAGCTCATCGGACGGGTAACGCTTTTTAAATTCAGCTACAGTCTCATATGAATAGCACTTGGTCTTTTTCTTCGTTTCAAAGTCCGACACAAAAAAGCCGGGAATACCGCCTGTCGCAAGGCTCACCATATTAAACCGGTCAGCCGGGGAGGCTGAAAGCGTTTTGTGCGGGCTCTGCCCGCTCGGGATAAATATCACTCTGTCAAGGAAAAGCGCCTCCTTCGCCCTTTTCGCGGCGGCTAAGTGACCCAGATGCACCGGGTCAAACGAACCGCCGAAAAGCCCGGTTTTCATAATAAAAACCTGCGCTTTTCCTTTTCGCGCGCCGGGCGGTAGAGCACGAAAACGCGACCGATGCACTGAACGATGTTTGAATTTGTCGCCGCGGCAACGGTCACCGCGGCAGACTTTGTCGCAAGGTCGGCGTTTTCCAGTATCTTTATTTTTATAAGCTCGTTTGCTTCAAGCGCCTCTGAAATCGAGGTGCAAACCGAATCCGTTATTCCGCCTTTTCCTATCTGATAATTCGCCGTAAGAGTGTTTGCCTTTCCTCTTAAAAATGCGCGTTCTTTGCTTGTGATCATCACTATTCTCCTAATCCATATAATCAAATTCAAAGTCCGATACTCTGACAGTGTCGCCCTCGCGGCAGCCCAATCTTACAAGCTCGTCAATAATTCCGCGGCGGCGAAGCGTGCGCTGGAAGAACGCGACGGACTCGTCATTGTCAAAGTTAACGCTGCCGACAAGCCTCTCGGCAAAGGGACCCTCCACGGTATAGGAGCCGTCGTCCTCCTTTATAACGGTGAACTCGTCGGACAGCTCCTCCTCGCCGTAGACCATTTCGCTTTCGAACACCGGAACGGGTCCCAGTGTGGGAAGGAGGGACTCAACGTAGTTTAAAAGCGGAGTCAGCCCCTCGCCCGTTGCAGCCGAAATCTCAAAGCAGCGGACGCCCCTGTCCTCAATGTATTTTATAACCCTGTTTTTCGCGTCCTCGTCACAGCATATATCACACTTATTCGCGGCGACGACCTGGGGAAGCGACGCCAAGGACTCCGAATACATTTTAAGCTCGTTATTGATATCGTTAAAATCCTCTATGGGGTTCCTGCCCTCAGAGCCCGAAATGTCCAAAACATGAATAAGCACCCTCGTGCGCTCGATATGGCGCAGAAAGTCATGCCCGAGCCCGAGTCCGCGGCTCGCCCCCTCAATGATTCCGGGGATATCGGCAAGGACAAAGCTTCTGCCCTCGCCCATGAAAACGACGCCGAGGTTGGGAACAAGGGTCGTGAAATGGTAGTTGGCTATCTTCGGGCGCGCCTGTGTCACGCGCGACAAAATTGTGGATTTGCCGACGTTGGGAAAGCCGATAAGCCCCGCGTCCGCAATCATTTTAAGCTCTAAGGTAACGGTCTGCTCCTTTGTCTTTATCCCGCTTTTCGCAAACTGGGGCGCCTGGCGCACCGGGGTTGCAAAATGCTGGTTTCCGAAGCCGCCGTTTCCGCCCTTTGCGACAACGGCGCGCCGGTTTTCGCCCGTCATATCCGCCAAGATCCGCCCGGTCTCCTTATCGCGGATAAGCGTGCCCTCGGGAACGCCTATCACAAGGTCCGCTCCGCTTTTGCCGAAGCATTTTTTTGCCTTCCCGTCCTCGCCGTTCTCGGCAAAATATTTTCTTTTGAATTTAAAATCGGCAAGCGTGCTCGCTTCCGGGTCGATCTCGAAAACAATGTCGCCGCCCTTTCCGCCGTCGCCCCCGTCCGGTCCGCCGGCGGGAACATACATCTCACGGCGGAAGGAAACAAGTCCGTTTCCTCCGTTTCCCGCTTTTATTAAAATTTCCGCTTTATCTGCGAACATAAAAATACTCCTTAATAGTTTTTATCTATTCTATTTTATATTAAAAATCGCTCATAGTCAAGTAAAACACGCATATTCGGACTTAATTTTGTGCAAAATAATATCAAAATATGTGATTTTTCGCACTTGACGGAAAAAAAGATTGGTGATATACTTAATGTATAATTTTTTTCGGAGGTGTTTAAATGGACGCGGACGGCAGTCGATTATGCATTTTTAAGTTGAATAATTTGCCGGAAGGCGTTCGCGACACCGCTTTAAGCTGAAGCTTAAGGCTTCTTTCGTTGCCGTCTTTCGGAGAAAGGCGGATTTTTTTATGGAAGAAAAAAAGGACGAAAAGGACTTCAAGGCATTGAAGGATGAGCTTTCGGAGCTTTTTGAGGCGAGAAAGTTTTTAAAAATCAAGGAGATAATAACCTCAATGAACGAGGTTGACACCGCGGAGTTACTCGAAAGCATTGACGAGGAAATGGCGGTCATGATCTTCAGGCTCATTCCCAAGGAGCAGGCGGCGGAGGTTTTTGCCTACATGGAGCATGACCTTCAGGAGAGCATTATCACGACGATAACGGATTCGGAGCTTCACAACATTATAAACGAGCTCTTTTTAGACGACACGGTCGACCTTTTGGAGGAAATGCCGGCAAACGCCGTTAACAGAATATTAAAGCACACCGATTCCAAGACGCGCCAGGCGATAAACAGGCTTTTAAAATATCCGGAGGATTCTGCCGGAAGCCTGATGAACACGGAGTTTTTGGACTTTAAAAAGGAAATGACCGTGCGCGAGGCGTTCTCCCGCATAAGGCAGCGGGGGGACGATCTTGAGGATTTCTCGAATTTCTATGTGACCGATAAAAACAGGATCTTGGAGGGCATCGTCACGATAAAGGACATGATAATGGCGGGCGACGAGGTCTTAATCGGCGATATTATGGACGAAAAGGTCATTTACGCGACGACGCTGGAGGACAAGGAAGAGGTCGGCTCGATGTTCTCAAAGTATGACCTTTCGGCAATGCCCGTTGTTGACAACGAAAAAAGGCTTGTCGGTATCATCACGGTTGACGACGCTGTTGAGGTCATCCAGGATGAGGCGACGGAGGACTTTGAGCTTATGGCGGCGGTAACGCCCTCGGAGGATTCTTACATGAAGACCGGTGCGGTGCGCCAGTTCTTAAACAGAATTCCGTGGCTTTTGCTCTTAATGCTCTCGGCGACCTTCACGGGCGCTATCATAGATTCGTTTGAGGAGCGGCTGGCAAATATTTCGTTCCTTATCGCGTTCATTCCGATGCTTATGGACACGGGCGGAAACTGCGGTTCCCAGGCTTCCATCCTTGTTATCCGAAGCCTCGCGCTGGGCGATATCAAGGGCTCGGAGGTCTTAAAGGTCTGGTGGAAGGAGATAAGGGTCGCGCTTCTTTGCGGAATAGTGCTCTCGGCAGTAAACTTTATCCGCGTGCTCGTGATGAAATATTATTTCTCGGGCGGGGAATATGCGTTTGACACCGCGTTTTCCATCGCCTTCACGGTGAGTCTGGCACTTTTAATCACTGTCATAGTGGCAAAGTCGATCGGGTGCCTTCTTCCCATTGCGGCGAAGAAAATCGGGTTCGACCCGGCAATAATGGCTTCGCCCTTAATCACCACGGTGGTGGACTGCTTCTCGCTTTTGGTATACTTTAATGTTGCTCAGGCAGTTTTTCATGTATAAACTGAAATTTTTCGGGGCATACTCACTTTTGTAAGGAGTGAGTGAAATTGATGACAGCAGATATTATAGCGCTGGTGCTTGTGATAATCGGCGCGATCAACTGGGGCTCTATCGGGCTTTTCGGCTTTGACATCGTTGCGGCTCTCTTCGGAGGGCAGACGGCGCTGATGAGCAGAATAATCTATTCGCTCGTCGGGCTTTCGGGCATATGGTCGATAACCCTCCTTTTCAAGGAAAAGGAAGAGAAAAAAGAGCACCCGGCAAAATAAAGAAAGCGCCAAACGGCGCTTTCTTTATTTTTGGGGAGCGGGAAAGGTCAGAGGTTGTTTCTGCGCGGGTGAGTGAAAAAAGGCGGGATGTCGGGGACGCCATCCCCTACGGTGCACATTAGCGTAATGTGCTGGAAAACAGGCGGGCGATTCATGAATCGCCCCTACGGTGCATTAGCGTAATGTACGGAAAATCTGTAGGGGTCTCTTGCCTTCATCGACCCGTATCCAAACACCAACCACATGCGCGGAAATCCGTAGGGGTCTTTTGTCCTCGGCGACCCGAGAAAATGGGTGCGTAAAAGGCGTGGGTGCGTCTAAAAAATCCCTCAGGGTTTTCCTTCGCAAAACCCAGCCTAAAACCGCCTTTGCGGTTTTAAGAGCGTGCGACAAAACCTTGAACGGTTTTTCGCACCTAACGGAAAAAGACTTCGTTGTCTTTTTCCGCCACGCCTTTAGCTCTTGGAGCCATTTTAAAGCCCTCCTTGCTAAAAGTAGCGAAGCGGCGCCGAGGCAATGAATGACAGTCCGGTGGACTGTCAGAACCGAGGCGTGACCGAGCCGCAGCGAGACGGAAGAGCCGAAGGCGAAGGGAGGATTTTTCGGGAGGTTCATGAAAAACGTGCGAACCTCTAAGCGGTCGATTCATGAATCGACCCTACGGTGCTCGGGCGAAAGAGGGTGCGGGAAACGCGGTTTTCATTTTTCTTAAATGTTTATTAAATAATGATTTTTCTGTTTACAAACCGGGGATTTATGGTAAAATAAAGGTAGAAAAGCTCATTAAATTCTGAAACGGGAAAGGATGGTTTTTATGAAAAAGAAATTAGCATCATCTCTCATCGCATCGTGCCTTTTGGCGGGGCTTTGTTTTCCGGCATTCGCAGCGGACGGGGACATTACGGTCAAGGTCAACGGCGAGAATCTGACGTTTGACACTATGCCCGTAATTGAAGAGGGAAGAACGCTCGTGCCCTTCAGAGCCATCTTTGAGGCTCTGGGCTGCGCGGTGAACTATTCTCCCCGGAAGGACGGAAATTACGTGAACGCCATGAAGGGCGAAAAGTATCTGAGCTTAAAAATCGGGTCGGACGAGATGCAGGTCGGCGGTGAGACGGTGAAGCTTGACGCCGCGCCCAAATTAGAGAACGGCAGAACGCTGGTGCCCCTTCGCGCGGTATCCGAAAGCCTGAACCTAAAGGTTGACTGGGACAATGAGACAAAAACAATTTCAATAAGCGAAAACGAAGGGCAGTACAAAATTAAGCCCGGTCACATGACAAGAATAGTGAAAGACAGCGACGGGACGCCGCTTATTAATTTCGACTGCGCGTATCCAATTATCGAGGGCGGGACGGACTTTATAAAAAAGATTAATTCGGAGTACCTTGCCATGGCGGACGATTTTGTAAACGATATTGCGGATGTGCTTGAGAAGGACGCTGCGGGACTGCGCATTGCTATGGGCGACAATTTCCGGCCGCAGGAATTTAACTTAAGCTATGACGTGATGTTGAACCGCAACAACATGATTTCGATAAGAATGACGGACTATAAAAATTTAAACGGCGCGCACCCCTCCACGAACTATTATTCAAGAACCTTCCAGATGGTTCTTGAAAAAGAGCTTGCGCTGACCGATGTGCTGGACGCAGACCCCGAAAAGGTAAATGAGACGGTTAATAACGCTTTCTCCGGCTTCATAGAGGAATTAAGCAAGGACGGGGGCGCAAGCGAGGTTGCGGCAAACATTAAAAATCAGAGCGGAAGCGTTTCATGGTATCTTAATGACAGTAATCTCGTGCTCTACTTTAACCAGTACGAGGTCGGCGCGTACGCGATCGGAACGCCCACTGCCAAGATTCCCTACACCGGTCCGGACGGAATCGTGAAGATCGACCTCTCCCACGCACAGTAAAAAATGCGGAAAGGGAGCTTGTTTGCCGGAAAATATTTGGAAATTCCCGGAATAATTTTGTTTAAGTGAAAGAATGACGGCTCTTGCCTTAAAAATTTTGGCAAAAGCCGTCATTTTATTGACTTTTTAGCCTTAATGTGGTAAAATAAACAGAATAAAAGGAGGAACCAAAGGTGAAAGGTAATTTTACGGGTGAGAGAGCGCTGTTCGGCTTAAAAAACGGAGAAGTTACCGACTCGGTTTTTTACGACGGAGAGTCGCCGCTCAAGGAGAGCGAAAATATTTCGCTCAAAAATTGCATTTTCAGGTGGAAATATCCGCTCTGGTACTGTAAAAACGTTAAGGTTGACGGCGGATTTTTGGATATCGGCGCCCGCGCGGGGATATGGTACACGAAAGGGATATCGCTTGACGGCACGGTCATCGCCGCGCCCAAGACCTTCAGGCGCTCAGAGGACATTAATCTTTCTGACATTTCGATGCCCAATGCCGAGGAAACGCTCTGGCACTGCAAGGGCGTGAAGGCGGAAAGGCTTACCGCGAAGGGGGACTATTTCGCTTTCGGACTGGCAGAGTCCGAATTTGACAATTTCACGCTCACGGGGAACTACTCCTTTGACGGGGCGAAAAACGTTACAATCGAAAATTCGCGCCTTATATCAAAGGACGCGTTCTGGAACACGGAGAACGTTACGGTCAAAAATTCCTTTATTTCGGGCGAATATCTGGGCTGGAACTCGGTTAATTTAACGCTTATCGACTGCACGGTCGAAAGCCATCAGGGCTTTTGCTATGCCGAAAACTTAAAAATGGAAAACTGCCGCGTGATAAATACCGACCTCGCGTTTGAGTATTCCACCGTGGAGGCTTCGCTTACGGGAAAGATAGAAAGCATCAAAAACCCCTCGGGCGGAATCATAAAAGCCGAGGACATCGGCGGGATTATCTCAGAGCCCGACAAAATCGACCCCGCCAAAACGAAGATCATAAAGGGGTGACAAAGTTGAAGTACGATTTTGACACGGCGGTTGACCGCAGAAACACCGGTTCGTTAAAGTGGGACGTTTCGGAAAACGAGCTTCCCATGTGGGTGGCGGACATGGATTTTCGCACCGCGCCCGAGATCACCGAGGAGCTTTTAAAAATAGTTGAAAGGGGCGTTTTCGGCTACTCGGTCGTGACGGACGAGTGGTATGAGGCGTACGTTCACCACTGGGAAAAGCTTCACGCTTTTAAGATGAAAAAAGAAAGGCTCTGCTTTGTCACGGGCGTTGTCCCGCTCATCTCAAGCGCGGTGAGAAAGCTCACCACCCCGGCGGAAAAGGTGATAATCCAGACCCCGGCTTATAATATTTTCTTTAACTCAATCATAAATAACGGAAGAAGGGTCGTTGAAAACCCGCTTAAATATGACTCCGGGCGCTACGGGATGGACTTTTCGGACCTTGAGGAAAAGCTTTCCGACCCCGAAGCGACGCTTTTGATACTGTGCAATCCGCAAAATCCCACGGGCAATATCTGGGACAGGGAGACTTTGGCGCGCCTCGGCGAAATGTGCAAAAAGCACTCCGTCACCGTGATATCGGACGAGATACACTGCGACATTACGGAGCCCGGGAGGGACTATGTTCCCTTTGCCTCGGCGTCCGATACGTGCGCGGACATAAGCATAACCGCTATCGCGCCGACGAAGGCGTTTAACCTTGCGGGAATCGGGACGGCGGCGTTTTATGCGGAAAACGAAAACCTTTTTAACAAAATGCGCCGCGCGGTAAATACCGACGAGGCGGCAGAGCCGAACGTTTTCGCCGTCAGCGCGGCTGCCGCGGCATTTTTAAAAGGCGACGAATGGCTTTCCGAGCTTAAAAAATACATTTCGGACAACAAAAGGACGGCGAGAGAATTTATAAACGAAAACATTCCCGAAATCAGGGTAGCGGAGTCCGAAGCGACATATCTTTTATGGCTCGACTGCTCGCGTATTACGGACGATTCGGTTGCCCTTTCAAAAACCGTCCGCGAAAAGACGGGGCTTTACTTAAGCGAGGGGGATGAGTACGGCGGAAACGGGAGATATTTTTTAAGGCTCAACACGGCATGCCCCAAAGATGTATTAAAAGAAGGACTCTCAAGGCTTTATAAAGCCTTAAAATAAAGGGGAGGAAATGACATGGAGGAGAGAATGGACGCCCTTGCGGTGACGGATGCGCGCGCCTTGGACGACGAGAGCGCGGTCTATATATTTAAAAAGACTGTTATCTCGGACGGGAAAGACGAGGTAATTAAAATTTTCGCGAATGCGCGCTATAAGCTTTATGCAAACGGCGTTTTAACGGCAATCGGTCCCTTAAAGGGCATGCCGGAGGAAAGGTATTACGACGAGGTGAGCGTTCCGCTTAAAAAAGGCGAAAACGAAATACGTGTGCTCGTTTTGTCCCTTAAGGAAGGGGACAACTGGGAGGAGCGCGAACGGCAGATGGCGGTTTACCGCACAGGAAAAGCGTGCCTTGCGATAGAGGGCGAGCTTTTGACTACCGGGTCCGGCTGGCAGAGCGCGAAAGGTGACGATATCAGGTTTTTCTCGGAGCCTGTCACCGCGTCGCTCGGCATCAACGAGCGCGTTACATTAAAAAAGGAGTATGACTTTTCCGAGGCGGTGCCCTATATGCGCGCCTTTACCGAGGACGCGGGCTCCAACGAATACGGGCTTATCGCGCCGGGCTTTTTGTTAAAGCGCCGCACCATCCCGATGATGTACTTTAAAGAAAGCGGCTTTGTTTCGTCAAAGGACGGGATATATGACGCGGGCGGGGAAATATGCGCGTTTATAAGAATCAAGTTAAAGGGCACCGGCACATTTAAGATAACCTATGCCGAGTGCTATTCTGAAAGAAAGCCGGACGGCAGACTTAAAAAAGGCGTAAGAAGCGACCCGTCCATGCAGATAAACGGCGACTATGACGAGGTCAAGGTGACGGACGGCGGATATTACGAGCCTTACTGGATGAGAACGTTCCGTTACGTTAAGACGGAGTGTGACAATGTTACGATAGAAAGCATCGACTTTGTTAAGACAGGCTATCCGCTTTCCTGCATTCCGGACATGAAGCTTTATAACGAAACGGACGAAAAGCTTATAGAAATAAGCAAGCGCACGCTTTTTCTCTGCATGCACGAAACGTTTACCGACTGCCCGTATTATGAGCAGCTTCAGTACCTTATGGATACATATTTGCAGACGGTATTTTCCTCGCGCATAAGCCCGGACTACAGGCTTATCAAAAAGGCGATAAACGACTTTGCGCTTTCGCAGAGGACGGACGGCATGCTCCTTTCGCGCTATCCCTCCAACACTCCGCAGATAATTCCGGGATTCGCGCTCATGTATCCCTTTATGGTAAAAGACTACGTTAAAATTTCGGGAGATACCGATACCGCTGAAAAGTACATTCCCGTGATTGAAAGGCTTTTTTATCTGTTTTCAAATCACAAGGATGAAAACGGAATGATAAAAAGGTTCCCGAACTGGAACTTTATCGACTGGTCGGAGGGCTACACGCGCGGAGTGCCGAATACCGACGAGGGCGAGTCCTACAGTGCGCTTTCGCTTTTGTACGCGGCATCGCTTAAAGCGGGAGCGGACATATGCCGCATGATAGGGCGCTTTGACGAGGCGGAGGAATTTACCGCCGAGGCGGAGAAAATGAACGAAACCGTCACCTCGCTCTGCTATGACGGGGAGAAGGGAATGTATGCCTCCTCGCCGTCGAAAAAATACTTCGCTCAGCACGAGAATATCTGGGCGGTGCTTTCGGGAGCGGCGAAGGGCAAAGAGAAGGACGTGCTTTATAACTCGAAGGACTTAGAGAACCGCGCAACGTTCGGATTTGCTTATTTTTATTTCAGAGCGCTTGAAAAGGCGGGGCTTTACGAAAAGAGAGACGTTCTTTTTAAGGAGTTCAGAAATTTTGTAAGCCTTGAATGCTCGACGGTGCCCGAGGCACCGAACGACAAGCGGTCCGAGTGCCACGCGTGGGGCTCCGTCGCAATCTTTGAGTTTTCGGCGATGGACCTTGGCATAAGGGACATCGACACGGTGAAAAAAGAAGTTCTGATAAAGCCTTACATCTTTGACCGCGAGGGAGCGGAAGGCTCTGTCATGACTCCGTGCGGCGAAATTAACGTGCACTGGGAGAAAAAGGACGGCTTTAAGATAAAGGTAACGTCCCCTTCTGAGCTTAAAAAGACCGTCGTACTGCCCTCGGGCGAGGTCATCGAAACATATGATGAGGTTATAGTGAGATAATTTTTCTCATAATAATAAATAAGAAAATCGAAGGGAAGAGGACAATGGAAAAATTTTTGGAATGGGTAACCAAGATAAACGGGGCGATAAACTCGTTTGCGTGGGGACCCGTCATGCTTTTGCTCTTAGTCGGCACAGGCATTTACTTAAGCATCAGAACCGGGTTCATCCAGGTCGGCAAATTCGGGTTCATGATGAAAAACACGGTGGGCTCGCTTTTTAGGAAGGATAACAAAAAGGACCACGGAGAAAACCTTTCGCCGTTCCAGGCGGTGACGACGGCGCTTGCCGGCACGGTCGGCACGGGCAACATCGCCGGCGTTACGGGCGCTATCTTTGTCGGCGGCGCAGGCGCGGTGTTCTGGATGTGGGTGTCCGCATTTTTCGGAATGTGCACAAAGTACGCGGAGATCACCCTCGCCGTAAAGTACAGAGAGAAGGACGCCTCGGGCAGGCACTACGGCGGTCCCATGTACTACATAGAAAACGGACTCGGAAAGCACTTTAAATTCCTTGCGGTAATATTCGCGCTTCTGGGCGGTATCGCAAGCTTCGGAATCGGAAACATCGCGCAGTCGAGCGAGATTGCGGGCGCGATGGAGGGTCTTTTCGGAATAAAGCCCTTATTCACCGGCATAATCCTCGCCGTAATCGTCGCAATCGTCGTAATCGGCGGAGTAAAAAGAATCGGTCAGGTAACAAGCTACATGGTGCCGTTCATGGCGATATTTTATATCATAGCCGGAATACTTGTTCTCTGCTTCAGAATAACCGATATCCCGGAAGTGTTCGCTTCGATTTTCAAGGGTGCGTTCTCGCTTAAATCCATCGGCGGCGGTATCTTCGGATATGTAATGGCGGAGGCTATCCGCCAGGGCTTCGCGCGCGGCGTGTTCTCAAACGAGGCGGGTCTGGGCTCGGCTCCCATCGCACATGCGGCATCATCGACAGATGAGCCGGTCGAGCAGGCACTCTGGGGCATTTTCGAGGTGTTCGCGGACACTATCGTTATCTGCACATTCACGGCGCTTACCGTTCTTTTGTCGGGAGTCACCGAAACAGAGGGCGGACTCAGTGCGTTCACGTCCAAGGGAGCGGCTGCCGCAGCGGCGTTTAACGAGATTCTTCCCGGAACGATAGGCGGAACGGTAATTCAGATAAGCATTCTCTTTTTCGCACTTTCGACCATCCTCGGCTGGAGCTACTACGGACAGTCGTGCTGGGAATATTTAACTCACGGAAACAAGGCTGTAACCTTTATATATAAGGTAGTGTTCATTCTTTTCTGCATCGTGGGCTCTGTCGGAAGCGGCACGCTGATGTGGGATATCTCGGACACGTTGAACGGTCTTATGGCTATCCCGAACCTTATCGCGCTCCTGCTTCTTTCCGGCGTTGTTGCAGCCGAAACGAAAAAGTATTTTAAAAAGGGCAGCATAAAATAACAGGCAAGGAGAGCGCGGGAAATGCGTGGGTGTACCTAAAAATCCCTCAGTCTCGGCTATCTTTAGCAAGGGAGCCATTTAAAGCCCTCCTTGCTAAAGGAGGGAAGAATTTTCGATTAGAAAATTCAGGGAGGATTTTTCGGGAGAGTCATGAAAAGTATGTGCAGACCCGAGCGGTCGATTCATGAATCGACCCTACGGTGGTGCAGACGTAGTGAGTGCAAAACCGGGCGGGAGGATGAGGGCATCCTCCCCTACGGTGCACCGGCGTAATGAGTGCATAAAATGTAGGGATTGATGCCTCCGGCGACCCGCGGTGCGTGCGGAAAATAGGTGCGTGCGTCTAAAAATCCCTCAGTCAAAACCTATCGGTTTCGACAGCTCCCTTTAGCAAGGGAGCCATTTAAAGCCCTCAAGAGCTAAAGGAGGGTGGCATTTGCGAAGCAAATGACGGGAGGATTTTTCGGGAGAGTCATGAAAAGTATGTGCAGACCCGGGCGGGCAATTCATGAATTGCCCCTACGGTGGTGCAGACGTAGTGAGTGCAAAACCGGGCGGGAGGATGAGGTCATCCTCCCCTACGGTGCACCGGCGTAATGAGTGCAATTTGTAGGGGGTCTCACGTCCCCGGCGACACGAGAGGGTGGGTGCGGAAAATGCGTGGGTGTACCTAAAAATCCCTCCGAGTTTTGCAGAGCAAAACCCACCTCCCTTTAGCTCTTGGAGGCAAAGTGTCTTTTTCCGCCACGCCGTTTAGCTTTTGGAGCCATACCGGAGCATTCAATTTAAAGCCGTCCGTAAAATAATGAACAAAAGCTCCCCGTTGTGTCTTAACATAACGGGGGATTTTTTTATTGAAATTTGTTAAATTGTCACTATTGCATTTTTTATAAAAAAGTGTTATGATTAAAAGAAGCGGGTTTTATGTACCGCTATTAAATATGAAAGGATTTTCGCTAAATGAAGATAGGAATACCCAAAGCGCTTTTGTATTATTATTACGGTCCTTTCTGGAAGACCCTGTTTTCCGAGCTGGGCTTTGAGGTTGTCGTGTCGGACGATACGAACGGAAAGATTATTTCCGAGGGCTCGAAAATAACGGTCTCGGAGTTCTGCGTGCCGATAAAGATTTTTAACGGGCACGTTATTAACCTTGCCGAAAAGAATGTTGACTACATATTCGTACCGGTGTTTTACAAGCTTAAACACGAGTGGTACTGCCCGAAATTTCTCGGGCTTTCGGACATCGTGAAGTATTCGCTCCCGGAATATGAGGATAGAATATTACAGGTGTTTTTTGATAACAAAAAGTCAGTTGAAAATGAGGACGAGCCGTATCTTGAGCTTTGCCAGAGGCTCGGCGTTACAAAGGGCGATATGAAAAAGGCGCTTAAAAAAGCGCGCGTAGCGCAGGAATGTTTCCGCTTATTTTCCGAAGAAGGCTATAACGTAAATCAGGCGTTTGACATGCTTTCGGGAAAGAAAGCGCCAGAGATCAAAAAGTACAACATAAACATCGCTCTGATGGGCTATGTCTATAACGTTTATGACAATTTTGTCAGCATGGACACGGTGAAAAAGCTAAACGACATGGGCGTAGGCGTCACCACGTTCGAAATGCTCCCCGAGGCTGTAAACGATCCCGATAAAAAGGCGATGAAGGAGCCCTACTGGGTGTTTGCGCGGAAGGTCTACAACAGCGCCCTTGAGCTGATTAAAGAGGGCAATATTGACGGGATAATTCACATAACCGCGTTTTGCTGCGGTCCGGACTCCGTTATCGGCAAGCTCATGGAATTAAGAAGCGAGGAAGCGGGAATTCCGTTCATGACTATGAGGGTGGACGAGCACACGGGCGACAACCATGTGCAGACAAGGCTTGAGGCGTTCACCGATATGATCAAAATGAAAAAGAAGGAGGCGCTGGTATGAAGGTTTCCTTCCCCTATATGGGTCAGACAACGGCGTACAAAAAGTTTCTGGAGCTTTTGGGGCATGAGGTGATAGCGCCGTCGCTCCCCACTCAGCACACGTTCGACCTCGGCGTTTTATACAGTCCGGAGTTCATCTGCTATCCCTTCAAGGTAATGATGGGGTCATACTTTGAGGTGTGCGAAAAGGGCGCCGAGATGATTATTTCCTCCGGCGGCTCGGGTCCCTGCCGTGCCGGTCTTTACGGTAAGGTGCACGAGGAGATATTGAGAAAAGCCGGCTATGACGTGGACGTCGTGATTTTCGACTCCATTTTTCGCCACACGGGCTATTTCATAAAGCAGATAAAGCGGATAAAGAACAGGACCCCGCTCTACAAGGTCGCAAAATACGCGCTTTTCGCCCTTCAGATGGTGAAATATCTTGACGCGGTTGACAGAAAAATAAATATCGACCGCGCGTACGAGGTCGAGTCCGGTTCATTTGACCGCGCGCGTGAGGAGATCGACAGGGCGTTTTACAATTGCAACAATAAAAAAGAGCTCAAAAAGACGTACGAGGAGTCGATAAAGAAGCTTGACGCGATAAAGAAGCGGACGGTTAAGGAGTCCGACAAGGTGAGGATCGGGCTGGTCGGCGAGATATATGTCGTAATGGAGCGAGCGACCAATAACCAGATTGAGAAGCGCTTAAACGCGCTCGGCTGCGAGGTTGCCAATCATCAGACGATATCGGAATGGTACGAGCACAACATCAAGCCCAGGCGCATTAATAAGAGCGACGGCTGGAGAATGTGGGATCTTGCCGAGAAGTACAAGCTCTGCAACTGCGGCGGTCACGACATGGAGAATACCGGAAGAATCATGGACTACGCGGCGCACCATTTTGACGGCGTAATTCACTTAATGCCGTTCGGATGTCTGCCCGAGCTTGTGACGAGAAGCCTTATCCCGAAGCTTTCGGACGATCTTGACATTCCGATACTCACGATGTCGATTGACGAGCAGAACGGCGAGGCGAACACGCAGACGAGACTTGAGGCGTTCTGCGACCTTTGCAGAAACAGAAAAAAGATTAAGCCGGCGGAAAAAGAGGAAAAAGCCCCCGAAAGAGAAACCGTCAGCGTTTGAGGAGTGAAATCATGAAAAGGTTATATATAGGTATAGATACAGGGTCGGTCAGCACGAACGTTGTCGCGGTCGACGAGAATGCCGAGGTTCTTTTCGCAAGATACATAAGAACCAAGGGTCAGCCGATAAATTCAGTTAAAGCCGGAATGGAGGAGCTGCGCGAGGATATCGAGGGCAAGGGCTACACTGTCGCGGGCGTCGGCGTTACCGGAAGCGGAAGGCAGATGATAGGGCTCATGGTGGGAGCGGACGTGGTTAAGAACGAGATCACCGCGCACGCCACCGCCACCGTTCACTACCATCCGGACGTGCGCACGATATTTGAGATCGGCGGTCAGGACTCCAAGATAATCATATTGAAGGACGGTATAGTGACCGACTTTTCGATGAACACCGTCTGTGCCGCGGGCACGGGCTCGTTTTTGGATCATCAGGCGGAGAGGCTCGGCGTTCCGATTCAGGAGTTCGGCGACCTTGCGCTGACCGCGGAGAACGAGGTCAGAATCGCCGGAAGGTGCACCGTTTTCGCGGAGTCGGACATGATCGCGAAGCAGCAGTACGGCTATTCCAAGGCGGAGATCATCAAGGGTCTTTGCGACGCGCTGGTAAGAAATTATTTAAATAACCTGGGGCGCGGCAAGGTTTTGGAGGCTCCGTTCGTGTTCCAGGGCGGCGTCGCGGCGAACAAGGGCATCATAAAGGCGTTTGAGGAGCAGACGGGGCACGAGGTCATCATTCCGAAGTATTTCTCGGTAATGGGCGCGATCGGTATGGCGCTCATGGCGAAGCATCACACCGAGATGACCGGGGCGACCAATTTCAAGGGCTTTGACTTTATCGACCTTGAGTTCACCCCGAAGAGCTTTGAGTGTTCGGGCTGCTCGAACGCGTGCGAGGTCATCAAGGTCATTGTGGACGGGAAGACCGTTGCAATGTGGGGCGACAAGTGCGGCAAGTGGAGCGCATCTGTCTGAGAGTAAATGAATAAAAAGACCCGCGGTGCATTTGCACCGCGGGTCTTTTGCGCGCGCGGGGCTTTAAGGGCTCCCTTGCTAAACGGCGTGGCGGAAAAAGACAACAAAGTCTTTTTTCGTTAGGTGCGAAAAACCGTTCAAGGTTTTGTCGCACGCTCTTAAAACCGCAAGGGCGGTTTTAAGCTGGCACGGCGTAGCCGGGACTGAGGGATTTTTCGGGAGGGTCACGGAAAACATGCGAACCTCTCGGCGGTCGATTCATGAATCGACCCTACGGGTGCGCCGAATGGTGCACCTATTCACTGTTCCCTAAACAAGCGGTCGCTGACCGACCCTACGGGTGAAGGGCGAAAGTGGGTGTAAAATCTGTAGGGGTCTCACATCCTTGGCGACCCGGAAAAGTGTGTGCGCAAAATACGTGAGTGCTGACGGAAACGGACTTTTTTACGGGGTTTTTTAAGGGTAAAATATGATAGGTCCCTTAAAAGAAAGGAGAAAACATGAGTAAAACACTGAAAGAAATAATTGCTCTGGCGGACGAGCTTAACCCGAACGCGTTTTCTGACGATGTGAAGGCGCTCTGGGTCGCCGAGGCGGAGCACACGGTCCTCTCGGAAATCCACTGCCTCGCGCCGTGCGATATCCCGGAGCTTTGCCCCTACGAGGAGCACAAGAACGATATCCTGACGCTCGGGGAGGGCAACGGCAGAATCTACATTTTGTACCTTCAGGCGATGATCGACTTTTCAAACAAGGAGTACGCCGCGTATAACAACGACATGGCGCTTTTCAACGAGAGCCTTGACACGTACGCCAAGTGGTACGTCCGCACGCACAAAGAGGGGGAGGCGCTCGTCTCAGGCATGTACCTTTCCGCGTACGGCATCGCGGTAAAGCACGGCTATTCCGGCACGGAAGACGAGTGGCTCGCCTCATTAAAAGGCGCAAAGGGCGACACGGGACACGGGCTTGAAATCTTAGGCGTGTACGAAAGCCTTTCCGCGCTCACATCTGCCGTCACAGCCCCGTCCGCCGGCGACATATACCAGGTCGGCACGACGGACGATGACAAGACCCTCTATCTTTATTCCGGCGCCGAGTGGCAGAACTTAGGAAGCTACCGCGGCGCAAAGGGCGACAAGGGTGATAAGGGTGACACCGGCGAGAAAGGCACAAAAGGCGATACCGGAGCAAAGGGCGACAAGGGCGACAAAGGCGACGCCGCGGAGGTGCCCGAAAACGTTGTCACGACCGATGACGACGGCAATATTAAGGTCGCCTCGGGGACGAAGATAGCGACCGCGGATACGGGCGCCGGAAACGGAAGCATCGCTTTTAACGATTTCGGGCTCACCGTAACAAGCGCTTCGACCCTCGGGATAGACTTTAGCAGCGCAGGACCCGGCATCACCTTCGGAGGAAGGGTCATATACAGTCTGGCAAACGGCAACATGCCGCCTTCATGGTCGGAAAATAACCTGTTTAGCGACCTTGACATGCTTCACACCTCCATCGCCGCGAAGCAGAACAAGCCCGCGGCAGTTATCCCGGAGAGTGCGGCGGGAAACATCACGCTTTCGGACAATACCGAGTACCTCTTAAACGGCGCGGCGGCTGCAAGCACCGCTATCACGCTGACGCTGCCGGCTATCGACGTAACCAAGGGCTACAGCTCATATTTCGCTTTCAAGTCCGGTGAGACCGCGGCGACTCTCACCGTGTCCTTTGACGGAACGCTCAAGTTCATGGGCGACGATTGCTCGGGCGGTGTGTTCACGCCCTTAGCGAACAAGGTGTACGAGGTCGCGTTAAAGTGTATCGGTATAAACTCTGAAGGTGGACCTTATGTCGTAGCGAGAGTGGGTGCGTGTTAGTTATGAATAGGTACAGAAGCCTTATAGGGATAAAGAAGTATAAAAACCTCATCAAATACCCCTATTGGTCAGATGGAGATACCATAAATGGCGTTACGTTCACCGCAGAGGACGACGGCGGCATACTCGTACAGGGAACCGCCGCTGCCGATATCAGGTTTACGTTTCAGATGTTCACTGTTGAAAGCGGCGTCGATTATGTGTTAAGCGGGTGCCCTTCCGGCGGCTCCGACGCGACCTTTTACCTTTCCGAGGGCTCCGCTAAAAGCGACTATGTAAGAGATACGGGCGCGGGAAAGACCTTTAAGCCCGGATCGAGCTATCCGATACGCTTTCACATTGTGGTTAAGTCCGGCACGGTAATGAATCACCGCTTTTATCCGCAGCTTGAAAAGGGCACCGTTCCCACCTCGTACGAGAAAGCGGAGACCTTGATCCCCGAATACGGCGTGCGCTGGGCGGGCACATCGTCCACCGTATGCGAAAGACTCGGCGACGCTGCCGGTCTTGTAGCAAACGCGCATAAAGGATCTGTGAGCGATGTAACCAATGATTTTGATAACATCTATCCATGGTGCGGAATGAAAACGTGCAATGTCGATGAGGACGGAAACATTTTAGCATACCTCGGCGAGCCGTCCTTTGCAAGAGACGGCACGAACGGCGATGTTATGGTTGAAATTCCGAAATTC
>CAKSNL010000006.1 GCA_934476235.1 uncultured Clostridia bacterium | reverse complement strand
ACCGACCTTTTTATATTATCACATCCCTCTACCTTTGTCAAGTACTTTTTTCGACTTTTTTCCTTTTTTTCGGAAAATGGAACAACCGCCCAATATTTTTCCTTAAGGCAATTCTTTTTTATACATTATATATGCCGCTTCCGCTTTACAATCCAAATAAAACGTAGTATAATATAATTGTAAAGGAGCAGACATCAATGAAAAAACTTTCAGAATATTTTGAAGACCCCGAAACCGGGCTTCCTTACAACGTTGAGATTGGGGAAAATTCTCTCCCGCGCGAGATAAACTGCAAAGAAGGCTACGGCAGCCGATTCAACGTTTACATCAACGAAGGCGGCGCGCATTACCACCGTGCCGGATGCCGTTATATCAAAAGCAAAGCGCGGATATTCCACCGATATATCGCAGCAAGCGACTATATCCCATGCCGGCACTGCCGCCCGCTTACAAAAATCGACTATTGGTACGAGGAATACATGACCCGTTCCCAAAAATAGCGATGCATTTGTTAACACGGGCGCCGACCGCACCCTTCCCATCACCTGAAAAGTGGCCTTAAAAACTATTTTTAAAGCCGCTTTTATTATGCCCTTTCGATCGTGACGGCGTGCGAGATGCCGGGAATACTCTCCCCCTGCTTTGAAAGCTCCGGGCTCATCAGCGCTCCCGTTGCCGCAAAGAGAATTTTTTTATAACATCCTTTAATCATCCGCGGCAAAAGGTATCCTGTCAGGACGCTTGCGGAGCAGCCGCAGCCGGAGCCCCCGGCATGCACGTCCTGTTTTTCGCGGTCATAAAGTTCCTTTCCGCAGTCAAAGTGATTCTTCTTTATATCTATATTATTCATAATGAGAAGCTCATCGGCAAGATCACTGCCCAAAAACCCCAAGTCGCCCGAAACGATCAGATCATAGTCATCCGGATTTGTATCCGTGTTTTCAAGGTGCCTGTACACGGTGTCGGCAAACGCCGGAGCCATGGCAGAGCCCATGTTATTCGCGTCCGTTATGTTTTTATCCACTATCCTGCCGACCGTCGCATGCGTTATTCTAAGCTGCGACTCCTCGCCCGAGAGGACAATACACCCGCTTGCCGTTGCCGTCCACTGGCTCGTAGGCGGGCGCTGGGCTCCGTACTCCAGCGGAAAGCGGAACTGCCGCTCCGCGCAGCAAAAATGGCTTGACGTTGCGTTCGCCGAAAGCTTCGCAAACCCTGAAGCGACGGAGAGCGCGGACAGCATCAGTCCCTCCGACATTGTGGAGCATGCGCCGTAAATGCCGACGTAGGGCACTTTTAGGTCCCGTATCGCGTAAATACTGCTGACACACTGATTCAACAAATCTCCCGAAAAGAGCACGTCCGCCTTGTCTGGCGTCGACCCAAACTTTGAAAACGCACGCTTCACGGTTCTTTTTAGCATTTCGGACTCGCCCGCCTCAAAGCTGTCCTGTCCGAAATACTCGTCATTTTCAACCTCGTCGAAATACGAGCCGAGCGGACCCTCCGCCTCTTTTTTCCCGACCGTCGAGGCAAAGCTTTTTACATACACCGGCGAGTCAAAGCGCACGGTGCCTTTTAAATTTGAAATCATTTTACTGCCTCCATAATATAATAAATTATACCGCAGATGAAAGAGGTCAGCCCTCCGAACGCCAGGACGGGACCTGCTATCGAGAAAATTTTGACGCCGACGCCGAGTATCCAGCCCTCGGGGCGAAACTCCATCGCCGGGGACACGATGGAATTGGCAAATCCGGTTATCGGCACAAGCGTTCCGGCTCCGCCCGCCTTTGCTATCTTATCGTAAACGCCCGCCGTTGTGAGAACAGCCGAAAGCAAAATCAGCGATATCGCGACGAGCGAGCCGGCAGTCTTTTCCTCCGCTCCCGCGCTTTTACAGACCTCGGAGAGCACCTCGCCGAGCGCGCATATCGCCCCGCCTATCAAAAACGCAAAAAGGCAGTCTCTCCCTGTCGGGGATTTTTTCGCCATCGAATCGGAAAGCGCTTCGTATTCTTTATCACTTAAGTTTTTCAAAACATATCACCCCGCATAATAATATTTGTTTCTCCGTCTTTTTTTATACATTGCGGCTCCTTTCAAAGCGAAAAATTTACATAAAGTTAATAGCTTTTTGGATTAAAGTATGCTATACTTATATAATGACATCATCGAAGGGATGTGATTTTATGGTGATGTGTTCAAGATGCCACAAAAACGTGGCAGTTGTATTTATAACGAAAACGGAAAACGGGAAAACCGTTAACGAAGGGCTTTGCTTAAATTGCGCAAAGGAATTGGGGCTTCCCTCCATGGACAAGATCATGCCGAATATGGGCGACATCGAAAATTTAAGCGATGAAGATATCAAGAACGTGTCCGGTCAGCTTGCCGGTCTTTTCGGCGGGGAGCTTCCCGGAAATTTAGCCGATATGATGGGCGGACCCGAGGATTTTGACGCGGAAGAGCCAATTGAAGAAAGGGTCAAAGACCCCGCCCCCGGCAAAAAGAAAAACAAGAAAAAAATGCTTGAGACCTTCGGCACAAACCTTAACGAGAAGGCGAAGGACGGCAAGGTCGATCCCGTTATCGGCAGAGAAAAAGAGATTGAGCGGCTGATCGAGATATTAAACCGCCGTCAGAAAAACAACCCCTGCCTTCTGGGTGAGCCCGGCGTCGGCAAAACGGCAATCGCCGAGGGGCTTGCGGTAAGAATCGTTGAAAAGAAGGTTCCCGAAAAGCTTTTGGATAAGGAGATATACGCGCTCGACTTTACGGCAATCGTTGCCGGAACGCAGTTCCGCGGGCAGTTTGAGGCGCGCCTTAAGGGAATCATCGAGGAGGCGAAAAAGGCCGGCAACGTCATTTTGGTTATCGACGAGATCCACAATATCATGGGCGCGGGCGACGCGGAGGGCGCAATGAACGCCGCTAACATCTTAAAGCCGGCGCTTGCAAGAGGTGCCGTGCAGATAATCGGCGCGACAACGCTTTCCGAATACCGGAAGCACATCGAGAAAGACACCGCTCTTGCAAGAAGATTCCAGACCATAATTGTGGATGAGCCGACTATCGACGAGACCGTGGAGATATTAAAAGGGCTTCGCGGCTACTATGAAAAATTCCACCACGTCATCATTCCTGACGACTGCTTAAAGGCGGCGGCAGTGCTTTCCGAGCGCTATATTTCGGAAAAATTCCTGCCCGACAAGGCGATTGACATTATCGACGAGGCGGGATCCAAGGCGAACCTCGCAAACGAGGCTCTTGCGCGGCTCACCGTTCTCCGCCGCGAGCTTCGCCGCCTGACCGACGAGAAGGACGCGGTAGAGAATGACGACTCGATCGACTACTACAAGAAAATGTCGGAATACAAAACGCGCGAGGAGCAGATGACCAAGGAGATCGGCGAGCTTGAAAAGGCAAGCGACTATACGACCTTAAACGTCGGTCACATTGCCGCGGTCATTGAGAATATGACGAAAATTCCCGTTCAGAAGATTACGGAGCTTGAGACCGACAAGCTTTTGTCGCTTGAGGAGATTCTCCACAAAAGAGTTATCGGGCAGGATGAGGCGGTGTCGGCAGTGTCCCGCGCTATCAGGCGCAACAGAGCCGGGCTTTCCAAAAAGCTCCGCCCGTCGTCCTTCATCTTCGTCGGTCCCACGGGCGTGGGAAAGACGGAGCTTGCCAAGGCGCTTGCCGAGGCGATGTTTGACAGTGAGGACTACATCATCCGCATGGATATGACCGAATACATGGAAAAGCACTCGGTTGCGAAAATCATCGGTTCGCCTCCCGGATATGTGGGGTATGACGACGCCGGTCAGCTCACGGAGAAAATCCGCCGCCGTCCGTACTCCGTCATATTGCTTGACGAGATTGAGAAGGCTCACCCCGATGTGCACAATATCCTCCTTCAGATACTTGACGACGGAAGGCTGACCGACAGTCACGGCAAGGTCGTAAGCTTTGAGCACGCAGTCATCATCATGACCTCGAACGCCGGAAGCGACTGGAAGACCTCCTCTCTCGGATTTATTGAGGACGAGGCAAAGGCGAGCGCCGACAAGGTGCGCCGCGCGCTTAAGGACATTTTCAGACCCGAATTTTTAAACCGTGTGGACGAGATTGTTCCCTTCAACCGCCTGACGGAGGAAAACGCCGCGCACATTGCGGACCTTATGCTTTCCGACCTTTCGGATATGATGAAGGAAAAGGGCATCACGCTTTCCGTTACTCCCGAAGCAAGGAGCTATCTTGCCAAAAACGGATATGACGACAGGAACGGAGCAAGACCGATGAGGCGGCTCATTTCCTCGAAGATTGAGGACCTTATCGCCGAGGCTATAATAAAGGGAAGCTTAAATGCGGGCGACATTTGCACCGTAGGAATAAAGGACGGAGAAATTTCATTAATATAAAAAAAGGAGCTATCTTCGATAGCTCCTTTTTGTCTGCGACGGGGTCTTCCCCGTCGCTTTTTTCATTACCGCCGAAAAATAATTCTGCGAGTCAAACCCGCACCTTTCCGCCGTTTCCGTGACGTTGTAATAGCCCGACTCCAAAAGCTCTTTTGCAAGCGAAACGCGGAGCGACGTGATATATTTTATCGGAGTTTCGCCGCACCTTAGCTTAAAAAGCTTTCTGTAGTATGTGTCGCTCACATTCGCCATTTCGGCTAAAAGCCCGACGCTTAATTCCTTATCGGTATAGTGCTCGTGAATATACTCTAACGTTTCGGCAAACTTTTTGTCCGTGAGGTCGCGCACGCCCTCCGTCCGCTCAGTCAGAATATGGGCAAGCACCTTGTAGAAAAGCGCTTTGCACTCATAAACGGAGTCCGGCTTTTTCATGCTCCACTCCGAATAAATGCTCTTGAATTTGGAGATAAAATACCGGCTGTCCGACGGGGAAAAGACCTCGATACCGCCGCTTTGCCCGCTCAAAAGCTCAAAATGAATTACAATGAGCTCCTCATCCCCGGAATCTATCCTGTAATTAAAATGCGCGGGGATATAGATGATATCGCCCGGGGCGGCATGTATCTTTTCCCCGCCCGCAGTAAAGTCCGCTCCCCCGGCGAGCCTTAAAGAAAGCGCGTGAAAGGCGCGGTCGGGCGACGAGGCGTGTGAGGCTCCTCTTTTAATATTCAGCACCGAAAGAATATTTATCCCGTTGTTCCGGTTTTCGAAAAACATAATTATCACCGATTAAATGATACCGCACTCATTCCCGCGTGTCAAGTCCTTTGTTATTAAAATTATATGTTTTAATCGGAAAATCCGATTGTAATTTTCCCATCCGGGATGTATAATGCCTTAAAAAAGGAGTGAAATGAAAAATGTCAATCTTGGTTATACCTCCCAACGGGTGCGGAAAAGCTTACGATACTGCGGTAAAAACATTCCGAAAAATGTACCTTCTCACCACCGGAAGGAGCGCCGCGGTCTCCGACTCGGACGATGGAAAGAGCGACCTTGTAATAATCGGGTCGGACGCCATAAACGACTTTCTGATGAACGAAATGCTATATGGCAGTGCGCCCGAGCTTTCGATACAGTACGGCACGGACTCTTACAGAATTCTTACATACAAAAAAGGTGAAAGGAACGTGCTGGTGCTCGCGGGCGGAAGGGCGCGCTCCACCATATACGCCGTGTACGACTATTTTGAAAGGGTCATGGGCTGCCGCTATTTCTGGGACGGCGATGTTATACCCAAAAGCGATGAGATTGTGACAGGCGGCATCGACTTTTCGGAAAGCCCGCGCTTTTTGTACCGCGGATTAAGATATTTCGCGCACCGCGGCTTAAAAAGATTCCAGGCGGAGCACTGGTCGGAGCAGGACTGGAAAAATGAAATTGACTTTTTAATGAAAAAGCGCCTGAACTTTTTCATGCTCCGCATAGGCATGGACGATATCTGGCAGAAGGCGTTCCCCGACGAGGTGCCCTACCCTGAGGGATACCGCACCGTGACGGACGAAAAGGGCTATGACGACCGCTCGGACTTCTGGACGCTGAAATTCCGCGGCGAGCTCCGGAAAAAAATAATGGACTATGCGCATGACAACGACCTTATGTCGCCGACGGACACGGGCACGATGACCCATTGGTATTCAAGAACGCCGAAGGAATTTTTACAGGCGAAAAAGCCCGAATTTTTAGAGCAGGCGGACAATCAGTATAACGAGTTTGACACGGGGCGCGTTTTTGATTTCCGCGTCAGGAAAAACATGGACTATTACATGCGCCTCACCGAAACGATGGCAAAGGAGTATGACAAAAACAGCTTCCTTTTCCACACCATCGGGCTCGGCGAGCGCAGAATATTCAAAGAGGACCAAAAGAATTTTATGCTCAAAAAGCTTTGCTACAGGCGCATTGCCCAATCGCTCCGTGAAAAATATCCCGATTCGCTTTTAATGCTTGCAACGTGGGACTTTACCGGCTGGTGGCGCCCTTTTGAGGTGCGGGAATTTCTGGGCGAGCTTTCAAAGGAGCACACAATACTTTTGGACTACACCTCCGACGGCACCGACCCGAAGCAGAGCTTTGTAAGCTGGGACGTTACGAATAAATTCCCGTGGATATTCGGGCTCTTTCACGCCTACGAGCCGGAAAGCGAGCTTCGCGGAGCGTACAACAGGACGGACGAGCGCTTAAGGAAAGCATCAGACGACCCTTGCTGCAAGGGCATGATCCTCTGGCCCGAGCTTTCGCACAGCGACCCGCTTATTCTGGAATACTTATCGGAAAACTCCTGGTCGCCCTTTAAGAAAAGCGTTGAGGAGCTCATATCATACTACTGTCTCGGGCGGTACGGTGAGTTCGGCGAGAGGATGAACTTTATATGGCAGAGCTTTCTGCCGTTTTTAAAGCTTTCAAGCTGGGGCGGCTACACCGAGGTCAGCGGCGAGGGCGAAAGCTTTGCAACGGAGAGCTACTGGAACACGCACAGTGACATTTTCACGAAGCCCGTGTGGTTCTTAACGGTTGACAGAAACAGAAAGCCCGTTGCCGACTACTACGAGAGCACTGTAAGCAAGGCGAAAAATGAGCTCGGCGCTCTCCGCTATGTCATAGACTCTCTTTCAGAAATTGCCTCGGCGACCGACAGTGAATTTATCCTCCGCGACTCTGTTGATATAGTAAGGACGGTATGCGGACGGTTCTTAAACTACCTTTTGGCAAAATCGTTCTATAAATTCGGGAAAGCAGCCGACCTCAAAGAGGAAAAAGAGCACTACCTTTATCTTATGGCGCTCCTTTCCGACCTTTTGAGGAGCGCGAAGGATTTCTCGGTCTATGAAACGCTCAAAGGGCTTTCGGACGTTGCCCCCGTTAACCCGGACTTTGAGAGGACGCTTAAGGAGAACATCTTAAACGTTTACTGCCGTCAGTATGCGACCGAGCTTATTGACGAGGTCTTTCTAAAGGAGGGCGAGGAGGTGTTCCGCTGGATAAAGGAGCCTTATGAGCTTGAGCTCTTAAGGAAAAAATCGGAGGAAATCTGCTCCTCGTTTATGAAAACGCCTCTTTCCGAAATGCAGAGAAAGCCTCAAAAAAGCCTTTCCGAAATTATGAGCCTGATAAGCTCTGAAATTGCGGCAATCGGCAAAATACTTTAAAATATAAAAGCACCGTAGCCTTAAGGCTACGGTGCTTTTTACGCAAAACCGATACTTTCTTATCACGGACCTGATAAGGGTGTTTTTATATTGTTTTTATCCATTCGGCTTTGCCTGTTTCATCGTCAATTTCCGTTATGACGGCATGAAGGACCGCTTTGTTTTTAGACTGCTCATAGCGCACCTTTTCGCCGGTCAGAAACCGCTTTATCGCTATCTCGCTTTTCATGCCGAGAACACTGTCGACCGGTCCTGTCATCCCGACATCGGTGATATACGCGGTGCCTCCGGGAAGGACGGCGGCGTCAGATGTCTGCACATGCGTGTGGGTGCCGAATACCGCCGAAACGCGCGAATCAAGATACCGCCCCATAGCAATCTTTTCACTCGTCGCCTCCGCGTGAAAATCCAGTATAACCGTATTTGTCACCTTATGAATTTTCTCAAGAAGCTCGTCCGCGGATAAAAACGGGTTGGTGAGCGGAATGTCGTTATAGACCGTGCCCATAAGGTTCATTACGGCGATCTTTCTCCCCGCATTGTCCGTGACTATCGCGTACCCGTCACCCGGATAGGACTCTGAATAATTCGCCGGGCGGCAGATGTTCTCTCCCTGTGAAAGCAATAAAGAGACGTCCGGCTTGCTGAACGTGTGGTTTCCCATCGTGAAATAATCGACCCCGGCGCTTCTAAGCTCCTCGTAAGCCTTTCGGCTCATCCCCAGTCCTCCGGAGGAATTTTCGCCGTTTGCAATGCAAAAGTCGATATTTTCTCTGTATTTTAAATTTTCAAGCTCGGCTAAAACGGCTTCCCTTCCGCTTCTGCCGACTATATCTCCTATAAAAAGAATTTTCATAACTGACCTTTCCAAGTAAAAGGGCGGCGTTATTACGCTGCCCTTTTAGTGTGAAATTTTATTTTGCTACGTCAGACGCTCTTGTCTCCCTTATAAGGTTAACCTTTATCTGACCGGGATATTCAAGCTCACTTTCAATTCGCTTTACTATATCTCTTGCCACAAGCACCATGCCTTCATCCGAAAGCACCTCGGGCTTAACCATGATTCTGATCTCTCTGCCCGCCTGTATAGCATAAGATTTGTCAACACCCTCGAAGGAGTTTGCAATCTCCTCAAGCTTCTGAAGACGCTTGATGTAGTTTTCAATGTTTTCTTTTCTTGCGCCGGGTCTCGCCGCCGAAACAGCGTCCGCCGCCTGTACTATGCAGGCAATAAGTGTCTGCGGCTGTACATCGCCGTGGTGAGCCTCGATAGCGTGGCAAACGTCAAAGCTTTCACCGTATTTTCTTGCAATATCAACGCCTATTGCAACGTGCGAGCCTTCAACCTCATGGTCAACGGCTTTTCCGAGATCGTGAAGCAGTCCCGCTCTCTTCGCGATGGTAACATCGGCTCCGAGTTCAGCCGCCATAAGCCCGGACAGATACGAAACCTCGGTCGAATGCATCAAAACGTTCTGACCGTAGCTGGTTCTGTAGCGAAGCTTGCCCAAAAGCTTGACGATTTCGGGGTGCAGACCCTGAACATTCGTATCAAACGTTGCCTGTTCTCCCGCCTGCTTGATGGTTTTTTCAATTTCCTTTTTCGCTCTCTCAACGGTCTCCTCAATCCTTGCGGGATGAATTCTTCCGTCAACAATGAGCTTTTCAAGTGTGATGCGCGCAACCTCTCTTCTCACGGGGTCAAACCCGGATAAGATTACGGCTTCGGGAGTATCGTCTATAATAAGGTCGATTCCCGTGAGTGTTTCAAGGGCTCTGATATTACGTCCTTCACGTCCGATAATTCTGCCCTTCATTTCATCGTTGGGAAGCGCAACTACGCTGACCGTAGTTTCCGCAACCTGATCGGCGGCGCATTTCTGAATGGCATAACCGATAATTTCGCGCGCTCTTGCGTCCGCGTTTTCCTTTGCCTCCTGTTCGATGTCCTTAACCATGATAGCGGCTTCGTGACGAACCTCGCTCTCAATGTTCTTAAGAAGGTATTCCTTAGCTTCCTCTGCCGAAAGTCCCGAAAGCTCTTCAAGCTTTTTGCGTTCCTGACTCTGAAGCTCGGTAAGCTTGTCCTTTTCCGCGTCAAGCTCTTTCATCTTTGCCGCAAGGTTCGCTTCCTTCTGCTCTAAAGCGTCGGTCTTCTTATCGAGTGTTGCTTCCTTCTGGTGGAGCCTGTTTTCTTGCCGGGAAATCTCGCTCCGTCTTTCTTTGACTTCCCTGTCAAAATCCGATCTGTTTCTGTGAATTTCCTCTTTTGCTTCAAGCAAGGCTTCTTTTTTCTTGCTCTCCGCATCCTTCAGCGCTTCGTCGACGATTCTCTTCGCTTCGTCTTCCGCGCTGCCAATCTCGGCTTCGGAAATTTTGCGGTTATATGTAACGCCGGCTTTGAAAGCGACAATTCCGGCGATAACGGCAATTAAAACACCGATACCGAGACCAATGAATAAATACGTCATTAGTCTTTGCGACCTCCTTTATATAAAACGGGGACAATGGCATCACTAAAAACAAACAATCCCCGTATTATATTAATTGTATATGTTTTTTTGCAAAATGTCAAGTAAATATGAAAAGTTTAGCATAAAAAAATTAAAGACGGATTATTTATCCGTCTTTAACTTCGCAGCTTTAATTGTGTTCTTCATAAGCATTGCAATGGTCATCGGTCCGACACCGCCGGGAACGGGAGTGATTGCGCCCGCAACGCGCGACGCGGATTCAAAGTCCACGTCCCCGCAGAGCTTGCCCAAAGAGTCCCTGTTCATGCCGACGTCGATAACGACCGCACCCTCTTTTATCATATCGCCCGTGATAAATTTTGCCTTGCCGACCGCGGCAACCAAAATATCCGCCCTCCGGGTTATATCGGCAAGATTTTTTGTTTTGGAGTGGCACACGGTAACCGTTCCGTTAGCGTGCAAAAGCAGCATCGCCTGGGGCTTTCCCACGATATTGCTGCGCCCGACCACAACGCACTCCTTGCCCTCGGGGCTGATTCCCGATTCCTTTATAAGCTCCATAACGCCCGCCGGAGTGCAGGGAAGAAAGTCATAATCTCCTATCATTATCTTGCCGACATTTGACGGGGTGAACGCGTCCACATCCTTTTTCTCACTGATGGCGTTAATTATCTTCTTCTCGTCAATGTGAGCGGGAAGCGGAAGCTGAACGAGTATTCCGTGAATTTTATCCGACCCGTTAAGGAAGCCGATAAGCTCCAAAAGCTCCTCCTCCGTCACGTGCTCGGGGAAGGTGTATTCCTCGGAGTAAATGTTGCACGCCTCGCACGCCTTCTTTTTATTATTAACATAAACCCGCGACGCCGGGTCATTTCCTGCGAGTATTACCGCGAGACCCGGCTTTATTCCCTTTTCTGTCAGCCCGAGCGCCTCTTTCGCCACCTCTTCCTTTATTCTTGCCGACACCTTTTTTCCGTCCAGTATTATCATTAAAGCTCCTTCTTTCGTATTTTTCTCTTATAAGACATTCGGGATTCGTCCCGATAAGGTCCTCGCGCCCCGCCTTTATGAGCGCCTTTCTGACAAGCTCGTAGTTTTCGGGTCTTGTATACTGCAAAAGCGCCCTCTGCATCGCCTTATCCTCGCGCGATTTGGCAACGTAGACCTTTTTCATCGTTCTCGGGTCCAGCCCGGTATAAAACATTGCCGTTGCGAGCGTTCCGGGAGTCGGATAAAAATCCTGCACCTGCTGGGGGCGCATGTGCATCTTTTTTAAATACTGCGCCAGTATGATTGCATCGTTTAACGTGCTCCCCGGATGGCTCGACATGAGGTAGCAGACCAGATACTGCTCCTTTCCCGCCTCGCGGCATATCTTATAGTACTTGTCCGTGAACTTTTCAAAAACGTCCCGACCGGGCTTTCCCATGTATTTTAACACGTTGTCCGAAATGTGCTCGGGAGCGACCTTAAGCTGACCGCTCACATGGTGGGCGCAAAGCTCCCTGAAAAACTCGTCGCTCTTGTCGGCGAGCATATAGTCATATCTTATGCCGCTTCGCACGAACACCTTTTTAACGCCGGGAAGCGTTCTTAATTTTTTCAAAAGGTCAAGATACTCGCTCTCGTCCGCGTTGATGTTCCTGCACGGTGCGGGGAAAAGGCACTCTTTTCCCTTGCATGTTCCCGTTTTCAGCTGCTTGTCGCACGCCGGATATCTGAAATTCGCCGTCGGACCGCCGACGTCGTGGATATAGCCCTTAAAGTCCGGCTCGTAGGTGAAATTTTTGGCTTCGTTGATTATCGAAGCCTCGCTCCTTGACTGCACTATCCTTCCCTGGTGCATCGTAAGCGCGCAGAACGAGCACGAGCCGAAGCACCCTCGCGACGAGGTGATGCTGAATTTGACCTCGGTAAGCGCCGGGATCCCGCCCATCGTTTCATATGACGGGTGGTATTCCCTCGTATAGGGCAGCGAATACACCCTGTCAAGCTCACGGCGCGAAAGCGGCATTGTCGGCACATTCTGGATAACGTACTTATCGCCGTGTTTCTGGCAGAGCACATGCCCTCTTATCGGGTCCTGCTCCTCATATTCAATCAGCGCCGCCCTTGCGTACGCCTCCTTGGAGGAAACGACCTCCTCGTACGACGGCAGGATGACCGATCCCTTTCTCGGCTTATCGGACACCACGCAGGTGCCGGGAATATTGTCCTTTATATATCCCTTTTCCAGGCACTTTGCAAGCTCAATGGTCTGGTGCTCGCCCATACCGTAGGATATAACGTCGGCTCCGGAGTCAAAAATTATGCCTCTTTTCACCTTGTCCGACCAGTAGTCGTAATGTGCGAAACGGCGAAGGCTCGCCTCCACCCCGCCGATAACTATCGGAATATCGCCGAACACGTGGCGGACGCGGTTTGAGTAGACCGTAACGCACCTGTCGGGGCGGTATCCGCGCTTGCCGCCCGGCGAGTAACTGTCCTCGCTCCTCGGCTTTTTGCTCGCGGTGTAGTGGTTGACCATCGAGTCGATGACTCCGCCGGATATCATAACGCCGATTCTGGGGCGCCCGAACCTTAAGAAGTCGTCGTCGTTTGAAACATCCGGCTGCGCGAGCATGCCGACGCGGTAGCCGGCGGACTCCAGGACCCTCGATATTATAGCGTGCCCGAACGACGGATGGTCGACGTACGCGTCGCCCGAAATGAAGAGAAAATCAATCTCGTCCCAGCCGCGCTCTTCCATATCGTGCCTGTTTATCGGTAAAAATTCTGCTGCCATAAAATCTTCCTTTATGTTATTCTGCCGGAGGAATGATGATGTCGTCCTCATCTTCGTCAAAGAGCGCCTCATCTTCCCCGGGAGCCGGCATCTTGATCTCTCCGTCCGGCTCGCTTTCCGCGAGCGACGCGCCCTCAAGCATCGCCAGATACTCCGCCTTCGTGACTAAAACGCGCCGCGGCTTGCTGCCCTCGTGGGGACCGATGATTCCGCGAAGCTCCATCTGATCTATAAGCCTTCCGGCACGGCTGTAGCCGACCGAGAGCCTTCTCTGAACGAGCGAAACGGACGCCTGTCCCGCGTCAACCACGATTTCGATTGCCTTGGATAAGAGCGGGTCGGCTTCTCCGCCCTGCTCCTCCTCGCCCTCGGAATCGGTCCTTTCTTCGCCGGACTTTTCAACCGCCTCCAGAACGTCCTCGTCGTAAACCGCCTCGGACTCCTGCTTAACGAATTCAACCAGCTTTTCAACCTCATCGTCGGAAATGAACACGCCCTGAACTCTCACGGGCTTGCTTGCGCCCATCGGGTAATAGAGCATGTCGCCCTTGCCCAAAAGCTTTTCGGCTCCGCCCGCGTCAAGTATCGTGCGCGAGTCGGTATTGCTTGAAACGGCGAACGCGATTCTTGACGGAATGTTCGCCTTGATAACGCCAGTGATAACGTTGACGGACGGTCTCTGCGTTGCTATAACAAGGTGCATGCCGGCGGCTCTCGCGAGCTGAGCGAGACGGCAGATGTAGCTTTCCACGTCCTTGGACGCAACCATCATAAGGTCGGCAAGCTCGTCTATAATAATAACTATCTGCGGAAGGCGCGCCATGCCCTTTTTATCCATAAGCTCGTTATAGCCCTTTAAGTTGCGGACGGCGTTCTCCGCGAACATGCGGTAGCGCGTCGTCATCTCCTGAACCGCCCAGTTTAAGGATCCCGCCGCCTTTCTCGGGTCGGTCACGACCGGGATAAGAAGGTGCGGAATACCGTTGTAAACGCTCAATTCCACGACCTTGGGGTCGATCATGATAAGCTTAACGTCGTTCGGCGACGCCTTGTATAAAATGCTCGCGACGAGCGAGTTAATACATACACTCTTACCGGAACCGGTCGCGCCGGCGATAAGGACATGCGGCCACTTCGAAATATCGCCGATAATGCACTTTCCGGCAATATCGCGTCCGAGCGCGCATGAAAGCGGGGATTTTGAATCCTTGAATTCTTTGGACTCCAAAACGTCGCGCACGGTGACCGTCGCTATGCTGGAGTTGGGAACCTCTATGCCTATCGCCGCCTTGCCCGGAATTGGCGCCTCGATTCTGACGCTTGTCGCCGCAAGGCTTAAGGCGATATCGTCCGCAAGGCTCGTAATCTTGCTGACTCTGACTCCGGCGGTCGGCTGAAGCTCAAACCTCGTGATTGCGGGTCCCTTGCTTATCTCAAGCACCTTGACGTCAATGTTGAAGGTCTTAAGCGTCGCGACAAGCTTGTTGGAAAGCTCCCGCAGCGCCGCGGGGTCTGAAGATCCCGAGCCCCCGGGCGGGTCGTTTAAGAGCGTTGTCTTCGGGAAAATGTACGGAATGTGGCTGTTTTCGCGGCTGATGTCAACCGCTTCTTCCCCGGCTCTTTTGAGCTTTTCGGAGGATTGCGCGGCTGCCGCTTCGGATTCCATAAGCTCCTCGGCGGAGAGCGGCTCATTTTCGATTTTCAAAGGCTTTATCTCCTCCTCGGAGAACGCCTCCGCCTTTATCCTCTTCGCGCCGAAAATGCTGACCGGCGCGGGCTCCTTTTCCTCGCTTACGTTCTCGCCGTTATACGGAAGCTCCGACACTGCGTGCGGAAGACTCACATATTCCCCGTCCGGCTTGCCCGCGGGAACGATCTCGTCCGCCGCCTTGGTGTAGCGGTCCTTCTTCGCCCTCTTGGGCTCGGGAATAAATTCCTCTTTTTCCTCGGGAAGGGGCTCGGAGTCCGCCTTCGCGCGCCCGTTTTCCCTTGCTCCGCGGCAGAGCTTTGCGAGATATTTTGTCAGCGCAAAGTCCGTCATCGCGATAAAAGCTATTAATATCATCATGAAAAGGATTATTGCGGCGCCTGTCGTTTTAGACAGCATAACGAGCGGATAGCCCAAAAGCGCGCCTAAAACTCCGCCGCCGAAGCTCAGCGTGCCGAATTCCCAGAATTCCTTAAGGTTAAAAGAAAGGTCGGTGTCGGCGTATCCGAACACGTAAAAAAGTGCGGATATGCAGACCGCAAAAACGGCTCCGGATATGTAAATATAAGCCTTGGGCTTGTCGCTTTTCGCCGTTTTTAATATGTATATTCCCGCTGCGACCGAGAGCACGGGAAGCAGGTACGCAACGGGACCGAAAAGTCCTGTCACTATCCACTTTACGATAACGCCGAGATGCCCAATAAGGGACGAGCCCTTTATCGCCCCGATATCGGACGACGGGTCGCTCGTGTTTAAATCGGTCGTATATATTCCGAGTATCAGCAAAAGCGAAACACACACCAAAATAACAAGGGCAATTTCCTTTTTTGTGCCTGAAGAAAGCCCCGTTTTCTCGTTTTTCGGCGCCGGTGCTTTTTTCGCCGGCTCTTTTTTTATAGTTCTTCTCTTTTGTGACAAAATACATTCCCCCGTATAATCAAAGTTTGAAATCCTCTTCCGTAAGCTCCGTCCTTAAGCTCCGCAACTTTTTGGGCGTGACGGATAATAAGTCGAGCTCAAAATGCCTGCACTTGCCGTCAAACGGCACAAGCCCCTTGTCGCGGCAGAGCAGAAGCTCCCCCTCGGTAAGCTCGCGCGACTTTGTGCAGTAGAAGCACGAGGCATAATCGCCTATATCAAAACGTTTCTTTTTCCTCATAATAATCTCCGTTTCAAATTTACTTACTATAATAATAACACAAATTTAAAGAAAAATAAAGTATTTTTAAAAAGTTTATCTTAAAATCGTGCCGTTTTGGACTTGACAAAAGAGCGGCAATGCGTTAAAATAATTTATATGTTTCCGTAGCTCAGCCGGATAGAGCGACCGCCTCCTAAGCGGTAGGTCGGGTGTTCGAATCACCTCGGGAACGCCAAATCGGAACGGACGCAAAGCTCCGTTCCGATTTTTTATGCCAAAATCGGTCACATACGCCATTGTTTTGCGGTTATCAGCAAGGGCAATTTAAGCCCTCAAGAGCTAAAGGTAGCTCTGGCGGCGCCGAGGCAATGAATGACAGTCCGGTGGACTGTCAGAACCGAGGCGTGAGGAGAGCCGCAGCGAGACGGAAGAGCCGAAGGCGAAGGGAGGATTTTTCGGGAGAGTCACAAAAAACATGCACGCACCCGGGCGGTCGATTCATGAATCGACCCTACGGTGGTGCCGAAAGGCACACCTATTACCTTTTCACTATTCACTGTTCCTTTGGCGGGCAATTCGTGAATTGCCCCTACAGCGCATTAGCGTAATGGGTGTATCGGGTGGGATGTCGATGTCGCCATCCCCTACAGTGAGCACTCACCGTAATAGGTGCATAAACCAAGGGGATGATGAGGGCATCCTCCCCTACGAGCGCATTAGCGCAGAGTGTGGGAACCGTAGGAGTCGGCATCAGGCGACCCGCACATAAAACCCCCGCAACACAAAACAAGGGCGCGGAAAATCCGCACCCTTGTTTTTTTATTACTGAATGTCTATCCAGTTTACCTTGCCCTTGCCCATGAGCTTATTCTGATCTATGGTCTTGAGCGTGCTCGCCATTATAACGTCCTCTGTCTTTATCTGAGTTACGTTCATAAAAGGCGCTTCGTACTTTTTCAAATTCATTTCTTTCATCATCTCAAAACGCCTCCTTATTAATAGTTAAGATCGTCGGGATCCGAACCGAGATTTTTTGCCGTTGCAGCAACGTACTCGATTACTTTCGCATCAGTCTTTACCATGTCCTTGATACCGTCGATCGTGTAGTAGCTGATTGCATAAACCGTAGCGTCCTCGGTGATATCCACAAGGTCCGCAAAGTATCCGCTGCCGTCGGTGAATTTCCCGTTTGCACCCTCCCAGCTATTCTTGGCTGTGAGTTCACCGTCTGCAACCTTTACAAAGTATGTTCCGAATACCTTAACGTCAACATCAGTGTCCGTCGCCGCGGTTGTGATAACTCTGACAACGCCGTACGTTTTTGCTTCTTCGCCTTCTGCCGGCTCAGGATCTGTGCTTAATGTGTACTTACCGGTATCGGTATCCATCGTAAGGGTCGGCTTAGCCGTCCAAACGAGGTTGCCGCCGGACACGCGTGCAAAGAGCTTGCCGTCAGCCGATGTTATGGAGTCAATGTTCTTAACCGTTGCGCTGTTATTAACAGTTCCGATTGCGTTTCCTGCGGCTGCATATGCACCGGTGTTTCCTAAGAGAGATGCCGCATAGTCAGTACCCTCAATCTTTACATTGCCGGTAAAGTCTCCGTCAAGTACAAGCGTTCCTTTGTCATTGTTAGCTTCAACAAGATTAAAGTAAATATCTTTAGCGTTACCCGTGAACTTAATGTCACCCGAAAGGTAAACTGCAGCGCTTGAAGCCGAGTTTGCCTTGCAAACTGTTACCGCGGGAACAGTGTTGCCGCTGAACTCGCCGCCCTTTAAGTATAACTTACCCTTTGTTGCAGTGATAACACCCATTCCGCCTTTGTTATTTATAAGCTGTCCGCCGTTTACGGTAACCTCTCCGTTTGCGTTCAAAAGCCAAACCGTTCCCGACCATGCAGAGGTACAATTCCGAATAATGCTGCCCTCGTTCATAATAAACTTGCCCGAGCCTTCAACAAACACTGCCGAACCGTTACCGCTTATGGTCTTTTCGATTATGGCGCCGTCATTCATTGTCAGCGTACCGCTCATTATTCTGAATAATGCATAGTCCGCCGATTTATCACGTGTAAATATGATATTATTCAATTCAAGCTTTCCGTTGATTACGATCCATCCGCTCGAAGCTACACTTCCGCTCTTTGTAGTTGCATTCACGGTTACCGTATTTCCGTTTCCGTTAATGGTAAGGGTGGCGTTGTTTCTTGCATTCAACGTAATATTCTTTGCAGTCAGGTCCTCGTTAAATGACTTGGTAATCTCCACCGTCAAATCTTTCGCCCATACGTTCGTATAATCAAGCACTGACGAAAGCGAAGCAAACGGATATGCTCCGATAAACGCAACCGTTTTTTCAAGAGTAGCGTCCTCATACCATGCTTTGCCGGTTTCATTATATGTTAATCCGTCAGCGTTTACACTCAAGGTTGCAGCAGCGTCCGTACTGCACTTGTAAACCGCCGGAGTCATGCCTACATTTGTTATCGCAGTGCCGTTCACAACTATTTTACCGGTGCCCTTATTATCCCACGAGCCTAAAACGACTGCGCCCTTACCTGCCTGGCTTGCGCCGTTGTCTTTTATCTCACCGCCGGTGAGGTTTGCCGTACCGTTCGATACTATCAATACAGACGGTGTGGTAACACTGTCTCCATTGCAGCCCGTTATCGTTCCGCCCGTCATGTTAAACGTTCCGCTGTCAACGCCGATTGCTGCACGGCTTGCGCTCTTGCAGTTTTTGATCGTTCCGCCTTTCATGTTGAACGTTGAATTGTTTTCAAGGAACACCGCTGCGCCGTTTCCGCCGCTTGTTACGAAATCATCGCTACCGATCGTTGTCCCGTCCTCCATATTGAGAACCGAATTGTCCTTCATGTCAAATATAGCAAATGTGCCGTATTTCTCTCTTAATACCGTCACATTTTTAAGTGTTATCACGGTGGAGCCAAGTCCCCTCAGATAAACATTTCCGTTTAAGTTGATGTTTTTGCCGCTGCCCTCAATGACAAACTTTTTGTTACTGATATCGTAAGCATAATAACCTTTGCCGGATTCAACCTCAGCCGTTCCGTCCTCAGCCGCCGTTATGTTTAAATCATTATTAAGCGTAACCGTTGCAACATAACCTCCGGAAGGAATCACGTCAAACGCTCTGATAAGCGAGGTCCCTTCAATATTAACCGTCACGTTTGCCCCGTCTACAGCCTGAACATTTGCAGATGCATTGCTCTTAAATACAACATTGTCGGAAATTGTCAAAAACGCTCCGGAAGGCACATTTACTGCTGCGTTTGATAAAGTTCCCGTAATCGTTCCGCCGTTTATTGTTCCTGTTGCACCCTTAGAGATACTTACGGCACCCTTATTTCCGCTGAGCGTTCCGCCGTTCATTATGAAGTTTCCGCTTTCAACGTGAACTGCACCGCCCGTACGCCAACGGCTTGCGCTTCCGGTTATTGTTCCGCCGTTAAGTATACATGTTCCGCCCTCAACAAAAACTGCTCCGCCGTTACCGCCGTTTGCTTTTATCGTCGTACCATCTTCGATAATCAGCTTACTTTTATCTTTAACATAGAAAAGCCCGTAGTTAAGATCGTTAGTTCTTGTAAACGTTATGTTACGGATTGTGAGCTGCGCGGTTCCTGTCAATCCGAAATATTCCCCTCCGGCATTGCTTCCGCTGAATGTAACCGTCTTAACACCGGCTGCATCTTCGCTCTCAATCGTGATCGTCTTGTTTGGAACGCTGATAACCGACGGCATATCGGCATTTTGCAAAACGACAATCGTTTCTCCGCTCTTTGCGTCATTGATTGCAGCGGTCAATGACGTATATGTAACGTCCGCCGTGCCCTCATCCGTTGTTCTGGATATTTTAGCAACAGTGTCCTCGGCGCTTATACCAATGCACATTGTTACAAGCAACACAAGAACACCTGCCAAAATAAGCAGATGTGATTTTTTCATACTATTGTTCCTTCCTTTCATTAAATTGTTCCTCCCTGATGTGAAATTACCCTGCCGTCAATTCACTCCTTAGTGTTAATTTTGCCGCTCCGGAAGCTGTCAGTGTGCCGCGAAACGAATGGGCCTTCGTTTACTGCACGTCAAAATTAAGGGTGGGCTATCCCTTTTGAATTTATTATACTACGCAGTCAAGAGTTTGTCAATATTTTCTGACAGGTTTTTTATTTTATTTTTTATTAATGCGGAGTTTCTTGCGCCGGACGTGCGTGGGTGAGCGAGCCGGGCGGGGTGGGTGAGAAAACAACGGGATGTCGAGGACGCCATCCCCTACAGGTACATTGGCGTAACAGGCGCATAAAAAACGGGAGGATGTTCCTCATCCTCCCGTACGGTGCATTATTATATAATTGAATCAATTATTCCGTAAGCCGCAGCCTCCTGTGCGGTCAGAATATAATCCCTCTCGGTGTCCTTAGTAACATCGTCAATGGTCTTGCCCGTGTTTTCCGCAAGGATACCGTTTAAGAGCCGCTTGGTCTTTAACATATCCTTTGTATGAATATCCATATTCGTTGCCTGACCGCCGACGCCGCCAAGAACCTGATGGATCAGAATCTTGCCGTTTTTCTGGCTCATTCTCCTGCCCTTCGCTCCGCCGGACAGCAAAACCGCCGCCATGGACGCGCAAAGCCCCATGCACACCGTCACAACCGGGCTCTTTATCATCTGCATGGTATCGTAGATCGCGAGCCCCGCGCTGACGCTTCCGCCGGGCGAATTGATGTACAGATATATCTCCTTTCCGGGGTCAGCCGATTCCAGATACAAAAGCTGAGACACGATAGAGAACGACACGTCATCGTCTATCTCGTTAAAAAGGAATATCTTTCTTTCTTCTAAAAGCTTGGAGGCACAATTTGTTTTGCAAAGGGAGCCGTCCGTTCCCTCCTGCAATATTACAGGTTCGGTTATCATGATTCAAAACCGCCTTTCTTTTATTTTAATTTGTTTTAATGGACGAAAGTGGGTGCGAAATCCGACGGGAGGATGTGGACATCCTCCCCTACAGTGCATGGGCGTGGTGGGCGGAAAATCAGTAGGGGTCGGTATCCTTGACGACCCGCGGTGTGCGTATCAGCCGTATGTGCGGGAAATTGTAGGGGTCGATGCCCACATCGACCCAAGGAAGTGGATGCGTGAATTACGCGGGTGCACTGAAAAATCCTCCCGGCTCTTCGAGCCACCGTCTCGCTGCGGCTCGGTCACGCCTCGGTTCTGGCAGTCCACCGGACTGTCATTCATTGCCTCGGCGCCGCTTCGCTACCTTTAGCTCTTGAGGGCTTTTAAAGGCTCCAAGAGCTAAAGGCGTGGCGGAAAAAGACAAAAAAGTCTTTTTCCGTTAGGTGCGAAAAACCGTTCAAGGTTTTGTCGCACGCTCTTAAAACCGCAAAGGCGGTTTTAAGCTGTCGAAACCGATAGGTTTTGACTGAGGGATTTTTCGAGAGCGGCACGAAAAACGTGCGAATAGTTGGCGGGTGATTCTGAGAATCGCCCCTACGGCGGTGCCGGTCGGGCTCAGATTATTAGCCGCCATTAATCTATTTTACCACAGTAACTCTCTTTTTGCAACTCTTTTTCCGCCTCAAAAAAGCCCTTATTTCGTCATATACCACGTATACGCCGTTACGTACACTCCGGTCGGGCTTACCGCCGGGATCACAATGTCCTTTTTGACCGCAATGTACATCGTTTTAAAATACAGTCCCGCCGCCGGAGCGCATTCGGAAAACGCCTTGGAGAATTTCTTTGCCTCCGCGCCGACTGTCTCATCGCCAGACGCTGCGAGCGAGTCAATCCTCAAATCCATTACGCCGCCGGAATATCCGAAAACGTTGGCGCTTTTGCCCGTTTTGAACAAAAAGCCCGGATTCGCCGCGTTTCCCATCGCCGCTCCGCCAATAAACGCGTCAAACTCGCCCGCGCTTATGCGCCTTTTATATTCATCATAGTCCGCCGTGTCCACGTCCGCCGATATCCCGTACTCGATCAGCGCGCCGGAAATGAACTTTGCAAGCGCGATACGCTCCGAATCGTCCGAGTTTACGAGTATCTTAAACGAGAGCTGTTTGCCGTCCTTCGCATAGATTCCGGAGGCGCCCATTTTCCAGGAGTTACGCTCCAGAATATCCTTCGGAGCGTCCCCCTCCCCCGGCTGAACGTCGCCCATGAACCACGCCGAGGGGTTAAGCGGCGTGAGCGAAGGAGCCGCGATTTTTTCCGACGACTCGGAAAGCTTCATCTTCCCTACCGCCTCATAGACCGCGCGGCGCGCCGAATCCTCCGAAAACAGTGCGGCTCCGCAGTTAAAGCCCAGAAATTCAAATCTGTTTGTGCGCCCTTCATATATCTTCACCTTTTCGGCAGAGGAAATGTCAAGCTCGGTCCCGGCGATAAGGTCCGTTTCTCCCGATGAGAATGACGCCGCCGCCTTAAGGCCCGTATTCGTGAAGCGGACAGAAAAACCGTCAAGGTAGGGTCTTCCCATATGATATCCGTCGTTCTTGCGGCAGGTGAGCGAGGTATAGCCCACGTCCGCCTCATCCGCACGGAACTGACCCGTTCCCACCGGATAAGTCATTATCTCGGGTGAATTTTCCTTTATTATGGGAAACGTCAGCATCGTTTCAAAGCGGTACTCCGGCTCATAAAGGCTTATATAAAGCGTATCGGACCCGGAAACGGCGACGGATTCAATATTCGCCACGCACCCGCCGTAGGTCGCCGGGTGCTCCTTTATAAAGTTTACGGTATAATAAACGTCCTCCGCGGTAAGGGGCGATGAGTCCGAAAACGCGATTCCGTGCTTTATTTTGAGCGTGCCGCTCTTACCGTCCGCTCCCGGAGTGTAGCTCTCGGCAAGGTTCGGCACCGCCGAAAAAGTGTCCGAAAGCGTGAAAAGCCCGTCATAAAAAAGATAGTAAAGCTCGCGGCAGCTTTCGTATTCGGTCACGATCGGGTTAAACGTATCGGGCTTTCGCACCGTCACGTTTACCGTTCCGCCCTCCGTCATAACCGCCGTGCGCCGTGCCGTTTTTGCTCTTTCCGCGTCCACAGCGCTCTCTTCCTTTTTCGTGCATCCCGAAAGCAGTAGGCAGAGAAGAGTTAAAAGTGAAAGAATTTTTTTCATTTTTTGTTCCTTTATTACTGTAATTGTATAAACGCGCCCATAGCGCCGAATTTTCCCTTTTGCCTGCGGCAGGAAAAATAGATGTCGTTACAGCAGCTGCACTCGGCGGCAAGGTCGATATTTTCGTCCCGGACGCCGGACCCGGTCAAGGTGCGGCGCACCGCCTCCCAGATATCCGCCCTGTAGTGAACCCCGTCGCCCTCCGGGCGGATAAAATCCGTGTTTTCAAAGTTTTCCTTAAAAACCTTTACCGCGTCGTCTTTTATCTGAAAGCAGCACTGCCCGATGGACGGACCGATTGCGCAGACAAGGTCGCCCGGCTCCGTGCCGAGCACCTCATGCATGTCACCTATTACGTGCGCGCATATTTTCGCCGCCGTTCCCCGCCATCCGGAATGAACCGTCGCCGCGGCTTTTCTCCTTCTGTCATACATTAGCACGGGAACGCAGTCCGCCGAGTAGCTCATCAAGGGGATTCCGGTTCTGTCGGTGAAAAGCGCGTCGCACCCCTCGGAGCGGAGGACAGGCTCCTTAATATATGCCGACCGGGTCTTATGAATCTGCTTTGTAATCGAAAGCTTTTCAATATTAAACCCGAGCGCATGCGCGACTTTTTCGTAATTTTTCTTAAGCGAAGCCTCATCGTCGCCCCGTCCGAGCCCTAAATTAAGGCTTTCAAGGTGCCCCCTTGAATATCCCCCGAGCCTTGTCGTAAAGCAATGGAGCACGCCCTCGCTTTCAAGCAACGGGCTTACAAGGTACTCCAAGCCGTCATATGTTCTTTTAATAAATTCCTTATGCATCAAAGGTATGCTTCCCCGTCATAGTCGATATAGGGCATGCCCTCGGAATCGAACTTTATTTTAAGTACGATATAGCTCGACTCAAAGTACTTCTCCGCTCTGCCGCCCCATCTGTCGCCGAAGTAGATATACTCCGTTTCGCCGTTCTTCTCAACCGGGAGAATGAACGCGCTCTGCGAGCGGTAGGTCGTCTCGTCGCCGAAATTTCTGTTGACGGTAAAGCGCCCGTCCATCGAATCGCCGACCGCGAATGTGCTCTGATTGGGCGCCCAGCCGGTGCACCATGAGGTAATAACAAAATACTTGCCGTCCTTTTTAAAGAACGCCGGAGCTTCGCGGTACTCGCCCTGAAAAAGCGTGTTAACATGCTTGTCGACATTCATATAATCGTCCGCCAGGCGGTAAATGTGAAGGTCCGCATTGTCGCGCGCGGTGGAAACGAAATACACCTCGTCCCCGTCCTTAAAAAGCGTGCAGTCGCGCGACATATTTCCGTAAGGATTAAACGAGCCGCGGTAGGTGAACTCCCCGTCGGGCGTGTCGCTCGTCGCTATCGCCGCGGCAGCCTGAAGGTAATCCACCCCGTTTTCGTAGTGCATCCACATAACGAACTTTTTCGTTTTTTCGTTATAGAGCACTTTCGGGCGCTCAATATTCACCTTTCCCCCGTCCTCGCGCGAGAGGCGAAGGTCGGACTTAACTCTCATCCTCTCGGTTTTTGACTTCTGCGTCAGAACGTGACCGCGGAATTCCCATGTCTTAAGGTCCTTTGAGCGGTAGCAGGAAACATAAATATCGTCCCTTCTGTCCTCGCCGTACCAGTAGTAATAGCCTTCGTGGAAAATTATATATCCGCCGTGCGCGTGTATAACATTATTGTCGGTATCAAACCATTTTTCACCGTTTTTCAACATTTTTATTCTCCCTTCGAAAAGCGAAATTCCGTCACAGTGTCATACTTTTCGCCCTTTTTGAGTATCGGCGAGGGGAAGTGGCTGTATTCCATAGCGTTCGGGAACACCTGGGTTTCAAGGCATACGCCGCCGTGCTTGGGATATTTTGCGCCGTCCTTGCACACCCTCTCCTCGTCTATTCCGTTTCCGGAATATATCTGAACTGCCGGGCGGTCCGTATAAGCCGTCATGGTGATATTTGACTCATCGCCCGTCAGAACTGCAAATTCTCTGTAGCCGAATCCGTCAAGCGCGAAGTTATGGTCATAGCCCGAGAAGAGCTTTATCTGCTCATGGTCTGATGAGAACCCGTCCCCCAGCCTTAAGCCTTCGCGGAAGTCAAAGGGTGTTCCTTCGGTTTTTTCAACCACGCCGTAAGGCATGCACTCGGGCGTGTTCGGCGTGTAGAAGCTCGACGCCATCTTAAGCGTGTGATTGTCAACCGTGCCGGATGCGTGACCGTTTAAGTTAAAATAAGTGTGGTTTGTCATGTTAAGAAGCGTGTCGCGGCTTGACTTGCCCTCGTAATGTATCCTTATTGCGTTGTTCCTGGTAAGGGTGTACGTTACCTTGACCTTTACCTTGCCGGGGAAGCCCTCGTCCCCATCCGCGCTTACTAAGGTGAGCACAAGCGAAGGCTCCTCCTTATCCATCGCCTTTGAATCCCACACTCTTTTGCCGAAGCCCACAAGTCCGCCGTGAAGGTTGTTGTTTCCGTTGTTCTTCGCAAGAGTGTATTTAACATTGTTAAGCGTGAATTCGCCGTTTGCGATTCTGTTTGAGTTTCTGCCGATAAGGGCTCCGTAGCAGCCCGTGTTATTCATGTACTCCTCCAAACTGTCGCGCCCCAGCACAACGTCCGTCCCGTCAAAGGTGAGCGTTCTTATGATTCCGCCGTAGGTTATAATCTCGGCAGACAAGCCCTTGCCGTTGTCAAGCTTATATAAATAAACCTCTTTTTCTCCGACTCTTCCGTAATCTTTCTTTTCAATCATCGTTACAACCTCCGTTTTATATGTTCTTTATGTATGAAATTATTTTATTCGCCAAAAGCTCATGCCCCAAATCCGACGGATGAAGCGCGTCCGGCATGAACCGCTCGCGCAAAGAGTCTATCACCGGGTTTATGCCGTACTCTGAGTAAAGGTCAAGCACGGGAACGGAATAGTACGCTGCAACCTCTTTTATCGCCGAAACATAGTCGATAAGCAAAAGTCCGTTTCTGTTCTTATCAAGCTCTCCGATTCTGTGGAGCGGAGTTATGATAAATAAGGGCTTTCCGGCATATTTTTCCGCCAGATAGGAAAAGCATGTGTGGCACGCTCCGTAAAATGTATCGTCCGTCCTGTCCGAAAAAACGCCCATCGGCGCGTCCCCGTGCCCGAAATCGTTCGTTCCGCCGAAAACGACCATCACGTCCGCGTCCTCCATGCCCCTCATCCTGTCGCAGAAGTTTCCGCGCTCTTCAAATTCGTCCTTCTCCCTCTGGCGCGCAATCCTCGTGCCGCCGATGCCGTAGTTTCTCACCCTTGCCCCGGTCTTTTTCCCGAACACGGAAACAAAGCAGTTTTCTCTGCATGTCGCGCCGTGCCCCTCGGTTATCGAATCGCCCAGAAAATTCACGGTTTTATTCTTTACGTCCAAAAAAACACTTCCCAACTTAAATGTTATTTATTCCGGTTTTACCTCATACATATTTTATCTTGTTTTTCCCTTTCTGTCAACCCGAATATACTGCTTTTTTATTGCCGTTTCTCCTGTTTTCCGAAACAGCGAAAAGCGCGCGGCTGACACATCCTTATATAACAAAATTGCTCCGAAAGCCACTTGACAGTGCCCCCTTGCCGTAATATAATAATTAAGATAAGGAGGCAATAATATGAAACACAGAATTTTTTCGCCCACGAATATGATAATAGAAAACGGTGCGGTAAAAAATAACTCCGCGGCGCTTTCGTCGCTCGGCAAAAAGGCGCTGATAGTCACGACCGCGTCCGCCGCGGAAAGGACGGGCGCGCTTTCCGACGTTAAAGAGGCGCTGGATAAAAAAGGCGTTTCCTATGAAATATTTTCGGGAGTTGAGCCGAACCCTACATATAAAAGCGTTTCCTCTGCATCAGACGCGGCTATAAAATCCGGCTGCGATTTTGTCATCGGCATCGGAGGAGGAAGTGCGCTGGACGCTGCAAAGGCTGTCGCCCTTCTTGCCGCAAATCCCGGTATAAGCGAGGAGGACGCATTCTCCTACAATGTGAAAAACGCACCGCTTCCCATCGCCGCGGTCGGAACCACCGCAGGAACGGGGAGCGAGGTCACGCGCTACGCGGTCATTACGACAAGCGAGGGAGTTAAAAAGAGCATTGCGAACGAGGCTCTTTTGCCCGATATAGCGCTCGGCGATGTGAAATATTTAACCTTCATGAGTCCTTATGTCTTAAAGTCCACCGCGCTGGACGCGATGTGCCACGCCTTTGAGAGCTATTTTAACCGCCTGGCGGATGATTTTTCCGACACGTTTGCTATCCGCGCGCTCAAGCTTTTGATTCCGGAATTTGAAACGATATCATCTTACGGAACCGACGGGCTTGACGAAAAGGATTTTGAAGCGCTCTACCTTGCATCTATATACGCAGGGCTTGCAATCGAAACAACGGGGACAACGATGTGCCACGCGCTTTCTTACTATTTGTCGGAGGAGAAGGACATTCCGCACGGCTACGCATGCGCGCTCTTCCTTCCCGCGTTTTTAATGCACTCCTCCAAGTGGGAGCCCGAAAGAGCCGCCGCGCTTTATGACGAGATCTTAAGAACGGAGGGTGAGGTAATGACCCTCGCGACCGATCTTACCGAGGCTCCGGAATTAAAGCTTGACGAAGCGGACCTTAAAAAAATCCGTCCGCGCCTTTCGGGCAATAAGTCGCTCTTAAAGTGCCCGGGCGAAACGAGCCCCGAATATTTTGAAGAAATAATAAAAGCGCTCTTTATGTAATTAAAACCCTCCCTTTGGCATATGCTTTCAAAGGGAGGGTTTTTATGAACAAAAAATTATTTTACCTTGCGGGCATTGCCTTCGTTTTCGTGCTCGGCTGCCTGTGGCACTTTTTCTATACCTGGTCGGGCGAAAACTTTTTGGTCGGGCTTATCGCACCGGTGGACGAAAGCGTTCCGGAGCATTTAAAGCTTCTCTTTTTCCCGTTTTTGATCTTCTCGGTTATAGAGTACATAAGGGGCGGAAGAAAAACAAAAAACTTTATATTTTCAAAAACGCTCTCTGTTCTTTTCGGGATGGCGGTAATCGTTATAGTTTTTTTCGCTTACACCGCTCTGCTCGGAAAAAATTTGCTTTCTTTAGATATTCTTACCTTTCTTTTGGGCGACATTGCCGCGTTTTATCTTTCATATAAGCTCACTTAAAAAGCCGTATACTTTTATAGTATACGGCTTTTTTTATTTTGACATGGCTTTTTGTTTCTCGGCTTCTTTCTTTTCGCGCCCGTAGTATCCCCCGTAATATCCGCCGTAATAGGGACTGTAGCGCCCGTAGCGGTAGGAATACTTTTTCTCGTCAACCGCGTTTAACACATATCCCAAAATGTTCGCGTCAACCTTCTTAAGCGCCTGAACCGTCGCGTCAAACCGCTCTTTATCGGTATAGTTCTGCTTTATTACAAGCATCGTTCCCGAAACCGCCGCGCTTATTACCGCAGCGTCCGTCACCATCCCCACGGGCGGCGTGTCAACTATTATATAGTCAAACGTTTCCGAAAGCTTTGACAAAAGAAGCGCGAACCTGTCAGACGACAAAAGCTCGGACGGGTTATCCGGAATCTCGCCCGCGGTCACGGCATAAAGGTTGTTATGCCCTGTTTCAACAACATCTGCTCCGTCATCGTCCCCGTTTAAGAACTCCGAAAGTCCCTTCTTTCCGTGCACGGAAAACAGCCTTGCAATCATCGGCTTTCTCATATCGGCGTCAATCACAACGGTTTTCCTTCCGAGCTCGGCAAAGGTTATGCCGAGGTTCACGGCAACCGTGGTCTTCCCCGTTCCGGGGCACGGGCTTGTCACGGAGAACCACTTTTTGTCCTTATCCTTAAGTATGTGAAGTATGTTCGTTCTTATAGCCTTGTAGGATTCCTTGACCGCAAACGGCGTATCCTTCGAAAGTATCAGGGATGACGCGCTGATGGTCTCTTTTATTGCGTTGGTCTTGTTCTTTTTACGCATTATCATGTCGCTCTCTCCCTTCATTCGCCGTCAAAAGCGGAACCGTTCCGAGTGCGGGAATATCCTGGTAAAGACTTGCAATATCGTCCTCAGTGATAATTTTCATCGTGAAGCTCTCGCGAAGGACATACACTCCCGCGCAAACGACCGCGCCCAAAAGAGCCGCAAGAAATGTGTTTCTCGCCTTATTGGGAGACGAAGGCGAAAGAGGAACCGACTTTGCGTTGCTGATAAGCGTGACCGTTCCGGCCTTCAGTATCTTCTTGACATACCCTCTGTAGGGGTCGTTTGAATTCGCGCTTACAATGTTTCCGTCAACAAACGTGGAATCCGAAATAACGTTTGCAAAAGCATTTACCAGTATTAAAGAATATTCGGGATCCGGGCATGTCGCCTTTACCTGAAAGTTTTCCGTTCCGTTCGATACAACCTGGAGCATGGAGCGAATCTGCCCCATGGTATACACCTTGTCAAGCCCCGTGGACTCGCCGACCGCTCTTATGCAGACGTCGTTCTTGGCAAGCTCTGAAATAGTGTCGACAAGATCGGCAGACACAGTGAAATCCGCGGTCGTAACCGACTTATAGTCCCCTCTGTTCTCATTCGCCTGAACACAGAGCGACGCCGTTGAAGAATATGACGGCGTTATCATAAAGCTTGAATACAAAAATGCTAAAACGGCGCAAATCAGCGCGCTTGCTATAATAACGGGCAGCTTTTTAATAACAATAAAGAACATCTGCCTCAAATCAATGTTTTCCATGGAATCTTCCCACCTTAAATGCTTTTCTCGGTTATCATCATTTAATATTATACTATAAAACAAACAGTTTGTAAAGCCCTTTCGTTTTTTTAAATTTTTCTTAAAACTTTCCTTGAATATTGACTAAGCGGGAGATTAATGCTATACTTATTATACTAAAGGGAATAAAAATCTTAAAGGACGGTGCATTATGAAAAAAAGATATGCCGTGCTTCTTATTATATTGCTTGCCGTTGCCGCTCTTTGCTTCTGGCAGCGCAACAACATCGAAGCACTTTTTATTTTTGCGACGAATAACGCCGAGGATACTCAGAGGCTTATCGAGGAAAACAGGGAAAAGCTCAATAAGGAGCTTGAAAAATATACCGATGTTGTGCCCCGCCAGCTTACGGCTGAGGAGGAGGAAAAGATTGCCTCCGGCGAATTGAGCGTTGCCGACGCGACGAAGATGCTGATTGAGGAGGAGCCCATAAAAGACGGTGCCGCAGAAAAGCCGGAGGACGGGCAGAAGACGGAGAGCCCGGAAACAAAGCCGGCTGAAAAGCCCGCGGCAAACACGGGCACGGTGAAAAAAGACAAAAGCAAGGAAAACGCCATCATAAAGCGCTATACGGCAGAGCTTTACTCGATGAAGGCTTACTACATAGGTCAGCTTAACCAGATTGAGGGCAGAGCGCGGACGGAATTTTCATCTATGAGCGCCGCGGAAAAGAAAAATCTTTCAAAAGCGGCGTTCGTCGGCAAGTACGCGGGGTACGCGACCTCACTTTTGGGCGAATGTGACTCTAAAGTAAATTCGCTTCTTGCCGATATGAAAACGGAGCTTTCCGAGGTCGGAGGCGACACTTCGATAATTTCGACCATCCGCCAGGCGTACGAAGGCGAAAAGGCGGCAAGAAAAGCATATTATCTTAACATGGTAAGCTAAGGAGTGATAATTTTGAAATTCTTAAAAGCAGTTACATGCTCGGCACTGGCGCTCACGCTCATGACGGGCGTTTCGTCCGCGGCGTTTCTTGACGTGGATTCAAACACCGAAGTCGGAAAGGCTATAGAGTCCCTCACATCGAGGGGCGTTATCGCAGGCTACGGAAACGGGCTTTTCTGCCCCGAAAAATCACTGACACGCGCCGAAGCCGTAAAGATAATCAACAAAATTTTCGGCTATACACTGGGAGGAAACATTGACAATTTTACCGATGTGAAAAAGGACGACTGGTTTTACTCCGATGTTTCCGCCGCGGTCAACGCCGGATATATTGAAGGTTTTGCCGACGGAACATTCCGCCCGAACGACACGCTCACGAAAGAGCAGGTCTGCGTTATGCTTGACAAGATTATGAATTTCGTGAAGCTCCCCGGCGACGTTAAGGTTACCGACGCGGTGTCCGACTGGGCATGGGCAAGCGTTGAAAAGCTTCTGTCAAACCACCTGGCGGAGACCGACGGGAACGGCAATTTCCACGCGACCGAAATGTTTTCGCGCGGCGACTTTTCGCTTCTTCTTTCGCAGTTTGCGCTCCAGAATCTTCCCGAAATAAAGCCCTTTGACATCACCGAGGTTGCCCGTGAAGAGCTCGAAGCGCGCCTTTCAAGAATAATCACCGCGGTGAGAGAGGTTTTGAACAAAAAAACGGATAACCCCGAAATACTTGCCGTTTTCAACGCTATTGCGGACAATATGGAAGCTTACAAAAACGATCCCTCCTACGATTACAAGACCGGCGCGAAAAACACCAAAACCATGTATTATAAGCTTCCTTCGGACCTTCGGGATGAAGCAAAGAATCTTTTGGTAAACTTCTTCACGGACTCAAAGTATTTTGACGATATTCAGGTATTGTACGAATTTTTCTTCTGATATGTTTGTTTTGATTGACGGGGACGCCTGCCCCGTAACACACGAGGCGGTCAGGATAGCCGCGGAATTTAATGTCCGCTCCGTCATTTTTTCCGACACTGCGCACACATTAAAAAACGCGGACGCGGAAACCGTCACCGTTGACAAGGGATCGGACAGTGCGGATTTTGCGGTTCTTAAAAGGTGCTCCAAGGGCGACCTCGTGATAACCGGGGACTTTGCGCTTGCCGCGCTCTGTCTTTCAAAGGGAGCCTTTGCATTGCGGCAGGACGGGACTGAGTATACCGACTTCAACATTGACATGATGCTCGAAAGCCGCTATGTCAATAAAAAAATCCGCTCATCGGGCGGAAGGCTCCCGAAAATCAAAAAGCGGACAAAGGAGGACGACGAAAGATTCTCCGCCGAAATGAGAAAAATATTAACACGCATAAAAAAAGAGGATAGCTGAGGGGCGCACTCCGAAAGGATGTGCGCTCCGGTTGTATTCGCCTGACGGCGAGTGATATTGCTTCGCAGTTATATTATGCTTTGCATAGTGATATTGCCCGCGGGGCAGTTTAATTAGACGAATACAATATCACTTTTGCCCATAGATACAGCGAGCATCGGATTTTGGTGACAAAAACCCTTATAGATCTGTTTTCGGATCGTAAAAAAAGAAGGCAGCGCAAATTTTGTGCTGCCTTCTTCCTTATGAAGCCCATTACAGGGCGCTTTTTTATATTCTGAAAAGCAGATCCTCGTATGTCGGGAAGGGCCAGTATTTTTCGGAAACGCTCACTTCCAGCGCGTCGGACACTCTTCTTGCCTCGCGCATTGCCGAAAGCACCCTGTCTCTGTAATACGCCGCGCTCTTTTCAATGCCCTTTACTTCGTGAGCCTTATCCACCGCCTCGGAAAGCTCCGCGGTCATGTCGTAAAGCTCGTCTGTAAGGGCTGATATCCTCTCGGCAAGCGCACATTCCGCCTTGCACGAAAGCGTCGGGCACACCGCCTTTTTGGACGCTGCCGAATCTGCCAGATCCTTTGAATAGCGGCTGACTGCCGGGAGGATCTCCTTATTTATCATGTCGATCATCGTCTGTGCCTCGATATTTATGACCTTGCAATAGTTTTCAAGCAATATCTCGCAGCGCGACTCGATCTCCGTTTCGGTATATATATTGTGCTTTTTGAAAAGCTCGATGTTCTTTTTGTCCTTAAAGTACGGAATCGCCTCCGGAGTGCTTCCGAGATTTAAAAGCCCCCTCTTTTTGGCTTCCTTCACCCAGACGTCCGAATAGTTGTTTCCGTTGAACACGATCCTCTTGTGCTTGCCGTATTCGCGCTTGATAAGCTTGAACACCGCGCGGCTCAGATCGTCCGCTCCCTCAAGCTCATCCGCAAACTCTTCAATCTCCTCCGCCACTATGGTGTTTAATATCGTATTGGGACCCGCAATTGAGAACGTGGAGCCCGGCATTCTGAATTCAAACTTATTACCCGTGAACGCGAAGGGCGACGTTCTGTTTCTGTCTGTCGTGTCCTTGGCAAATGTCGGAAGCACGTTAACGCCGACCTCCATAAATATCTTATCCTTGGCGTCGTACTCCTCGCCCTTTAATATAGCCTCCAGAATATCCGTAAGCTGATCGCCTAAAAACATTGAAACAATTGCCGGGGGCGCCTCAGCCGCGCCGAGTCTGTGGTCGTTTCCGGCGCTTGCCACGGTCATTCTCAAAAGGTCCTGATACTCATCCACCGCCTTTATCACCGCGGTTAAGAAAAGCAGAAACTGCGCGTTCTCATGAGGCGATTTTCCGGGATTTAAGAGATTTTTCCCGTCGTCGGTCGATATCGACCAGTTATTGTGCTTGCCGGAGCCGTTCACGCCGGCAAAGGGCTTTTCGTGCAGAAGGCACACTAAGTCATGGCGAAGGGCAACGCGCTTCATAACCTCCATCGTGAGCTGGTTATGATCCGTCGCCAGGTTAACGCTCGTAAACACCGGCGCAAGCTCATGCTGAGCCGGAGCGACCTCGTTATGCTTGGTCTTTGCAAAAACGCCGAGCTTCCAGAGCTCCTCGTCAAGCTCCTTCATATATGCCGCGACGCGCGGTTTTATCGCACCGAAGTAGTGATCGTCCATCTCCTGACCCTTGGGCGGCTTTGCGCCGAAGAGCGTTCTTCCCGTGAAAATAAGGTCCTTTCTCTTTTCGTAAAGAGCCCTGTCGACAAGGAAATATTCCTGCTCCGGTCCGACCGTAACGTTTACTCTTTTCGCGGTCGTGTTCCCGAAAAGGCGCACTATTCTCATTGCCTGCTCGTTTATGACCTCTACCGAGCGCAGAAGCGGGGTCTTTTTATCCAGCGCTTCGCCCCCGTAGGAATAGAAAGCGCACGGAACGCAGAGCGTGCCGTCCTTTATAAAGGCATAGCTCGTGGGGTCCCAGCTCGTGTAGCCTCTCGCCTCAAACGTCGCGCGGAGACCGCCGGAGGGAAAGCTTGACGCGTCCGGCTCGCCCTTGATAAGCTCCTTGCCCGAGAACTCCATTATAACCTCGCACGGACCTGTCGGCGTCAGAAAGCTGTCGTGCTTTTCCGCCGTAACGCCCGTCAGGGGCTGGAACCAGTGCGTGTAATGCGTCGCGCCCTTTTCTATCGCCCAGTCCTTCATCGCGTTGGCAACAACGCTCGCGGTCTCCCTCGTCAAAGGTGCGCCCTCGTCAATAGTCTTTTTAAGGGTCTTATATGTTTCCTTCGGCAGCTTCTGCCTCATCACGCTGTCATTAAAGACCATGGTGCCGAAAATCTCTGGTATGTTCATAAATTCCTCCGTAAAACTCTTAAGAATGTTTGTTCTTTATAAGGTCCTCAAGCTCGTCGATAAACGAGCTGACGTCCTGGAACCGGCGGTAGACCGACGCAAAACGGACGTACGCAATGTCGTTTATCTTTTTAAGCTTTTCCATTACCATTTCGCCTATCTGGCGCGACGTTATCTCCTTCGTCATCGCGTTGTAGATGTCCGCCTCGACCTCCTCGGCAATGCGCTCCGCTTCCTTAACGCTGACATCCGTTTTATCGCATGCGCGAAGGATTCCCGCCAATATCTTCTCGCGCGAGAAAAGCTCTCTCTTCCCGCCGTTTTTAACCACCATAACGGGAACATGCTCCACCTTTTCGTAAGTGGTAAAGCGCCTGTCGCACGATAAGCACACTCTCCTTCTTCTTACCGTCGTGTTCTCATCGGTATCGCGCGTATCCAAAACCTTGGTTTCCTCATAACCGCAAAAAGGGCATATCATAAAGCGTTCCCCCGTTATTTTTCAAATTCCGCTATCATGTCAATTCTCTTCTGATGTCTTCCGCCCTGATACTTTGCGTCAAGCCAGGTATCCACTATGTCAAGCGCCAGTCCTTCGGCGGTAACTCTTCCGCCCAGGGCGATAACGTTCGCATTGTTGTGCTCCTTTGTGAGCTTTGCGGAGAACGAATTTGTCAAAAGCGCGCAGCGTATCCCGTCAAATTTATTCGCTGCCATGGACATTCCGATTCCCGTTCCGCAGACCAGTATTCCCGCTTCGCATTCGCCTTTCTGAATCGCCTCGCACACTGCCTTGGCGTACTCAGGATAGTCGCAGCTTTCCTCGGAATACGTGCCGAAATCGTGATATTTGATGTTTTTCCAGTCAAGATGAGCCTTTATAGCCTCTTTAAGCTTATATCCTCCGTGATCAGAACCGATTGCCAACATTAAAAATCATTCCTTTCCTTTTTTCTCATTATATTCTCTTTCCGCCTGTGAAAGTCTTAAATATACCGGATTTAAATCGTTCGGGTCCTTCGCTTTGTCCTTCTCCCGCTCCGCAATGAAAGCGACGTTGGACGCACGCGCCGCGCAAAGGTGCGCCGGCGCAAAGTAAGTGGCTTTCCCGAGTGCGTTTATAAAATATTCCTTAAAGCGGGGCACCCCGTCCCCGATAAAAATAACTTCCTCGCCTATTGACTTAATATCCTCCGCCAGCTCCTCAGCCGAGACAGCCCTCGGCTCTCTCACCGTTTTAAAATCCCCGTTTTCAGGGCGGTACACGGCGTTATATACCTGGTCGCGCCGCGCGTCCATAATCGGGCATATTATCTTATCGGCAAAGGGAAGCGCTGCGGCAAGAGCCAGAAGCGTTGACACGCCGACAGTTTTTTTGCCCGCGGCGTACGCGATGGTCTTAGCCGTCGTGACCCCTATTCTCAAGCCCGAAAAAGAGCCCGGTCCCTCCGTCACCGCGACAATGTCAATGTCCGAAAGGGAAAGAGATGACTTTTTAATAACGGAATCCACCATAGGAAGCAGCGTAACGGAATGTGTAAGCTCCGTCTGTGTAATCTCCTCCGCCAAAAGCACGCCGTTATCCGTCACCGCGGCGCTTGCCGCAACGGCGGACGCTTCAATTGCAAGTATCCTCATGCGTTTTCCTCCCCGTCAATAACCTCTATAACGCGCTCATCGTCGCCGCCCATGCGCTCTATCTTCACCCTGACCGAATCGGGAGGCATTTCGGAATAAAAATTGTCCGGCCACTCGATAACGCGGACGGTGCCGGGCGAAAAGTAGTCCGAAAATCCGATATCGTAAAGCTCCTCGGAGTCATTTAACCTGTAAAGGTCAAAGTGATAGACCTTTGTTTTCCCGTCATATTCGTGAACAAGCGTAAACGTCGGGCTCGACACTTTAGCGTCCGACCCGTAGCCGCGCGCAAGCCCCCTTGTAAACGCGGTCTTCCCGGCGCCCAAGTCGCCCGTTAAGAGAAACGTTTTGTCCGACCCGTATTTTTTTGCCAGCTCTTCGGCGATGCTCTCCGTTTCGCTTTCGCTTTTAGATATGTATTTCATAAAATTACCTTTCTTTTGCACTGATATTTTAAGTATAGCACATCTTCTTTGTTATTTCAAGTCAATTTAAAGAAGGACTCTAAATGAGTCCTTCTTTAAGCTTCTTTTTTGCGCGCGTTTCTATTCTGGAGACCTGCACCTGCGACACGCCCAAAAGAGCGGAAACGTCCGTCTGCGTCATATTTCTGAAATAGCGCATGATTATAACGTTTCTCTCCCGCCTGTCAAGCTCTGATAACGCCTCCGAAAGTGCCATACGGTCAACTATTTTTTCCTCGCCCGAGGGTTCTGCCGCGATGCGGTCCATCACCGGCTCGTCATCATCGCCCGCGGATTCGTAAAGCGACTTCGGAGCGACCGCGCTTGACAGTGCTCCGGCGAGCTTTTCGGGCTCCACTCCCAAAGCGCGGGAAAGCTCCGACACCGTGACCTCGCGCCCCAGCTCGTTTTCCATCCGCTCTTTTTCGCCCATCGCGCGGCTCGAAAGCTCCTTTAAGCTCCGCGCAACCTTGACCGGTCCGTCGTCCCTCAAAAACTTTTTTATCTCTCCCATGATAACGGGAACGGCGTAGGTCGAAAACTGAACGCCGAAGTCCAAGCTGAACCTGTCCGTCGCCTTGATAAGACCTATCGCGCCGATCTGGCACAGCTCCTCAAAATCGCATCCGCGCCCGGTAAAACGCCGCGCAATGCTATGTACAAGCCCCATGTTGTTCTCGATCAAAGCGTTTCTTGCCTCACAGTCCCCCTCTTTTATAAGCCCCAGAAGTCTCTCGTTTTCCGTCATAGCTTTTTAACCATAACCACCTTTGTTCCTGAGTGCTCCTTGGAATACACCTCGACCGAGTCCATGAAATTTTCCATAACGGTGAAGCCCATTCCGCTCCGCTCAAGCTCCGGCTTCGTGGTGAAAAGCGGAGTGCGCGCCATCGCAACATCGCTGATGCCGCAGCCCTTGTCCTCCACCGTTATGGTAACGAGCCGCTCCTTCCACTGACATGTAAGCGTGACAAAGCCGCTCATGGATTCATAGCCGTGAACTATTGCGTTTGTCACCGCCTCGGAGACCGCGGTTTTTATCTCGGCAAGCTGCTCTATAGTCGGGTCAAGCTGCGATAAAAACGCCGATACCGCGGCGCGCGCAAAGCCCTCGTTTGCCGTTTTGCTTAAAAATTCCGTCCGCATAAAGTTATCCATTTTATTTCACCTCTTCTTTCGTGCCCTCTATTGCGTTTATTGCCTCGTCCACGTCCTTGTAAAGCGGGATTATCCTGTCGATTGCGGATAACCTTATGATCCGCTCCACCTGCGGCTTTGCGGCGGCGATACACGCTCTGCCGCCGAGCGCGGTAACGTTTTTGTACCGCCCGATGATGACCCCGATTCCGGAGCTGTCCATAAATTCAAGCCTTCCCAAGTCAAACACCAGATTGTCGCACCCCAATGAAATGCGCTCGTCCAGCGACCGCCTTAAGGCGACCGCGTTGTGCTGGTCAAGCTCGCCCTCAATCTTCACCACGAGCGCGCTTTTTGTCGCCGTGTAACTGTCTTTCATATATATCTTCCTTTCTTTTGTATGCTTTCATAATTACTGATTCTGTTTTTTCCAGTTTTTCCCTTTGAAAGATTTTGTCGTTTCCTGTCTTTCGTGCGACAAAAAAAGACATCCGCATCTGTTAAAATTAAACCTTGCCTTAAACGGGTGCGTCAAAAAAGTCCTCCTTGCTAAAGGTAGCGCAGCGGCGCCGAGGCAATGAATGGCAGTCCGGTGGACTGTCAGAACCGAGGCGTGAGGAGAGCCGCAGCGAGACGGAAGAGCCGAAGGCGAAGGGAGGATTTTTAGGAATACTCACATATTTCGAGCGTTCAAGCTCTTCATGCAGAACAAAAAAAGACATCCGCTAAATGCGGATGCCGTTTTCAGTCCTGCATCTTCAGTTTTTCGCTCTGGTAGTGCACCGTGAGCGCGTCAAGCAATTCGTCCAAATCGCCGTTCATAATCGCGTCGATCTTATGCAGCGTCAGCCCGATTCTGTGGTCGGACACTCTCCCCTGCGGGAAGTTGTAGGTTCTTATCCTCTCGCTCCTGTCGCCCGTGCCGACCTGGCTCTTTCGCTCGGACGCGACCTTTTCGTGCTGCTCGGACTCCATAAGCTCATAAAGCCTTGCGCGGAGAATCTTCATTCCCTTGTCCTTGTTCTTGTGCTGACTCTTCTCATCCTGGCAGCTTACCACAAGCCCTGTCGGAATATGCGTGATACGCACCGCACTGTCCGTCGTATTAACGCACTGACCTCCGGGTCCGCCGGCTCTGAACACGTCAATCCTCAAATCGTTCGGGTCGATATCGACCTCGACCTGGTCGATTTCGGGAAGCACGGCAACCGTAACGGTCGACGTGTGGATCCTTCCCTGCGACTCCGTATCCGGCACTCTCTGCACGCGGTGAACGCCGCTTTCGTACTTAAGGCGGCTGTATGCGCCCTGACCGATTATCATGAAGGAAATTTCCTTATAACCGCCGATTCCGGTCTCGCTCGTGTTCATAATGTCGATCTTCCAGCGGCGCGACTCGGCATACATCGAATACATTCTGAAAAGCGACGCGGCAAAAAGCGCCGCCTCATCTCCGCCCGCGCCGGCGCGTATCTCCATGATAACGTTTTTATCGTCGTTCGGGTCCTTCGGCAAAAGGAGTATCTTAAGCTCGTCCGCGCAGGTGCCGATCTTTTCCTCAGCTTCGGAGATTTCCGCTTTTGCAAGCTCATATAGCTCCTTTGAATCCGGATCGTCCAGTATGGCTTTCGCCTCCTCGACCGCTGCTTTTAAATTTTTGTATTCCTTGTATTTTTCGACTATCGGGGTCATGTCCGAGTGCTCCTTGATGAGCTTGCTCCAGCGTTCCCTGTCCGCCAGAACGTCGGGATCGCTTATCTTTTCCGTCAGGTCGTTATAGCGTTCCTCAATAAAGTCCAGTTTATCAAACATTTTAAAAAATCCTTCCAAGTAAGATTAGTCACATATATAAGTATACCAAGCAGGTTAAATTTAGTCAATAAAATATGCATATTTTTTTCAAAATAAGAAAATAATAAAGAAAAAAGTTAGGAGATGACATTTTTTATGAAAAAAATATTGGCAGTTTTGTTCGCGGTAACGCTTTTATTCTCGTTTGCCGGATGCACAAATAACACAGCACCCGATACAAGCACGGATAACAGCCAGAACAGCGATAAGAAAAACGATGACAGCAATTTAAAGGACGACATAAAGGATACCGGCAAGGACTTAAAGAACGGAGCCGAGGATGCCGGACGCGCGGCGCGCGACATGGTCGACCCGGACGGTTCGGGACAGGTTAAATAACAAAAACCGGCTGATTAAACATCAGCCGGTTTTATCATGTCTTTAAGCCTTAAAAGCGTGAGTCTTTTTCTCATGTAGGGCGAATATTTCACGCAGTCGGAAAAAAGCTTTTCGCTCTTGCCGATATCGGAAACCGTTATTTTGCAGCCCGCTTTTTCCATCGCCTCTTTAACCTCGTCATAGCCCGGAACGCTCTTTATAATCTCTCTTACCGCGCTCCAGTTTTCCTTTACGGATTCGGGAGTCACACCATCTATGCAGTTTTCCGGCTCGTTTAGCTTTCTCACGTCGGGAGCCATATCGCCGTAAAAGGAGTACACATCGTCCCAGTCGACCTTTTCATAGTCCGCGCCGACGGCTTCATGCTCCGCAAGCGCGTTATAGTATTTTAACATATAAAGTGTGCAGACGCCGACGTCCTCCCCGTGAAAATTCGGGATTTTGCCGCTGCGCAGCTCGACGCACTCTATAAGGTGCGCGATTATGTGCTCGCTTCCGCTCGCCGGGCGCGAATTTTCGGAAAAGCTCATTCCGATTCCGGTTTTTAAAAGAGCCTCAAAAATCTTGCCCGCCGTGTGCGGGTCGTTCTTTGTGACAGAGCCCGCCATACTCATAATCTCATCCGCCGCCTCACGCGTGAGCGCGGCTATTTTTTCGCAGTAATATTCGCCGGTTAAAAGGTGCGATATCTGCCAGTCGATAAGCCCTATGTACTTTGCCATCATGTCCCCGAATCCGGCGGACTTTAACTTTGTCGGCGCGGCGGCTAAAATTTCGGTGTCCGCGATTATGACCTCCGGGCTTTGCGACGCGTAGCTTGACTTAAACGCTCCCTTTACTATCGGCGCGCCGTAGGAGGCAAACCCGTCCATCGACGGGGCGGTGCCGAATATGCAGAGCCTTTTCCCCTCGCGCGACGCGGCGAGGCGGCATGAATCGTTTACCGAGCCGGTGCCGACGGAAAGAACGGCAATGTCCTTTCCTCTTATCAAATCCTGAAGCTCTTCCACATGCTCCATTTTAGCGACTCTCAAATCGTCATATATCTTATAAGAAACGTTAAAGCCGTAAAGGCTTTCGGTAATCGGAGAAGCCGCTTTGAGCGTGTTTTTGTCCGCCACAAGCAAAAGATCTTCGGGGAAAGAGTTTTTCCTTAATATTTCGCCGACCCTTTTTACCGCGCCGGGCTCTATCACCACGTCGCGCACCGCGGTCTTATGCACTTTCCCGCACGCGCACGGTTTTTTGAATTCTTCAATTATTTTTAAGATTTCACTCATTTTTCTTCCTCCTTCAAGGCATTTAAAAGCTCCCTGATGTTATTAAATACATAGTCCGGGCGAACACCATATTTTTCGATGTCGCTCATTTTCCCCTCTCCGCTTAATAAAAAGACGGAGGTTATCCCCGCGTTCACTCCGCACGCAATGTCTGTATATATCCTGTCGCCGACCACGGCGGTCTCACTTTTCCCGATTCCGGTATTTTTCACCGCGAGCTCCGCCATATATGGTTTCGGCTTTCCTATGAAGACCGGTCTTTTCCCCGTCGCACGGAAAAGCATTTCGGCAACCGAGCCGCAGTCGGGCGCAAAGCCGTACCATGTCGGGCACACCCAGTCCGGATTCGTCGCGATATAGGCGATATCCTTTCTTAGCAAAATACACGCATCCTCCAGCTTTTTATAGTTAAGCTCCGTGTCGTAGCCCATGCAAAGGCAGTCAGCGTCATCATCCGGCTCCGACGTGATGTTAAAGCCCTTTTCCTTAAGCTCGCCGGAAAATGACTTTGTGCCGAGCGCATATATCTTTTTATACTCCCTTTTTTTAAGGTATTGAGCCGTCGCGTCAAGCGAGGTCAAAAAGTCCTCCCTGCCCGCCTTTATCCCCATACCGGCGAGCTTTTCAATGTATTTTTCCACACTTTTGGACGAGTTGTTCGTCATAAATATGCACCGCCCGCCGGAATTTTTAACCCAGTCCAAAAATTCCGCCGCACCGTCAAAAAGCTCGTTATCCAAATATATCGTGCCGTCCATATCCAGAAGGTACTGCTTTATGTTTTTTAATTTCTCCATAATATCTCCGTTTGAACATTTGTGATTATTTTATTGACATTCAAGCCGTTTTCATTATATAATTATGGCGTAATATTTGCAAGCAATGTTCAAAATACGGAAAATAATTCAATTTACGCGGTCAAATGTTCAAAAATGTTCAAAAAGCAAAGGAGCGGGTCAAAATGGCAAAAAGCGACCGTCGGGAAAGAATTCTTAAGATACTTTCAGAAAGGCGCAGAGTCTCCGCACGCGAAATATCAAGGCTCTGCTACTCGAGCTATTCAAGCGTCCGCCGCGACCTTGCCGAGCTTGAAGCCGAGGGGCTTATTTTAAGGTCGTACGGAAGCGCGGAGCTTACAGACACGGCATCATACCTTGTCCCCTATCCCGTGAGAATCAACAAAAGCTATGACGAAAAGTGCCTTATCGCCAAAAAAGCCGCCGCACTGATAAAGGACGGCGACACGCTTTTTATTGACGCGTCGTCCACCTCGTCCGTGTTTGCGCGCGAGATATCGCACCTTAAGGGCATCACGGTCTTTACCAACAACGTGGAAATAATGAGCATGGCGACGCGGTTTAATTTTGACGTCGTGTCAAGCGGAGGCATCCAGTCCTATCCCAACAGGTACGCCTTGTCAGGGCATATCGCCGAGGCGTCGCTTTCCTCCATTCATGCCGACTGGGCGGTCTTTTCCGCGCGCTCCTTAACGGACGGCGGGCTTATCTATGACGTGAATCAGAATGAAATTGCCGTGCGGAGCATAATGCTAAACGGCGCGGACAAAAAGATGTTTCTTTGCGACTCGTCAAAATTCGGGAGCATTTCAACCTATCTTCAGTGTTCGCTTTCTTTTGTCGACTATCTCGTGACGGACTCATCTGCCGATGAATACAAAGCGGCGTTCCCCAATCTTACCGTAATATAAAAGGCGAGGCAAAAGCCTCACCTGAATGTGTTGATAAACCCATTTTTTGTTTCGTACTTACGCTAATGCACCGTAGGGGCAATTCATGAATTGCCCGCCGTTTTGCCGTGTGACCCTCCCGAAAAATCCTCCCGGCATTCGCTTTGCAAATGCCACCGTCTCGCTGCGGCTCTCCTCACGCCTCGGTTCTGACAGTCCACCGGACTGTCATTCATTGCCTCAGCGCCGCCTGAGCTACCTTTAGCTCTTGAGGGCTTTAAGCTTCCATGTAGGTTTTGACTGAGGGATTTTTAGGTGCACCCTTTTAAGCCAAGAATTGACCCTTTTATATATTTTTTAATATTTTTCTTTTTTCCGCCGTGTATTCGGGGTCCGTTATCTCGCCGTTTTCCAGCCGCCCCCTTAACGCCCGTAATTCCTCTTCGGCGCTTTTGTAGCCCGCCTTTTTCTTCTCGGCAAAAGTCCTAAAAGAATAGAGTGCTATCGCAGAGACAAAGAAAATGTCAACAAGATATCCCGAAATCATGTACAGCTTAAGCGCAAGATGGTAATAACCAAGCGTTCCGAGCATCTGCAAAAGCATCAAAACGTTTATCGCCAGGAGCACACATGCCGATACTCTTATAACAACCGAAACCTTTTTCCCTTCTTTAAGACACACCGAGACCGCAATCAAAATAAACAGAATAAGCGCCGTCACCTGAATTATATAATAAAGCACGCCGAGCGTATATGCCGCCTCACCGATGCTCTGAATGACAGTGTTTATAAGGCTCACCGCGCGAAGGATTGCTCCCAGAATCAGCGAAATTTTAAGAAAAAGCTTGTTTCCTGTCAGAAAAAAGACCGGCAGCAGAGCCGCAAAAACGAGCCAGAGCACCGATGACACTATAGCACCCGCACCGCCGAAGGCAAAATAAGCACTCCTTAAAGTGATTATGAGGCAAAAAAGCTGGCAAAGAGCCGCGAGAGCCGCAAGAATGAATTCCGCGCCGATATGTATTTTTTTATTCATCTTTCTTCACTCCGATATCTTTTCTTCATACTCTTCCTCTGTAATGAGTCCCTCTTCCTTCATCTTAAAAAGCGCCGTCTCCTTATCGCCGGAGGGCTTTTTCTTTTTACCGGCAATGACCGCACTGTTTTCGACAAGCTCGCCGAATCCGTAAAGCACGAAGGACGAGACCCACGAAAGAAGGCTTCCAAAAATCATGGTAAGAAAACCGATAAACGCCATTGCATCGCCCGCGCGCGAGGAGGCAATCATCATGCCGAGCCCCGAAATGACGGACGCGGCTATCCCGATCCATGCCAAGACCTTTGCAAGAACCTTGATCTTTTTCCCTATATTGCTATACATCCTATCCTCTCCGTTTCATCTGAAATTATAACAGAGTGCAAAAGTTTTGTCAAGCGCGCCATTTTCCGCTTTACAAAACGTTTTTTTTATTGTATAATAATATGAAAAGTATAATTCCTTCGAAAGGGTGTTAATAATGGAAAATGTATTTGACGTGCTTTCCGAACGCGGACTTATCGCGCAGACGACGCACGAGGATGAAATAAGGGAGCTTCTCGGCAGGGAAAAGGTTAAATTTTATATCGGATTTGATCCGACGGCGGATTCTCTGCATGTAGGTCACTTTTTGCAGATGGTCGTAATGCGCCACATGCAGAACCACGGTCACACGCCGATCGCCTTGGTCGGCGGCGGAACCGGAATGGTGGGCGACCCTTCAGGAAGAACCGACATGAGAAAAATGCTTACGGTTGACGATATCAATCACAACTGTGAGTGCTTTAAAAAGCAGCTCTCGCGCGTGATCGACTTTTCGGACGGTAAGGCAATCATGGTGAATAATGCCGACTGGCTCAGAAATCTTAACTACATCGAATTTCTCCGCGACATCGGCGTTCACTTTTCGGTAAACAAGATGCTGACTGCGGAGTGCTTCCGTTCAAGGCTTGAAAAGGGACTTTCCTTTATCGAGTTTAACTACATGCTCATGCAGAGCTATGACTTCCTTAAGTTAAACGAACAGTACGGCTGCAAGCTTGAGCTCGGAGGAGACGATCAGTGGAGCAACATCTTGGGCGGTATCAACTTAGTGCGCAAGGTTAAGGGCGAGCAGGTATACGGCATGACCTTCACGCTTTTATTAACGAGCGACGGCAGGAAGATGGGAAAGACCGCCGGCGGCGCAATGTGGCTTGACCCCGAAAAGGTTTCGCCCTACAACTTCTACCAGTACTGGAGAAACGTTGACGACGCGGACGTTGCGAGAATGCTTAAAATGGTCACTTTCGTTGACATGGATAAGATAAGAACCATTGAGACCTGGGAGGGCGCAAAGCTCAACGAGGCAAAGGAGCTCTTGGCTTATGAGGTTACAAAGCTCGTTCACGGCGAGGAGGAAGCCGAGAAGGCAAAGGAGGCTGCAAAGGCGGTATTCTCCGGCGGGCTCTCCGGCGGCATGCCCACGGTTGAGATTGAAAAGGGCGACCTCGGAAATCTTATGGACGTTATGGTAAAGGCGGGCATTTCGGCATCGAGAAGCGAGTGCAGAAGGCTCATCACCCAGGGCGGACTCACCGTTGCCGACAAAAAGGTGACGGACATTAACGCGGAGCTTACAGAGTCTGACTTTACGGATGGCGCGGTCGTTGTCAAGAAGGGCAAGAAAAACATCTACAAGCTTATAATAAAGTAATTTCATAATTTTTAAGGAGGTTTTATAAATGAACATTCTTTTAACGGGCGGTGCCGGTTACATCGGCAGTCACACAGCGGTGGAACTCATAGAGCGCGGCGACAATGTAATTATTGTTGACGACCTTTCCAACAGTAAGGCAGAGTGCTTAAACCGTGTTGAAAAGATCACAGGCGTAAAACCCAAATTCTATCAGTATGATGTTGCCGACAAGGCGCTTTTAACCAAGGTTTTTGACGAGAACAAAATTGACTCCGTCGTTCACTTCGCGGGCTTTAAGGCGGTCGGCGAGTCTGTCGCAAAGCCTTTAATGTATTACAGAAACAACTTAAACACCACGCTCACGCTGCTTGAGGTAATGCATGAGCATAATGTAAATTCCATCATCTTCTCCTCCTCCGCCACCGTTTACGGCGTGCCCGAGCGCGTTCCGCTCACCGAGGATATGAAGACGAGCTGCACCAACCCCTACGGCTGGACGAAGCTTTTCATCGAGCAGATATTAAAGGACGCGTCGCACGCAGACCCTGAGCTTTCCGTGGTTCTTCTGCGCTACTTTAACCCCATAGGAGCGCACGAGAGCGGGCTTATCGGCGAGGATCCCGAGGGCATTCCCAATAACTTAATGCCCTACATCGCACAGGTTGCGGTCGGCAAGCTTGACCATTTGAACATTTTCGGAAACGACTATCCCACGCATGACGGAACGGGCGTGCGCGACTATATCCACGTTGTTGACCTTGCAAAGGGTCACGCCGCGGCGATAGATTACTCGGCGAAAAACAAGGGCGTCGAGATTGCAAACCTCGGAACGGGAATCGGCTACAGCGTGCTTGACATTGTGAAGGCATTCGAAAAGGCGAACGGCGTTAAGGTGCCCTACGTTATCGCTCCCAGAAGAGCGGGCGACGTTGCGGAGTGCTATGCGGACCCCAAGAAGGCGCTTGCCGACTTCGGCTGGAAGGCGGAAAAGACCCTGGAGGACATGTGCCGCGACTCGTGGCGCTGGCAGTCCAACAATCCCTCGGGCTACGGGGACTGATAAATAAACAACGGCTTACGAAAAAAGGGCTGAAAAATTCAGTCCTTTTTTGTATGAAAAAGCAATTGATTTTTTCATTCATTTGTTATATAATGAAATGTAATTGTATTTACAATAATTTTTAAGGAGGCAGATTATGAACAGAATACTTGAAATTCTCAGAAAAGACGCACGCATTACCAACGCCGAGATCGCCACAATGACCGGCTTGAGTGAGGCAGCGGTCGCCGCCGAGATAAAGAAGCTTGAAGACGAGAAGATTATTCTGGGCTACAAGCCTCTTATAAATACGGACAAACTGAGCCCGGACACCGTGTCCGCCCTGATTGAGCTTAAGGTAACTCCGAGCGCCGGCGAAGGGTTTGACGCGATTGCTTCGCGCATTTACTGCTATGAGCAGGTGCACCACCTTTACCTCATGAGCGGCGCATATGACCTTGCCGTGTTTGTTGACGGAAAGACAATTAAGGACGTTGCCATGTTCGTTTCGGAACATCTTTCGCAGATGGATTCCGTTATTTCCACCTCGACCCACTTTATGTTAAAGACCTATAAGCGCGAGGGCGTTATCTTTGACGAAGCGGGGCGCGACGACCGCGAAATGATGGTGTGACGGAGGGCATTTATGTTAGATTATAATAAATTGCTTTCGCCGACGGTTACTTCCCTTCCCCCGTCCGGCATCAGAAAGCTTTTCAACGTCGTGAACGAGATGGAGGACGTTGTTTCGTTAGGCGTGGGCGAACCCGACTTTGCAACGCCGAGAAACGTGCGCGATATGGGCATCCGTTCGCTTGAAAAGGGAAACACACATTACACGGCAAACGCGGGCTTAAAGGAGCTCCGCATGGAGATATGCCGTTATCTTGAAAGAAAGTATGACCTTTCGTATAACGAGGACGAGGTATTCGTCACGGTCGGCGGGAGCGAGGCGATCGACACGGCTCTCAGGACCATCATTTCGCCCGGCGATGAGATACTCATTCCGGAACCGAGCTTTGTGTGCTACAAGCCGCTCACGCTTTTAGCCGGCGGCGTTCCGGTGCCGATCGCTACCAAGGCGGAAAATAACTTCCGCATAACGGCGGAGGAAATAAAATCGGCGGTAACGCCAAAAACGAAGGCGATCGTCCTTCCCTATCCCAATAATCCGACAGGGGCTATCTTAGAGCGGGCGGACCTTGAAAGCATCGCCGGGTATCTTCGCGGGACAAACATTTTGTGCCTGACGGACGAGATATATTCGGAGCTTAACTACACTCCGGAGGGGCACGTTTCCATCGCGTCGATAGACGGGATGCGCGAACGCACGATTTATATAAACGGCTTTTCCAAGGCTTTTGCGATGACCGGGTGGCGTTTGGGCTATGTCTGCGCTCCCAGGGAAATCATAAAGCCGATGTTAAAGGTGCACCAGTACGCTATCATGTGCTCGCCGACGACGAGCCAGTACGCTGCGATCGAGGCGCTTAAAAACTGCGACGGTGCGGTTGCCTCCATGCGCGACGAATACAACATGCGCCGCCGTTTAATGGTTGCGGGCTTCCGCGACATGGGGTTTGACTGTTTCGAGCCTCTCGGCGCGTTCTACGTTTTCCCCGACATCAGGAAAACGAAAATGACAAGCGACGAATTCTGTGAAAAGCTTTTGATGGACCGGCGCGTTGCCGTTGTTTCGGGAAATGCGTTCGGCGAGTCCGGAGAGGGCTTTATCAGGTGTTCATATGCATATTCGGTAAAAAGCATCACCAAGGCGCTTGACAGAATCAGAAAATTTGCGGAAAAATATATATAGTTAGCGGAGGATGAAAAAATGTCAGTAAAGTATATCTTTATCACAGGCGGCGTTGTGTCGGGTCTCGGCAAGGGAATTACCGCGGCGTCACTGGGGCGTCTTTTGAAGGCAAGGGGCTACAATATCACGATTCAGAAGTTTGACCCCTATATCAATTTCGATCCGGGCACGATGAGCCCGTTCCAGCACGGCGAGGTGTTCGTTACCGACGACGGTGCTGAGACGGATCTTGACCTCGGTCATTACGAGCGTTTCACGGACGAGAACTTAAGCAAGAACAGCAACGTTACCACGGGAAAGGTATACTGGTCAGTTATCAGCAAGGAGCGCGAGGGCGCATATTTAGGGCGCACCGTTCAGGTTATTCCGCACATCACAAACGAAATTAAGGAGCGCATCTACCGCGTCGGCAAGGACGGGAAGACCGATATTGTCATCACCGAAATCGGCGGCACGGTCGGCGACATGGAGAGCCTTCCGTTCTTGGAGGCTATCCGCCAGGTTTCCGCCGAGGTCGGCAAGGAAAACTGCATGTACATACACGTTACGCTGCTTCCCTATCTTCCGATGAGCGGCGAGCAGAAAACAAAACCCACTCAGCACTCCGTTAAGGAGCTTTTATCCATCGGTATTCAGCCGGACGTTTTGGTTTGCCGAAGCTCATATCCCATCGAAAAGAGCTCGCGCGACAAGATGGGTCTTTTCTGCAACGTGTCGGGCGACTGCGTTATCCCCAATCTTGACGCCGGCTCGATATATGAGGTTCCGCTCGACTTAGAACGCGAGGGTCTTGCAAAGGTAGTTTGCAGAAGGCTTGCGCTTGCCGATTCCGAGCCCGACCTTACCGAGTGGAGAAACATGGTCGACAAGATAAAGTCCCTGCGCGACAAGCCCGGAGTAACGGTCGCTCTTGTCGGAAAATACGTTGCGCTGCATGACGCGTACTTAAGCGTTATGGAAGCGCTCTATCACGGCGGTATCGCGAACGACTGCAACGTCAAGATAAAGTGGGTTGACTCCGAGGAGGTTACGAACGAGAACGCCGAGTCGTACTTTAACGATGTTGACGGCATAATCGTTCCCGGCGGCTTCGGCGACAGGGGCATCGAAGGCATGATTGCAACCTCGAAGTATGCGCGCGGGCACAAAATGCCCTATTTCGGCATCTGCCTCGGCATGCAGATTTCGATAATCGACTACGCGAGAAACGTTTTAGGATTCGCTGACGCGAACAGCGAGGAAATCGCTCCCGATTCCGAGCATCAGGTAATCCACTTAATGCCCGACCAGATTGACGTGGACAAGATGGGCGGCACGTTAAGGCTCGGTCTTTATCCGTGCAAGGTATCGCCGACGTCGATGCTTCACGAGATATATAATGAGGATCTTATATATGAGCGCCACAGACACAGATATGAGGTCAACAACGAATACAGAAAGGCTCTCGTTGAGAACGGCATGACGATAAGCGGCGTTTCGCCCGACGACAGACTGGTTGAAACGATTGAGCTTTCCGACCATCCTTTCTATGTCGGAGTTCAGTTCCACCCCGAGTTTAAGTCAAGACCGAACAGACCGCAGCCGATATTTGCGGCATTCATCAAAGCGTCTCTCGCTCACAGAGACAACGACTGATAATATAAAACGGATGTGAAAAATCACATCCGTTTAAGCATGTCTGAAAACATGTTTTTTGTCTCTCAAACGGAGGGCTTGAACGCTCAAAATATTGTGGGTATTCCTAAAAATCCTCCTGTCATTTGCTCTGCAAATGCCACCGTCTCGCTGCGGCTCTCCTCACGCCTTTAGTTCTTGATGAGTCCACCGGACTTGAATTCATTGCCTCGGCGCCACTACGTTACCTTTAGCTCTTGAGGGCTTTAAAGGCTCCCTTGCTAAAGGGAGCTGCCATTTTTCTTAAAAATGGCTGAGGGATTTTTCGGTGCACCTGTTTAAGCTGATAATTAACTTTTTCGATAATAAAAAACGGATGTGAAAAATCACATCCGTTTTTTGTACTATATTGACTTTATTTTAAAACTATGCTATACTGTGAGTAACGATTTTGACTAAGGCGGTGATACCTTATGAAAAATGAGATAGTTTATTCCAGTATTATGGACGTTCCGATTCGCGTCAGCTTTTCGCCCTATAACAAATTCAGACCGTTCCCCCCTCACACCGTTTCGGCAATGCACTTTCATGACGAGGTGGAGTTTTTGAGGATCGAGGGCGGAGAGTTTTTGTGCCACGCCGGAGGGGCGGATTACATCGCGCAGACGGGGGACGTTATATACATTGCCTCCCGCGTGCCTCACGCGACCGAAACGCTCCAGTACGGGACAAATACGACGCTTATTCAGTTTGCCGTTGAGAACTACACCAACAACAGCAACATCACCGGAAGCAAGTCGCTCTACCGCTTTATAAATAACAGTGAAAAGCCCGCTCACGTTTTCAAGCTTGACAGTGACGAGAACAGGCTCATGTCGTCATATATTGACAAAATATGTGAGGAAATTTCGAACAGAAACACAGGATATGAGCATTTTATAACCGCGGGCATCCACTCCATGATCGGTCTTTTATACCGCATGAAGCTGATGCAGAACACCGAATCTTTCTTCAACAACAAATATATCGACAAGATCATGCCGGCGCTTAAATTTATAGACACGCACTATAACGAGCAGATTACCTTGGAGAGCCTCAGCGCGACGACAAACATGAACCCGTCATACTTCTGCCGCGTATTTAAAAAGGCGACCAATTCGACCTTTACCGAGTATTTAAACTTCGTCCGCGTGATAAAGTCCGAACGGCTTTTGACCTCCAATTCCGGCAGCGTCTCCGACATTGCGCTGGACGTCGGCTTTTCCTCGGTTTCCTACTTTAACAGGATATTCAAGCGCTTTAAGTCGCTCTCCCCGTCGGAATACAGAAAGATCAGATACACAGTAAAATAGAGGCAATGCCTCTATTTTTTTGCCGTGAAGAAAAGGCGGGGCATTTTAAGGATGACATTCCCGTCCCCGCGGACGGGGAAATTCTTTTCGACCGTAGCCAAAAGCTCATTTATAAATGGCTCTTTTTCCTCCTCCGAAAGTGCGGCAAGATACGGTCTTAATCCGCTCCCCTTATACCACTCGATGACCGCCCGGTGCGACGGCACGATGTGATAATACACTGTCTCCCACATCGTGACAGACGGGGCGGTGCGCGCTAAAATATCATACGTTTCCTCCGGCGAAAGGGAATGAAAATTTTTAATGCTTTTAAGCTTTTTCCATTTTTTCTCTGAAACCAGAGCGCCTAAAAGCTTATAAAACAGAGCCTCCCCCGTCATCGGCATCTGCACGGCGAAAACGCCGCCGCTATTTAAATGCTCCATGATAGCCGGGAGCAAAACCTCATGCTCCGGAATCCAATGAAGGCAGGCGTTTGAAAATATCAGGTCAAATCTCCCGAGTCCTGAAAGTCCGCCCGGAACCGAGATCTTCTTAAATTCAAGCTCCGGATGCGCCTCTCCCGCCCTGGCGAGCATATCGTCCGAATTGTCGATTCCCAATACCGCGGCTTCGGGAAAGCGATTTTCAAGCTTTTTTGTACTGTTTCCCGGTCCGCACCCAATGTCGAGCACCGTAACGGGCGAAATATCGACCCGGGATAAAAGATCCTCCGACGGGCGCGTTCTCTCCTTTTCAAATTTCATGTACTGTTCGCTGTTCCAGTCGCTCACAAAATCACCTCTGTAACAAAAACCGCTTACGGGCAAACGTAAGCGGTTTTAATTTACTATTCAGTAGTATAAGGAATGAGCGCAATGTGTCTTGCTCTCTTAATAGCTACAGTAAGCTCTCTCTGGTGCTTTGCGCAGGTACCGGTGATTCTTCTGGGAAGAATCTTGGCACGCTCCGAAACAAAACGGCGAAGCTTAGCAACGTCCTTATAGTCTATGAATTCAACCTTATCGACACAGAACTGGCAGACTTTACGTCTGGGCTTTCTGTTTCTCTGAGGTCTGTCTTCTCTTTCCATAATGCAACCTCCTTAAATTATAATCAGAAGGGTAAGTCATCAGCGTCGTCAATCGCGGAAAATCCGTCAGACGCGAATGCTCCCCCGGCAGCTTCGGGTGCGCTCGGTGCCGGCGCGCTCGGTGCGAACGCAGCACTGTTTTCGGATGCATCCCTCTTGCTCTCTACGAAGTAGGTGTTGTCCACCATAACCTCGACCGCCGTTCTCTTCTGCCCGTCCTGCTCCCAGTTACGGGACTGGAGCGAGCCCTCCACGCACACAAGATTGCCCTTTTTGAAATACTTGGAGACGAACTCCGCGGTATTTCTCCATGCAACGCAGTCTATGAAATCGCTCTCATAGTTTCCGCCGTTCTTGTAGTTGCGCGTTACGGCAAGTCTGAAGTTGCAGACCGACACGCTCTGAGGTGTACTCCTCAGCTCGGGGTCCTTCGTAAAACGTCCCATCAAAATTACTTTGTTCAGCATAACACTCTCTCCTTTATGCTTCTTTCTTTACGACGATCTCGCGAAGTACGCCTTCGGTAATGCCGTAAACACGCTCAAGCTCCTTCGGGAACTCGGGGGCGGAAGAGAAATTAACCAAAACGTAGTAACCCTCTGTCTTATAATCAATAGGATAAGCCAGTCTTCTCTTGCCCCAAACGTCAACAGACTCAACTTCGCCGTTAGCCGCGATAAGCTCCTGGAACTTATTGCTCATAGCCTCGAGCTGCTCGTCTCCCATGTTCACGTCAAGGACAAATATGGTTTCGTACTTATTAATTACTTCAGCCATTCTTTGCACCTCCTCACGGTCTTTGGCGCTCAAATAAATCAAGCGCAAGGATTATTTTTGCTTATAAAGCTATATTATTATACACTATGATCAGTCAATTGTCAAGGTTTTTTTGAAGATTTCGGTCATTTTTTCCGCTATGCGGTTAACGCCGTATATATTGGGATGCACGAAATCCGCAGAGAGCAGGTCAACGCTTCCCAAAAGGTCAAGTCCGTTTATGTATGTTACGTTGGAAAGAGCCGCTTTTTCGCACTCGGACTTTATTATGCTTCTCCAAAGGTCGGACTTTCCGCCCTTTTCAAAATCGTCGTTATTATATATCGGCGAAATAACGAACACCGGCTTTTCCGGGTTTCTTCCGGCAACCTTCTTTATAAGGTTTCTGACGCGCTCATATATCGTTTTTTCCTCCCACGCCAAAACGTTTATGCCGAGCGACACCGTTAAGACATCCCACGCGCCCTTCTCGCCCTCGCCCGCGATATAGTCAACGATTTCAGGCTCCGCCGCGCACGCTCCCGCCATGCCGAGGTTTCTTACGTCCATGTCAAAGTTATGGGCAAGGATTGACGCCCATGCGTGCGACATATCGATACTGTGCGAGCCGTGCGTGATGGACGAGCCGTAGCAAAGCAGCGTCTTTTTAGGCAGAAGCTCTTTTTTCGGAGGCTCCGCGTCCCCCGTTACGTCCGTTATCACATAGTTTCCGCGGTCAAAGATAACGCGGATGACAGACGGGTCAAAGTCGGTCCCGGATTCCTTGGCGAGTTTTCTTAACTTTTCAAGGTTTGCCGGCGCACTGAAGCAAAACTCCGTCTCCTCATGCGGAACGTAGCAGTTAAACTCGTGCTGCTCCCAGCTTCCCTGGAGACCGCCGTAGAACACATGGAACGTGGACACGTGCTCGGGCTTTCCGACCGCCTTCATTTTAATCTTGACCGTTCCGCTCTTTACAACAAATCTTAACTCCACACCCGTGGAATTAGTGACAACGCTCAGCCAGTGGTCACTGTCCATTTTCCCGGCAGCGGACTTGGGAACCCTGTAAAATCTCGTTCCACCTTCATACTCCTCACAATCTGCCGCGTTGAATACTTCAATATTTTTATAAATCATCCAATCACTCCCAACCTTAATATTATAGCATTTTATAAAAGTCTTGTCAATTGTGCATTTTGTCTTTCCAAGCCTCTATTCTTTGTTAATTATGACGAGTATAAGCAGGAAGGATATTTCTTTTTTGTGTAGAATATATATAGTATATGCCTTGCATATACTATAACGCTTTAAGGAGGAAACGCATCTATGGCAACGGCTACCGAAATGTTAAGAAATGTTGTACTTTTATCTCATTCACACGCGGGAAAGACCTCGCTTGCAGAGGCTCTTTTGGAAAGCGGCAAAGTGGTATCAAAGCTCGGAAAGATAGCGGACGGCACCACCCTTCTGGATTTCGATCCCGAGGAAATCAAGCGCAAGATTAGTATCAACACGTCAACCGCTTCTTATATGTACAAGGAGCATAAGATAAACCTTATAGACACGCCCGGATATTTTGACTTCGCGGGCGAAGCGTACGAAGGCATAAGCGCTGCCGACGGCGCTCTCATCTTGGTCAGCGCAAAGAGCGGTGTTTCCGCCGGAACGGAGCTTGCGTTCGAGCGTGCCGCCTCGGCGCACCTTCCCATTATCGTGTTCATCAACAAGATGGACGACGAGCGCGCAAACTACAAAAAGGTTTTAGAGCAGCTTAAGGAAAAGTTCGGTCACCGCATCGCACCCTTCAGAGTGCCGATTTCAGAGGGCGGAGCGCTCACGGGATACGTGAACATAATCACGATGAAGGCTTACGCCTATACCGACACGTCGGACGACGGCGAAATCCCCATTCCCGATTTCATGGCTGACGAAGTGGCGGACTGCCGCAACTTCTTAAACGAGGCGGTTGCGGAAACGAGCGATGAATTTATGGAGCGCTTCTTCGCGGGCGAGGAATTTTCCGAGCACGAGATGAGAACCGCGCTCAAAAAGGGCGTTCTGGACGGCACGGTCGTTCCCGTTTACTCGGGAAGCGCGCTTTTTAACAAGGGCGTGCGCTTCTTGTCAAACGCGTTTTGCAACTACTTCCCGTCCCCCGATTCAAAGAGCAGGGAGGCAAAGGACGCTGACGGCAACCCCGTCGAGGTTTTGTGCTCCGACAATGCTCCCTTCTCCGCTCAGATATTTAAGACGATTGCCGATCCCTATGTCGGCAAAATGTCGCTCATAAGGGTTTACTCGGGCACGTTAAAGCCCGACATGGTGCTTTACAATTCCACAAGGGGAACAAACGAAAAGGCGGGCAAGCTATACATACTCTCCGGGAAGAAGCAGATTGAAGTTCCTTTCCTCGGTGCGGGCGACCTCGGCGTATTAAATAAGCTCGCCTCATCGCAGACGGGCGACACGCTCACCGAGCCCTCCAACATCGTTAAATACGAGCCCATCCGGTTCGACAAGCCCGTGCTTTCCATGGCTATCGTTCCCAAGTCCAAGGGCGACGAGGAGAAAATAAGCGCAGGTCTGCGCCGTCTCATGGAGGAGGATCCGACCTTCACGGTTGAAAACCGCACCGAAACGCACCAGATGGTCATCTCCGGCATGGGCGAGCAGCATCTGGACGTTATCATAAGCAAGCTCCGCGCGAAATTCGGCGTCGAGGTCACGTTGACTCCGGCGAAGATTCCGTACCGCGAGACCATCCGCAAAAAGGTCAAGGTTCAGGGCAGGCACAAAAAGCAGTCCGGCGGTCACGGTCAGTTCGGCGACGTCTGGATAGAATTCGAGCCCGGCGAAAAAGAAGGGCTCACCTTTGAGGAAAAGGTATTCGGCGGCGCGGTTCCGAAAAACTTCTTCCCGGCGGTCGAAAAGGGCTTGTCGGAGTGCATAGCGGAGGGTCCGCTTGCCGGCTATCCTGTCGTTAACTTAAAGGCGACGCTGGTTGACGGCTCGTATCACCCGGTGGATTCGTCCGAAATGTCATTTAAGATGGCGGCGGCTCTCGCGTATAAAGAAGGTATGGCACAGGCTTCACCGGTACTTTTGGAGCCCATCGGAAAGTTATTCGTTACCGTTCCGGACGATGCGGTGGGCGATGTGTTCGGCGATATCAACAAGCGCCGCGGGCGCGTTATCGGAAGCAGTCAGGCTGAAGCCAAGGGCAGATCCGTAGTCGAGGCGGACGTTCCGATGAGCGAAATGGCGTCGTACGCGACGGACCTTCGCTCGATGACACAGGGGCGCGGCTCGTTCACATTCGAATTTTTGTCCTACGAGCAGGCTCCCGAACCGGTTGCCCAGAAGGTCATAGCAGAATCAAAGAAATAAAAAACGGCGCTCAAGGCAAAGCCTTGAGCGCTCTTTTTATTTCAGTCTTTTTCGTGATTATCTGCGGTATAGACAATGCACGCGATGCCGGCTATGAGCGAAAACAGTGTCGCGCCGCCAAGTCCGTCATTTAGTGCCGCCCCGATAAAAAACCCGACGGCTGCAGAAACTATCATAATCGCGGCGGACGCTGCTGTTCTTAACTTCCTCATGGGTTTACCTCCCTTTAAGCTTCCTCTATAGTCATGCGGAGCGTGTAGTACCCTTTGCCGGAAAATTCCGGCTTGAAGGGCTCAAGGCTCTTTTTAAAGTCAGTGTCCTTTACAGCGACGGGCTCATATACCTTTTTATAAGTGACTTCTCCGTCCTCATTAATAATTTCAGCCGTGACGCGCGCGGAAAAGGAGTTTTCGGAGTTTAATATCACCGGCGTTATAACGTCTCCCTCGCCTATCTGGACGTTTATATCCTCCTTCGCGGCAAAGGTTTTTTCATACGCTGCACGAAGCGCGTAAAACGCGCCCTTTTTATAGCCGAAAAAGTCGATCGGCGGCTTCATGTATGACCCGTCGTTCGCACCGCTTGAAAGGCAGCACCACATGAGCCCGTCCGAACCGAGAAGCCTCGAAAGTTTCGCCGCGTTGAAGGCGCAGAGCGCCGCAAGCGCCTGGCTTTCCCGCCACTCCGATTCCTCGAAGGCACGTCCGATATATCCCGCGTCGCCCCCTCTTTCATAGGAGGAAACGAAGCCCTTTTCTATCGCCTCGGGCGTTTCCCTGTTTTCAAGCGAGGTTATGGCAAACTCAGTTGACATATAAGCGTGTTTTTTACTCTCAAAAAGCTCCGGCTGGTTCTTCCAGTCCTGCTTTCTCATCGTTTCCCAGCTCGTGCCGTAGCCCGAAAGGAGCGAATAAGGGTGCGAGCTTCTTACGACCAGTTCATCGCGCCAGCCGAAGCTTGAGGAGGCGGGGTTGCCGTCCTGGTCGCGGTCGCCCGCGTCGTTATAGTACACGCAGCCGGAATCGTAAAGCCCGCCGCCGTAGTAAAGGTGCGACACCGGGCAGATGAGCCTTGATGAGTCGAACGAGCGGACCGCGGAAACGTACTCGTCATACACCCTGTCAACCACGGAAAGGTCGGTCGGATGAAATTCGTTTGACCCCTCCCACATCACGATGGACGGGTGGCTCATGACCGCCTTCGCCTGGGCTATGTACTTATCCCGCTCGCGCCATGCGCCGGGGTGCGCCATCCCCTCGATACTGTCAATATATCTTGTGGTCCATACAAGCATGACTCCGGCACGGTCGGCAAGGCGCGCGAGGCGGTCCTCATTGCTTCCGCAGCCTAACATATGGAGCCTTAAGATGTTGCCGTTCATGGCTTTGAGCATCAAAAGCTCCCATGAAAACTGTTCATTTGTCGGGCAGCGGTGGTTTACGGGCGTAAGAATATAGGGCGGCAGAAACTGCATCAAAAGCGCGCCCGTGAGCACTGTCTTTTTCCCGTTTATGTACACGCCGCCGTCCTTCTGCTCAACCGTCCGAAAGCCCGTCTCCGTCACATAATCGTCCGTTATCTCTCCGTTTTTGCCGACTATGGAGGCGCGGACGGCGTAAAGATTCGGTTCTTCGGGCGACCAGATGTCATAGTCTCCCTCTATCTTAAGCACATTTTCCTCTCCGCTCCCGTACGAGCAGCCGAGGAGCACCTCTTTCCCCTCCTCGGGGAATATTTTTTTCATTGTGTATTTTACGGTGCCCGAAAAGCTTTCGCTGAGCTTTGTCCTTATTTCGGCGCGGACGGAGCCCGACACGCCCTCGGTCGTGACCGCCGCATCGCTGATGTGGCAGCGGCTTAAAAATTCGATCTTCACCTCGCCGGAGTACCACCCGTCATAGCAGTCGGAATGTCTGTGCCAGTAATAATTGACCTCGGGCGCGCGCGGAGCGACCTTTATTTTAAGCGTGTTTTTGCCCTTTTCCAGCCTGTCTTTTATGTTTATTCTGATTTTGTCAAACGAATCCGTTTCGTACAAAAGCTTGCCGTTAAGCCAGACGGAGCCCGACGGGTCCAGCGTTTCTATCGTAAGATACGCACATTCTGACTCGAAGTAGTTAAACTCGCCCTCAAGTATCAGCGCCTTATCCTTATTTTTATATGTCCCGACGGCATAGGGCAGACTGACCTCGCCTATTTTTTCGGTCTCGGTATGCATCTCTGCTTTCTTAAACTCAAAGTCCGCTCCGTTTACCGCGATATTTTTGACCGTGAAAAGGCTTTGCGGCATCATTCCGCTCTCGAAAAAGATGTTGTCGACCTCGCCGCCCGAGAGCCTTATATCATCCGCGCGGGTGCCGTTCACCGTGACGGACGCCGCGCCGGCAGAATATTCTATATTAACGCTGTTATACTCGCCGAATTTCAGCGTGCCGAGGTCGATAAGCCTCGGCGCCCACATATTGCCCGAGAACGCGCGCACCGCGCCGGACGCGAAAAATTTCACCTTCACCGCGTCAAGCGTCTTATCTCTTAAGCTTATAACCTTTCCGCACGAGCCGGGAAATATGTCCCTTTCGGAGATTCCGCGAAACGATTCCGGAATGAATATCTCAAACGAGAGCGAAAGAGTCCCGCACGGCGAAATGTCTATCCTCGCGGCAGAGCCGGGGCGCTCCTCCATCGGGAAAACTATTTCGTTTCCGTTCACGTAAGCGCCCGCATAAAGGTAAAGGTCTTTGTACTCACCCGCCGTTTTTTCAAGGTGCGCCTTCATTTTTTTGATTCTCAAGGTCTTTCTCACCGCAGTGTCCGTATCGGCAAGCGTTTCGGCAAGGGCTTTCGCCTCACAGTCCGACGCTGCCTTTTGGTTGAAATCGGGATCCGAATACCACTTTCCCATAAGGGCGGAGTAGTGCCTTAAATAGTCCCACCTCTCGGGAATACCGATACTGTCGTTTCCGCTGAAATTCGGTTTTGCACCGTCAGTCCCCGTGTAATACAAAATATCGTTCGTAACAGTCTTTTTCATATTTTTCCTCCGATCAGCCTGTCAGCCTTCTTTTTTAGCCTGCATTTTATAAACAAAGTGTTCTGCAAGCGCGTCCGGCGTTATTTTGGAGAGGAACCTCAAAAATCCCACCGTGCCGGGACAGGTGATTATCCTTTTTTTCTTAAACATCCCCTTGACGGCTGCCTCCGCCGCGCGGCGCGCCGTGATTCCGGGGAGCGCGAACTTCACGTCCGCCACCTTATTAAACTCGGTATCGACGGGTCCGGGGCAGAAAACCGAAATGCCGACGCGGCTCTTTTTCTTTTTAAGCTCGGCGCCGATTGCCTCAGACAGCCTCAGAACATACGCCTTTGACGCGTAGTATGACGAGAACTTGGGACCCGGGAAGAACGACGCGACAGACGCGACGTTTAATATATAGCCCGAGTTTCTTTGTGCAAATTCCCGTAAATAAAGCTTGGTCAGAATGTGGAGTGCGGTTATGTTAACGTCAATCAGCGAAAGCTCAGCATCAAGGTCGGTGTCCGTAAATTCGCCGAAAACGCCGAATCCGGCGGAGTTTACCAAAACGTCAATCTCTCCCGCCCCGTTAAAAAGCCGCACACATTCCCCGCGGTCGGCAAGGTCGCAAACGATTATTTCCGTGTTGTTTTTTAACCGGGCGGCTAACTTTTTAAGCCGCTCTTCCCTCCGCGCGGCGATAACAACGTCATAGCCCATGGAGTCCAATATTTTTGCGATCTCTCCGCCGATTCCGGAGCTTGCTCCGGTAACAAGTGCTCTCATAAAATTCTCCTTAAAATGCCGCCGAGCCTTCGGCGGCATTTTACATTTTTATTTATCTTCTTTTACCGCGGAAACAATGCCCTCCGCAAGTCCGGCAAGCCCCTGTATCTCTGACGGAATGATAATCTTGGTCGCCTTTCCGTCAGCCGCCTTTTCAAACGCTTCAAGCGCCTTTATTTTAACGTATCCGTCGGTCGGCGCCGCCTCGTTTATCTTTCTGATACCTTCGGCGATAGCCTCCTGAACCTTGATGATTGCCTGTGCCTGACCTTCCGCCTCTCTTATTGCCGCTTCCTTCTTCGCGTCCGCACGAAGTATAGCGGACTCCTTCTCGCCCTCTGCAATTAAGACTGCGGACTTTTTGTCACCCTCCGCGCGGAGGATTGCCTCTCTTCTTTCGCGCTCCGCCTTCATCTGGCGCTCCATCGCGTCCTGTATCTCTCTGGGCGGAATGATGTTCTTAAGCTCGACTCTGTTGACCTTGATGCCCCATGGATCGGTCGCCTCGTCCAAGATTGCGCGCATTTTGGTGTTTATCGTGTCTCTCGAAGTGAGTGTTTCGTCAAGCTCCAAGTCGCCTATGATGTTACGGAGCGTCGTTGCCGTCAGGTTCTCGATCGCCATCATCGGGCGCTCAACGCCGTATGTGAAAAGCTTGGGGTCGGTTATCTGATAATAAACGACCGTGTCTATCTGCATTGTAACGTTATCCTTCGTGATCACCGGCTGAGGCGGGAAATCCGCAACATGCTCTTTTAAGCTGATCGGTCTGCTCACGCGGTCGATAAACGGAACCTTCACGTGAATTCCGACGCCCCATGTCGCGGCATACGCGCCGAAACGCTCAACGATGCAGGCGTGCGCCTGAGACACGATGCGCACATTCGACATGATAAGAATGATAACCAAAACCACAAAGATAAGAATAAACGGCATAAATCAATCTTCCTTTCTTACTATGAGCTTAACGCCCTCAATTTTAACTATTTTAACCTTTGTTCCTTCTTCTATTCTCTCTCCGTTTTCGCTCCTCGCCGTCCAGACAATGCCGCCCTTTTTGAGCGTGCCGGTGCCAAGATCATTGTCAACGGTTTCGGTAAGTACCGCGCTTTGCCCGATAAGGGAATCGGAATTTGTCGCGACCTTGTTTTTAAGCGCTTTTTTCACGAACTTTCGCGAAATGACCAAAAAAAGCACCGAGGAGATAACGAACACCGCCGCCTGAACCGGCAAACTGTCGGTAACGAACGCCGCAAGAAAAGCGCACACCGCGCCGCATGCGAACCAGACCGAAACAAGCTGCACCGTTGCCGCCTCAATCACGGCGAGCACGACCGCCAAAATAAGCCAGAGCGCCTCCAAGAAAATCCCTCCTTTTAGGTTTATCTTACCACACTTTTCACCCGTTTGCAAGAGAAAAAACGGCTCGGAGCAAAATTTACTCCTTGCCGTTTTCAAAATACCGTTCAATCCCGCGTAGAATGCCTTTAGCCATAAGGCGCTGATACTTTTCGTTTTCCATCGCCGCGTCCTCATCGGGGTTTGTCATGAATCCCATTTCGACAAGTATTACGGGAACCTTGGTCCAGTTAAACCCGGTAAGGTCGTTCCTCACGCTGATTCCGCGGTTATACGCGCCGGTCGCCTTGACGAATTCCTCCAGCACCAGCTCCCCGGCTTTTCTGCTTTCAGAGAGCAGCTTTTCATCCTTAATATACTCCCCTCCCGGCACCAGGACCGACACGCCGTGCACCTTGCTGTCCTCGCTGCCGTCCGCGTGGATCTTTACCGATAAGTCCGCGCCGAATTCATTTGCAAACTCCGCACGGTCGATATTCGTCATGTCGGACTCATGCTCCGTGCGCGTCATATAAACCGACGCGCCCTCATCCGTGAGTGCTTCCGCCAACAGCAGGGCAACGCTTAAATTAAGTTCCTCCTCGCTCTGATTTTTTCCGGACGTGCCGGAAGCGAATGCGCTTTTTGTTTCGTCAGAATCCGGAGCGATTCTTTCTTCTTTATTGTAACTGTTTTTCCCGTGCCCGGCGTCAATCACGATGACCGTGCCGTCAAGCGGCAGCTTTTCAGGCTCCTCCCTTTTTTCCGTCTGTGCTGCGTTTTCCGAAGGCTCCTTGATTTCGGGCGGTGCTGCGCATGATGAAAAAACCATCATTACTGCCAGAGCAGCAAAAATCAGCCGTTTCATCATCGCCACCCCATTGATCTTTCATATTCGGTAATAAATTTGACGTTGGCTTTTTCTATATCATTGAAAGAGCTTTCGGAAAAATATTCGTTCGGATAATACCAGTCTTTATCCTCAAAGTAGGTTTTGTAAGGCTCGGTCTTGAATATATATCCGTGCCGCGCATATATTTCGTTGCGGATGAGCGATATCTCATACCGCCCTCTGTAATCAAGGTCGGAGCCGGTGATATAGACCCTGTCGCTCGGGAACAGGTAATCGTCGTATGCCTGAGTCATTTCTTGATTGCCCTTGCCGTACGGCGGTCTGTAATCGTCCTGCATCTCCAAATAACTGCATACGGAGCAGAGCAAAACATTTCCGGATTTATCGACCATTATCTCGCTTATCCTGCCGAAGTCGTACGCCGTGCCAAGGTTTGATTCGTAGAGTATGTCGGCGTCGCCGTTACCGTTAATACTGCAGCTTTTGTATGCTATTATTCTTCCCCCGTGCTCTCTTCCGACGTGTTCCTCCGCGTACGCCTTAGCTCTCTTTTCTCCGCCTCCCTTGCCAAAGTTTGGACCGTTTCCGCTTAATAATAGCGCGGCAAGCAGAGTTAATATAACTCCCAGTATTACGCCGATAATCACAAGTACATAGGGCTTTTCGCCTTTCGGCTGCCGCGGCATCATGTCAGGATATGTATTATCATTCATGCTTTTTCCTCCCCAAAAATGCTTTTATCTGATTTTTATTAAATTTTCCTCATAAAATATTATAATTTTCACTGCGTAAAAAAAGCGTAATGCACACGTTAGTGTGGCGATGTTGACAAGAGACCTCTACATTTTGCACGCATTACGCTTAGTGCACCCGTAGGGGAGGATGCACTAAGCCTCCCGCTCGTTTTACGTGTACCTTATCGGGTTGTCAAGGATTTGAGACCCCCTACAGATTTTACACCCACTTTTGCTCGTGCGCCCGTAGGGGAGGATGCACTAAGCCTCCCGCTCGTTTTACGTGTACCTTATCGGGTTGTCAAGGATTTGAGACCCCCTACAGATTTTACACCCACTTTTGCTCGTGCGCCCGTAGGGGCAATTCATGAATTGCCCGCCGGTTTTGCCATGTGACCCTCCCGAAAAATCCTCCCGGCATTTGCTTCGCAAATGCCATATAAAACCGCCTTTGCGGTTTTATATGTGTGCGACAAAACCTTGAACGGTTTTTCGCACCTAACGGAAAAAGACTTTGTTGTCTTTTTCCGTCACGCCGTTTAGCTCTTGAGGGCTTTAAATTGCCTCAGCGATGCCCGCCCTACCTTGCCAAACGGCGGGGCGGAAAAAATTCCCCTGACTTTAAGGTCAGGGGAATTTTCAAATGAGCAATTATTTCATTAAGGATCTGATAGCGAAGATCATGCTGATTGCCTGTGCACGCGTTGCGCATGCGCCGGGAGCAAACGTATCGTCGCCCATACCGGAGATTACGCCGGCAGCCGCAAGCTTATTAACAGCCTCGGTTGCATATCCTGCGATCATCTCAGCGTCCTTAAATGCAGTAAGCTTATCATTGGGAAGAGTAACTTTAAGCTTTAATACTGCTCTGTAAATCATTGTTGCCATATCCTGTCTGGTTATGGTCTCGCCGCTTCCGAAGGTGAGTGTTCCGGTACCGGAAACGATGCCTGCCTCTGTTGCAGCCGCAACAAAAGGAGCCTGCCATGAATCCGCAGCAATGTCGGAATACGGAGCTGCCGTGCCGTCCTTAACCTCAACAGAAAGTGCGCAAACAAGAAGTTTTACGAACTCGTCTCTTGTTATCTCAGCGTTCGGACGAATCGTTCCGTCCTCATAGCCTGATACAACGCCTTCATATGCAAGAGCACCGATTGCCTCTTTTGCCCAAGCCGCGTCATTAATATCCGAGAACTTTTCAGCCTGTGCCTTTGCCGCATCGCCTGTTAAGAGAGGCTTTTTGGTTGCGGACGTTTCAGGCTTGATTATGATCGCGCCGCCGCCAGTTCCGCCGCCGCCAGTCTTCTTATTGGTCTCATTGGTAACTCCGCCTTTTCCGGAGCCGCCGCCGCCTGCTACAGACTTGATAACGGTATCCATTATATCAGTAATCTTTGAAAGAGTAAGCTTTTCAGCATCTTCCTTTACAAGCTGATTGTAAACACGTGTTATCGCTCTTGTTGCCTGTACGGATGTAAGATCGTTATACTTCTTAAGGCTTATGCCGAGGCTGTTCTCAGAACCGCCCGAGAAAAGGATATCCTTCAAATCATTAGCATTTGAATTCTCATCTGCCACAACGTCGTAAACCGTTCTTACCTTAAGTGCGGTTGCGACAATGTCAATAACTTCTTCCTCTGTCGGAACATCCTTAAACTCTGCAATCTCATTTCTGATGAGCATAGCATTTATTAACTTTTCGTCATCCGTTGCGCCATAGGAGGTCTTGATTCCCGCCTCAATTGCGGCGTCAACCAATTTCTTGTATTCGCCGGGAGTGACTAAAGAATCCTTCGCCTTATAATAAAGGTCATTGATAGCGCCCGCAACGCTTGTACCGGGAGTCATCGTTCCTGCCTCTGTAACCTCAACGCTTATTTCGGGAGTTACAACCTTGTCCGCTGCGGTTCCCGCCTTATAGGATATCTCAGCCCAGACTCTTGCGGTGCCGGGCTTCTTTGCAACGAACTTGCCCATAGCAGAATCGTACGCTATTACGTCCTCGTCCGAGCTCTTATAATCAACATAATACTCTTCGGGGAGAATTTCGGTTGTGCCGTTGGGAAGCGTGTAGTCGATAACGGGAATTACGGAAACTCCCTCATCAACGCTCTTGAATGCGGCAGCATTTGCAATTACCGCACTTACTATTCTCTTATCGAAAATATTATCCTCTGCCGGAGCTGTATAAGCTGAGTCAACTGTCAATATGTTGCTTACAACAAAATCATTATTAACTCCCTTATATTTTACCGTTACAAGCTCGGATCCTCTGCCGTTAGCCGTAATCGTGCCCGCTACCGGATCGATCGCAACTATCTTATCGCCGAGAGAGGTGGAAATATTGGTAGTAGATGCACCCCTGACATCAATAGAGCCGGAAAGGAATTCGTTCTTACCGTAAATCTTAAGACGGTCAAAGTCAGCGTTCACACTGAACTTCTTAACCTCATCTTTTGTAAAGCTTAACGAACCGTCCTCAGTCTCAAATTTAACACTTTTGGGATCGGACTTACCGTCGCTCGTCATTCTCTCCCCGGAAGGAGCGAGATTTGTGCAGAGCTTGTAGTCCTTTATACCGAGTATTGCAGATCTGCCGGAGAAGCCGTGAACAGTTTCAGCCGGAGATGCTATTTCGATTCCGGAGAACGGTTTTTCCTCGCCGGTGATGCTGTTGACCAAAATACCCTTTGTATACTGGCTGCCCGACTTTTCAAGATTGAAATATATAGCGCCGAGCTTAACCTTCTCCTCATCCGCAGTGCCGGCATTCGTTACCGTATAGAACTCTATTACGTCGTCCATATCCTTAATAAGGAATGTAGCCGTCTTATTATTGTTTGAAAGAGCGCCGGGAATCTTTGTCATGTCGATCGCATATGTCGATTTGGGAGCATTTGCATCGCTCCTGTCGTTTACATGTTTCAATCCGATATAAACCGTGTTGAAGTCGGATGCAGAACCCGTTGATATGAATGCAACACCTGTGCCGAGACCGCCGATAAGCTTAGGCTCGGTGTTATCCTGCTCGAAGGTATCGGCAGTGTAGTTCTGCCTTACACCCATAGTCATAAAGCCGCCGCTTATCTTTGTGACAGTCGCCTGTACACTGTAATTTGTGTACTTCTGCTTATACTGCATCATCGCGCGCATTGAGTTAAAGTCAAAGGTCATCTTGATAAGCGCGCCGTTCTCGCCGGATACCGCAATGGCGCTATCGTTGCCCCAAAATCTTGTATACCAGTCCGCGCTGAACTTAGCGTAGTCATAGCTTGTATCAGTGAAGGGTAAAGATACCGCCGGGATACCGTCCTCTGTGCAAACACCGAGTGCGGTGAACATGGAAGCCACCTTATTAAACTCAGCGTCCATCATAGCGGGTGTGAGCACATCTGCATTTACAATTTCCTTTGCGGACGCAATTGCCGCTCTGATATTTTCAATGCTTGACTCGCTGTACTTAGGATCGCCTTCCATTATGGTAAGAGTCGACTCAAAGCCTTTAAATCTTGCGATATAGGAATCAACCGCCGCCTGGTCAATAAGCATGCTCATTGCAGCGGAAATGCTTGTCATAAGCTCGTCATACTCTGCTGCAAGAACCTGCCCGCGGGAAAGAAGCTCGTCTATCTGCTCAACAAGTGCGCTAAGCGCATTAGTATCTACAGAAGAATCGTAATAAACTCTTTCGTCCGTGCCGTACTTTGCAATAACGTCTTCAATCTCAGTCTTCTTTTCCTCAAGAATAACTCTCTGATCATCCGTCATTATACGGTCGGCATAATAGATTACCTTGAATGAGCCAAGCTTTATAACCTTTGTCTCTTCAAGCGATATCTCTCCGCCATCTTCTCCCTCGCCCTCGGACTTGCCTTCACCTGTAACGGGCTTTAAGGGATCATATTCCTCGCTCTCCTCTTTATAGTTCCAGAGAGAGAAGTATCTGCTTGCCTGGTTCTCTGTAAATGTTCTTGCCGAAAGAAGGGTAGTTTCACCTGCCTTAATGCTTCCCTTACTGTCAGCAACGGTAACCGTCGCCATAAGAACATAGTTTCCGTCCTTCGCCTGATCTATATAGATCTCGGCAACGGAGCCTTCATAAATAACTCTGTATGCAGCGTCGCTAACATCAAATGTATTGTCAATGAGCGTATAGTGAAAGCCTTCCTTTGCAGAATTCTGAGCCCACTTGCTGTCCTCATAAGAATGCCACAAAATGAGCTTATCTTTTGTTATTCCGAGCCATGTGCCGTTTACGGCGTCCCACGGAGCCGCGCCCGCCTGCACATTGCGAGTGCCGATAAACGTTGCCGTCCAGGGATCGGTATACGAAACATCCGTAGCAAGCTCGAAATCTATTATGTACTGCTTTGTTTTTGCCAGATTCATTGAAGCGTTAAGCGCCAATCCCGACTTTCCCGAAAGCTCGAAATTAACGTTACCGTCCGCAATGTTACCGTTCTCAATATTGAGAAGGGCTTTATCGTATGATGCCGAGTCAAAGCTCTCATCAATCAATATTTCCTCTGCGTAGCCTGTTACCGGGGTAAGTGCTGAAGCGGGAAATACCGATAAGAGTCCGATCAGCATGCTGAGGGCAATAATAAAAGCAGCTGTTTTTTTAAGTTTCATATATTGCCATTCCTTTCTTCTAAATGAAGCGAATAATCCGCTTTATTTCCCGTTATGGGAACGCCCGTAAAGGGCGCCCCCATACTTAAATACTGTCCCGACTCTTATTTTCTCTCGTTGCTCTCAGACTTAATGTTAGAAAGATCTGCGCTCTCAACATTTGTGAAGAACATGATCATCTTCGTTGACTTATTGCTCTGCTGAACGAACGCCCAGTCGCCTTCCGAGATCTCGGACGAGCTTACCGCGGAAACATAACCTGTCTCGCAGTCATACTTAACTACTCTCTTACCGGAGATATCAACGCTTATAGCGGTGCTTGCCGAAGCGCCGTAGCTTACGCTCATTCTGCTTGCGGTTGTGGATGCAACCTTACCGAATGTGATCTCTTCCTCCCATGAGCCCCAGCTCTCTGTTCCGAAGGAATAGTGGAAGTAATCGTCCGGAGTGTCGTTGATTATTCTGGTAAGAAGGTCTGTTACGCCGTAGAAACCGATATCCTTAGCCGCTGAGGGATCTGAGCTGCCCTTATCAGTATTACCGCTTCCGTAGTGTCCCCTAAGATATCCGGATGCCCAGTACGAGGGATTTATAATATCACCTGTGTTATATGTCTTATAAGTCTCTTTTCCTACTACGAGGTCATGGCTTGCTCTCGAATCGTCAAAGTAATCAGCATCGCCCTTGTCAATAGTAGCATACTTTTTCTCGTAAGAACCGCCGTTTATGATACCGATCTCGAATACATCCTGATAGTCATCGTCCTTAACGATCGTAGCGTCAATCATGTACTCAATTACCGTATACGTTCTGTTAAAGTCATTGCTCGTATCAGACTTTGTCCATGCGTTACCGGTGATGATAACTGCGGGCTTACCGTCTTCCGATACGTCAAAGAGGATTATACCGTGGTTACCGTCTCTTGCGCCTGTACCGATCTTACCTACACGGTAATCCGAATCTTCAGGCTTGGATTTCTTTGATACGTGGAAACCGATAGAATCGGATACAACGTAAGGAGTTCCGTAGATAACGCCCTTGTTGATGTGGTGGCTCGAACCGGACACATCGTTATCCTCAACCGTGAAATATGCGTCCTTATCGTCATTTACGGGAATTGAGGATGCAAGGCGCGCAAGCATGATCTCGTTTACCTTGCCCTCTCCGTTTACGGAGAATTTAATGAGCTGCTCATAGGGTCTTGCAGTAGCATAGCCGCTTAAGTTGGAAGATGCCGCAATACCCGCATACTGAGCGGAAATTTTAAGCTTTGCCATGAGCTGGCTTGCGGAAATATTATTCGACTTTGAGCTGTTGAATCTGTATTCCTCGCCGTCCATGTCAATAAGCTTCATGTTCTCGGCAAGCTCATAATAAACGATCTTACCGGAGGTATCCATCAATTTAACTTTGACTATATCATCGCTGAAGTTCTTGTCGTCAAGACCGATCTTCATAAGAAGTCCGTATCCGAGCGACGAAGATATGTTCTGCTGAGCCTTAGCGTAGAAGATATATCCGTCTCTTGTTACGCCGAACTTAGCATAATCGCCGGAAGAGAAATTCTTTAAGATTCCGCTGCCGTCAATATCCTCATATGTGGTCTCGCCCATTACGATATAATCAGAGCCTTTTCTGTCGATCCTGCCTGATACGACCTGACCGCCCTGATATACCTTGTAGTGGTTGCCCCACATCTTAACTTCGATAACGGTGTCAGCCGAGATATTGTCAAAGCTGCCCTCTGTGCCGTCCTCCGCAACGTAATCAACAGTAATATCATACTTCTTGGTTCCGTCAGCGTTCTTCGCGTCTTCATCTAAGTTAAGAATGTAGTTCTCGGTTGTTTTGCCGTTTGCATAAATAGTACCCTTAAGTGTCTTTGTGCTTGACTTTACAGTGTTAACGTACATCGGAACGTAGCTGTTGATCAATATAAGGTCATAGGTGTTGCCGCCCTTTGTTGCTACAAAGGAAACGTCGCCGCTCTCAATGTCAAAAGACTCGTTCTTAAGCGTTCTTCCGTATGCAACATCGTTATAAATAACTGTATCGGGCTTTATCGAAAGCTCTTTTTCGTCATCGCCGATATAAACGGTAACCTTGCCGCCGGCAACATCAGCCTTCTTGATATCATCTGCTTTTACAGTGATACTCTTTGCCGAAGCGTCGGGGAATACAGCGTAAACCTCGCCCTCGGTTCTGGAGTTCTCGTCATACTTAACGTATGCCTTAACCGCATAGCCCAAGTAATCCTCAAATCTCGAATCGAAATATCTGAAGCTGTTTCCGCTGCCGATCTCAATTCTTCCCTCATCCGTAGCGTCGCTTATAAGGTCAACGCCGGAGTTTTTGGTTGCAAGGACTGTGCCCTTGATTGTCTCGATATCGTAAACATAGTCAAGAATGCTCTTGCCGGTCTCAAGTACGTTGTGACCCTCGGAAAGACCCTCTACAACGAGGAAGTCTGTTGTGAGTGCATTGAAAAGAACGATAACGATCTGCTGTCTTGTAGCGGGAGTTCCCACTGTGCCGCCTGCGCTCTTTAATATTTTAAGCTGGCTCGCGGTTCTCATGTAACCGTCGGGATAGCCGCCGTAAGACTCAGCCATGAAGTCATAGCCCAATGCGGCTACGACAAGCTTCACGCACTGCTCATATGTAATGTTCTCGTCAGGCTTAAAGGTTCCGTCACTGTAACCGGAAATAACGCCCATGTTTCTTAAGAACTCAACATCGTCATAGCTCCAGTGAGCGTTTGTCACATCGGAGAAGGGCTCTTTAACAATCTTGGTAGCGTCAATATCGGTATAGTAGGTCTTCGCGCCGGTTGATACTACAGACTCGCCGGGTGTACTCTCATCTGCGGGAGTCTCTGCCGTCTCCTCTGTTTCGCCGGACTTTTTCTTTTCCTCAGCCGCTTTTACCGCCGCGATATTCTCGGGGGTCTCGCTCATCTTGTCGTTCAAGATAGCGCCTGCGTTTAAGTTAAGCTCGTCCGTTCCTCTGAGCATTCTTGCGACCATTGCCGCAAATTCCGCTCTTGTAATATTGCTGTCGAGCTGAAGCGAACCGTCCTCATAGCCCTGAAGAATGTTCAGAGTCATAAGGAGTGTCGAAGCCTCGGTAACGGTTTCCGGGCCTATCGCCTCAACCCCGTCTGCAGCGATCGACGCTACAGGTGCCATAACAGTGAGTCCCACTGCCATGACGAGTGCCAGGATTAATGCAAGTAATTTGTTTCTCATGTTGTTACTCCTCCCTGATTAATTAATTACACTTGCAGCACATGCCATAAATCTGTCCTCCGGGTTAATTTCCCAGCAAAAACAAACCGTATGCATGATACAGTAATTTAATTATAGCACACTGTTGTCAGTTTAGCAAGAAAAAAGTTTAAAATTTATTAATTTTTTCGGGATTTTTTTACTCAGAACCCCAAAACACGCTTTTTGGCTTGCCAAAACGGGCATTTTATGGTAAAATATTTATGAAATTTAAACGAAAGAAGGTCACCGAATGGAGCACGACACCTATAAAACACCCCTCGGTCAGCGCTATGCGAGCCGCGAAATGCAGTACATTTTTTCCGAGGACATGAAATTTACCACCTGGCGCAGACTCTGGATCGCACTTGCCGAGTCCGAAAAGGAGCTGGGGCTTCCGATTACCGATGAGCAGATCGCCCAGATGCGCGAGCACGAAAAAGACATAAATTATGAGGACGCGCGCCGCCGCGAGAAAGAGGTCCGCCATGACGTTATGAGCCATGTTTATGCTTACGGGCTTCAGTGCCCCGATGCAAAGGGCATTATCCATTTGGGTGCGACAAGCTGCTATGTCGGCGACAACACCGATTTAATTATAATGCAGAAAGCGCTTATATTAATAAGGAAGAAACTCGTCAGCTTAATTGCTCTTTTGTCCTCTTTTGCGGACAAATACAAGTCGCTCCCCACGCTCGGGTTCACGCATTTTCAGAGCGCTCAGCCCACCACGGTCGGCAAGCGCGCCACGCTCTGGACCTGGGAGTTCATGACCGACCTTCAGAATCTAACCGAAAAGCTCTCCTCGCTCCGCCTCTTGGGCTCCAAGGGCACGACCGGCACTCAGGCAAGCTTTTTGGACCTTTTTGACGGCGACTATAAAAAGGTCCGCCGGCTCGACACTTTAATTGCCGAAAAGATGGGCTTTCCCGGAGTCTATCCCGTTTCGGGGCAAACCTATTCAAGAAAGATTGACTATTTTGTTTTATCGGTGCTCTCCGGCATTGCACAGAGCGCAATGAAATTTGCCAACGATTTAAGACTTCTCCAGCACTTAAAGGAAATGGAGGAGCCCTTTGAAAAGTCGCAGATTGGTTCGTCCGCCATGGCGTACAAGCGCAACCCGATGAGGAGCGAGCGCATCTGCGCTCTCGCGCGGTTCGTGATAAGCCTTGAGGCGAACCCCGCGTTCACCGCCGGTACGCAGTGGTTTGAGCGCACGCTGGACGATTCGGCGAACAAGCGCCTGTCCGTTTCCGAGGCGTTCTTGGCATGTGACGGTATTCTTGACATTATGTTAAACGTGACCGACGGGCTTGTGGTTTATCCCAAGGTCATTGCAAAGCACTTAGAAGCGGAGCTTCCGTTCATGGCGACCGAAAACATCATGATGGAGTGTGTTAAGGCGGGGGGCGACCGTCAGGAGCTTCACGAGAAGATCCGCGTTCACTCAATGGAGGCGGCAAAGCGCGTCAAGGAGGAGGGGCTTTCGAACGACCTTATCGACCGCATCAAAGCCGATCCCTCGTTTAACATAGCGCCCGAAAAGCTGGACGCTATGCTGAAAGCCGAAAACTTTACAGGCTGCGCGCCCATGCAGGTGACCGATTTTATCTCCGGCTTTGTAAAGCCCGTGCTTGAAAAGTATAAGGACGATATCGGGCTCACCGCCGAGCTCAGCGTATAAGCAGTAAAAAAAGCCTTCCGGAAAAACCGGAAGGCTTTTTTATATTTCCCTTCGTCCTTCAAGCGCCATGGAAAGCGTTACCTCGTCAACATACTCAAGATCGCCGCCGACGGGCACTCCGCGCGCGATACGCGTGACCTTGATGCCGAAAGGCTTTATGAGCCTCGCAAGGTACGACGCCGTCGCCTCACCCTCGACCGTAAGGTTGGTCGCCATGATGACCTCCTTTACCTCATCGGAGGACAAGCGCTCTATAAGCTCGCGCGACTTTATATCGTCCGGACCTATCCCGTTCATCGGGGAGATGACCCCGTGAAGCACATGGTAAAGACCCTGATACTCGCCTGTTTTCTCCATCGCAAGCACATCCTTGGGATCCTCCACCACGCAGATGGTGCTCCTGTCGCGCTTGGGGTTTGAGCATATTCTGCAAATTTCAGAGTCGGTCAGATCCTGGCAGACCTTGCAGCAGTGAATACTCTCTTTAGCCTTCACTATCGCGTCCGCAAAATCCTTTGCCGCGTCCTCCGGCTCGGACAGTACGAAAAACGCAAGCCGGACCGCAGTCTTATGCCCTATCCCGGGAAGATGCTCGAAATGCTCGATCAGGCTTTTTAACGGTGCCGCGTACATGATTAAAACAGACCCGGAATGTTGATTCCGCCGGTAAGGCGCGTCATACTGCTGACTGCCGCCTCGTCCGCCTTTTTGATCGCCTCGTTAACCGCGGAGATGACAAGGTCCTGAAGCATCTCCACATCGTCCGGGTCAACCGCCTCGGGAGAAATTTTAAGGTCCAGTAACGTCTTCTTCCCCGAAACCTTCGCCGTGACCGCTCCGCCGCCGACTGTTGCCTCAAACTCGGCAACCTCAATCTCGTCCTGCGCCTTCTGCATCTGCTCCTGCATCTTCTGCGCCTGCTTTATCATCTGATTCATATTTCCGCCGCCGGGAAATCTCCCGCCGGGAAATCCGCCTTTACCCATTTATATCATCCTTTCTTATTTTAAGTAAAAAGTTTTTCTTTGTCAATATCCGTCATATAGATTCCGCGCATGCTCTCATGCGTAGAGTCAAAGCTTATTCTCGTGCCGGTGCTGTCCCACCTGGGGTGAAGGTCGCACCTTATATCTATCACGCTTCTCGGAAGAGAGTAAAACTTTCCGAGGTTAACGAGCGCGTCCTTTTCAAAATCATAGATTCTGAGCGCCTGCATCCTTGCCGCATCGGGATACGTATCCGCCAGAAGAAGCGACCTGTCGGGTGAATAGCTCATGTGATTGTCGCCCTCAAAGAAATAGTCCGCCACCGCCTCGCCCGAATGTGACCTGTCGCGGAAAATATAGTTATTCGCCCAGCCGCGCGAGCAGGAAAGCTCCTTCGCCGACGCGTAAAATATCACATTTTCCTTGTCGCGCCAGTTGTAGTGCGACTGGATAGCAAAGTCCGAAAGAAGGAACATATCGCTCCCGTCGGTATTCGCGGTTATGATTGCGGTGATGAGCTGCTCTCCCGGCTTCACAAAATTTCTCGCCAGACACAAAAAGCGCGAACCGTCGGTGTTAAACGTTATGTGGTTTATCACAATCTTTTGGTCGTTTCCTTTAAAATGTCCGCCTGCGAAATTCCAGATATCGTCAAGCGAAATTATCATGCGGCTCTTTCCGGTCTTTAAGTCGGTTAAGAATATCCCGTCGTCCGCCGGGTGGTTTTTATAATAGAACCTGTCCGCAAAGGACGCGTATCCGTACCCCGGGCGAAAGTCATATAACCTTGAAAAATTGACCGAAAGCGCACAGTCGCCCTTCGGCGAAACGTTCGCGACCGGCATATCCAAAAAGCGCTTTTTTCCGTTTTTTATGTTCATTACCGCCGCGCGGTATTCCCCGTCCGCGGTGCAGTTATAAATTATCTCATCGGGCTCCGACGGGCTCCACTGAAGCATGGCTCCCTGCTGAAAGTTCCACGCCTCCGTCTCGCAGAGCGCCTCGAATTTATCCGAGTCCAAATCAATCACGCCGATGAGCGCCTTATCGCCCTTTTTCTGCAAACGGTCGGCAAAGGGCGCCCTGTGCGCGAGATGAAGATTTTCCCTCATCGCCGGAAGGTCGTAATATCCGAAAAAATACTCCCCGTCCGCCGGCGAAATGCGCCTTACGGGGACGGACTTATTTATTATCTTCATTCCCCATCCTCCTCATGTTCTTCTTTTTCCTCGAAGGCAAAAGAATCGTCCGGCTCCTCCTCATCGTCAGAGAGGTCAAGCGTGCTTAACGGGTCATTTTCATCCTCAACCTTTTCCCCCTCGTAAAAGCTTTCAAGCTGAAGCTTTATTTCCGGGCGCACTCCCGTGTGCTCCTCGATAAGCTCCGAAAGCGTTTCCTTGGTCTTTTCGTCATTCAAAATATCTATCATGATACTGTCCGTATCGTCAAAGGTCAGAACCAGCGCGCCCGAATCCTCCCTTATACTGCACTTTTCAAGCGCAATCAGAAGCCTTAAATTATCGGTGGACGCGCAGATTTCTTTCCACTTATCCTCAATTTCCTTAAATTTACCGGTTAAGTGAACCTTCTTTTTCTCTTTCGGGGGTCCCTTCTTTTTTTCGGGCTCCGACGGCTCACTTGCCGTAACGCCCGACGCCATCTTTTTTTCAAGCTCGGCAACCCTCAGCGCAAGCGTTCCCTCGCCCTCGGAATACTCCGGAAGGCAGAGCTTTATCAGCGCGGTATCCAAAAGCACCCTGCCCGACGGCATGAATTTAAGGCTCTGCGCCGTTTTCGCGAGTGTGTCAAGCGCGTATATCATCCGCTCTGTCGTCATCACGTCCGCCGCGAGCATAAGCTCCTCCTTTTCAGAATCCGAATAGTCTGAAAACGCGGTCTTTGACACCTTATAGCGAAGAAGCGACGAAAAATAGTCCGTAAACGACTCGATAAATCTCGCCGGGCTCTTACCGGAGGAAATAAATTCATCCGCCAGAGAGAGAACCTCTGCCGTATCCCCCTCTGCAATACGGCGGACAACGCGGTATAAAAACGTTTTTTCGGTGAGCCCCAAAATGCCGGAAACGGTCTTTTCGTCAATCTCCCCGTCGGACGCGGCGCGGCACTGATCAAGAAGCCCCAGCGCGTCACGCAGCGCGCCGTCCGCGGCGCGGGCAATGAGATTTGCCGCTCCCTCGGTTATTTTTATGTTTTCCTCACCCGAAACGAAAAGGATCCTTGACGCAATGTCGGGCGCGGTAATTCTCTTAAAATCAAAGCGCTGACAGCGCGAAATGATGGTGAGCGGAACCTTATGCGTTTCCGTCGTCGCAAGAATAAAGACAACGCCTGACGGCGGCTCCTCCAAAAGCTTTAAAAGCGCGTTGAAGGCGCCCTGGCTGAGCATATGCACCTCGTCAATTATATAGACCTTGTACTTAGCGCTCGCGGCGGCAAACCTCGCGTCCGCCCTTAAGTCCCTTATATTCTCAACGCCGTTGTTGCTCGCAGCGTCAATCTCGGTTATATCCATTATCTCGCCGGATAAAATCCCCTTGCAGCTTTCACATTCGTTGCACGGATTCCCGTTTACCGGCGATGAGCAGTTAAGAGCGCGCGACAGGATCCTCGCCGTGGTGGTCTTCCCTGTTCCCCGTCCTCCGCAGAACAAAAAGGCATGCCCGGTATTGCCCGACATGATCTCATTTTCGAGCGTTCTTGTGACATGCTCCTGCCCCACAACGTCCGAAAACGTCAAGGGTCTCCACTTGCGGTACAAGGCGATATGCTCGCTCATAACCAATCCTCCTTAAAAAAAGCCGCACCTTTTCCGGTCGAATCTCCAAGCGCATGCGGTACCAAAGCTTGAATGGCTCAGGTCAGGCGCCCCCGCGGCACATAGCAAAAAACCGCTTATTGCTGCTTGGTTCCCCACCTGACAAGGTTCACGGCATGCCATTGCGCGGGACCAAACCGTCACAGCCATAAGAATCAGCCTGCCATACACTAACAAAAACCCTTCCGGAAAAGATAGTCCCCACTATAGCGGATTGTGGGCTACAGGGAGCCGCTGCTTCCCCGACTTGTACGACCATATTATTATACACCAAAATATTCAATATATCAAGTATTTTTTTATCTGCGGACAAACTCAGAAAGCAATTGTTGAAACGCTGTTGGGGTAAAGCACACTAAAATGCCACTTTCCGCCGTAAAAATACTGAACAGCCTTCTTCTCGCCGGACGGGTTTGCCAGCACCAAAACGTGTGACGAATCGGCGTTTACCGCGGCGATTCCCTCGACAGGGACCTCCCGCGCCGGGTACGCAAAGGTGGACGAGCCGAAAGTCTCTGCCGAAAGCTTATAAATCTTCGCGCCGGGGCGGATGAATTTTGAAAGGTGGCAAAACGCCTTATACTGCCCGCTCTTTGTTATCTCTCCGGTCTCTGAGTGCACCGTCAAAAGTCCGCCGCACCCGAAAAGACCCGCCAGGGGTCCTCCCCTCTCGTCAAGCAAAAGGTTCCAGCCGGTAAAGGAATCGCACCCCGAGGAGAGCGCGCGTGCCGCCGTTATCACCCATTTGCACCAGTCGGAATCATAGTTATCGTAAAGCCTGGGTCCGCCCTCGGTGAAGTTCCACGAAATATCGGGATACTTTTCCTTTATCTTTTCCGCCATCCTGGGCGTGCCCTCATAATAATGGAAGGCAACCGCGCTCACCGCCTCGGGCAGAAACGGAAATTCCTCCAGCTGATACATAACCCTCTGCCAGCCGGAAAAGTTATGGTCGTAAAGCCAGATTTCCGTATTCATATTCTCCTTTTCAAGCTCGTTCTTAAGCGCCTTAACAAACTCCGCCTCGATATCCGGGTGCCAGATGCATGCGGGCATAACTCCGTTTTGCTGAGTCTCGGGCTCGTTTTGCACCGTCACCGCCGAGATAAAAATGCCTTCCTTTTCGTACGCCTTTAAGAATTTCACTATGTAGCGCGCGTAAACCGGAACATATTCCCTTCTCATGTAGCCGCCGCACATGCTTTTCCCCGTCTTCATCCAGCCGGGCGGGCTCCAGGGGGACGCGAAAAACCGAATATTCGGATTAACGCGGATAACTTCCTTTATCATGGGGATGATGTACTCATGATCCCGCTCGATTGAGAACTCCGAAAGCGACATATCCTCCTTGTCGCAATAGGAATAAATGTCGGGCGAATAGTCGCTGGGTCCTATGGAAAGCCTTGCGACCGAAAGGTTCAGCCCGCCCGAGCCGTAAACGCTATTTAAAAGCTCCTCCCTTTTTTCCTTATCCATTTTGGAAAGAAGGTAGCACGAGCTTCCCGTAAGCGCAACGCCGAAGCCCTTAAAGCTTGAGTTTACCTCGTCCCCCAAATTTAAGGTAACGGCTCCCGGCATAACGTCGGCATTGTCAAAAAGCTTCTTTTTGGAAAATTCGCTTTTGGAATCCGTTGTATAAATATATGTATCCATCTTTAGTTCCTCCCTTTTTTCATATTTTACCACAGTTTTCGCCCGGGCGCAATATAATCTTGACAAAAAACTTCACTTGGTATATGCTAAATACAGAAAGGGGAATAGACATGAATTACTCACGTTACAAAAAAGCGTATTTTGCCGTTCCGCCCTTTGAAAGAAACTGGCCCGAAAGAGAGATAAAGAAGGCGCCCGCATGGTGCAGCGTCGACCTTCGCGACGGGAATCAGGCGCTTGTCGCGCCGATGACGGCGGAGGAAAAGCTTTATTTTTTCTCGTATCTTGTAAGAATAGGGTTTAAGGAGATTGAGGTCGGCTTTCCTGCCGCGTCGGACACGGAGTTTTCGTTCATCCGCACGCTTATAGAAAAAAATCTCATACCGGACGATGTTACGGTCCAGGTCTTAAGCCAGATACGCCCGCACATACTAAAAAGGACGTTTGAGGCGATTGACGGGGCAAAGCGCGCCATCGTGCACATATATAACTCCACCTCGCGGGTTCAGAGAGAGGCTGTCTTTAACTTCACGCCGGACGAAACCGTCGCTCTTGCAAAAGAGGGCGCCGAAATGTGCCTTGAAATGGCAAAATCCGTGCACTGCGAACATCTGACGTTTGAATATTCGCCCGAGAGCTTTTCGGCGACGGAGCCCGAGATCGCGCTTCGCACCGTGAACGCCGTTATCGACGCCTTTGCTCCGGCAAAGGATAATAAGCTCATCATAAACCTTCCGGAGACCGTTCAGCTTTCCACGCCGAACGTTTACGCCGACATGGTCGAATACATTTCGGAAAACATGCACAGCCGCGAAAAAGTAATCTTAAGCATACACACGCACAACGACCGCGGCTGCGCCGTCGCCTCGTCAGAGCTGGGCATCCTCGCCGGAGCCCAGAGGGTCGAGGGAACGCTTTTCGGAAACGGGGAGCGCACGGGAAACGCGGACATTATGGTGCTCGCGCTGAACCTTTTTTCCCAGGGCATTGACCCGAAATTGGAGCTTTCGGACATGGCGCACCTTATAAAGACCTATGAGGACAGCACGAAAATGCCTGTCCCGCCCCGCCATCCGTACGCCGGAGAGCTTGTCTACACCGCGTTTTCCGGCTCTCATCAGGACGCTATCAAAAAGAGCTTAGAATACTCCGCCGCGCACAATCTAAAGCTCTGGCAAAACCCTTACCTTCCCATAGATCCCGAGGATATCGGAAGGGACTACGAGCCCATCAGAATCAACAGTCAGTCGGGCGCAGGCGGCATCCGCTATGTTCTGGAGAGCAAGTACGGAATCTACGCGCCGAAGGACATGATTACCGAGTTTGCGCTTTTGATCAAGAACATGTCGGACAAAAAAGCGTCCGAGCTTCCGCACGAAACGATATATTTAGCGTTCGCGGAAAACTATGTTTCACGGCAGGATCACCTCGCCCTGCTTGACTATAAGGTCACCTCGTCGGACGGGGAAACAAGCATTACCGCGTCATTCGGCGGAGAGCTTGAGGGCGAATTCACCGCTTCCGGAAACGGACCGCTTGACGCGCTCAACAACCTTTTAAGAGAAAATCTCAAAACGGAGCTTGAGATAGTTTCATACTCCGAGCACGCGCTGGAAGAAAAGTCAAGCTCGCGCGCCATGGCGTTCATCACCTTAAGGGTGGGTGACCGCCTCTACTACGGCGCGGGAATCAGTACAAACATAAGCACCGCGTCAATGGAGGCTTTGATTTCGGCATATAACAGAAGCAAATAAATTTCCGCATAAAAAAGGCTGCAAAACACTCGTTTTGCAGCTCTTTTTTTATAACAGATTGATTATCAAAAGTCCGGCGAAGGAGAGCGCTATGCCGGTTATGCATTTTGCGGTGAGCTTTTCCTTAAAAAGAAGCATTGACATAAACGACGACAAAATCAGGCTTGCGCCCTGGCTCAAGGGGTAAAGCACCGCTGAGGGGAGAATTCCCGCCGCCATCGTCTTAAAATACGAGTTTAAGAAAAGGCACACGCTCATCACGGCGACATATCCGCCGACGCGCCTTAAAACGTCCGTCTCCGAAGATGAGCCTGTTTTATCCGTCACCTTCGCGCCTATGTAAAATACCAAGAGCACGAGCGCGGAGAAAATGTATGTATAAAAGTTAAACACCGCTGCCGAGGAGTCAGAAACAGTCTTGACATAGAGCTTCTGCGAAAAGTCGGTAAGTCCGTTCGCGACGCCGCAGAGCACCAAAAGTCCGAGCGACTTTAGGCTCATTTTCTCCTTGATCTGGTTATTGTAAGAGCACATTATAACAACCGCGGCAAGGAGCACCAAAAGCCCCGCCCACTGATTTAACCTTATTTTCTCGTCAAACAGAAACTCCGACAAAAGGAGCGGCACGATAACGCCGAGCATCAAAAACACGTCCAGCATCATATACGCTCCGCGGCGGACCGCCAAAAGCCACGCCACAACGAAAACCGACGTCGTAACTCCCGATAAAAGCGTGATAAGCACAACGTCCGTCCCGACCTTCAAAAGCGAAAGGCGCCCGCTCGCCAGCAAAAGCACGAAGCTTATCAATATGCAAAGCACCATTCTTATGAAGTTTGTGAACATCGCGTCCTTGTATTCTCTTACAAATCCGCTTGTCTTTTTTCCGCAGTAGCCCTTGGTCGAGCCTGCCAAAAGTGCGAAGGCTAAAAATAAATATCCCATTTTTCTTTTTGTTCTCTCCTAACGTATTACGGAAAAATGTTGTATCCGAGCGACCACGTGTCCGCTCCTATGCACTCGTAAACGGTCTTCCTGAGCTCGGGGTACATTGAAAGGACCGAGGAGTCCATGTTCCTCATGTGCTGAGCGTAAACTATCGTGATCTTCTTTTTCATGTCGATAAGAACCAGGCTTCCGTTGTTGCCGACAGAGACGAACGCCCCGTCCTTTTCCGTTTCGTTATAAACAAGGTCGCCTATAAGCTTCTCGGTGCTCTCGCGCGACAATATCCGCTTTCCGGTTTTCGAAAGCCCGCCGCCCGTCAGCGTTTCGGCAAAGAGCGCGTAGTCGTCTACGCTCGTTATAAGGCAGCCGGTGTGCTTGTCATGAAGAACGCGCACGTCCGTTGCGCACTCTATGGGGGTCTTTCCCTCGCCCATGTAATTATACTGCGCGGCTATGAGCTTTTCGTTCGTTTTGTTTAAGTTAAACGTCGTCGACTTCATTTTTAACGGGCGCGTTATTGCGCTCTCCAGAAATTCGTCAAAGCTTTTTCCGCTTGCGGAGGCGATGAGTCTTTTCACCGTCTCGAAGCCGAAGATTTCGTCCTCCGTCCTGTTTTCGGCGCTGTAACGCTTAATAAATTCGCGCACGGTGATCTCCGTCGGAATTCCGGGAACGAACCGGGCGACAGGGTCGCCCAGCGAGAGCGCATAGCTCTGCGCCAGAATCATTAAAGCGGCGGAGCACATTATCTTTGCGCCGGAGTTCATGAAATAAAGGTTCTTGCGCGAGACCTTTATTTTCCCCGACTCGTCTGAAAATCCGCTGTGCATCCTGAAAACGTTTATGTGGTTGTAGTAAACGCTGATATCGCACCCGGGAACCGAGTAGTTTTTCCCGATGTTTTTGATAAAATCGGCAAGCGCATTGAAGTCCATTTTTCTCACCTCGAAAATATTTTTGTTTCCCTCGCCATACGGCATTATTTATTATAGCACCTCTGAAAATATTTTTCAACCGTCATTTTAGACAAAAGAGGGGGCTCGAAAGGTTTTTTTCTGTCAGGGAAAATTCCCGCGAATGGTGTAGCAAAGCAAAAACACACCCGAAGGTGCGCCCTCCTTTCGGCGTGCACCATCAGTCTGAGCGTGTATCCGGGGTCCCCGAAAAGCGTATGCTTTTTGGGGCAAAGGAGGAACAAACGAAGCGCGCAAAGATTTTCCGAAGGAAAACATGGAGCGCAAAGGTTTGTTCCGACGCGTCGGTGAACTGTTTTTAGCGAAGAGTCCCTGATAGGCGCAACAAAACAAAAAGCATGTCGGAAGGTGTGCTCCCTCTTTACCGTGCACCATCAGTCCGAGCGTGAAAAAAACAGTCCTGCGGACTGTTTTTAGCGAGGAGTCCCTGATAGGCGCAACAAAAAAGCACTTCTGATGAAGTGCTTTTTTTGGTGCACCATCAGGGACTCGAACCCTGGACACCCTGATTAAGAGTCAGGTGCTCTACCAGCTGAGCTAATGGTGCGTTTATTAACTTATGTCATTCGCAACAATAAGTATTTTATCACAAATCCTCCCTTTTGTCAATACCTTTTTTAAAAATTTTTTATGAGTCAGCCGGGCTTACCGCCCGGCTCCTTTTTCATCCATTGTATAATTTCTGTCAACGGTTATGATGCAGTAATATTTACCGTCCCTCTTTTTAATTTCCTCCGCCACTTTTTCGCGGATCTGACTTTCCGTATGCTTATCGCCCGCCGGGACCGCGATGTCAAATATCAGGTTGGAGTGCGTGTCGCCCTTCACCATGCGAAAATCGTGAATCGAATACGAGGTGTTTACAGCCTTTACCGTATCATGCACCATATCGCGCGTTTTTATAACCTCCTCATCGTCTGTCACGACAGGGTCTAAGTGAATGACAAGGTTGATGCCGGGGTCTGACAAAAAATCGCGCTCGATATTATCTATCATATCGTGGCTGGTTAAAATATTGACGTCGCACGGAACCTCAACATGCACGGTCGCGAAATATTTGTCCGGTCCGTAGCTGTGCACAACAAGGTCATGTATGCCCAGAACGCCGTCATAGGAATAGAGCTTGTCGATGATAGAATCCACCAGCTCCTTTGACGGCATTGTGCCCAGAAGATTATTTAATGTCTCTCTCATTATGCCAAAGCCCGAGCAGAAGATAAAGAGCGCGACCGCGCAGCCCGCCCACGCGTCCAGATTAACATCGGTAAACACCGCGATGAGAGTGGTTAAAAGCACCGCGCCGGTCGAAACAACGTCGTTAAACGAATCCTTTGAGTTTGCAAGTATGACCGACGAATTTATCGCCGTGCCCATTTTTTTATAAAACACGCCCATCCAGACTTTTAAAAGTATCGAAATCACGAGCACCAAAACGGCTGCCGCGCTTTTGTCGATCGGCTCGGGATTGAAAATTTTCAGCGCCGAGGTCTTAAAAAGCGACACGCCGAGCATGAGTATCACAAAAGACACGGCGAGGCACGAAATGTACTCTATCCTCGCGTGACCGTAGGGGTGATCCTCATCCGCCGGCTTTTCGGCAAGGAAAAAACCGATGAGCGTGATGACGGAATTTCCCGCGTCGGACAGGTTATTCACCGCGTCTGCCAAAATCGCGACTGAATTGAAGATGAGCCCCGCCGCTCCCTTCAGCGCGCAAAGAATAATGTTGCATATTATCCCGGTGACCGCCGCGGCAGTGCCGTACGCCGCCCTTTTTTTATCGTGCGCCATATTTTCGGTTCTTCTTCCGAGCGCTCTCATTATTACTCCGGTCAAAAAATCTCCCCCTTATCCATTATATTTTATGCCAAAAACAAGAAAATGTCAACTTGACACTTATGTTTTCTTCGTTTATAATATAAAATACATTAAAGGGGGCATTATAATGGACTTTAAAAACATGGATTTTTCGAGCGTTGACAAAAAATACCTTCCCGTTCCGTTCTGGTCTTTGAACGACACTTTGTCAAAGGAGGAGACGGAGCGCCTTATCGGCAAGATGGACTCGGCCCATATCGGCGGCTTTTTCCTGCACGCGCGCGGCGGGCTTACCACCCCCTACATGGGCGAAGAGTGGTTTGACAACATAAGCTATGCGGTCGCCGAGGGGAAAAAGCGCTCCATGGCGCCGTTTGCTTATGACGAGAACGGCTGGCCCTCCGGCTTTGCGGACGGGCGCGTTCCCGCACTCGGCGAGAAGTACATGCTAAAATCGCTCTGCCGTACGGACGGCGGGGCAAAAGGCAAAAAAATCGCCGAAATTGACGGCTTTACTTATTATGCGGACATAAACCCGCTTTATTCCGACCTTTTGGACCCCGGCGTGACGGAAAAATTCATCGAATTTTCCTATCAGCCCTACATTGAGAAGTCGCCCGATATCGAGGGCTTTTTCACCGACGAGCCCCAGCTTGCGAGAATGTGCGGTATACCGTGGAGCGACACGCTCCCCTCCGAGTGGAAAAAGGCGTACGGCACCGACATTTTGCCCCTTCTTCCCTGCCTTTTTGAGGAGCGGGAGGGCGCGGCGGACGTGCGGATAAAATACTGGCGGCTTGTCGCGGAGCTTTTTTCCGAAAACTACGCCAAAACTATACATGAATTTTGTAAAAAGCACAAAAAGAAATTCACCGGTCACCTTCTTTTGGAGGAGGATCTGCGCCTTCAGATGATATCAAACGGCGCGGTCATGCCGTCGTACCAGTATTTTGACATTCCGGGAATTGACATGCTGACCCTTAAAAAGGAGCCCGGAAGCGCGATCATCGCGCCCTATCAGGTCGCCTCGGTCGCTCACCAGCTCGGGAAAAAGGCGGTGCTGACCGAAAGCTTTGCCGCATGCGGGCATGCGGCGGATTTTGACGACCTTTTTGCCGTTTTCTCCTGGCAGGCGGTGCGCGGGGCAACGCTTTTGTGCCTTCACTTATCGCCTTACTCCATGAGGGGCTTAAGAAAGCGCGACTATCCCCCGGCTATCGGACCTCAGCAGCCGTGGTGGGATTACTTTAAGGGATTTTCGGACGCGGCGGGAAGGCTCGGCGCCTTCCTTTCTGAGGGGAGGACGGAGTTTGACACGCTCGTGATTCACCCGATGACCTCGTGCTGGGCGTCGTTCACTCCCGAAAACTATAGCGGAGTTTACGACATTCAAAGCTCCTTCACCCGGCTTTTATATGACCTTGAGGCAAAGCACATTCTTTTTGACCTGGGCGACGAGGTCATTATGGCGCGCCATGCGTCCGTCTCCGGCGGGAAAATAAAAATCGGCGAGTGCACCTATGACCGCGTTATCGTGCCCTTCGGCGAAAACCTTTTGCCCGAGACGCGCCGCCTTTTATCCGAATTTAAATCACAGGGCGGAACAGTCTTAAATGACTCGGGCTCCATTTCGCCGTGCGGTGTCGTTTCCGACCCCTCGGTTACCTACACAAGAAGGCTTTTTGACGACTTCACCTTCCACTATTTTGTGAATTCGACATCCGAAAAAAGGCTCTGCGAAATTTCCTTAAACGGCAGGATAATGGACCTTGAAACGGGCGCCCTTTCGCCGTTTTCCGGCACGCTCACGCTGCCCCCTTACGGCTCCGCGGTCATAATCTGCGATTCTCATAAATATACTTCCCGTGAAAAAAAGCAGCCCGAAAAAGTGATGGACTTATCGGGTGATTGGCAGATCGAAAGGATGACCGACAATGCATTAACCGTAGACAAATGCACGGCAAACGGGCGTGAGAATTATGTATTAAACGTTTTCACCCGCGCGGTGATGAATAAGGAAGACGAAACCGTGTGCACGTTTAAGTTTTTCATCGAAAAAATGCCGCCCGAATTATACTTAGGCATCGAAACCCCGGAAAAGTTCCTGATAAATGTAAACTCCTCACCGCTTGAAAATGCGCCGACGGGTGAATTTTATGACCGCTCCGTCAAGCTTTTTGACATTTCGGAGCTTGCAGCCCGCGGCGAAAACACGGTCACGGTGAGGGCGCACCTTCGCCAGTCGGACGAAGTGTATGAGAAAATCGGGCGCACGAAGATTTTTGAAACCGAGACCAACAGCTTAAAGTACGACACGGAGCTTGAAAGCATATACCTGGTCGGTCCCTTCGGTGTATCGGCTGACGGATTTTCGGACATTTCGGAAAAAATCACCCGCACGGAAGGCGGATTTAAGATAACCGCTCTGCCGGAGCGCGTTACGCTTAAAAACCTTGAAAAGCAGGGCTTTCCCTTCTTTTCGGGGAGCATTACATTAAAAAAGACGGTAACGCTTCAAGGCACCTCCTACCTTTTCCGCGCGGAAAAGAAAGGGCTTAACGCCCTCACGCTCGCGGTGAACGGTGCCGAGGTCAAAACCTTTATAACGACGCCTTATGAGGCGGACCTTTCAGAGTATTTAAAAGAGGGGGAAAACGAGATAAGCCTCACCCTCACGAATAACTTACGTAACCTTTTGGGTCCGCACCACCTTCCCACGCCCGACGAGCACTGCATCTCTCCCGGCTCGTTTTATGAGGAGAAAAACCCCTTCCTCCCGAATGGCGGAGAAAGAATCGGCGGCTATAATTTATTAATTACCGGATTATTTTAAAAAACACTTGCAATTTAAATAAAGGTGTGCTATAATGATATTAACAATTGAACAATCGTTCAATTGTTAATATCATTTTTCAGGAGTGTTTTATTATGAAAAAGACCTATAAGATAGACGTAGACTGTGCTTCATGCGCGGATAAAATGGAGCAGGCGGCTTCCAAAACCGAGGGCGTTCTCTCCGCCTCCGTGAACTTCATGGCGCTTAAAATGACCGTGGAATTTTCCGATGGCGCGGACGAAAAAGCCGTTATGAAGGCGGTCATCAAAAACTGCAAAAAGGTTGAGGACGACTGCGAGATCTATTTATAACTTGTATTTTCATCCCGGAGGTGGTATAATATGACTGGGAAGCAGAAAAAAGTGCTTGTAAGAATCATCCTGTCTTTTGTGATGACTCTTGCTCTTGCACTTTTAAAACCCGATGGATATTTTAATTTATTTTACCTTATCCCCTATCTTTTAATAGGGTACGACATTTTAAAAAAGGCGTTTCACGGAATAGCGAGCCTTCAGCCGTTTGACGAGAACTTTTTAATGGCTGCGGCAACCGTCGGCGCCGCGGCTCTCGGCGACTATAAGGAAGCCGTTGCGGTAATGCTCTTTTACCAGATAGGCGAGCTTTTTCAAAGCTATGCTGTCGGCAAGAGCAGAAGAAGCATCGGCGCTCTTATGGATATCCGCCCCGACTATGCCAATATTGAGGAAGACGGCGCGCTTAAAAAAGTTGATCCCGACACGGTCGCGGTCGGAGAGGTCATCACCGTTCTTCCCGGCGAGAAGATTCCGATAGACGGCATCATCGTGTCCGGCTCGTCCGAGGTCAACTCCTCCGCTCTCACGGGCGAAAGCCTCCCCATTGAGGTTACGGAGGGCGACAGTGTAAAAAGCGGCAGCGTGAACGAAACCGGGCTTTTAAAGATAAAGACGACCGCCGTTTTCGGCGAGGACACTGCGTCCAGAATTTTGGACTTAGTTGAAAACGCAAGCTCCCGAAAGTCAAAATCCGAAAACTTCATTTCAAAGTTTTCGCGCATATATACCCCGGCGGTGTGCATATCCGCGCTCCTTCTGGCGCTTATAATGCCGGCGGTCAGCTTGCTTTCGGGCAGCGCGCCCGACTGGGGCACATGGGTCTACCGTGCGCTCACCTTCCTTGTTATAAGCTGCCCGTGCGCGCTTGTAATAAGTATTCCTTTAAGCTTTTTTGCCGGAATCGGCGGCGCGAGCCGCGAAGGAATCTTAGTCAAGGGCTCGAATTATTTAGAGACGTTATCCAAGGTCAGCCACGTTGTGTTTGACAAGACGGGAACGCTCACCAAGGGCGTTTTTGAGGTAAGAGCCGTGCATCACAACACGATGCCGAAGGAGGAACTTTTATTCTATGCCGCGGCGGCGGAGAGTTTTTCTACCCACCCCATCGCAAAGAGCATCTTAAAAGCATACGGCAAGGACATTGACTCGTCGCTCGTTACCGATATTTCCGAGACCGGAGGTCACGGCATTACGGCAACCGTTTCGGGCAAAAAGGTCGCGGTCGGAAACTCCAAGCTCATGGAAAGCCTTAACATTCCCTGCTGTGAGTGCCGCTCGGCGGGAACCGTTATCCACGTTGCCATCGACTCAGCCTATGCCGGTCACATCTTAATTTCGGACGCACCGAAGAAGGATTCCGCCGAGGCGATAGAGCTTCTTAAAAAAGAGGGCGTTAAAAAAATCACCATGCTGACCGGCGACTCAAAAAGCGCGGCTATGGCAGCTGCCGGGGAGCTCGGAATTACCGACGTTCACTATTCGCTCCTTCCCGAGGACAAGGTGAACATTTTAGACTCCGTTATCAAAGAAAAGGGCAAAGGAGCCGTTGCCTTCTGCGGCGACGGGATAAATGACGCGCCCGTTCTCTCCCTTGCCGATGTCGGCATATCCATGGGCGCCATCGGGTCCGACGCGGCAATCGAAGCGTCCGACGTGGTGCTGATGGACGACAATCCCAAAAAGGTCGCGAAGGCAATCAAAATATCAAAAAAGTGCCTTAAGATCGTTTACGAAAACATCGTGTTCGCAATCGGCATAAAGCTCCTTTTCTTAGCGCTCGGCGCTTTCGGAAAGGTCGGCATGTGGTGGGCGGTGTTCGCCGATGTCGGCGTTATGATAATCGCCGTGCTCAATGCCATAAGGGCGCTTAATACCAAGTAAAGGACTGTTTTTATGGATCATATCCCCACAAATGAAAAGCTTTACGAGCTTGCCGAGTTATTTAAAAATTTCGGCGACTATACAAGAATCCGCATCCTTTTCGTGCTTGAGCGCGGCGAGCGGTGCGTCTTAGAGATTGCGTCCGAGCTTGACATGACTCAGTCCGCGATAAGCCACCAGCTTAAGGTTTTAAAGCAGAGCAAGCTTATAAAAAGCCGCCGCGACAAGAAAAACATCTACTATTCCCTTGCCGACGACCATGTGAGAACCATTATTTCGCAGGGTATGAATCACGTTGAAGAATAATTTTTTTAAAAGTACTTGACAAATATCGGTTACAGTTGTAAACTAAAGTTACAGCTGTAACCGAGATTGTTTTTTCGGGGGTTTTTACTTAAAATTATCTCTTATCATCATTTCTTTCCCTGCCGATAAGAGATCGTCAATACTGTTTTTTGCCGATGCAGGGCGGCGGAACGGAGGTTATTATGTACGGAGTTAACATTTCCGAAGCCGAATGGCAGATAATGGAGATATTATGGCGGGAGGGGCGCCTTACCGTCGGCGAGATTATCGACCGCGCGAAGGACACAGGCTGGAGCGAATCCACGGTCAAGACCCTTGTCCGCCGTCTCAATGAGAAAAAAATTGTCGGCAAGGACTTATCGGGCGCAAAGTTTTGCTATTATCCCCTCGTGAGCGAGGACGCGGTGAAGAAAAAGGAGGCAAAGAGCTTTCTTGACAGGATATATAACGGCTCGCTTAAAATGCTCGTGGCAAATCTTGCCCCGAAGGACGCGCTCACCGAGGACGAAGCCAACAAGCTTATGAAAATTATCGATAAAATTGAAGGAGGTAACTGACCATGACCATGCTTTACGACATGACAATTTACTTATCCGTAACCGCGGCGGCAATTCTTTTGTTAAAAACGGTTTTTAAATCGAAGCTTACCGCGCGTGCTCATTTTCTTATCTGGCTTTTGCTTTTGGTAAGGCTGTTCTCGCCCGTTCTTCCGGAGTCGGACATTTCAATATACTCATCAATCGAACCCGCCTATGAAAGGGTTTTGGATGTCACGGTTCCCCAAGTGACCGCTCCCGCAAGGGAGAGCGCCGCTGCCGCTGCCCTCCCCGGTCCCGAGCCCAAAAAGGGAATTGACATAAAAATAATCTATGCCGCCGGCGTGGCGGGGCTTTTCTCATATTTCGCGCTTTCCTATTTTGTCTTTAAGAAAAAATCAAAGGACAGCGAGACCGTGACCGACCCCGAGACTCTCCGCGTTTTTAACGAGTGTAAATTATCCCTCGGCATAAAACGCCGCGTCACACTCGCCTACGGCGAAGAATCCATGCTTTCCGGCGTTTTCTCACCAAAGATCACGGTAAGAAAAGGGCTTTCGGAAAGCGACTTAAGAGCGACGCTCACTCACGAGCTTTGCCACTTAAAGCATAATGACGTTTTATTTCTCTGGCTCGCGTCGGCAATCCTTTGCTTAAACTGGTTCAACCCCGTAATCTGGCTTGCGTTTTTCATGTTCAAGAACGACATTGAGCTTTACTGCGACGACAGGACCCTTCGCATAACCGAAAACAAAAAGGCGTACGCCGAGCTTCTTTTAAGATCCGCGACAGAGAAAAACCGCTTCGTTTTCGGTACGACCGCACTCGGCAACGGAAAGAAAACGTTATCCGAAAGAATCAGGCGCATTGCCTCCTACAAAAAGCCGGCAGCGGTATGGATAGTTATAATCGCGTTCGTTTCCGTTGCGGCAGCCGCATTGTGCCTCACCAATTCGGGCAAGGACTATTCGCTTTCGGGCGAGGCTTATAAAGAGTACATCTCGGAGCCCATCGGCGCCATCATGGCGGAAATGGACTACTGCGACGGCGAAAGAGCGGTATTTCACTACCTTAAGGGCTTCTTTGTCTATGACATTAAGACAGAGAGCATAAAAGAGGCGATTGACCTTTCGCGCCTCAACATCGCGCCCCATCAGCAGGGCTCCTCGGGGCTCTGGGTCCGCGTCACGGCGGACGGAAAGACCGCGTATTTAACAAGCTACGGTCCCGATGAGGAGATAAGAGGCTTTTCAGACTACGTGATAGACCTTGACTCCGGCAAGGTCAAAGAGGGCACCGAGCCTTCCGGCGCGGGCATATTCTCATCGCGCTCCGAGACCTATGACGTTTTATCGGACGTTGTGCCCGGCTGGGCGAGCGACATGTGCGCAGAGTCAGGCGGCGCATTTTACTACCTCGTTTCCCAGGGCGAGATCCGGGATATGGAGCTCATCTGCTATAAAAACGGCGAGAGCACGCACTACCCCGTTTTCGGGGGCAGGGCGGCAGCGCCTTCCGACTTTGCCGCGATAAGCTCCGCGGTTCTTAAGAACGGAAGCAAGGAGTATAAGTTAGACAAAGAGTACCTTCCCCGCCTTTCGGAGATTCTTTCCGGCGCTAAGGAAAATAAGGGCGGAACGGGCTGCGCGTTTGACGCGTCGCTTTCAATAAAGTCAGGTTCCTTTGACGGCTCAATCTCACTCGCGACGGACGGGTGCGGCGTTTTCCGCTCCGGCTCCGGCTATTATGAATATGCGGACTCGTCATACGAGCTTTTGAGCCTTTTCGGGCTCACGGTCGAAGAATTTTACCCCTCCGGCAAAAAGGCGGCGGCGGTAAATTATCTAAAGGACGAGTTCACGCGCGTCTACTCGCCGTACTATGACATTACCTCTCTCACGGTTTCCGACTGGAGGGAGGATGGCTCGTCCGCAGAGTTTATTTACTCGATGAACTATCTTTACTATAACCGCGACCCCGACCAGGCGGACTACATCAGGGAGGCGAAGGCGTCCGGCAACGAGGAAGCTTATAAAACGCTCTATGACGACTATCTCGCACCCAAAACGTCAAACTACTATTTTAGAATAGAATTTGACGAAAATGACAACGTGAAAAAGCTCTATTATAACGCTTCCGCCACCGGCGTTGAATGGCATGAGTGCTCCGTGAGCGATTTTATTCAAAACTGAAATTTCCCGCAAAAAACCGTCCGCCTTTTAAGCGGACGGTTTTTTATGCTTCAACAACGCTGATGCGCTCTTTTATGTGCTTTCCTTTTTCAATCTCGTCAACCATCGCAATCGCATAATCGGCATAGCTTATCACACTTTCGCCCTTTTTATTAAGCGTGAGCTCCTCGCCGGCAAGAATATATTTTCCGGTTCTCTCTCCGTCCGCCCGAAAGTCCGCCGCCGGGCTTATATAAGTCCATTTAACGTCCTTGACGGTTCTTAAATAGTCAAGCGCCGTCTGATGCACTGCCGCGAGCGGCTTAAACGCGTCCGGAAAGTCCTTGCCGTCCGCAACGGTCAGGGTGTGCTCCTTATTAACATAGAGGCTTCCCGCCCCGCCGACTATCAGGAGTCTTGTATCAGTTCCATTCAAGAGCGTGCAGAGCTTTTTCACCGCGTTCGGGATAGTGCCGACCGTTTCCGCCGTCCACGCGCCGCAGGCGTCAACCACCGCGTCAAAGCCCGCAAGGTCCTCCCTCGTAAGGTCATAAAGGTCCTTTATAACGGCTTTTTCCGCTCCGGACTTATTTTCCCCTCTGACAAATGCGGTCACATCAAAGCCTCTTTCCGACGCTTCCTTTACGATAAGCCTTCCCGCTTTACCGTTTGCACATACCACTGCGATTTTCATATTAAATCATCCTTTCTTTTTGCGGGGTATTCCCCGCTTTCCGATTTAATTATACCGCCCACGGTTTCGCATGTAAAGTAAGCACTTTTTTGTGGCGTAGTTACCGAAAAGAAACATTTGCGCTGCCATGCGGTTTTTCAGGCAAAAATTTTTTCATTTATTTTTCTTAAGGTCTCTCCGATGTCACGGTTTATGCAAACGCTTCTTTTTTCAATCTGCTCCGGGCACACCGCCTCGCCCATGTTGACGCATGCATAAAAGGCGTTTTTGTTTTCCGCGGTCATTTTCCAAAACGGATATTTGATTATCGCGGGCGTGTTCCCTCCGACGCCGAGCTCTAAATAAAGTACCTTCAAATTCCGGTGCCGCCTTAAAAAATCGCAATAGCGCCCGCTCGCTTTGTACCAGCCTTCGTCCTGGACAAAGCTTTCGTCCGCGCGGAGGTTCATTGCCATCGGCGCGCCGCAGACGGGGCATTTCGGAATAAGCCCGGTCGGAATCCTCATATTTTTCTGCTGCTTCACCATTTCCTTTATAACGCTTTCATTATCGTACGTTTTGTTACAGCACGGCTTTGAGCACTGAAACAAGCCGTAATCGCCCTGCGTGTAAAAAAGCCGTTTTTTATCGAACCCCGTTTTTTGAAACCAATGGTCAACATTTGTGGTTATCACAAAATAGTCCCTGCCCTCTGCAAGGCGGCAAAGCTCGTCATATACCGGGCTTTTTTCGTCTTTGTAGCGGTTCACATAAATATATCTCGACCAGAATGCCCAGTATTCCTCGGGCGTTTTATAATGATAAAAGCCGCCGTAATACATGTCGGAAAACCCGTATTTTTCTTTGAAATCGGAAAAATGCCTTAAAAACCTTTCGCCGGAGTACGCAAACCCGGCGGAGACCGAAAGCCCCGCTCCCGCGCCGATTACAACGGCGTCGGCTTCTTTCAGCCTTTCCGAGAGCAGGTTTATTTTATCCGAGAAGCTTTTCGTAGATTCTTCTGTCCTCATCTTTAAAAACATTAAAGACCACCCTTTCCAAGGTCGAATTTTTAAGCCCTTCGCGCACGGTTTTTACCGCAATTTGTGCCGCAATTTCATTCGGAAAATGAAATTCGCCCGTGGATATGCAGGGAAACGCTATCGACCTTATTTTATTTTGCTCCGCCAGCTCCATGCACGAAGCATAGCACGAGGCAAGAAGGGCTCTGTGCTCCCCGGTCAGCCGTCCGTTCACGGTCGGACCGACGGTGTGCAGCACATAATCGCAGGGCAGATTGTATGCTTTTGTTATTTTCGCTCTGCCGGTATATTCATCAAAGCCTTGCTTTTCCATGATATTTGCGCACTCAAGCCGAAGTCCGATGCCCGAAAAAGTGTGTATCACATTGTCTATGCACCTATGGCACGGCACAAAGCAGCCGAGCAGTGCCGAGTTTGCGGCGTTGACTATGGCTCCGCATTTAAGCGTTGTGATATCGCCCTGCCACAGGCTGATTTTCTCCTCCGAAAACGGGAGCGTATCCGAATCGGTAATGCCTTTTTGTAAAATTTCGCATTTAAGGTATTCGTCCTGTATCTTCATAAACCCGCCGTCCGCCGCCTTCGGAGCCCGCACATTCATGAGCGAGCGCAAAAGAGCCTTTTGCTCCGCGGCGCTTTCGGGAATAGGAGCGTCAGCATATCTGCCGGATTCATTTAAGAGATATTTTATAAGAAAAACACGCCTTTGATTCTGTGTCATAAAAAATCACCCCGCAATGTATTATAAGGCAAGCCGGCGTTTTCGTAAAGTAAGCACTTTTTTGTATCATAGTTACCGGAAGGAAACCGTCTTGACAAGGGCTTCGGCACGGCGTATAATCATATAAGGAACAAAAAGCGCATCGTTTTTTAATATTCTTATGCAAGGAGAAGCACACATGACAAAAAATCTGCCGGCTTGCCCGGTCGAAACAACGCTCATGCTCATATCGGACCGTTGGAAGGTTTTGATTATCCGCGATCTTTTAGAGGGCACCAGGCGGTTCGGCGAATTAAAAAAATCCCTCGGGAGCATTTCCCAAAAGGTGCTCACCGCGAATCTGCGTTCCATGGAGGACGCGGGGCTCCTTACGAGAAAGGTCTATGCCGAGGTTCCGCCGAGAGTTGAATACACGCTGACCGAAACGGGCTACAGTTTAAAGCCCGTGCTCGACGCCATGGTTGCCTGGGGCACCGAATACAAGAAAAAGTCAGTATAATTAAGAGCGGGGGCACTCAAAATATGCCGGGTGCGCCGGAAAATCCTCCCTGAATTTTCTGACCGAAAATTCTTCCCTCCTTTAGCAAGGAGGGCTTTAAATAGCGCGCCCGTTTAAGCAAGGGATGGCTTGTTCCGGCAGTCTGAAGATCACTGCTCTTTATTTTTCCCTTCTATCAGTGCGCAAAGCTCGCGCGCGGCGGCGCCCGGAGTTCTGTTTTTCCTCAGTGCAAGGCAGATGTCGCGCGGCGGGATTTTTTCTTTCAAATCAAGCCTTAAAACTTCATCGTAGGGCGATATGAATTCCTCCGGCACGAAGCCGATGCCGAGATCCGCCTCCACCATCGGGAGCACCTGATCCGCCGTCGCCGCCTCAATATCCGGGTGAAAATCCACGCCGTTTTTTGAGAAAAATTCGGAGTAAAACTCATATGTCATCGTGTGCTTGCCGAGCGAGATAATCGGAAAATCCGAAAGCTCGGAAAGTAAAGTTTTGGCTTTTGCAAGGTCGGAAAACGCCTTTGAACAGACGGCAACCTCGCGTATCCTTTTTATTCTCCTGACCGTGAGCGTATCCGTATCCCCCGCCGGCGAGGTGACGACCGCGATATCCGCCTCTCCCGCCTTTAAGGCGGAAAGCGCCTGCGGAGTCGTGTGATTGCTTATCTTTATGCGGACGCCGGGATATTTTTCCCTGTAGCGCTGAAGAATGGGCAAAAGCAGGCAGCGCAGCGCCACCTCGCTTGCCGCGACCGTCACAACGCCCTTTTTAAGGCTGCGGCTTCCTTTAAGCTCCTCCTCGCCCTCCTCGATATGAAAAAATGCCGCCTCAACATGCGAAAAAAGCTTTTCGCCCTCGCGCGTCAGCTTCATCCCGCGGTTTGTGCGGAGAAAGAGCGGACAGCCCAGCTCTCCCTCAAGCGCTTTTACGGACCTTGTGAGGTTCGGCTGGCTGGTCAAAAGCGCCTCCGCCGCCTTCGAAATGCTTTTATACTTCGCGACAAAATAAAATATCCTGTAACGGTCATAGCTCGTGAACATAATTCCCCTCCATAACATATTATTATATCGGATATGTCATTTATATATTTTACATATATCAGTATTTATATTATAATATAGTAGCTTGGTAAAATCAAGGGGGAGATTTTTTGGTTTATGTAAAATTAAAACGCCAGATGTCAGACTCTATGAAGACCGCGCTTTTCATCATTTTGTCCGGCGGGTTTCAGGACGCTTACACATACATCTGCCGCGGCGAGGTTTTCGCCAACGCGCAGACGGGAAATATCGTTTTAATGAGCACACACCTTTTTTCCCGCGAGTGGGGCGAGGCTCTGCGCTACCTCATTCCCGTGCTCTCGTTCCTTTTCGGAACGTGCATTGCGGAGCTCATTCACAGAAAATTCAAGACCTATGAAAAAATTCACTGGCGCCAGATAGTTTTAATAATCGAAATGGTACTTTTAACCGCGGTCGGCTTCATGCCGCACAGTCTGGACGCTGCGGCAAACGCTTTGGTTTCCTTCGTCTGTGCCCTTCAGGTGCAGAGCTTTCACAAGGTCCGCGGTCATGCCTATGCAAGCACGATGTGCATCGGCAACATGCGTGTCGGGACGGAGTCTTTGATCGCATATTTCCACACGCGCGACAAGGCGGCTCTTTCAAAGGGCGCGGTATATTTTTCCGTTATCGGGCTTTTTGCGATCGGCGCGGGCATCGGCGGAATTATCACGATGAAGCTCGGCGCCCCGGCGATATTTATCTCCACTTTTCTTTTGTTAATAAGCTTCGTTATGATGTTTATACATGATAAGGAGCTTTAATAAATTTCATTTTCCCTCCATGGAGCGGCATTTTTGCCGCTCCAAAAATTTTTTTAAAAAACTCTTGACAAATTAATCCTTTAGTGCTATAATGCCTATAAAACAGATAGGTAATGTGTATAATGTGAGGCGGTCAAAATGAAATACGCACCCGGGGCGCGATGTTGACGCATATTTAACCCCATTAATCAAATATTTATTTTTTAAGGAGTGTTTAATTATGAAGGTATATGAAAAAATAACTGATCTCATCGGCAAGACCCCGCTTTTGAAGCTTTCCAACTATATTAAAAATCATTCGCTTGAGGCGGATATTTACGCCAAGCTTGAATATTTCAACCCGGCGGGAAGCGTTAAGGACAGAATCGCCCGCGCTATGATTGACGACGCGGAATCAAAGGGGCTTTTGAAGGAAGGCTCCGTCATCATCGAGCCGACAAGCGGCAACACCGGAATCGGTCTTGCATCGGTCGGCGCCGCGCGCGGCTACAAGGTCATCTTAACGATGCCCGAAACAATGAGCGTTGAGCGCAGAAATCTTTTGAAGGCATACGGCGCCGAGCTTGTTTTGACGGACGGCGCAAAGGGCATGAAGGGTGCAATCGAAAAGGCGAACGAGCTTGCGAAGGAAACTCCCGGCAGCTTCATCCCCGGTCAGTTCGTGAACCCGGCAAACCCGGAGGTTCATAAAAAGACCACCGGTCCCGAAATCTGGGAGGATACCGACGGCAAGGTTGACATTTTTGTTGCCGGAGTCGGCACGGGTGGAACGCTTTCCGGCGTCGGCGGATACTTAAAGTCCAAGAACCCGAACGTCAGGGTAGTCGCGGTTGAGCCCGCGGGCTCGCCCGTTCTTTCAAAGGGCACTCCCGGACCGCACAAGATTCAGGGAATCGGCGCCGGCTTCGTTCCCGACACGCTCGACACCAAGGTTTATGACGAGATAATCACCATCGAAAACGAGGAGGCTTTCGAGGCAGGCCGTGAGCTTGCAAGAAAAGAAGGCGTTTTAGTCGGCATTTCATCGGGCGCGGCGGTTGCTGCGGCAACAAAGCTTGCTCTCCGTCCCGAAAACAAGGGCAAGGTTATAGTCGCTCTTCTTCCCGACACAGGCGAAAGATACCTCTCGACCCCGATGTTTTCAGAATAAAATAAAGAGTGCACACCTTTTGGTGTGCACTCTTTTTATATAATATAGTCGTTTGAATAGCGTTCGTGTTCGCGGTCCAAAAGGTCCTGAAGCGTGATGCTGTCAAGATACGAGCTTATGACCTTGTAAAGCCCCTGCCAGAGCGGCAGAGTCATACATTCCCCGCGCCTCGGGCAGTCCTCCTCCCCATCGGCACAGGCGACCGGCGCAAGGCTCCCCTCGGTCAGCCTCAAAATGTCCCCGATTTTATACTTATCGGGCGACTTTGCAAGCATATATCCGCCCTGATAGCCGCGGTTCGTCTTTAAGATATCCGACTTATTTAATATCGGCACGATCTGCTCCAAATACTTTTTCGATATTCCCTGGCGGTGCGCAATGTCCTTAAGCGCGATATATTCCCCGTTCGAATGTTCCGCAAGGTCAAGAAGCATCCTTATTGCATAGCGTCCCTTAGTCGAGATTTTCATATTACCACCTCATAACACTATAATAACATAGATTTTGTAGGTTTTCAAGTATAAATTTTTCTTGCAATAATGCGGGTGATTTAGTATAATCAAATTGAGGTGATTTACCATGAAAGAAAAAATGCATTCGGGCGAGCTTTACGATCCGAACGATCCCGATATTGCAAAGGAGCAGTTAAAATGCCTGGATATGCTCTATTGTTTTAACTTAACGCGCCCGACCGAGCAGGAAAAGAGAAAAGAAATGCTTAAAAAAATGTTTGCGGAGATTGGAGAAGGGTGCTATATCGAGCCCCCGTTTCACGCAAACTGGGGCGGACGGCATGTGCATTTCGGCAAAAATGTGTACGCGAACTTCAATCTCACTTTGGTTGACGATACCGACATTTTTGTCGGCGACTTCACCATGTTCGGACCGAACGTGACCGTGGCGACCGCGGGGCACCCGATCCTTCCCTCTCTCCGCGAGAAGGCATATCAGTACAACAAGAGCGTGCGCATCGGGCGAAACTGCTGGATAGGCGCGGGATGCGTGATTGTTCCCGGCGTCACTATCGGCGACAATTCGGTTATCGGCGCGGGAAGCGTTGTTACGCGCGACATCCCGCCGTCCTCCGTTGCAATGGGCGTGCCGTGCCGCGTTGTCCGGGAAATCGGCGAACACGACAGGGAGTTTTACTATAAAACCGACCGTATCCCGGAAGAGCTTTTAAAAAGCGATGGCTGACGCCATCGCTTCAAACTGACGAAAAAGTCAAATGTTTTATTTAAGCGTATCTACTGAAAAATCCCTCAGAGTTTTGCTTTGCAAAACTCAGCTTAAAACCGCCTTTGCGGTTTTAAGAGCGTGCTGCAAAACCTTGAACGGTTTTTCGCACCTAACGGAAAAAGACTTTGTTGTCTTTTTCCGCCACGCCTTTAGCTCTTGGAGCCTTTAAATGCGCACCAGTTCAAGCTAACGGTTGGCTTTTTCCGGCACACTCAAGCGATGGCTGACGCCATCGCTTTTTTATATGACTCCCGTCACCGCAAGTACGGAAAAAAATATTGCCGCGCCAATTATGATGCCGACCGCCGCCGCGCCGGATATGCGCCTTCTTCTCCTCCCGCGCGGATAAAAAGCATAGCGGCAGCGCCTTGTGTAGTTCTCGATTATCCTTTCAGCCTCGCTCACCGCGTCAATATTTTCCGGGCGCGGCTCTTTTAATATGAACATTGCCTGCTCGATGCAGTCTGACTTTATGTTGTCAAGTATTATAACCTTCTTATCGCTTCGCATACCCTTTAAGCCTCCTTTTTTCCCATATTATTCCCGCCTCTCTTTCTTTTTATACAGCCCGCCGCAATTACGGTCATGTCGTCCTTCATTTTTCTGCCGGAGGCAAGATATGCGTTTTTCGCAATAAATTCGGCGAGCGCGTCAATGCTTCCCGGTGTAAAATCCGAAAGCGTATCGAAAAGCTTTTTCTCGCCGCCGGCGCCGAAGGCATCCGCCACCCCGTCCGACACCATGATGAGCACGTCGCCGTCCGAAAGCTTCAGCCTTTTGACCTTCATCTCCGCGTCGCCCACCGCGCCGAGCGGACTTCCCTCGCCGGACGCGACCTTAACCTTTCCGCCGGACGTGAAGATATAGCCCGACGCGGCGCCGTTTTTAAGATATTCCACTTCGCCGGAAAAAACGTTTATAAGCGCCAGGTCAAGCGTTGCGAAGGTCTTTCCCTGGCAGCGGCTGATGAGAAGGGAATTTATCATTTTCGCAGCCGAGGCGATATCCATTCCGGAGGATAAAAGCCGCATCGCCATATGCGCGGCGACGCTGCTTTCGCGAGCTGCCGCAGCGCCCGTGCCCATTCCGTCGCTTAACGCTATGGCGTAATGCTCCGAGTCCACGCGCGCAAACGCCGCACTGTCGCCGGAGATGTTTTCAAGAGGCATCGAAAGCTTTACCGCGTTGATGCCGAAGGGCGACAGTGTGGAGTAGCCCACCGAGCACCGCTTGCAGTTTTTTATGCCGACGCGCTCCACCTTTTCCCCTATCGTTTCCTCCACCGCTTTTTTCATTACCGAGTCGCACATGCCTCCCCCCTTGCAGGGAACAGAGTCCACCCGCACCTCGAACGCACCGTTGTGCGTTGTCCCGGCGGAGAGCTTTTTCACCGCGATTCCCTCTTTTTTAAGCGCGGAGGCAAGGCGCACCTCCGCCTCACAGTCGCGCTTTATAAAGGCTTCGTTTTCCTTGCTGAGCTTTTTAAAGACCCCGGACACGCACTTCATCTGCCCGGAGACTGCCTCGCTCTCCTCGTTGAGCCTTTTCTGCCACATCGTTTCCATTCTGGAAAGCTGATATATCCGCATAAATTCCGTCATCAGCTCTCCCCTTCTTTTGCACCCTTTGGCGGCTGCGTCATAAACTCCCGCCCTTTTCGCTCCCGTTTCAAGCGCCGAAAGCTCGCCCTCGGCGTTCACCGTGCAGCTTTTTTTAAATGCGCAGTCGCGGCACACGCGCTTCACCGTTTCCCGCGCCGCGCCTTTTTTTCCGTCCGTCCTCTTGACCGAAACCGAATCAAAGGTCTCCGCAATCGACAAAAACGTGTCCGAAAGGTCTGTCAGGCGGTCCGATATCCGAAGGTACGCCTTTTCGTTCGCCGCGCCCGCCGTTATAAGATTCACCGCGTCAAACCACTTTTCCGGCACCGCGATAAAGAGAGCGGACGCGAGCGCGATATCGTACACGCTGAAGGGCGAGGAGGACATTCCGCCCGGGAAAAACAGTAAGAGCGGGAGAAAATACGAAAGCGGAACTAAAATTTTCCCGTGCTTTTTCACGCACGAGCCGACCATGCCCGAGAGCGCGAGCGACGACACCGCCCACGGGTTTTCCGGCGAAAACATGAAAAAGAAAAAGCCCATTCCCATATTGCAGAGCGCTCCCGTCGCGGGGGAGTTTTTGTACGCCGCAGCCTGTCCCATGAATATCATAATTACCGCGGAAAACGATATCTTCCACACCTCCAGGTCGGAAAATCCGGACGCAACCGACAAAAATGCGAAAAAGAGAACGGAAAATTCCGCCTCGTTAAGCATTGAAAGCTTGCCGGGGTTTTTTAAAATGCCGTACGATGAGCGGAAAAGAAAGTAAAACAAGGCTGCCGAAACTGCCTCCGCGAACGACTGAAGGCAGTAAAACGCGCCCGCCTTTAATAAAAGCCCGGTAAGCGAGCCGGTCATGACTGCGAAAAACAGTATCAGAGAGTCGCTCACCTTATCCTTTGAAAGCTTTTTCGCCCCCATGAATAAAGCCGCCGCGGCGATGTGCCTTAAATACGCCAGCAGACCGGAATCGCCCAGAGCCGTGCCCGAAACGAAGGCGAGCAGCGCAAGCGGGTTAAAAAACGCGCCCGTGCCCGAAAGCGCCGCATATCCGAACGGCATAATGTCCGAGTAAATGTGCACCCTCGAAAGCACGAAAACGCACAGCGGCAAAAGCAGTGCTTCGCCGAAGAGCGCTCCTTTTATTCTTTCGGTGATTTTATCTTTCCGTGACAAGGTATAATCAGCTCCTTTAAGGGTTCATAGCAACAGTATACCACACAAAAAAGAAAAAATCTGTCTTTTTATGGAATTTATTCCCAGAATTTTCCGACAAAAAAACACTGCCTTTCTTATGAAAGGACAGTGTTTCCTCTTTTATCTGCTTTTTCCTCTGACTATCTGGGTGTAGCTCTTATCCGCGCCGAAAAGCGCCTCTGCCGCGGCGGCAACGTCGCTTTTGGTAACGGCGTCAATCTTTTTTAATATCTCATCTTCCTCGCGGACTTCCCCGGTAAGTAAGATTCCCTTGCCCAGAGCGCTCATATGCGAGCCGACTCCCTCGCCGCCCAAGATGACGGAGCCCCTTATCTGCTCCTTCGCGCGCTCAATCTCCGCGTCGGAAAGTCCCCCGTCAAGCAGCCTCTTTGTCTCATACTCAATCAAAGAAAGCGTCATATCCAGATTATTGTCGGAAAGCCCCGCGTAGATAATGTATATCCCGGTGTCCGAATAGCTCGCGACCGAGGTGTACACCGAGTACGCAAGTCCGCTCTCCTCCCTTATCTTCTGAAAGAGGCGCGAGCTCATCCCGCCGCCGAACGCGTTATTCAGCACCAGAATCGGGTATTTCATTTCGCTTTCATATCCCGCACTCTCGTATCCGACCGCGATATTCGCCTGCTCGATGTCTTTTTCCAAAATACCTCCGCCGGTATGAAACACGGGCTTTATGGTCTCCCCCGTCTCCGCCGGGCGGTCGGGGATATCCCCGAAATATTCCTCGACAAGGCTTATAAGCTCCTCCTCGTCAAAATTTCCTGCAACCGCAAGCACCATGTTTGACGGAACGTAGTAAGAGCCCATATGCTCAAGTATCTCGTCACGCGTGACGGAGCGCACACTCTCGCGCGTGCCGGTTATGCTTTTGCCGAGCCCGCTGCCGGAAAATGCGTGCTCCTCCAAAAGGTCGAACGCCAGATCCTCCGGCGAGTCCTCATACATCGCGATCTCCTCGACCACGACATTTTTTTCAAGCTCGATATCGCTCTCGCGGAACACCGAGTTTTTTATCATATCGGCTAAAAGCTCCAATGATTCTTTTCTTTTTTCCGCCACGGTAACGGAGTAATAAACGGTGTACTCCCTCGTGGTATAGGCGTTTAACTGACCGCCGGTTAAATCCATCGTCTCCGCTATATCGCGCGCGGATTTTGTTTTCGTGCCCTTAAAAAGCATATGTTCGATAAAGTGAGACATTCCGCCCTTTCTTTCGAATCTTGAGCCGGATAAAACCCAAACGCCCGCTGAAAAAGAGCGGGCGTAGGGCAATCTTTCATATGCAATTTTAAGTCCGTTGGAAAGAACTTTAATATTGTACATTACTTATTTTCTTCTTCCTTCTTTTCAAGGTCTAAGAGCGCGTCCTTCCTCGAAAGGTTAATTCTTCCCTGTCTGTCAACCTCGATAAGCTTTACCTGAATCTCGTCGCCGACGGAAACAACGTCGGAAACCTTCTCGACCCTCTTGGTGTCAAGCTTGGAAATGTGAACAAGACCTTCTTTTCCGGGGAGATACTCAACGAATGCTCCAAAGTCCATTATGCGCATAACCTTACCGGTATATACCTCGCCGATCTGCGGTTCTCCCGCGATGCCTTCGACTATCTTTAATGCCTTCTGACCTGCCTCATAGTCAATGCATGCGATGAACACGCTTCCGTCGTCCTCGATATCGATCTTAACGCCGGTCTCAGCGGTGATTCTCTGAATCGTCTTTCCGCCCGAGCCTATAACCTCTCTTATCTTATCGGGGTCGATCTTTGTGGAGATTATCTTGGGAGCGTACTTGGAAAGCTCTCCTCTGGGCTCCGCTATGCGCTTTAACATAACGTCGTCCAAAATGTGGAGTCTTGCAACTCTTGTTTTCTCAAACGCAGTCTTAATGATTTCGGGAGTAAGACCGTCAATCTTTATATCAACCTGGATAGCGGTGATACCGTCCTTCGTGCCGGCAACCTTAAAGTCCATGTCGCCGAAGAAGTCCTCAAGACCCTGGATATCGGTCATCGTGATGAACCTGTCGCCCTCGGTGATAAGACCGCAGGAGATTCCGGCAACGGGCGCCTTTATCGGAACGCCGGCAGCCATTAACGACAGTGTGCTTGCGCAGATACTTCCCTGAGATGTGGAGCCGTTGGAGGAAAGAACCTCCGAAACGAGTCTTATAGCATAGGGGAATTCCTGCTCGGACGGAATCACGGGCAAAAGTGCCTTCTCGGCGAGTGCGCCGTGACCGATCTCACGTCTTCCCGGTCCTCTGGACGGGCGTGTTTCGCCGACGGAGTAGGACGGGAAATTGTAGTGGTGGATATAGCGCTTTTCCTCCTCGCCGTCGATACCGTCAAGCATCTGAGCCTCGGAAAGCGTTGCGAGCGTTGTCGCGGTGAGCACCTGGGTCTGCCCTCTTGTAAAGAGTGCGGAACCGTGAACTCTGGGAAGCAGGTCGATATCGCAGGAAAGGGGGCGGATCTCGTCCATTCCTCTGCCGTCAACACGCTTGCCCTCGTCCAAGAGCCATCTTCTTACGACATACTTCTGGAGCTTATACAAAACTCCGTCAAGCACTGCCTGTCCCTCAGCTTCGGGATACTCGCCGGCAAAGTGCTCGTAAACCTCAGCGGAAACCTCCGCCATGTTCTTATCTCTCACGCGCTTATCGTCCGTATCAAGCGCCCACTTAACGCGGTCGATTGCAAAGTCCTTAACTCTTTCAAAGAGCTCGGGATCAACCACGATATGGTCATAATCAAACTTCGGCTTGCCGACTTCCTTTGCAACGCTCTCTATCCACGCGCAGATTTTCTTAATCTCCTCGTGAGCCATCATGATAGCTTCAAGCATCGTGTCCTCGGGAACGCTGTCCGCTCCGCACTCAATCATGTTAACCTTTTCCTTTGTTCCGGCAACGGTTAAGTTGAGCTTGCTCTTCTCTCTCTCCTCCTCATTGGGATTCAAGATGAGCTTGCCGTCAACGAGTCCGACATTCGCGCCGGCGATGGGACCGTTAAACGGAATATCCGAAATGGAGATGGCAACTGACGCGCCGATGAGCGCCGCGATCTCGGACTGGCAGTCCGGGTCAGCCGACATAACGGTCGTGATAACCGTAACGTCGTTTCTAAGGTCCTGCGGGAAAAGCGGACGGATAGGTCTGTCAATCGAGCGCGAGGTCAAAATCGCATGCTCGGAAGGGCGAGCCTCACGGCGTGTGAAGCTTCCCGGAATCTTTCCGACGCTGTAGAGCTTCTCCTCATAGTCAACGCTTAAGGGGAAGAAATCAACTCCCTCTCTGGGTTTTGCCGAAGCGGTTGCCGTGCACAAAACGGCAGTTTCGCCGTAGCGCACCATTGCGCTTCCGTTTGCAAGCTGCGCAAGCTCGCCCACTTCAACGCTGAAAGGCTTGCCTGCGACAGTTGTTGAAAAAATCTGTTTCATAGTTATTTATCCTTTCTTTTTTCTTTTTGCCGTAGGCATTTAGCACTTAAATCTGCCCTTTTAACCCGTAAAAAAGCACATCTAACTGCTAATCACCCGCGGCGCCCTGAAGAAAAATCGGCGGTCGGAATTTTCAAAACCGCGACCGCCTTGTGTTCCTTTATTTTCTCATTCCGAGCTTTTCAACGATAGCACGGTATCTTTCAATGTCGGTTCTCTCAAGATAGTTTAAGAGACTTCTTCTCTTACCAACCATCTTCAAAAGACCTCTTCTTGAATGATGATCCTTCTTATTGACCTTAAGATGCTCGTTAAGATGATTGATTCTCTCAGTCAAAAGAGCGATCTGTACCTCGGGCGAACCTGTATCCGTTTCGCTCATGCGGTAGGTCGAAATGATCTCCTGCTTTCTTTCCTTTAACATAAGTTACACCTCCCATTTAATATCTCCTTTAACAACGCCGAAGGCGGTGACCCCTAAAGCCTTGCAAAAGGTTCGGTTTCACAAACCAACATATATTTTACCATATAAAGTCCGTTTTGTCAATTATTTTTTTTGCTTCTTCCGCGTCCTTTTTTATCTGCCCGGAAAGGTCCGAAATTCCCGAAAATTTCCGCTCCGGTCTTATCATGGAGTAAAGAAAAACCTTTATCATGCGTCCGTAGATATCCCCCGAAAAGCCCATTATATTCGTTTCTATCTTCGGCTTATCGCCGTGCTCCACGGTCGGATTTATCCCGATATTGGAAACGCCGGGATAGATTTTCCCGTCAAGCAGAACGCCGGAGGCGTACACCCCGAAGGGCGGAAGCACCAGATCTTCCCCGGGATATATATTCGCCGTGGGAAAGCCGATTGTGCGCCCGAGCATTTTTGCGCGGAACACCTCTCCCGAATAAAAGTGGGCTCTGCCGAGCATTTTGTTAGCCTCTTCGATTTTTCCCTCTTTTATATATTCCCTGACCGCCGTGCTTTTGACCGCTTTTTCGCCGAGCCTCATTTCATCAAGGACCGAGACCGAAAACCCGTACTTTTCGCCGAGCGAAATAAGCTCCTTCGCCGTCCCCTTCCCGTCCCGTCCGAACGTGAAGTCATAGCCCACCAAAACTTTTTTTGCGCCGAGGTTTTTTATAAGCTCCTCACGGGCAAATTCCTCCGGGCTTTTTTTAAGAAATTCCCTTGTGCATTTTCTGCAATAGTAAACGTCCGCCCCGAGCCTTTTTATAAGCTCCCTTTTATCCTCCCCGGAGGTTATTTTTTCCGTCTTTATTCCGAAAAGCTCCGATGGGTGCGGGCAAAACGTGTAGACAATGCTTTTAAGTTTTTCCTCTTTCGCTGCATGAACCGTGCTTTTTATAAGCTCGGCATGCGCAAGGTGCACCCCGTCAAAATTGCCGATGCAGACCGCGGAGGAGGAAAATTTTTCCCCGTCTGACGCCCTTATCATTTACCATCCCCCCAAAAGCTTTTTATGAGCTTTAAGCACTTTTTCCCGTCAATCACGACTATTTCCGAAACGGAGAGAAACGCGCCCGACTCCGAGTAGACTCTGTAGAGCCCCTCCTCGCCCTCGCAGTACGCGCTCACGCCGTTTTTTATTAAGTATTCCTGCTTGCCCGTCGCCTTAAAGGCGGGATAGTCAAAGAGCCTGTCCGTCGGCACAAGGTAATCTTTTGCGTTCTCACTTGTAAGGCAGGAAAGCTTCACCGCTTCCTTTTCGGTGAAATTCCCGCTCGCGGTGCGCCGAAGCGCCGCCATGTGGGCAAAGCAGCCGAGCTTTTCGCCGATGTCGTTGCAGAGCGACCTTATATATGTGCCCTTGGAGCAGGTGATATCAAGCGAAACGTCATTTTTATTCCGCCCGAGGATTTTCAGAGAGTCTATCCGGACTTTCCGCGGTTCAAGCTCCACCGTCTTTCCCTCGCGCGCCAACTGATAGAGCTTTTTGCCCCCAACCTTTATCGCCGAATACATCGGCGGAGTCTGCATTATATCGCCCGTAAACAAAGAAATTATGCGCTCAATCTCCCCGTCGGAGAGTCCCGACGCGTCGCCCGTTTTCGTTACTTTCCCGGACGCGTCAAACGTATCCGTCGCGCTGCCGAGCCTTAAAACGGCTCTGTAGCTTTTTTTGTCCGCCCCGGTCATGATATCCGCCGCGCGCGTCGCGTTCCCTATGCAGACGGGAAGAACGCCCGTCGCGTCCGGGTCAAGCGTGCCCGTGTGACCGACCTTTTTTGTGCCGCATATCCTTCTCATTTTCGCGACAACGTCAAAGCTCGTCATCTTTTCATCTTTATCAATTACAATAACGCCGTTCATACGTTTTCCTTTTCAACTTCCGCTGTCAGCATTTCCACAAGCTTTTTTTCAAGCTTTTTTATGTTCGTGTCCTCGGGAAGCGAGAATCCCGCCGCCCTTTTGTGACCGCCGCCGCCGAAGGACGCGGCTATCATTGCAACGTCAACGTATCTTTTGCTCCTTAAGCTGACCTTGACGTTTTTATACGCCGTGATGGAGAAGGACGCTTCGACCCCCGCGATGCCGCGCCCTATCTGCGAAAAGCCCTCGCAGTCGGACTCCGCCGCTCCGGTCTTTAAAAAGTCCTTTTTCGTTATCACGGAGCCGGATATTTTTCCGCCGGCATAAAGCTTTATGGAGTCCAAGCACCTTGACTTTAGCTTAAGCTTGGCAAGGGAGTTTGACTCATATATTCCTATGCAGACGCCGTTTATATCCGCTCCCGCTTTCAAAAGCTCGCCGCTTATGGAAAAGCACTCGGGCGTGGTGTTGGAATATTTAAATCCCCCGGTATCGGTGATGATGCCGGCAAAAAGCTGATCCGCCATGCGCGGCGTGATCCCGGCGCCAAGGTACTTAATGAGCCCGAACACGATCTCGCTCGTGCTCGACGCCTCCGGTCTTATAAGGTTCACGTCCGCAAACCCGACGTTTGACACGTGATGGTCGATGCAGACGGTTCTTTTGGCGTTAAAGAAAATGTCCTTTCTTTTGCCGAGTCTCAATTCGTCCCCGCAGTCAACGCATAAGGCAAGGTCAAAAACCTCGTCCGACTCTTTTATATATTCGTCGCAAAGCGCCTTTAAATATTCGGGCGGATCGTCCTCTATCGCGACCGAAACCTTTTTTCCCGCGCTTTTAAAAACTGCCGCCAAGGAAAACGCGGAGCCCACCGCATCCCCGTCCATATTAACATGGTTTAAGATCACAATGCTCTCCGCTTTCTCAGCTTCTTTTTTTATTAAAAGAAATTCACTCATCTGTTTTCCCGCCCACAGCGTCCGATATCATTTTGCTGATGCGCGCTTCGTACTCGATCGCGTCGCTTATGACGAAATTAAGCTCGGGCGTCACCCTGATATCCACGCGGTGGGAAAGTTCCCTTCTTATATATCCTGCGGCGGATTTAAGCGCCGCGGCGGCGGAGCGTTTGTCCTCCTCGGTGCCCAAAACGCTCACCGTTACCTTCGCGTACGACAAGTCCTTTGTAACGCGCACGTCCAAAACGCTTATCATGCCTTTCATACGCGGATCCTTTATACCGCGGAGAATGTCCGGCAGCGATCGCATGATCTCGCCGGATATTCTTTCGGTCCTGTCAAAACTCATTTATCTTTCAACCTCTTCCATAGTGAAGCTCTCGAACACGTCGCCCTCCTTGATGTCGTTGAACTTTTCAACGCTCATACCGCATTCAAAGCCCGCGGCAACCTCCTTGGCGTCATCCTTAAAGCGCTTTAATGACTCTATCTGTCCCTCGTAAATAACGATACCGTCGCGCACGATTCTGACGCTGTTATTTCTCGATACCGTTCCGTCCGTCACATAGCAGCCCGCGATGGTGCCGACGCTCGATACCTTGAAGGTCTGCCTTACCTCGGCATGACCGGTTACCTTTTCTCTGAACTTGGGAGCGAGCATGCCCTTCATGGCAGCTTCTATCTCGTCGATAGCGTCGTAGATTACTCTGTACATACGCATATCAATGTTCTTTGCTTCAGCCGCAACGCGCGCACCGGAATCCGGACGGACATTGAAGCCGACAATGATTGCGTTCGACGCGGACGCAAGCATAACGTCCGACTCATTCACCGCGCCGACCGCTCCGTGAATTACCTTTACCTTTACCTCGTCATTTGAAAGCTTTTCAAGGCTCTGGCGCACCGCCTCAACGCTTCCCTGAACGTCCGCCTTAACGATGATGTTAAGGTTCTTCATATCGCCCTCGGAAATTCTGGAGAAAAGATCGTCTAAGCTTACCGCGGACGCCGCCTTGATATTCTCTTCCTTTATCTTCTGCTTTCTTGCCTCTACAACGTCGCGCGCCGCTCTCTCATCGTCAACCGCGAAGAAGAGCTCTCCGCCCTCGGGCGCCTCGGAAAGTCCGACTATCTCAACGGGAACGGAGGGACCCGCTTCCTTGATTCTCGTGCCCTTATCGTCCGTCATGACTCTGACTCTGCCGACTGCGGTGCCCGCAACGACAACGTCGCCCTGGCGGAGCGTTCCGTTCTGAACCAAAACGGTTGCGACCGGTCCTCTTCCCTTATCAAGGCGGGACTCGATGACCGTGCCCTTTGCCTTTCTTCCGGGATTTGCCTTAAGCTCCAGCATATCCGCGCTTAAGATGACCATTTCCAAGAGTTCTGAAATATTTTTATTCTGCTTTGCGGAAACCTCGACACATATAGTATCTCCGCCCCACTCCTCAATTAATACATCATTTTCGGAAAGCTCTCTTTTAACTCTCTCAACATCCGCATTGTCCTTATCTATCTTGTTTATCGCAACGATAATCGTAAGTCCCGCCGCTCTCGCGTGGTTTATCGCCTCGATGGTCTGGGGCATGATTCCGTCATCCGCCGCAACGACAAGTATGGCGATATCGGTTACCTGCGCTCCGCGCGCACGCATTGCGGTGAATGCCTCGTGACCGGGAGTGTCTAAAAACGTTATCTTTCTGTCGTTTATCTTGATTCTGTATGCGCCGATGTGCTGCGTAATTCCGCCCGCCTCGCCGGAGGCTACGTTGGTCTTTCTTATCGCGTCCAAAAGCGAGGTCTTACCGTGGTCAACGTGACCCATAACGACAACGACCGGGTCGCGGGGAACCAGGTCCTCGGGATTATCGGGCGTATCGTTGAACAAAAGGTCCTCCTTTGTAACGATGACCTCCTTCGTTACCTTCGCGCCCATATCCTCGGCGATGAGCGCCGCGGTGTCATAATCGACCGTCTGGTTAAGGTTTGCCATAACGCCTATCAGCATGAGGCGCTTAATAACGTCGTTCGTCGTGGTCTTAAGCTTTTCGGCAAGCTCGGACACAACGATCTCATCGGGAATTTCGATTTCAAGCTTTTCCTTTTTCTTAGGCTCCGTATGCTTGGGAACGAACGCCTCCTTCTTTGCCTGGGACTTGTTCTTGGGACCCTTCTTTATCTTCTGCTTATTGGTCACGGTGTCCTTAAGCTCGGGAGCAAGCTCCTCAATCTTTTCCGCATCCTTGTACTTATCCAAGTCAACCACGTTCGCCCTTGTATCGACATAGCGCTTTTCGTTTGAATGGTTGGGCTGCTTTTTAGGATCCTTTTCTGCCTTTACCTCAGCCTTTTTCTCTTCCTTTTCGGGCTCTGCCTTCTTTTCGGGCTCTGCCGGGCAGAGTGATTTCATGAATTCGTATATATCCGTTCCGTCGTCATAAAGCTTTGTATAGTGCTCCAAAACGATGTTCATATCATTGTCGCTCATCAGGCTCGAATAGCCCTTTACCGCCGAACCCGCGCTTTTTAAAAGCTCCACAAGCTCGGAGCTCTTGACGCCCAGAGTCTTTGAAAGCTCGTTTACTTTAATTTTTGCCATAGATACACCCCCACGATTAGTCATTCTTATTCAGAGCGGCAAGCTCCGAAAACAGTTCTTTATTTACGGGCGAGGAAAACGACCTTTCAAGCGCCTTTTTCTTTTCCGCCTCGGACGCGCAGCTGCCGTCCTTACAGATATAGGCGCCTCTTCCGTTAGCCTTCCCCGTCGGGTCGATAAAAATTTCGCCCTCTTTATTTTTCACGATTCTTATAAGGTCCTTTTTTTCTTTGCTTGCCCTGCATACGGTGCACATTCTCAAAGGTACGCTTTTTGCCATAATTACTCCTCTTTTGCCGCGGATTCCGAATCGCTCTTTATATCAATCTTATATCCGGTAAGGCGCGCCGCCATTCTCGCGTTCTGCCCCTCCTTGCCGATAGCAAGGGAAAGCTGGTACTCAGGAACCGTCACAAACGCGCTCTTTTCCTCCTCCGACACGGTGACGGAGGTTACCTTTGCCGGGCTTAATGCCGACGCAATGAACTCTTCCGGTTCGGGGCTGTACTTTATAATATCTATCTTCTCGTCGCCCATCTGACCCATAACGGCGTTGACTCTCATGCCCTTCTGACCGACGCATGCGCCGATGGGGTCAATCTTCTCGTCCGACGAGGAGACTGCCATTTTTGTTCTGGATCCGGCTTCGCGCACGATGCCGTTTATCTCGACCGTGCCGTCCGAAATCTCGGGAACCTCCTGTTCAAACATCTTTCTTATAAGACCGGGATGCGTTCTCGAAAGTATTATCTGGGGACCGGAATATCCCTTCTTTATCTCCAGAACGAAGAACTTCATCTTGTCGTTATAGTGATATTCCTCGCCGGGGATTCTTTCGCTTAAGGGAAGGATTCCCTCCGCATTGTCCTCCAGAGAAACGATAAGTCCCTTTCTGTCCTCCTTCTGGATAACGCCCGTTAATATCTTGCCCTCTTTTTCGGAGAACGCGTCAAAAAGATGTCCTCTTTCAGCCTCTCTTATCTTCTGGATAACGACCTGCTTCGCCGTCTGCGCCGCGATACGTCCGAATCTCATCGGGTCAACCTCATAGTCAACGAAATCCTCTTCCTCATAGGTCGGCTTTATCGCCTGAGCCTCTTCAAGCGAAATCTCGTTTACCGGGTCCTCAACCTCCGAAACGACCTTTTTCTGCGTGTACGCGCGGATTGCTCCTGTGTCAGGATCCATCTCGACCTTAACGTAAAGATTGTCAAGATAGTTTTTCTTGCACGCAGCTGTGAGCGCCGCCTTGATTGCCTCAATCATATAGTCCTTTTTAATGTCCTTCGTGCGCTCCAGCTCCGAAAGCGCCGCCATAAGCTCCTGGTTCATTTTTCGCATACCTCCTAAAATTCAAACACGGTTCTTACCAAAGCCGCTTTATCTTTCATTATTTTGATATCTTCCTTTTCGGTTCCGATTGTAAATGAGTCCTTATCCGCCTCTTTCAAGATTCCGGTAAGCTCCTTTTCTCCGTTCTCGGAGCCGAAAAGCTTTACGTATATTTTTTCGCCGAGCGCCTTGTCATAATGCCAGTCCCTTCTTATAATGCGCTCGATTCCGGGGGAAGAGACCTCAAGCTCGTACGCGCCCTTTATGGGGTCCAGCTCGTCAAGTCTGTCCGAAAGCGGGCGGCTGACCTTCTCGCAGTCGTCGAGCGTAATGCCCGAATCCGAATCGATGTATATTCTTAAAATGTTTTCTCCGCCCTCTTTTTTGTACTCAACGTCATAAACAAAAAGTCCGTTTTCCGCGCAGATCTTTTCCGCTTCTCTTTCCGCAATCTCCTCTGCCTTTGACAACGCCCTCATCTCCCGTTTTTATTATATAATACGAAAGAGTGGGAGAATTCCCACTCTTTTATGCCAAAACATATTATACCACACTTTTTTATAAATTGCAAGTGTTTTTTTATGTGTATTTTTACCGAAATATTGCCTTTTCTAAGACACAATTCTTCTCGCCGTGTAATAATCCTTTCTCGTCAGGTTCTCGATTGTTATGCTTCTGCCCGTGTAGGGCGCATGGATGTACTGACCGTTTCCGACGTACATTCCCACGTGATGGATAGTTCTTCCCGGCTTTGCGAAGAACACCAGATCGCCCGGCTGAAGGTCCTCTTTCGCGACATAAACTCCGTTTCTCGCCTGGTCCGCCGCAACGCGGTTAATGGAAATTCCCATCTGGCGGTAAACGTACTGAACGAAACCGCTGCAGTCAAACCCGTTCGGGGTCGTTCCCCCGTAAACGTAGGGCACGCCGATATAGCTTTTCGCGATCCTTACCGCCTCTGAACCGCTTGCAGTGCCGGAAAACACGGTTTTCACCGCGGTCGCCGAGGGCGAGCTCTTATAGGTCTGAGTGCTCGTGTTTACCGCTCTTGACTGGTTTATCCTCTGCTGGAGCTGCTTTTCCTTGGCAATCTGTTCCTTGGTCTGGCTCAAGATCATCTGCTCCTGCTGAGCAAGCTGGCTGATGACCGCCGACTGGGTCTGCAATTTTGTGTTTAACGACGACTGTTTTTCCGAAAGCGTCAGCCTTCTCGTTTCCTGCTCGGCACGCTCTGCGTCAAGATCCGCCTTCTGCCGGGCGATGACCTCTCTTACCTGCTTTCTTTCCTCAAGCACCTTCTCGTCATAGTCCAAAAGGTTTTTGATTATTTCCACATTGGACGCAAATTCCGAAAAGCTGCCGGACGCGAAAAGTATCTCTATATAAGTCGAAGGACCGTTCTCGTACATTATTCTCGCTCTTGTCTTAAACGAAGAAAACTGCTCCTCGCACGCCGCCTCCGCCTGATCAAGCTCCTGCTGCTTTAACGCGATCTCGCCATCGGTCTTATTGATGTCGTTCTGAAGGTTCGAAATCTCGGTATTAAGGCTCGATATTTCGGAATCTAACTGAGTTTTCACCGCCTGAGCGTTCTTTTTCTGCGACTGAATGCTCGACAGCTGCTGCTCGGCAGCCTTTCTCTCGTTCTGCGCTCTCGTAAGCTGCTGGGAAAGTGTTTCCGCGTTCGCCGCGAACATACTCATTATTAAAAACACCGCCGTCAGCGCGAGTGTCATATACGGTTTTCTGATCTTTTTATCAAACATATTACCCTCCGTTCGGTTAAAAGAGCCTCTTCCTTTTATCCCCGATAGGTGTATTATATCACAAATATTTCAGTTTGTCAAACTTTTTTAACAATTTTGTCACAATTTTCGTTTTACAGGATTTTGTTCAGTTCGACATGAGGGTGCCTTTAGGTACATCTATTACCTTTTTACTGTTCCTTTGGCGGTCGATTCGTGAATCGCCCCTACGGTGCATTAGCGTAGTGGTCGTGTAGCCAACGGGATGTCGAGGACGCCATCCCCTACGGCGTGCCGAAGGCACACTTATTCACTTTTCACTTTTCACTTTTCACTTTTCACTATTCCCTATTCCCTAAACGGTCGATTCATGAATCGACCCTACGGGTGCATTAGCGTAATGGGCGAAAAATGCATTAAAGAGAAAACCGCCGAAAGCGGTTTTCTCTTTTTTCTGTTATCAGCCCTCTGTTACGGCAGGAGTATCCTCTGCCGGAGCGTCCTCTTCGGGAGCGTCCGGCTCATCGGAGCTATCCGACCCGTCAATAATATCCGCTCCGCCGTTTCCGGGAATCTCGCACATTCTCTTACCGTTTGTATCCGCGACAACGATGACGGGGCTGTACTCTGTCTGCATATTCTCGTCATAATACCCGACAAGCGCATAGTAGACCATGTACCCGTCATAAATGCTGACGCCCGCGGTGCGCGCGTAGTTGGTGCCCGAAAGGTCGCGGATATCCGACCCGTCAAGATTGCACCTGTAAATTCTGTTGTCCGACGGGCTTACATAATAAATGTACTTGCCGTAAACGTTCATATAGCTTCCCATGATGCCGTGACCGATTTCCACAATATCGCCCTTGGACATGTCAAGCCTCTTAATCTTATTGGAATCCTCCGCGTCGGAATAATAAACGTATTTTCCCTTGACGTTGACGTACGACGCCGCGGTGTCCTCCAGCAGAACGACCGCCTTTATTTCCGCCGAGGTCTTTGCCTCCCCTTCGGACTCCTTTGCGTACTTCATTGCCTCCGACATTTTAACGATAAGAAGGTCTTCTATCTGCGGGTCATAATAAATGACATTTCCCGACTCAACGCTAAAGTACGAGCAGTTGACGTTTAAGACTATCTCCTCGTCTCCGCCGGAAACGGGAGTTCTTCTGACAAATCCGCCGTAGGTCGAATCCGGCGTTATGTAATAAACATAGTTTCCGGAAAACTGCGGATAAAGGGTCATCCCGTCATGAATCAAAACATCATCGCCCAACTCGTTCAAGCGGTAATACTTTTCTTCCGCGGTATCGTAATAAAAAATCTTTCCTTTATATTCCGCCAAAAACGCGACCGAGGAATTTTTAAACACTTCCTTCTCACCGGTCTTAATATCGGTCTTGGCAAACTCCGACCCGTCCACCGAGGCATGATAGAGCTTTTTGCCCTTTACGATACCGATGCTGGAATTATACATATTGGAAATGCCGGCTTCCTTTGCCGGGAAGATAAAGCTCTTTGCCAGAAAGACCGCCGCGATAACGGCGATGAACGCAGCAGCAATGCCGAGTGCCATGCTCTTTACGTTCTTTTTCTTCTTTTCGGGCTCGGAAGGCGTATCCTCCTCTTTGTCGTAATTCACGTCGGCAAAGTTATCTTCTTCCTTATTGGTCTCTTTTTCAAAATTTTCGTCCATATTTTATTCCCCTTTTAACTGATATCTAATATATTATACACGCACGGAATAAAAAAATCAATACAAAAAAGTAAACATTATTTTAACTCGTTGACTAAACGGCAAAAATATGCTATATTTTTAAAGGTGATAATTTTGAACGAAAAAGAGCTTGTATTAAAATTAACAAACGAAAAGAACCTTTCGGACTCCGAATTTTCCCGCCTTATAGGCGTTGGGGAGCCCGACCCCTTTTTGACGGCATGCGCCGACAAGGTGCGGCGGGACGTCTACTCGGACGAGGTCTATATAAGAGGGCTTATCGAGTTTACAAACTATTGCAGAAACGACTGCTATTACTGCGGAATCCGCCGCTCCAACAAAAATGCGGACAGGTACCGCCTGTCGGATGAGGAGATATTATCCTCCTGCGAAACGGGGCACGCTTTGGGCTTTCGCACCTTCGTGCTTCAGGGCGGGGAGGACATGCATTTTACCGACAGCGCGCTTTGCTCCCTCATCGAAAAAATAAAGTCGCGCTTTCCCGACTCGGCGCTCACGCTCTCGGTCGGCGAAAGGAAAAAGGAAAGCTACCGTGCGTTTTTTTCTTCCGGGGCGGACAGATTTTTGCTGCGCCACGAAACGGCGGACAATGCTCACTACCGCCGCCTTCACCCGGACGGTTTAAGCCCTGACAACCGCAAGCGCTGCCTTTTTGACTTAAAGGATATAGGCTTCCAGGTCGGCTCCGGCTTTATGGTGGGAAGCCCTTATCAGACAACCGAAACAATAATTTCCGACTTAAGGTTCCTAAAAGAGCTTGACCCCGACATGATCGGCATCGGTCCCTTCATTCACCACGAGGACACGCCGCTTGCCCGTTTCCCGTCGGGCTCGGTCAATCTCACGCTTAAGCTCATTTCGATATTGAGGCTTATGTTTCCGCACGCGCTCATCCCGGCGACGACCGCGCTCGGAACGCTTGACCCCCTCGGCAGGGAAAAGGGGCTAAAGGCGGGCGCAAACGTTGTTATGCCGAACCTTTCGCCCGTTTCGGTGCGGAAAAAGTACGCGCTTTACGAAAACAAGATATGCACGGGCGAGGAAGCGGCGGAGTGCTTATCCTGCCTGTCCGCGCGCGTCAAAAGCGCGGGCTACCGCATTGTGACAGACATAGGAAACGTGAAAAGGTGAATTTTATGGAAATCAAAGAAGAGATAACGCTCAGTGAGCTTAAAAAGGAAAAGGACGTTTTCCTCGTCGACATGCGCGACGAGGCGGCATTTGGCTACGGCTCCATTCCAGGCGCGGTGAATATTTACGAAAAGGACATTTCCGATGAGCTCCTCCCCCGTGACAGGCACATCGTTTTTTACTGCAAGTCCGGAATCGTGAGCCTCCCGCTCGCCGAAAGGCTCATCGAAAAGGGTTTTAACGCCTCCAGCTTAAAGGGCGGATATATGGCGTGGCTCCGCGAAAAGCTTGTCCCGTCGGACTCTAAGGCGGCGGAAGTTGAAAAAAGCATAAGAAAGGAGTTTCACCGCTCCCTTTTTTCAAAGTTCGCTCAGGCGATAAACCTTTACGGGCTCGTGGAGGAAAACGACAAAATCGCTGTCTGCATTTCCGGCGGCAAGGATTCGATGCTTATGGCAAAGCTCTTTCAGGAGTTAAAGCGCCACAACAAGTTTAATTTCGAGCTTGTGTTTTTGGTGATGGACCCCGGCTACAGTAAGGAAAACCGCGAAATCATCGAGCACAACGCAAAAATTCTCGGCGTTCCCGTAACCATATTTGAAAGCGACATTTTCGACGCGGTGTATTCGATCGAAAAGTCGCCCTGCTACATCTGCGCGAGGATGAGGCGCGGGCACCTTTACGCCAAGGCGAAGGAATCAGGCTGCAACAAAATCGCACTCGGGCACCACTATGACGACGTTATCGAGACCATTTTGATGGGCATGTTATACGGCGGTCAGGTGCAGACGATGATGCCCAAAATAAAAAGCACCAACTTTTCGGGCATGGAGCTTATCCGCCCGATGTATTTAATAAGAGAGTCGGACATTAAAAGGTGGCGCGACGAAAACGACCTTCATTTTATTCAGTGCGCGTGCCGGTTCACCGATACCTGCACCTCCGAAGCGTGCCTTAAGGAAAGCCGCACCGGCTCCAAAAGAATGGAGATAAAGCACCTTATCGCGAGCCTTAAAAAGGTCAACCCCGGAGTTGAACAAAATATTTTTAAAAGCGTGCAGAACGTTAATTTGGAGACCGTTATAGCCTACAAGGACAAAGACGGCGTGCACTCGTTTTTAGATAATTTTTAAGGAGGAGACATGCTTAACCAGTTTTCAAGAACCGCCCTTATCTACGGCGATGAGGCGATGGAGCGCTTAAAGAACTCACGCGTCGCCGTTTTCGGGCTCGGCGGGGTCGGCGGTCACGCGGCGGAGGCGCTTGCAAGAAGCGGGGTCGGCGCGCTTGACTTAATCGACAATGACACCGTGAGCGTTACAAACATAAACCGTCAGACGGTCGCGAACCTAAAAACCGTCGGGCAGTACAAAACCTCGGTTATGAAGGAGCGGATAGCGGACATAAACCCGGACGCCGAGGTTAAAATCTATAACACGTTCTATTCTTCCGATACGGCGGAGGAATTTGACCTTTCGGTCTATGACTGTATCATTGACGCGATAGACACGGTGAGCGCAAAGCTTTTATTGATTGAAAACGCCGTAAAAGCCGGCGTTCCCATAATAAGCTCCATGGGCGCGGGGAATAAGACGGACGCGTCCGCATTCACGGTCGCCGATATTTATAAGACAGAGGTCTGCCCTCTTGCAAGGGTGATGCGCCGCGAGCTTAAAAAGCGCGGGATCAAGGCTTTAAAAGTGGTCTATTCCAAAGAAGAGCCGGTAAAGCCCGTTATAACCGAGGGCGCGGAGAAAAAGGGCACCGCCGGGCGGCAGGCTCCGGGGAGCACCGCGTTCTGCCCCTCCGTCGCCGGGCTTATCGCCGCCTGCGAAGTCGTGAATTTTCTGGTGAAATAAACTTTTGTTTAAGTGAGTGCACACACATTTTCGGGTCGATGAAGGCAAGAGACCCCTACGATTACACCCATTAAGCTAATGCACCCGTAGGGGAGGATGCCCTCATCCTCCCGATTTTTTGCGCCTATTTCGCCCATGCACCCGTAGGGTCGATTCATGAATCGACCGCAGTATGCGCATGTTTTTCGTGATACTTTCGAAAAATCCTCCCGTCATTTGCTCCGCAAATGCCACCCTCCTTTAGCAAGGAGGGCTTTTTTGGCTCCAAGAGCTAAAGGCGTGGCGGAAAAAGACAACGGAGTCTTTTTCCGTTAGGTGCGAAAAACCGCTCAAGGTTTTGTCGCACGCTCTTAAAACCGCAAGGGCGGTTTTAAGCTGGCTCGGCGCAGCCGGGACTGAGGGATTTTTGGGTGCACCCGCATATTTTACGCACCAGCTTATCGGGTCGCCAAGGATGGCGACCCCTACGGTTTTCCGCGCATTACGTTAATGCACCCCCGTAGGGGAGGATGCCCTCATCCTCCCGATTTTTTGCGCCTATTTCGCCCATGCACCGTAGGGGATGGCGTCCCCGACATCCCGTTTTTTTCCACCCACTACGATGAGTGCACCCGTAGGGTCGATTCATGAATCGACCGCAGTATGCGCATGTTTTTCGTGATACTTTCGAAAAATCCTCCCGGCTCTTCGAGCCACCGTCTCGCTGCGGCTCGGTCACGCCTCGGTTCTGACAGTCCACCGGACTGTCATTCATTGCCTCGGCGCCGCTACGCTACCTTTAGCTCTTGAGGGCTTTTTTGGCTCCAAGAGCTAAACGGCGTGGCGCAAAACAAAAGCACCCATTGGGTGCTTTTATTTTGCGTTATTTAAATACCGCGTGACCTTTTCGACGTAGACGCGCCCGATATCGGAAAGGTCCACGGTCTTTTTCTTTATATAGCCGACCTCCATGGAGCTGTTGGGGTTATTCTCATCCGAATCGAACGGAACGGCGATATAGTCGCTGCCGTTAAGCTCCTCGCAGATAATGCCCGAACACAGCGTGTAACCGCTCAGCCCGACCATTAAGTTAAGCATGGACGCCCTGTCGTTCGCCTTTATCATTCTGGGATAGTCGTTGGTGCTCAATATCTCCTCCGCGAAGTAAAACGACCCCTTCTCCCCCTGCTCGAAGGAAAGGCAGGGGTAATCGGCAAGCTCGGAAAAGCTTATCTTTTCCTTTGCTGCCAGCGGGTGGTGCTTCCATATATAAACGTACGCGTCGCAGTTTATAAGGTGATGAAATTCAAGGTCCGCGTCCTTTAGCATCTTGCCGAGGACCTTTCTGTTAAAGTCGTTCATATACAAAAGCCCTATCTCGCTCTTGAAATTTTCCACATCGGTGATGACCTCAAACGTCTTCGTCTCGCGGATGGCGAACTCGTAATTGAGCGTGCCGAAGCACTTCACGGTATCAACAAACGCCTTGACCGCGAAGGAATAGTGCTGTGTGGACACGCCGAACTTGCGCTTTACCTGACCGGGGGTGAGATATTTTCTCTCCATCAGCTCATACTGCTGATAAAGCTGGTGAGAATAGAGCAAAAACTCCTCGCCCTCCTTGGTCAGCAGCACGCCGCGGCTGGTTCTTAAAAATATTTTTATTCCTATCTCGTTTTCAAGCTCCTTTATCGCGTTCGTCAGCGAGGGCTGGGAGATAAAAAGCTCCTCCGCCGCCTTATTCATAGACCCTGATGCCGCGACCTTAAGAACGTAATTTATCTGCTGTAAAGTCATATATTCCACCCGTAATTTTTTTAGAGTATTTTATCACAAAGCGCCCGCAAAGTCAACCGTAAAGGAAAAATCATACTTTCGCGGCGCGGCGAATATGCTTTAATATATTACGGAAAGGATGATAAATAATGGAACTTCACGCAATGACGGAAAATGAGGCGCTCATGACTCTCTCCACCGACCCCGAAAAAGGACTTACCGGCGCGGAGGCGGAAAAAAGGCTTAAAAGCATCGGCAAAAACGCAATCACCGAAGAAAAGCGCCCGTCCATACTTAAGCGTTTTTTCGCGCAGTTTTCCGATTTCATGATAATAACCCTGATTATTTCCGCCGCAGTTTCCGCCGCAGTTTCCTTTTTCATGGGCGAGGGGGACTTGACCGACCCCGTAATCATCCTTTCCATCGTCACGTTAAACGCCGTCATCGGCGTTATTCAGGAGTCGCGCGCCGAAAACGCGATAAGCGCGCTTAAAAAGCTGACCGACCCCAAGGCAACGGTCATAAGGGACGGAAAAACGCAGAGCATTGCCACAGAATCCGTCGCGGTCGGCGACATTTTGCTCCTCTCCTCCGGCGACATGGTACCCGCGGACGCAAGGATAATCTCCTGCCGCGGTCTTAAGGTGAACGAGTCCTCCCTCACGGGAGAGGCGATGCCGGTCGAAAAATCGCCCGGAAAGCTCTCAGCCGACGCGCACCTTCCCGACCGCGTGAACATCCTGTTTTCCTCGACCTTGGTTACCGAGGGGCACGCCAGGGCGGCAGTCTTTGCCACGGGCATGGATACCGAGGTCGGGCACCTTGCAAAAAGCCTTTCCGTGACGGACAGCGGAGAGACGCCGCTTTCAAAGCGCCTGTCATCTGTCGGACGCACTCTCGCGCTCGGCGCGCTTTTTGCGTGCTTTATCGTGTTTATTTTGGGGCTCCTGCGCCGTTTTGACCCGTTTTTCATGTTCATGACCTCCGTTTCCTTAGCCGTCGCCGCCATTCCGGAGGGGCTTCCCGCCATCGTCACCGTCATGCTTGCCATGGGCGTCGGGACAATGGCTAAGAAAAAGGCGGTGGTGCGCAATCTCCCCGCGGTCGAAACGCTGGGCAGCGCGACCATGATATGCTCCGACAAGACGGGCACGCTCACCGAGGGCAACATGAAGGTGACGGGCTTTTTCGGCGACGGGGAGATGACGCTGATGCTCGCCGCGCTCTGCTCAGACTCCGACGGCGCGGGAAAAAACGGCACGGAAAACGCCATCGCCGCGTGCTACGGCGACGTTTTATCCCTTCGCGAAAAGTACCCCCGTGCCGACGAGATCCCCTTTTCCTCCGAGCGCAAATGCATGGTGACATTAAACCGCGCGGACGGCGAATATTTCACCGTCATCAAGGGCGCGTTTGACGTTGTCATTTCAAAGTGCACTCACCTTTTATCCGCGGACGGGAAAAAGGCGCTCACCGCTTATGAAAAAGGGCGCATCACAAAAGAGTGCGAGAAAGCCGCGTCGGAGGGGCTCAGGATAATCGGCGTCGCGGCGAAGCGCTCCTCCCGCGCGATTGAGGAGTCGGGCTTCACCTTCGTCGGCACGGTGAACCTTTCGGACCCTCTGCGCCCGGAGGTTAAAAGCGCCGTCGCCGTCTGCAAAAGGGCGGGAATCGGCGTTGCGATAATCACGGGCGACCACAGCGCGACGGCGAAAAAGATTGCCTCTGAGTTAAAAATCGGTCACGGCGAGGTCTTAACGGGTCAGGAGATTTCCAGAATGACCGACTCCGAGCTTTCCGAGGCGGCAAAGAAGGTGCGCATTTTTGCGCGCGTGCTTCCGGCTCACAAGGTGAGGATTGTAAACGCATTTAAAAAGAACGGTCACATCGTCGCGATGACGGGCGACGGAGTGAATGACGCTCCCGCCTTAAAGGCGGCGGACATCGGCTGCGCCATGGGCAAAAGCGGAACGGACGTTGCAAAGTCCGCCGCCGACATGGTGCTCTCCGACGACAATTTTGCGACGATTGTCGACGCGGTGCGCGAGGGCAGAATAATTTATAAAAACATAAAAAACGCGATCCATTTTCTCATCTCGTCCAACATCGGCGAAATTCTCGTCATGCTCCTCGGAATCTTAATGGGCTTCGGCGCGCCGCTTTATCCGATTGAGCTTTTATGGGTGAACCTCATAACAGACTCGCTCCCCGCCATCGCCCTCGGGACTGACAAATCCGACTCCGGCGTGATGGCGAAAAAGCCGGTTGACCCGAAAAAGGGCTTTTTCTCGGACGGACTGGGCGCAGATATTCTCATCGAGGGCTGCCTCATCGGCGCGCTCTCGCTTGCGGCGTACTCGTACGGGCGCTTCACCTTGGGCGGGGGCGAAGCGGCGGCGCGGACGATGGCATTTTGCACTTTAAGCATTTCCCAGCTCGTGCACGCGTTTGACGTGCGCACCCCCGAAAGCGTGTTTAAGTCAAAGGAGCACAACCCGTTTCTTTTCCTTGCGGCGGCTCTGGGGCTTATTTTGCAGTGCTCCGTGTGCGTGATCCCCCCGCTCGCCAAGGTGTTTAAGACCTGCCCGCTCACGCTTACCCAGTGGTGCATGACCGCTCTTTTCTCGCTCTGCCCGCTCATCGTATCCGAGCTTTCAAAGATTGACAAAGGCGCAAAAAGGGAGTATAATTTAAGGTAAGTATACCGTTTGCTTACGGCACGGAGAGCTTAAGCGCCCGAAATACGGCGGGTACTTTTGAAAAATCCTCCCGGTTTTTATTGCATAAAAACCACCGTCTCGCTGCGGCTCTCCTCACGCCTCGGTTCTGACAGTCCACCGGACTGTCATTCATTACCTCGGCGCCGCTTCGCTACCTTTAGCAAGGAGGGCTTTAGGGGCTCCCTTGCTAAACGGCGTGACGGAAAAAGACAACATAGCCTTTTTCCGTTAGGTGCGAAAAACCGTTCAAGGTTTTGTCGCACGCTCTTAAAACTGCAAAGGCAGTTTTAAGCTGTCGAAACCGATAGGTTTTGACTGAGGGATTTTTCAGTACGCCCGCATATTTTACGCACCCACTTATCGGGTTGCCAAGGATGGCAACCCCTACGAATTTTTCGTGCATACAGTGTGTGCGCCGAAAAATCCTCCCTGAATTTTCTAATCGAAAATTCTTCCCTCCTTTAGCTCTTGAGGGCTTTAAAAGCACCCGCTTAAAGGCGCGGCTTAACTCTTTGTCTGAATTTTAAATACTAAAAAATACTAAATTAAAAAGGATTGATATTTTTGCAAAGGATATTAAAGCTCGAACCGCATTTTAAGGACGTTTTATGGGGCGGCAGCGCTCTTTCTGCCGCGTATAACATGCCGATACCGACCGCCGCGACGGGCGAGGCGTTCTCCGCTTCGACCGTTCCCGGCTTTACGTCAACCGTTGACGGCGCGGATTTCACACGCTACGCCTCCGACAAATCATACACCGGCGAGGGCGGCTTTAACATTTTGTTTAAGCTGATTGACGCCAAAGAGCCCCTCTCCGTTCAGGTTCACCCCGACGACGAGCTTGCCGCCCGCTTAGAGGGCGGACGGGGAAAGACCGAGTGCTGGTACATCTTAAAAGCCGAGGAGGGCGCGTTTTTATACCTGGGCTTTAAAGCTTCCGTCACGAAGGAGGACTTTGTCCGCGCCATTGAAAAGGGAAATGCCGAAACGCTTTTAAACCGCGTTCCGGTAAAGGCGGGGGACTTTTTCTTCGTTCCCGCCGGAACCGTTCACGCCATCGGAAAGGGCATCTTGATTGCGGAGCTTCAGCAGTCGTGCGACACGACCTACAGGGTCTATGACTATAACAGGCGCGACAAAAACGGGAACCTGCGCCCGCTCCACATTGAAAAAGCGATGCTTTCCTCAAGCTTTGAGCCGTATAAAAACGTGACGGTAAAAAAGCTTTCCGATACGAGAGAAAGGCTCTGCTCCTCAAAATATTTCACGCTTGACCGCGTGAAATTATCCGGCACAGAGCGCGAGGAGACTATCGGAAAATACATGCTCATTTTCATAGAATCGGGCTCTTTCGCCATCACACTCGGGGACGAAAAGGTCACTGCCGCTCCCGGGGAGACTTACTTTATCGCCGCGTACTCGGGCTCCTTTACCCTCTCGGGCGAAGGAACCTATCTTAAAATGACGGAGTGAAGAAAATGAAAGCAGTGATTTTTGACCTTGACGGAACGCTTTTAAACACTATCGGCACCATTGCCTATTACGGAAACAAAGCGCTTTCCGCCTTCGGATTTCAAACCGCGACAGAGGAGGAATACAAGTACTTTGTCGGCAACGGCGCGGTAAAGCTCATTGAGCGGGCGCTTGACAAAAGCGGCGGGTGGACTAAAGAAGACTTTTCAAAAGTCTATAACTATTACAACGAAATATATAATAGTAAGCCCTTGTATCTTACCGGCACGTTCCCGGGCGTCGGCGAAATGCTTAAATCGCTGAAGGACTCAGGCATTAAGCTCGGCGTTTTATCGAACAAGCCGGACGAGGCGGTAAAAGGCGTTGTCGAAAACTTTTTCGGCGGAATTTTCGACGCCGTTTCCGGCGGAAAAGAGGGCGTGCCCTTAAAGCCCGACCCGAGCGCGGTGAACATAATGTTATCATCTCTCGGCGCGGAAAAAGCCCGCTCCGCCTTCATCGGCGATTCGGGGGTCGACATGATGACCGGGAACAACGCCCGCCTTCACACAATCGGCGTCAACTGGGGCTTTCGCACGGTGGACGAGCTTAAAAAAGCCGGAGCGGAGCACATAGTTTCCTCCCCCGGCGAAATAATAAAACTTATCGGCGCGTTTTAGCGCATTTACAAGGAGAAACCATGAAATTTTCAAAAGAAGCGGCTTTTCCCGGAAACGAGAAATGGGAAAACGCCATAAGACGCGAAAGCGAGCTTTACAAGCGCGAGGCGGACGTTCGGAGCGAATTCGGGCGCGACTACACAAGGATAATACACTCCACGGCGTACCGCCGGCTAAAGCACAAAACGCAGGTCTTTTTCTCGCCCAAGAGCGACCATATCTGCACCCGCATAGAGCATGTCGGGCACGTGGAATCGGTAAGCTACACCATCGCCTCGTACCTGGGGCTAAACACCGAGCTCACGCGCGCGATTTCGCTTGCCCACGATCTGGGGCACGCTCCCTTCGGTCACGCCGGCGAGGGGGTGCTCGATTCGATTTGCAGGGCGCACTCTCTCCCCTCCTTCTGGCACGAAAAGAACGGGCTTCACATGATTGACGATGTGGAGCTTTTGGAGGACGATAAAAATTTCCGCCGGAACATGGACCTAACCTACGGCGTGCGTGACGGCGTCATCTCCCACTGCGGGGAGGTGGACGAAAAAAGCATTTTCCCCCGAAGCGAGGCAACCGACCTTTACAGCTTCCGCAAGGCGTCCGACTTTTCGCCCTACACGTGGGAAGCGTGCGTTGTCAAGATTGCGGATAAGATTTCGTACTTAGGGCGTGACCTTGAGGACGCGCTGATATTAAAGATATTGACGCGCGCTCAGCTGTCCGAGCTTGTTTCCATATTAAAGGCGGACGAAAAGCTTAAAGACGTCAGCTTAGACAACATAAACAACACCGTTCTGATAAGCGAATTTATTATTGACGTGTGCCGCACAAGCTCGCCCGAAACCGGAATCGCCATGAGCGAGGAGCGGGCATATTTAATGAAGCTTATAAAGGATTTTAACGGGCATTACATCTATTCAAACTACCGGCTTAAAGGGTACAAGGAGTTTGCCAATGTCGCCCTTAATAAGATATTTGAAACGCTCTTCATGGCGTACGGCGGGGAGAACACGGCAAAAAACATCGCCTCGTACTCGGAAATCTATCCCTTCATGTCAAGCTTTCTTCACTGGATCGAGCAGTACTGGGACCTTGACCGCGGAAAGGATCAGTCCCGCCTTAAGAATAAGATCATCTACTTCGTGCGGGAAAGCGAGTCCGACTATGCCCGCGCGGTCATCGACTACATCTCCGGCATGAGCGACCAATACCTTGAAAACGTTTACAGGAGTATAATAAATTTTTAATGCTTAAGATAAAAAGAACCATAATAGTTGAAGGAAATTACGACAAGATAAAGCTTGCCTCGATTGCGGACGCGCATATAATCGCGACGGACGGCTTCAGGATATTCCGCGACCGCGCGATGCAGTCATTAATAGCGCGCCTCGCCGAAAAGAACGGAATCATAATTTTGACCGATTCCGACGCGGCGGGCTTTAAGATACGCTCGTTTATAAAGGGCTTTGTCAAAAAGGGCGAGATAATAAACGTCTATATCCCGGACGTGCCCGGCAAGGAAAAGAGAAAATCCGCACCCGGCAAGGAGGGGCTTTTGGGCGTTGAGGGAATCGACTCTTCTGTGCTTACCGAGCTTTTAAAGGGGGCGGACTCCCAAAATTCCGGCAGGGAAAGTTCCGTTTCCTACTACGAGTTTTATTCCGACGGGTTCGCAGGCGGCGTCGGCAGCGCAAAAAAGCGGGAGGAACTCTGCAAAAAATGCTCCCTTCCCAAAAGGCTTTCGGCAAAGGAGCTTTTATCGGTCATAAACAGGCTCTACACGCCCGAGGAATACCGCGCGCTTAAGGGTCGGTAAGTCTGCCTCCATGCGGGCGGCGCAGATATCAATCAGCTCTTCCATGCTTTTCTCCGCCCGGGCAATGCAAGCAACCTTCTGTTGCCCTTTTACAGCGCTTGACTTTGCCGTAATTGTGTGGTACAATTTTTCCACGAGGTGAATATGATGAAGATAGCAACAACGATAGGCGAAATGTATCCCTACACCGCTTCGCCCGCCGAGGCGGTGCGTGCGTACGAGGGCACGGGATTTAAGTATCTTGACTACAGCTTTTACACGGTGTTAAAAAATCCGTCTGACCCTTTTATGTCGGACTCCTGGGAAGGAGAAATATACGACGCAAAGAACGAGGCGGAAAAGCTTGGATTCAGCTTTGTTCAGGCGCATGCGCCCAACTGCGCCTTAAGGGGCGAGGGCATGGAAAAGGGACTTTCGGCGACTGTCCGCTCGATAAAGGCGTGCGGCATGCTCGGAATCAAAAACATGGTGATCCACTCGGGCTTTTTCCCCGAGATAAAATATCCCGCGGACGAGGAAAAGTACTTTCGCGAGAACGAGCCCTTCATGAGGGCGCTGATTCCCGAAATGGAGAAAACGGGCGTTAACATTCTTTTTGAAAACACAACCTTGAAGCACTGCCCGGACGGGTGCTATTTCCCGGCGCGCGGGCGCGATCTTAACGCGTTTATACGCTTTATGGACCACCCGCTTTTCGGCGCGGCGTGGGACGTGGGACACTCCAATATCGACAGGGTGAACCAGTATGACGAGATAATGTCGATGGGCAAAAACCTAAAGGCGGTGCACATTCACGATAACGATTCCACACGCGACATGCACGCTCTTCCGATGAGCGGGAACACCGACTATGACGGCATCATAAAGGGACTTATCGACTCGGGCTACGGCGGATATTTCACGCTGGAGGCGGACTGCTTCATGCGCTATGACCGCGGCTTGGAGGGCGGGCTTTTGTCGCACCCGACCTTCGGAATGAAAAAGGCGGCGCTTAAGATGCTCTATACCGTGACTGAGGAAATGTTAAAAGCATATAACGTAAACGAAAAATGACCGGCTTTCGGTCCGTGATAAGAATGTATCGGTTTTGCGTAAAAAGCACTGTAACCTTAAGGTTACAGTGCTTTTATATTTTATTTGCGAAAGGTAATGCGCAAAACTGCCGCGGGCATCATAAAAGCAAGATTTTTTGATGAAGTGCAAGGCAAAAAAGCGAAAAATCCTTACGGATTTTGAGATTTTTTAACACAGCAATTCGCAAAAAAGATGCTTTTAGGACGTTACTTTTTTGTTATGGGGCGGCTTTTTGCCACTCATTTTTCGTTTATAAGGGCGAAAACGTCCTTCGTCCGGCAGATGTTGTACATGTATTTTTTGCCCTCCTTGCTCGTGTCGCAAAGATAGACGGATTTTTCAGCATTTTTCATCATCGCGCGCTTTATCTCGGACTCCTCGACCGACGAATCGGTGATGAAGCCGCCGGGCGAATATCCGCGGCTTGAGAAAAAGAAAACGTCCGCGTTGATTCGGCTTAAAAAATCCAGCGCCCCGCTCCCGACGTAGGCGACGGAGCGTGAGAGCAAAAGCCCGCCCGTGCAGTAGTTTTTAATGTTTTCCTCGCCCAGGGCGAGCGAGCTTTTCGGACTGTTCGTTATGACAACGATGTCCTTAAATCTCTTAAAGTGCGGGATAAGGTATGACGCGGTCGAGGACGCGTCCAAAAATATCACGTCGCCGTTATTTATGTGCCGCGCGGCTTTTTCGGCAATGACCCTTTTGGGAGCGCTGTTCTCTTCCTCCCTTAAGACGAGCGGAATTTCGCACTCGGCGGTCTTTCTCAGCACCACACCGCCGTGCGTGCGGAGAACCTTGCCCTCCTCCGCGAGCGCGTTAAGGTCGCGCCTTAAGGTCGGCGGGCTGACAAAGAGCATTTTCGCGAGCTTTTCGACCGTTGCGCTCGTGTGCTCGTTAAGATAGTTTAAAATTTCCTCGCGGCGTTGTAAGTTAAACATGGCAAAATCCCTTTCGTTTGGTTTCTTTTATGCGCGTTTGGGCGCGCTTTTTTGATTTATTTTCAAAAAAAGCGCCCCCGATTGTCATTTGCTTTCGATTGTGTTATGCTATCATAAAAAATAACTGTTGTCAAGAGGGATTTTTATGATGATAAACAATGCTGCGAATCTTCACGCAGTGAACGATTTAAGGTATGAGCCCGTCCCCTTTCCGGAGCGGGGGAGGGACGAGGTACTCATAAAAGTAAAAAGCTGCGGAATCTGCGGAAGCGACATTGCGCGCGTGTACAAAAAGGGAACGTACCGCTTCCCGACCGTTATCGGGCATGAGTTTTCCGGCGAGATAGCGGAGTCCGACGATAAGTCGCTCATCGGAAAAAGGGCGGCGGTTTTTCCGCTCATCCCGTGCTTTCACTGTGAAAGCTGCAAAAACGAAAGCTATGCGACGTGCGAAAATTACGACTATTACGGCTCGCGCCGCGACGGCGCAATGGCTGAATACATTGCGGTCAAAAGGTGGAATGTTTTAATCATGCCGGAGGGGCTTTCCTTTGACGAGGGCGCGATGTGCGAGCCGGTCTCCGTCGCGCGCCACGCAGTCAAAAGACTCGGCATAAAGGAGGGCGACAGTGTTTTGATCACGGGCGCGGGACCGATCGGGCTTATCGCCGGGCAGTGGGCAAGGCTTTTCGGCGCAAAAAAGGTCATGTATATTGACATTGACAAACGAAAGACGGACTCCGCCCGGTCGCTCGGTTTTTTAAGGTATGACGGGTCGGCGGCGGATGCGTTTTTGGAGGGCACGGGTCATTCGGACGCGCTCGGCGCCTGCCTCAATGCGGCAAAGCCGCACGCACGGGGCGTTTTAATGGGCAATCCCGCCGGCGAAATCACGCTTTCACAGGAGGAATACTGGTGCATATTAAGAAAGGAACTTATTCTCTCGGGCACGTGGAATTCCTCCTACAGCGAGGGGGAGAACGACTGGAGGGAAAGCCTTTTGAAAATGGCGGAGGGAAAGATAAACGTTAAAGACCTCATAACCCACCGATTCCCGCTTTCCGAGTGCAAAAAGGCGTTTGAAATGATTAAAAGCGGCAGCGAATTTTACATAAAAGTAATGCTTAACATGAACGAAGGGGGAGTAAAATGAAAAAGAAAATATCGCCGTCGGTCATGTGTGTTGACTTTTTCAGGCTCTCCGAATACATAAATGAGTTTGAAAAAGAGGGCATTGACATGCTCCATATCGACATAATGGACGGGCGCTTTGTGCCGAACTACACGCTCGGGACGGATTTTGTCCGTATAATAAAGGAAAAGACCGATATTCCTTTAGATATTCACCTGATGGTCGAGGAGCCGGAAAATAAGCTTGACTGGTTCCCGTTCGGGGAAGGAGACTCGGTTTCGGTTCACTCAGAATCGACAAGGCATCTGCATAAGGCAATCTGTGCCATCCGCGAAAGGGGCGCGAAGGCGTTCGCCGCAGTAAATCCGGCGACTCCGGTGTTTATGCTGGGTGATGCGGCGCCCGATATATCCGGCGTGCTCGTGATGACTGTCGATCCCGGGTTTGCCGGGCAGAAGATGACAGAGGGCGCACTTATAAAAATCGCTAAAACGCGAAAATGGCTCGATGAGTCCGGCTTTTCCGATAAGGAGATTGAGGTTGACGGGAACGTCAGCTTTGAAAACGCCCGGAAAATGTCCCTCGCGGGCGCAAATATTTTTGTCGCCGGCACGTCCTCGTTATTTAAAAAGGGCATGAAGCTGAAGGACGCGCTTACGCAATTTAAAAAAGCAATCGGATAAAAAGCGGGCGCGCACTCATTACATTAGTGCACGCCGTAGGGGAGGATGCCTTCATCCTCCCGCTTTTTCGTTTTGCACCCACTATGCCGGTGCACCAGTAGGGGCAATTCATGAATTGCCCGCCTGTTGCGTACATATTTTTCATGACCCCCCGAAAAATCCTCCCGGCGGACCATCAGACGAGGGCGTTTAACAAAATATCCCGGCGGGATATTTTGTAGCCCGAGAGTTCCTGTGAGATGAGAGCGAGCATTTATATGCGACGCTCGAATCCACCCGTTAGGGATGGTCTGTCAAAAAGAAAGCACGCCTTACGGTGTGCTCCTTCCCGGTGGACCATCAGTCTGAGCGTGAAAAAAACAACTCTGTGAGTTGTTTTTAGCGAAGAGTCCCTGATAGGTCCAACAAAAAAGCACTTCTTACGAAGTGCTTTTTATTGGTGGAGCGAACGCTTCAATATCCGAACCCATAGCGTCTGCTATTTCAAGCAGTTCCGTTTCACGTGTGTTCGTGTCGGCATTCGTATAATTACATGTCAGAAGGATTTTTCCGTCGTATAAATAGATCTTATGCACAAACGCATTAATTAAGCGCTTTCTGTATTCGATATCGGATAAATCTCCGTTCTTAAGTTGTCCTATTAAGAAAAGGGTCTCTTCTTTTTTGATTTTAGGCTTCTTAATCTGTTCTTTTTGTATCTCATACTCCAAATCCTCAACGGTCGCCTCAAGTTCCTCCAGGCGTTTTTTTGTTGTTTTGGTTATAATCCCGCTTTCTATGGCTGCCATTAAATTGCTCATAGACTTTTGAGCATTCTTAAGCTCTGTTTTCAAGGCTTCAAGTATGCCGTCATCTTCTTCGGAGTTTTGAATTTCAACAGCCCGATCCACAATACGGTTAATAAGTTCATCGTCTTTAAGAATTTCATAATATATATGCTCAACAACTAAGTTTTCAATATAATCTTTCCTGACGTTTTTCTTGTTACACGGCTGAGTGTGGTTTTTCTTCGCCGCGCATTTATAGTAATAGTAAACCTCGCCAAGCTTGCCGGTTCCGCTTTCGCCGAACATCATAGTTTTACAATTTCCGCAAAATAATTTTGTGCTGAGCAAATACTCCATACGGGCTTTCTTTCTTGCCCCGGATTTCTTATTTTTATTAAGCATCTTTTGCACCTTGTCCCATGTGTCATCAGAAACAATGCGCGGGATTGCATCCGGAACGACATGGTTATTGTATGAATATATTCCCTTGTACCGTGGATTCGAAAGTATCCGAGGCAGACTGTTTTTATTAAACGGTCTCCCCTGTTGTGTTTTGAATCCTTTTTCATTCATATAGTCCACTATTTCTTTAGCGCTTTTACCGTCGGAATACATTTCAAAAATCTTTGCAACAAGCGGAGCTTTCTCTTCATCGAGAATGATATTTTTTTCAGCATCGGATTTATATCCGAGCGGCAAAACACCGGTAACTTTGCATTTCAGTGCGGTTTCACGCATTCCGCGTTTTATTTTCTGTGCCAATTCTTCGGAGTAATACTCTGCCATTCCCTCAAGCAACGATTCAACAAGTATGCCTTCGGGCTTGTCCGAAATGCTCTCCATTGCAGAGACTACAGTCACACCGTTACGGCGCAACTTCGCTTTATACGTTGCCGAATCGTATCGGCTTCGGCAGAATCTGTCAAGCTTCCACACAAGAATTATATCGAACAGTCCTTTTTCACTGTCCTTTATCATCTTTTGAAATTGCGGTCTGTTATCCGTTCTCGCTGAAATAGCCCGGTCAACATACTCAGCGACAACGGTTATTCCGTTAGTCTCTGCGTATGCCATACAATCCCGCATCTGCCCTTCTATGCTTTGCTCTGTCTGACTATGTGAAGAAAATCGGGCATATATTGCCGCGCGCATTCTGATTACCTCCTTTATTCTGTCAGCATATCATAAAAAACATCCTCAGGAAGGATCTTAAGATCCTTCCCTTTTAAGATAAGCTTTTCGGCGTTTTTTTGTTTGTTGCTTTTGCCGTCTTTAATGGATTTACAGTAATCGTTGTTTCCGAGTATTAAAAAATTCGTTTTTGCCGTCACATTGTTTTCGCATATCCCCCCGAAGTCAACAACTAACTGCGCCGCATCGGCTCTCTTCATCTTTTCCAATGTTCCGGTAAAGACGCACACTTTGCCGAACAACGGATGAGTAGGATCTATATCTTCTTTCGAGGCGGTTATCTCCCGGAGGTCGATTTTTCCTCCCGTATGGACTCTCTTCTTTTGCGGTTTAATTACAATATTGTTCTTTTCAATATACTCTCTGCATTTTTTAAGGCACTCAAGTGTGGTCAAGCAGTCAGTAAGGCTCCGGTGTGCTCCCGTAACGGTAACGCCGAGCTCAGAAGCGACTGTTCCCAACCTATGATTCGGATAATCCCGAAATACAAGTCTGCAAATCCGGAGCAAGTCAAAATAATCGTTGTGAAATTCAGCGCCCTTTGCCTCAAGAACCGCGTCATAGATAAAATTAATGTCAAAATTAACATTATGACCGACGATGACGGACTTCCCGACAAATTTCAAAAAGTTATCGGCGATCTCTGAAAAAGCGGGAGCGGATTCAAGCATTTCATTGGTGATACCGGTTAATTCCGTGATAAACTCATCAACATACATTGCCTCTCCGTTGTCGCTATGGTAGCGGCACTTAGGCTTTATTAAGGTTGCATACTTGTCGACAATAACTCCGTTTGAAACTTTCAAAACAGCTAATTCTATAATATCATCGTATATGGGACTGTGACCGGTTGTTTCTGCATCTACAACGCAGTAATCGTCCGGAAAGCTTAAAAGGCTCTCCCCTTTGTTTCTTTCTATATGCATAATATCCTCCTAAATGTTTTTTTATTTGGATGATCATTCAATTACCAATATTTACTTGTAGACTTTACACGATCCGACAAGATATGATATATCTTGAGGTGATGTAGATGAACTACAAAAGATATAAATTCTCCCGAAATTTAGCGTGGGAGATATTAAGCCGGGAACGTATTAAAGAACTGCCAATCAAACTGATTCCGCTTTGCAAACGAATGCGGATTCGCGTCATAAAGTATTCGGATGCGCCGCAGATCAAAGACAAGAACGGCGACGGGTTCCAGACAGTCATCGACGGCAAGCTTTATATACTGTACGATGATACACTATCACCGGAGCGAAAGCGCTTCACCATCGCTCACGAACTCGGTCATATTATTATGAAGCACTCCGGATTCCCCGAAGATGAAAGCTCGGCAAATGTATTTGCCTCCAGATTGCTTATGCCGGCTTGCGTTCTGTATGAATGCGGTGTTCAAACTGAAGAAGAGATAATGCAGATGTGCGGAGTCAGCCACACTGCCGCAAAGTACAGGCTTGAACGCCTTAAGGTCCTTCGGGAGCGGAATAAGTGGTATACACACCCGCTTGAACGAAAAGTCCAAAGGCGGTTTTCAAGATACATAAAAGGATATATTAAAGATCCTCGTCTGAATCGGGAAGCTGCTCAAGCATTGAAATCATTTCTGGAGTAAGCTTTTTATACTTCACCACTCCGTCGCGCCCGATAAACTTAACATTTTTAACAGAGAGCTCGTCGCTTGCGTCGGGCTCTTTTTTTATGCTCGACTCTCGTCCGAGTAAATAGTCGACGGACACACCAAAATAGTCGGCTATTTTAATAAGAGTCTCACCCTTAGGCGTACTTCTCCCGCTTTTCCAATCGCTAATATTACCTGAAGATATACCTGTTTTCTCGGAAAGCTCTTTAGCTGATATCCCTCTTTCAGACATTAAAGAAAAAATTTTATCTACTTTCACCAAGTAACAACCCCTTTCTATGTGCAAAAATAACAAATTCTCGTAAATACGAATTCTACGCTTGACATTCTCGTATTTACGAATTATAATAAAAACATAGACCTACTCACAACATAGCAAGCGAGGTTTTAAAAATGAATGACGGCTGGGTTTGTGTTACTGTATTGAATGTTATTGCTCCCGTAATTAGTATCATTGCGTTAGTGATATTAATAGTGAAATAACAGCAACCGCTACAGACACCAAAGACAGTGTTGTGTTAAGAGCTATAAGTCTTCGGTTACTAAGACAGTTGTATCCCTCAGGCAAGATAATTAAACCGTTAAAGGTTTTATTATCTTCGTCGCAATAATCATAGTCAACATACAGCATTGTCGAAAGGTGCATACAAATTTTAAAAAGCTTTTCTTTCGGTATATCGGAGAACGTGTCAATCACATCGTCATAGTTTTCAATTGTTCCGTAATTGCTTTCTGATATTTTAACAAGCCTTTTAAGAACTGTATAGGGTGTAATACTCTTCACAGCATTCATCTCCTCAGCATTTGTTGTGTGAGTGGTCCAGGCAAAAATAACCCGGATGTGTATTTAATTGTAGTGTGGTAACTTAATTATATATCGTTCGGGATTTTTTGTCAATTCAAATATGAAAAAAACATAGAAAGAGAGGGTGTATAAGAATGAACAGACTTGAACACTACAGGCTTAAAAAAGGAATGACACAGACGGAACTTGCCGAGAAGACGGGCGTTCTGCAGACGGAAATTTCAAGAGCTGAAAAAGGTGTTAAGGACTTAAAGGGTCTAAGCTGGGCGAGCATTGCGAGGGTTCTTGGTTGCTCCGTTGACGAGCTTTTAGAAACAGCAGACAAAAATTAAATCTAATGCATTGGCAAACTTTTATGAAGATTTTGAAATCGGTCCTCGCACCGAGCCCGCGCGGCTTTAAGATCATAGTCGAGACTATGGCGATGATTTACAAGACATTCTTTTAATATGGCGAAAGGAGACTTAAAAATGAAAGTTATATCAAATTTTGACGACTTCAATGCGAGCAAAGTTCCGGATTCCGAAATAACTGCAATTGCAAGGGCACTCTTAGACATTGCCAACAGGGTTATGGCGCAACCGGAAATGCAGGAACGCTTTGAGAAATGGAAAAAGCAGAGAGCCGCACAAAACGCGTCCTCTGCCGAGTAAATTGACATACAAGGAGGTGAGCGCATGAACGGTATAATAATAACTGCAATCATATGTGTGACGATCATCGTTTTAAACGTAATTAAAAAATAGTGAAAAGGAGAATTACAATGACAAAGAGAGAAACATTCAAAAGGTATGAGTTTGCGGACGGATGTGTTGTCTGCGTGAAGGGCTTCAGCAAAGATGAGCTCGCGCGGGAGGAGAAAAAGCACGGCGCGCTCCGCAAGATCGGGCAGAAGTTAATATTCAGACCGACAGGGGGAGCGGACGGATGGAAACATTAACAAGGCGTGAGGGACTCGGTACATATGCGCTCAAGGAGTGCTTCGGGTGCGATCCCGGTCCCGAAAACGAAAAGTGCGGTCTTTGCCCGTATGCAGATGAAGCAACAGAGCGCCTCGGCGAATACGAAGCGACCGGCTTAAGCCCGAAAGAGGTGCTCGCCCTTAAAAAGAAGCTCGGCAGCACCTGGGTCGAGGGCTTCGACGAATGAACCGGATACCATTGCGAAGTTTGAAAGGAGAAAGCAAATGAGTACATATGAAATCAAAAGTTTAGACGGGCTCAAACCCGCTGCAGAGGGGTACAAAGCAATAAGGTGGGATAGCGGAACGCAACAGGATTTTAAATATGGAGCGGTCGGCGAAAAGCTTACAGGCAGAATATTTAAGGTAGACGGAGATATTAAAGAATGTGAATGGGGTTTGCATTTTTCAAAAGACCCCGCTTGCGTATTCCATTTTTATGAGCCTTTAGGGTATAACCGCTATTTCAAGGTAAGGGCTTACGGCGATATTATCGACAGAGACGACAAGAGCGTTGCAAGTGTGCTTGAATTTGTTGAAGAGTATGACCTTATGCAGTTTATTGAACTTATTAAGAAGTATGATAGAAGCTCGAACGGAAACAACTGGTCGAACGGAAACAACTGCTCGGACGGAAACAACTGGTCGGACGGAAACAACCACTCGAACGGAAACAACCACTCGAACGGAAACAACCACTCGGACGGAAACAACCACTCGGACGGAAACAACCACTCGAACGGAAACAACTGCTCGAACGGAAACAACTGGTCGGACGGAAACAACTGGTCGGACGGAAACAACTGGTCGGACGGAAACAACTGGTCGGACGGAAACAACCACTCGGACGGAAACAACTGCTCGGACGGCACAAGTTATTGTTTTGGATTGAAAAATGTACAGGGAGCTTATCTTTCTGCATTTTGTGTTGATAAGGTCGGAATAGCGTTTCAGCTATTTAATAAACAGTCTACGCAGGAACGGTGCGATGAAGTTATAAATAAAATCAAAAGCTTTAATTGGGTTCCGAAATGGAATAACATTTACGACTTAAAAGGTGATTCCGAATGGTGGAAGGTATGTTTTCCGCAGTTAGTTGAAAGAATAGCGCCCGAAGCTTGGTCTACAATGCCGAAAGAAATGAAAGACTACATTACGTCTTTGCCCGAGTATGACGAAAAGATATTTAATGAGATTACCAAGGCGGAAACAAAATGAACAATAAAAAAAGAGCTTAGGTCGCAAGGGGCGCGAGTCTAAGCTCAAAGGATAAAATCCGTAATTATTATAGCACAAACAAAAATAAAAGTCAAGGAGTGGTACATATGAGAAAGGTTTTAGCGAAAATCGGCGTTGCCGTGCTGATTGCGGCGGCGCTGACGGCGATATATATTCCGTGCCGGAGTTTCGCATTGTCGGAGCGCGGCACAAAGGCATACGGCGGAGAGGTGCTCGTGACGGGAGCGGTGCTCCTGGTCGCCCTCTGCGCGAGATATTGGAATGAGGAGGAAGAGTGATGGAAATAAAAGATACGATTTCACTTTATTGTCCCAAGGGATTTTACTGTATGCAAAATGCAAAGAATAAATGCCCAAGGTTAGCTTTTAACAACAATAGACCATACTGCGAGATTTATCATCCGTGGCTCAAGACTGACTCAAATGGAAACGTTCTGAAGACAGAAAAGTGCTTGTCAGCAGAAAGGAAAGCGAGGTTAGAGGAATGAGCAGGTATATTGATGTAGATATTGCACTTGAAATAATTGACCGTTATCGAAATACAACAGATGAAAACGGTAAAATTATAGCAGACGCAATTATTGATATTATAAAAACAATAACACCCACCGTCGATGTGGCAGAGATAACGCACGGTTGTTGGATAGATGTACCCATGAATGTTTATGACGATAGATATGGAATGAACAAGTATAACAAGAGAACAAAGTGTTCTGTATGTGAGTATGCAATGCCCTACGAATATCCGAGATACCGTATTTGTCCCAACTGCGGCGCTAAGATGGACGGAGAAAGGAAAGATGAGAAATGAAATGCGAAAACTGCTTACACGTCGAGGTGTGCGTTTATGTGCGAATGCTGCCGGGAGAGATACGGGACGACGACAATTTCAAATGTCCCGATTTTGCGGACAAAAACCGGGACAGAAAGATCCACGTTATGAATATAACGGACTGCGCCGAGAAATTCAGACGGGCGGCAACAAGCACGAGCAGCACAGAACATTCAGAACAAATAAATTACAAAAATAAAAAGGAGATAAAAACTATGGAAAAATTCAGAATCACCATCACAGACATGGAGACCGAAGAAACAAAAATCGACGAAAAAACAAACTGTATTATCGGAGCATACAACAGAAACGACGGAACAGTAGCCTCCCTCGCGATAGTTGCTTGCAAAACATTAGATCTGGTTCATGCGATACATGGAGCACAGACAGCCATAGACGAGCTCTTTAAGAGACACTCTAAATTAAAGGCTTTATCAGGGCTTTTAGAATTAATGGAAGCGCGCGAAGTGACGGAGCGCACAGAAAAATCAGGCACAGCAAAGGAGGGAACACAATGCAGAAATTCAGGGAACTGACTGAGTTTTGCGAGAGGATCGAGAGCGGCGGACGGCCGGAACAGCAGTATGTTGCCGAAGGGATTCGCGCGCTTTTAGACTTTTATGAGGAATTCTCCGGGAGTATCGGCGAGGACGGACAGATAAAGCTTACCGATGAAAAGCCCAAAGAGCCCGACAGAGGACTTTTTCCGAAGGCGTTTCCGGAGAAGGGCTACATAGTGGAGTTTAAGGACGGGAGCCTGTGGACGGTGGAAGACGTCTGCTACCGCTGCCGGCAGAAAAAGCAGGCGGCAAACGACGACAGGGAAATGCGTTTTTCAATCGAAAACATGAGCTTTGACTTCACGGCGGACGAGCTCTCGGACGGCAGCGTCACGGTATACGGAAAGGAGAGCGCCTGATGAAGAGCATGTACAGTTTAAGAGTGCCGTTTCGGATCGGACAGAAGGTCTATCACGCGCGGCTTAAAAACGACATCGGGCGCGATGCAACATACATAACGCCGGAGTGGACCGTCGCCGGCTACCGGCTCGACGAGGACGGAGTCCTTTATGCGCTGTGCTTCCGCGAGCACGGCGGCTTAGAGACGCACGAGTCACTGTCTGTGGACGGGCTTTTCGCTACGGAGGCAGAGGCACGGGAGTATTTGGATAAAAAGGAGGGCGCCTTATGAAGGACTATTCGGACGAGTTTGACAGACTGCGCAAGAACAGAGTCGAGCTTTCGCAGTTAAAGTACGGACCGGCGCGCGAGAATTTCGGGAGCGGACGGGTGGACGCGCTGGCGACGGCGGAGCGGTGTATCGAAGCGTTCAAGAAGGACAAGAACACCGAGCACCTGGTTGACGCGGCGAACTACCTTATGTTCCGCTACATGTATCCGCTTCCGGGCGAGCGCTTCTCCGCGACCGACTCGTCAGGCTCAGTCGGCACCGTCGGCGTGCCGGTAAATATGGAAAACGAAAATTACAGATGAAGGGAGAAAACAAAATGGCTGAAATAATGTATATAAAAACAAGCGAGATATTCCCGCACCCCAAGAATCCGAGGAAGGACTTGGGCGACGTGTCGGAGCTTGCCGAATCGATAAAGCACTCCGGGATTCTTCAGAACCTCACCGTCGTAAAGGGGCACTGGCTGACAGATAACAAAAAGAGGTCGCCCGAGGGCTACACGGTAATTATCGGGCACCGCCGCCTTGCGGCGTCCAAAATGGCGGAGCTTTCGGAGGTGCCGTGCGCCGTTTCCGACATGGATGAAAAAGAGCAGCTTGCAACGATGATAACCGAGAACATGCAGAGAGCCGACCTCACCGTGTACGAACAGGCGCAGGGCTTTCAGACCATGCTCGACTTAGGCGAGACAGAGGACACCATATCAGAGCGTACCGGCTTTTCAAAGGGCACGGTAAAGCACCGCCTAAACCTGGCGAAGCTCGATCAGGAGCTTTTGAAAAAGAAGGAGAAAAGCGCCGACTTTCAGCTCACCTTAAAGGACCTGTACGAGCTTGAGAAAATCGATAATGAAAAAGACCGAAACGCGGTGCTTAAAGAGGCGCGCTCGTCGCGCGAGATCGGAAGCGAAGTCGAAAGGTTCTTGAAAAACAAGCTCCGCAAAGAGAACGAGAAGGAATTAAGGCGCATATTCAAGGAGAACGGCATAGCCGAAGCGCCGGATAATATTTATTCGTACTCGGGAGGCTATGAAAACGTGACGTCGGCATCGCTTGATGACGCTTCCGCGAAGAGAAATATCCTCAATCAGATGAAAAAGCTTAAGGACAAGGAAAAGCACCTCTTCAAATTTCAGTATGGGTGGTTATACATATTAAAGCGTCAGGATAAAAAGAAGAAAGAGCTTTCTCCGTACGAGCTTGAGCAGAAGGAGAAAGACGCCAAGAAAAAATACTTAAAGTCAACGGCAAAAGAGGCGATGAGTACATTCACCGCGTTCGTTCGCGAGAGGATAAAGAAAGATCCGTCGGGCGAGAATCCGGAGGCGTTCAGGAAGCTTTGGGTTCAGGCGCTCCGGGCAGAATTGTTCGGTTACGAATCGAAGATACTGTCGTTTATCAGTGAAAAGCAGACGTATGCAATGAGCAACACGGAAAAAGAAAGCGTCCGCGCCGAGGCGGACAAGCTCAGCACGCTTAATCAGCTTTTAATACTGATAGCCGGCGACGACAGTTTTTCGGAGGTGTGCTCCTATAACTTAGAGCCGAAGGAGAAAAACATCGGTATACTGTCGCTCCTTTATGATACGTTCTTCCCGGAAGGCTTCATTCTGACCGACGGGCAGCTCGACGTGATAAAAGGCACTCACGAGTATTACGCCAAAGGAGACAAATGATGAGAGCGCACAGATTCGGAGAGATATTTAAGGTGCTGCCGAGCTATCCGCTCAAAGGGAGTGCCGGAGCGTTCAACGAAGGAGTCGCGGCGGTGTGCATATCGTCAGAGTCCGAAACGGAGTTTGCGTCGCACATTATGGCGGTGAAGCTCTCGGGCAAAATCGGGCTCCGGGACTATAACAGTCTCACCGTCATGATAAGAACGCCGGAGGGAAAGCGGTATATAAAGCTGCTTTCCGCCGCACCGGTGCCGAAGTACCGCCTCGGCAAAAGGCTCGGCGAAATATCGGACGAAGAAAAGAGCATATTAAAAGACGCCTTGAGGCTTCTTTTTGAAATTTAAGGAGGCATAAAGATGGATGAGAATTTACACATAAGCGGATCGTGCCGATTCTGCGGGCAGATATTTACGCTTTCGGGAGAATACATATCCCAAAGCGAAGCAAACGAGGCGGCGACCTGTGAATGTCGCTGCAATGAAGCACAGGAATACAGGCGCCGGAAGGAAAGCCTTTCTATCGGGCTTGCGAACATCGAACAGCTCTACGGCGAGGACTCGGGAGCATACAATTTCACACCGGTAAACGACGACACATTGGAGTCTATCAAAACAATGCTCAAACATTGTTTTGCCGGGAATTTAAGAACGGTAAACTTCACTCTTCCCGACGGGAGCAAGGGCAAAATAAGCTTTCCGGACTACGCCGTTGTCGAGCGTTCGAAAAGTGCCAAAGTAAAGCTTGAGGGGCAGTGGTGAGATGACGGAAGCGGTACTTAAGACACGCAAAAACAATAAGCTCACCACAATGAAGAAAAGCTGTCCTTACGGGCTTTTGTATTTCTGCGACGGGAGCGTGAACCGTGCGGAGATGAAGGATAAAAAGCTCAAGAAAAAAGAGCCGTGCAAATACTTAAAGCGCGGCAGATGCACGAACAGGAGCTGCAGAGTAAACTAATGAAAGAAGGGGAATAAATGAAGCGCGTTAAGAAAAGAACGTTCTCGGGAGCGGTTTTGGAGCAGGAGATCTATTCGATAGCGGACTCCTCGTCACCCAAGACGGCGGCGCCCCGCCTCCGCTTTAAGAGCGAGGAGGAACGTGCGGCGCACCGTGACGGAATCAGCAGACGGCATCACGCCCGAATCATTAACGAGAATTATTCCCCTTCATCCATATACGGAACGCTGACCTTCTCGGACAGCGAGGAGGTCCACACATTTTCCGAAGCACGTATAATAAGGAAGAGTTTTTTGCGGAGGCTCCACTACAAGTATCCGGACGCGAAGATAAACATATACATGGGGCGCGGAAAGCACACCCACCGAATACACTTTCATTTTCTCTCGGACGGGATTCCGGAGGACTACATAAAAAAGCAGTGGATATACGGCGAGATAGTCCACACGGTACACCTTCGCGAGCACAACTTCTATAACGGCGAGGACTGCGGAAGAGACTACACAGGACTTGCAAATTACCTTTTCGACCATTGGACGGTCGAGCAGGGCGGAAAGCGCTGGACGCAGACGAGGACCGTTAAGAGCCCGAAGTCCGAAACGCCTGCGGAAATCCGCCGAAGCTATAGCGAGCAGAACCCGCCGAGGACTCCGAAGGGCTATAAGCTGACAGAGGTCAAGGAAACGAAATTCGGCTATCTCTACTTTAAATATGTGCGCGTCACAGAACCCGCCGGAACCGAAGCTTGTAGGCAGCTTTGATTTTCCTTGTAAATGTGTAAAGGATAAGAACGAAAGAGGTGAGAAAAACGGGAATCGATTTAAATGAGCTGCCCGAGAGAATCAGACGTCAGGCACAGAAAAAATATTATTCCGAAATCAGACGGGAGGTCAGGGAGGATGTTTTGGTGCTGGGAAAAGAGACATGTATTTCGGAGGACGAGGGAGCGGAACAGGAGACGCTTTTTTCCTGGGCTGCGTTAAATTCCGGAGCGCACCCGGAGCTATCTAAAATGCACCACATCCCGAACGGCGGAAACAGAAACTCAGGCGAGGCGGCGAAGCTCAAACGCCAGGGTGTTTTAAAGGGCGTACCGGATATATTTTTGCCGTGCGCGAGAGGAGCTTATCACGGGCTCTATATCGAGCTTAAGGCAAAGGGCGGAAAGGTGAGTCCGGAACAGGAGGAGTTTTTGCGGGGCGTTTATGCGGAGGGCTTCATGGCGGCGGTGTGCTACGGCGCGGACGCGGCGATAAGGCTCATCGAAAAGTATTTGCGCGGCGAAGCGTAGAAGGAGGCGGTGAAATGGATGCAGAAAAATATTTCTTAAGACTGATTCACGCCGATCGGCAGATAGATGCTGACCTGGAAGAATTAAAGCGACTTGAAACATTGATGACAAGTATTCCCTCATCGAAAATAAATGCCGGAATAAAAGGCAAAGGCGGACATAGCTCAAGAGTCGAAAATCTTGTTACAAAATTCGTTGATTTAAGTGCAACAATAACGGACGAAATTAATGCGCTCGTAGATCTTAAAGCCGAAGCTCGGGAAATTTTGCAGCAGATAAAAAACCCGCAGCAAAAGATTGTCCTTCAGGAGTACTACTTCAATGGGCGGACCATAGAATCGATTGCCTGCTCTATATATTTATCCTATCGAAGAGTACAGGTAATAAAAAAAGAGGGACTGGAATCGGCACAAATAATTTTAAACAGAATTGGAAATGAGCGTGTAAATTCGTAGTATTTCGCAAGTCCATGTGATATAATAGTATCATCAAGAAAGGCGTCCGGGAGCGGGCGCCTTTAAACATTGGAGATATATTCATGAGCAAAGGAAAACGTGAGCGCTTCTATCATAGCCAGGCATGGAAAAAAGCAAGGGCAGCATACTTGGCATACAGAAAAGCACTTGACGGAGGGCTCTGCGAAATATGCGGCGATGAGCTCGGCGACACTGTACACCATAAAATATGGCTTACCGATTCGAATGTTGATGATCCGGACATTTCTTTATCGTTCAGTAATTTCCGGTTAGAGTGCCGCGACTGTCACGCGAAAGAAAAAGATCCGTTCAAAAAAAGAACAGCGAGATATCTTTTTGACGGGAGCGGCAATATCATAAGCAACGAAAGTAATTAATCGTACTCCCCCCATCTTTCAAAAATATTTATGAGCCAGGGGACCGAAGGGCGGGGGACAAAAAAACTCTGCAAAAATCACGAAGGGGGTGGGAATATGCAGAAAACAGGCAAAAAAACCGACAAAGAAAAGCAAATTGCAAAAGAAGAGCGAAGACTAAAAAAAATCTTTGCTGACATGGATGCAAACAAACTCGAAGCCGTTCAGGCTCTTATAGCCCGAGCAGCTTTTATCACTGTGAGCTTGCAGGATTTAGAAAAAGAGTTATCTGACTGCGGGTGGACTGAAGAATATCAGAACGGTCAGAACCAGAGCGGACTAAAAAAGAGCGCCGCCGCTGATGTTCATATAAGCCTCACAAAAAACTTAAATGCCATCATGAAACAGTTGCTTGATTTAGTTCCCGCCGCACAACGCAAAAGCAAGCTGGCGGAGATGATGACGAGATGACGCCATACGCCGATTATATACAGGAATATGATCATAAAATCCGGACGGGCGAAATCATCGCCGGAGACTGGATCAAAAAACTATACGATAAGATCAGTGCGGGACTCCGCGATGGTCTTTTTTTCTTTGATGCAAAGGCAGCAAACCGAGCGATTGAGTTTATCGAATCTTTTTGTCATCACTGTGAGGGACGCAGCGATTTAATAAAACTTGAGCTCTGGCAAAAAGCCGCAGTCTGTCTTATATTCGGAATAGTCGACAAAGAAGGTCTCCGCGTTTGGCGCGAAATCTTTATGGTCATAGGACGGAAAAACGGAAAAAGCCTTTTTGCCTCCGCCATAATTGCCTACACTGCATACCTCGACGGCGAATATGGGGCAAAAATATATTGTTTGGCGCCCAAATTGGAACAGGCTGCTATAGTGTACGATAGCTTTTATAGAATGGTGCAACGTGAGTCGGAGCTTTCTTGCTTAGCTCAGAAGCGTCGGAGCGACATTTACATGGAAAGCACGAACACTTACATCCGACCTTTGGCATTCAATGCAAAAAAGAGTGACGGATTTAATCCGCATCTTACTATCTGTGATGAGATTGCAAGCTGGCCGGCAGAACAAGGGCTTAAGCAGTACGAAGTCATGAAATCAGCCCTCGGGGCAAGACGGCAACCGTTTATTTTGTCTATCAGCACAGCCGGATATGTAAACGACGGTCCGTATGATGAATTAATGCTCCGATCGACAACCTATCTGCTCGGAAACAGTAAAGAGAACCGCCTCCTCCCTATTCTCTATATAATTGACGATGTCAGCAAATGGAACGATATTGACGAACTAAAGAAAAGTAACCCAAATATGGGCGTCAGCGTGACCGAGGATTTTTTCAAAGAGGAAATTGCCATTGCCGAGAACAGCCTCAGCAAGCGCGGCGAATTTTTGACGAAGTATTGCAACATAAAGCAAAGCAGCACCGCGGCGTGGTTGCCGTATGAAGTGGTTGCCGCAGTTTGCGGAGATAATTATAAGCTTGAAGATTTTCGAGGCACATACTGTGTCGGAGGAATAGATTTGTCGCAAACAACAGACCTCACCGCCTGTTGTGCGGTTATAGAGAAAGACAAAAAACTATATATCTTTTGTCAGTTTTTCATGCCGGCAAACAAAATCAGCGAACTTCAAGAGCGTGAAGGCGTGCCATACGGGATATTCGTTCAAAACGGATGGGTCAAGCCGAGTGGGGAAAATTTTGTCGATTACAAGGACTGCCTAAATTGGTTTAAAATGCTTGTTGAAGAGTATGAGATATTGCCGCTTCAGATAGGTTACGACCGTTACAGTGCACAATATCTTGTACAGGAAATGGCTCAGTACGGGTTTCATATGGATGATGTTTTTCAGGGCAACAATTTAACGCCGGTACTTCATGAGGCTGAGGGATTATTGAGAGATAAAGTTCTGAGATTGGGCGACAATAACCTGCTCAAAGCTCATTTTCTCAATGTAGCTATACAACAGGACACCGAAAATCGAAAGATCCGCCCCGTTAAGATAGAAAGCCGGGCACATATTGACGGCTTCGTGGCAGTAATAGACGCGCTTACCGTTCGTCAGAAATGGTACGATTCAATCGGGGAACGATTAAAAAACGCTTAAAACCGAAAGGATGAAAACATGAGTAAAATCGAAGTACAGATCATTGACCAGGCAATGGCATTTAAGAATATGCCGGTAATCGCTTCGGGAGATGTCAATGCAGACATTATTAAGTTCACTTTCAGTTCCGAATGGGACGGTTACACCGGAAAAACCTGCACATTTTATCAGCAAAAAGGCACATATTTTTACGCCCTGCTTAACGAAGATAACGAGGCGGTTATTCCGTCCGGAGCTCTTAAGAATCCGGGTGTTATCTATTTTGGCATCTCCGCCTATAACGCCGGCACCACTTTAACGACCAATGTCTTGGCATACGAGATATTGGAGGGTGCATATACCGAAGTTGACTCCGAAGAAGGGCGCGACCTTTTAGGTTTAATTCACGAAAACGTATCCGAAATGCGGAAAGAGTTTGACGATGTAGTTGATGATCTCGCGTACTTACGGCTTACCGGAGACAATGAATTTCAGTATGATGACGATGTAAGCGGCAAAATCTTAGCGACATGTCAGAATATCTACGCCAAAGCAATTACATTTTCGACCGGAGCATATTCCGGTGACGGAGAGGAGCGGCAAATATCACTGTCCCTCCCCTTTTGTCCGAAATTGTTAATTGTATACAGTTCAAACGGGCTTTGCCCCACCTACTCAACGGGAAGTTCAAACAAAGGCTGGAACAATAGCTTTTTGTGGTGCGATGGTATGTCAAACGTATATGTGCAGGGTCGAGAGATAGCCATAACTGTAAATAACAAAACAATTTCATGGAATGCCAGCGAGCCTGAATATATGTGCAACAACGGAAACAGTGCGTATAGGTATATTTGTTTCGGAACGGAGGCTTAAAAAATGACAACAAAAAGAGCCGTGCTTAAAGACAAACTGGGGAATGATGTTATGCCGGTTACGGCAGCAAGAAATGTTTATATAAATAATGACATCACACTGGCTGATGTAATTAAAATCCGCGATGGTGATATTGGCGTGGGAATTGAAATCATGGGTACGTATGAAAGCCTTTCTGCGCTTACGGCTGCCGTCACGACCCCGTCCGCCGGCGACATATACCAGGTCGGCACGGCGGATGAGAACAAGACCCTCTATCTTTACTCCGGTACAGAGTGGCAGAACTTAGGAAGCTACCGCGGTGAGAAGGGCGACA
>CAKSNL010000005.1 GCA_934476235.1 uncultured Clostridia bacterium | reverse complement strand
TGAGGTGAATTAGATATGAATAATTCAGAAGAAAATACAATAGGAAAACGAGTTCGTGAAATGCGAAAGCGTAAAGGATTGAATCAACAGGAGCTTGCTGACATACTCGGTAAATCTCTGCGCACTGTTCAAAAATACGAAAACGGCGAAATCAATATTTCGGTCGGAATGGTAAATACCATTGCAAAAGTTTTGGAAACTTCGTCATCGTATTTGCTGGGCTATAAAAAAGACGGTGCAAAAATAGAATGTATGTCGGATATTATGAGCTTTCTTTTCTGTCTTGAAAAGGTTTCGGGAATTAAATTCGGAATTGATGTAAAAAAGCCGCCAAAGAATGACGGCTGGGAATGTTCGATAAATTTCAACGGAAAGGATTTATCGGCAGACTTAAATTCTGATATGTGTCTGTTTCTTGAAGATTGGGCGAATATGCGCGAAGAATTTTATTCCTATTCGCAGAGCAGGGAGAACTATGACAAATGGAAGGATCAGACGCTTGCTTATTATTCGTCCCTTGCGGTTGAAACAAAAGAGCCGGAAGATATGAGCGAAAACGAAAGAATTACCAAAAGAAATGAATATTTAAAAGCACTGTATGAAAATCCTGACAATACGCTTTAACGCTTCACTTCCCGGAAAGGAGCTTAAATGTCAGTAACAAAGGATTCAAAAACAGGGAAATGGATGTCGCAGATAAGGGTGACAAACTGGAAAGGCGATACCATTCATAAAAAGAAAAGAGGCTTCCGCACAAAGCGCGAAGCGCAGGAATGGGAACGGGATTTTTTAAGTCAGTCATCCGCAAGTCTTGAAACGAAGTTTTCGGATTTCATTGATATTTATTTCAAGGATATGGAACAGCGGTTAAAACGCTCCACCATATCAAACAAACGGTTTATGGTTGACCTGAAAATAACGCCGTATTTCGGAAAAATGCCGCTGAGTGAAATAAAGCCGACAGATATTCGTGCGTGGCAAAATTCACTCACAAGCTACCGTGATGAAAACGGTACTGCATATTCTCCGACATATTTAAAAGCAATACAAAATCAGATAACTGCTATTTTTAATTATGCTGTGAAGTATTACAACCTGAAAGAAAATCCCTGTCACAAGGCAGGAAGTATGGGAAAGAAAAATGCTGATGAAATGCTGTTCTGGACAAAAGAAGAATTTTATACATTTATTGAGGCTGTTTCGGATAAGCCCCTTTCACAAGCAATATTTATGACATTGTATTATACCGGGATTCGTGAGGGCGAGCTTATGGCTCTGACACCTGCCGATATTGATTTTGAGAAATCAACCGTTACAATCAATAAAAGCTATCAGAGACTTAACCGCGAGGATATTATAACAACGCCCAAAACACCGAAAAGCAATCGTGTAATTACAATACCTCAGCTTTTGTGCAGCTGTTTAAAGGATTATATGTCGCATTGCTACGGACTTCAAAGCTGCGACAGACTTTTTCCCTGTACGAAACATTATTTGTGGCACGAAATGGAGCGGGGCTGTAAAATTTCCGGCGTGAAAAAGATTCGTGTGCACGATATACGGCACAGCCATGCGTCGCTGCTGGTTGAAATGGGATTTTCCCCTTTGCTGATAGCCGAAAGGCTCGGACACGAGAGAGTTCAGACAACAATGGAAACATACAGTCACCTTTATCCGAACAAGCAGATTGAGGTTGCAAATCAGCTTGATGAGTTAATGGCTAAAAATATCACTTCTGATGTAGCCAATTTGTAGCCATTAAAAACACAAAATCCTCAAAAACCGCATAAAACAGCGGTTTTTGAGGACTAAAAATCAAGAAAATGCTATTCCCACTCGATCGTAGCCGGGGGCTTACTTGTTATATCGTAGCAGATACGGTTAACGTGGTCGACCTCGTTAATAATACGGTTCGATACCTTTTCAAGAACATCGTAAGGAATTCTCGCCCAGTCGGCGGTCATAAAATCAGTCGTCGTCACAGCGCGCAGTGCCACCGTATATTCATACGTTCTCGCATCTCCCATAACGCCGACGCTCTTCATATCGGTTATGACCGCGAAATACTGGTTAATACTTCTCATAAGCCCCGCATTTTTAATTTCCTCGCGGAAGATCGCGTCAGCATCTCTCAAAATGTTAAGCTTATACTCATTAACCTCTCCGATAACTCTGATTCCGAGACCGGGACCGGGGAACGGCTGGCGCCATACCATATCCTCGGGCATGCCGAGCTCAAGTCCGGCACGCCTTACCTCGTCCTTAAAGAGCAATCTCAAAGGCTCGACAATCTCCTTAAAATCAACGTGATCGGGAAGTCCTCCGACATTGTGATGGCTCTTAATTACCGCCGCGTTGCCCAGACCGCTCTCGATAACGTCGGGATATATCGTTCCCTGAACAAGATAGTCCACCTTGCCGATCTTCTTAGCCTCAGCTTCGAAAACTCTTATGAACTCCTCGCCTATTATCTTTCTCTTGGATTCGGGCTCTGTCACACCCTTTAACTTCGATAAAAACTGCTCTTTTGCGTCAACCTTTACAAAATTGATGTCGTACTGCTCGGTAAACATCTTTTCAACACTTTCAGCCTCGCCTTTTCTCAAAAGACCGTGATCAACAAAAATACATGTTAAATTCTTGCCGATAGCCTTGCTTAAAAGAACCGCGCAGACTGAGCTGTCAACACCGCCGGAAAGTGCGCAGAGAGCCTTCTTATCGCCGATCTTTTCTTTAAGCTCCTTAATGTTTCTCTCAACGAAATTAGACATCGTCCACTGTCCGGTAAAACCGCATATATCATAAAGGAAATTCTTAAGCATCTTGCTCCCTTCGTTTGTGTGGTTGACCTCAAGGTGATACTGAACGGCATATAATTTTCTTAATTCGTTGCAAAATGCAGCGTTTTCGCAATTTTCGGTTGTTGCTATCGAAGAAAAGCCGTCCGGGAGCTCGGACACATAATCGTTATGGCTCATCCAGCAAATGTTCTTTTTAGCCACGTCTTTAAAAAATACATTGTCGGAATAATTAATCTCGATCTTGCCGTATTCCCTTGCCGGAGCGGTTTCAACCTTACCGCCGAGCAAGTACGCCATAAGCTGAGCGCCGTAGCATATTCCGAGAATCGGAATTCCCAGATCAAACAGCCTCAAATCGCACTTGGGCGACTCATCCAAATATACACTATTGGGTCCGCCGGTAAAAATAATTGCCCCGGGATTAAGCTCCTTGATCTTCTCAAACGGCATTGTGTAAGGGTGAACCTCACAATAAACATTCTCTTCCCTGACGCGGCGCGCAATAAGCTGGTTATACTGACCGCCGAAGTCAAGAATCAAAACGAATTCCTTCTCCATAATTCCTCCTACAGTATTATTAATCTGATTCACATAAGATAATTATAGCATACAATACACTTCTTATCAAGTATCATTTTCCCTAAATATTGCTTGCTATGATAAGATTTATATGCTATACTGGTCTAAAAGAAAGGAAATGAAGCCATGAAAAAGTTATTGTTATTAATATCCGCCGTGCTTTTTGTCACATCGTGCACAAAAAACACGGATTCATTAAGCCGTGAGGACCAAATAAAATTAATCAGCGAAAACCAAAATGTCTGGGTGACAGACTTTGACAGCACCGCCCCTGTCTGCTATACGGTGTGCGACCTTAATAATAACGGTCGGCTTGAAATCATAGCTGCCTCGATCCAGGGAACCGGATTTTATACAAGCTATAATATATCTGAAGTTTCAGAAGACGGAAAAAAGCTCATTAAATATAAAAGCACCTCTCAGGAGGGCAATTCCCTTGCTGACCTTTCGTGGAGCGATACTGTCTGCATATACAAGGATCCCGATACCGGAATTTACCATTCGGCGTTTACGGATTATACCAAAAACGGCGCGGCATACTACTGTGAAGAAAAGCGCGATGTCGTTTTATCCGATTACACTGTAAAAGAACGCCCGATCGCCTTTAAGATTACCGAATTTCAGGATTCGGAAAGCGATCCTAAAGTTGTTGCAGCAAGATTCATTTCGGACGGTGAAGAGACAATCAGCGAATCCGAGTACGATTTTGCATTTGACACTTATTTTGAAGGCTATGAGAAAGAAGAGGTTTTCCTTAACTGGATATCGTCGACAGAATACGACTTTAACAAGCTTAAAAGCAGCGAAATTTATGATTTATTCATCTGACTGCGCGCTAAAACTTGACATTTAACCTCACATTTGCTATAATATTCGTTTGAATAAGAGAGGTAATGATATGAACATTATAATTGTCGGCTGCGGCAAGGTCGGGCTTAAATTGCTCGAAAAGCTCAGCCAGGAAAAAGAACACAATATAACATGCATCGACATTAAATATTCCATCGTTCAGGACGCGATAAGCCAATATGACATTATGGGCGTTGTCGGAAGCGGTGTAAGCCAGACGACATTAAAGGAAGCGGGAATTGAATCCGCTAACCTTCTGATTGCCGTAACCGGCTCCGATGAGCTCAATCTTTTAACATGCCTTGTTGCAAAAAAACTGGGAAGCTTAAGAACGATCGCGCGCGTCAGACAGCCTGAGTATTCCAAGGAAATATCACTTCTTAAAGAGGATCTCGGTCTCGCCATGGTAATCAACCCCGAACAGGCGGCGGCAAACGAAATCGCAAGGGTTCTGCGTTTCCCTTCCGCAATACAGATCGACACCTTTGCAAAGGGACGTGTGGAGATATTAAAATTCAAAATTCCCGAGGGCTCTGTTCTTAATGACATTAAAATTGCCGACCTTTCGTCGCGCTTAAACTGCGATATACTGGTATGCGGAGTTGAACGGGGCGACGATATATGCATCCCCGGCGGTGACTTCGTATTAAAGTCCGGCGACTATATAAGCATATTAAGCTCCATAAGCAACGAAGCTTATTTCTTTAAGAAAATCGGCTTTAAGACCAACAGTGTTAAGGATACCGTGATCGTAGGCGGCGGCGCAACGGCATACTATCTTGCCCAGCAGCTTATACAGACCGGGATCTCTGTAAAAATAATTGAAAAAGACCCCGATAGGTGCGACGAGCTTTGCCGCGCGCTCCCCAAGGCTACCATAATCAACGGAGACGGTTCGGAGAGCCGTGTGCTCCTTGAAGAAGGCATTGAATATGCAGAATCATTCGTCGCGATGACCAACATTGACGAAGAAAACATTATGCTCACGCTTTTTGCTAAAAGCAAAACGAACGGCAAGCTTGTCACCAAAGTCAACCGTATAGAGTATGATGATGTTGTGTCGAGCCTTAATTTAGACACCGTGATATATCCCAAGGATATCACAGCGGAATATATTGTACGTTTTGTTCGTGCGAGAACGAACTCCCCGAGCAGCCACATCGAAACCATGCACCTTATCCTTGACGGAAAGGCGGAGGCGCTCGAATTCAGAATAAAGGAAAACTCGCCGGTTACCGGAACTACCATTGAAAAGCTCAACTTAAAGGACAATATATTGATCGCCTGCATTAACAGGGGAGGAAAAATCATTACTCCCCGCGGACATGACGAGATTATGCCGAATGATACGGTCATCGTTGTAACCACACATTCCGGATTCAATTCCATTAACGATATTTTGCAGTAAGCGGGGTATATATGAACGTTAGAATTATTTTATATACCTTGGGTTGGGTCTTAAACCTTGAGGCTGCGGCGATGCTTTTGCCGCTTATATGTTCGCTGTGCTACGGCGAATCACCGGTTCCTTTTTTGATAGCTATAGCTGCAACTGCCGTTTTAGGTATTATACTCACGGTAAAGAAGCCGAAAAGCATTTCGATGTATTCGCGCGAGGGATACACCTCTGTAGCATTAAGCTGGGTTGTTTTGAGTATCATGGGTGCTCTCCCCTTTTTCATCTCGGGCTATATCCCGAATTTTATGGACGCGGTATTTGAGACCGTTTCGGGTTTTACGACCACCGGTGCATCGATACTTAAAGATGTGGAGGCACTGCCCAAAGGGCTTTTGTTCTGGCGAAGCTTTACCCACTGGCTCGGAGGAATGGGCATTATCGTTTTCTTAATTGCCCTCCTGCCGCTTTTCGGAGGCAGCAATTTGTACCTTATCAAAGCTGAAAGCCCGGGTCCCTCGGTCGGCAAGCTGGTGCCTAAGGTTAAATCCACCGCAAAGATATTATACAGCATTTACCTTTCGTTTACGGTTATTGAAATAATACTTCTCTTAATCGGTAAAATGAGCCTTTTTGATGCGCTGACAACCACGTTCGGTACCGCCGGCACCGGCGGCTTCGGTATCAAAAATTCAAGCATGGCGGACTACTCGCCTTATATTCAAAACGTTGTAACCGTGTTTATGCTAATTTTCGGAGTTGACTTTTCAATCTACTATCTTCTTTTGGCAAAAAAGTTTTCATCTGCGGTAAAATCAACCGAGGTTCGTACTTATCTCGGAATTGTTTTCACATCAGCAATAATTATTGCGTTTAATTGCCGCCATCTTTTTGCAAACATCTGGCAGTCGCTCCATCACGCTTTTTTCCAGGTTGCTTCCATCATTACGACCACAGGATATGCAACGGCTGACTTTAACGCATGGCCGGCGCTTTCAAAAACGATTTTAATAACGCTGATGTTTATCGGCGCATGTGCCGGGAGTACGGGAGGCGGAATAAAGGTTTCCCGAATCGTTATTTTAATAAAAAGCATATTTAAGGAAATCAGAATCACCGCACACCCGAAAAGCACATTAAAAATCACCATGAACGGCAATGTCATAGAGCACGAAACGCTCCGCGCGGTGAATGTGTATATGGCGGCATACCTTTTGATTGCGGCACTGTCAATTCTTTTCATAAGCGTTGATAATTTCGATTTTGAAACGAATTTCACCGCCGTTGCTTCAGCGCTTAATAACATCGGTCCGGGCTTTTCAAAGGTTGGACCCACCGAGAATTTCTCGGTATTCTCAAATCTGTCCAAATTTATTCTGGCGCTTGATATGCTAATTGGCAGGCTTGAAATATTTCCGATGCTTATGCTCTTATCGCCGCGAACATGGAGAAAATAAAAATAATGCAGACATCAGTCTGCATTATTTTTTTGCTTCTGATACATAAGTGTGTTTCTTTCCCAGAAAACACCGCCTGAATAGCCCTGAATCTTTTTATCCGTTTCCGCATCGGAAAGTCTCTTTTCTGCCCATGCGCAGTAAAGCGGATTTTTTTCTATTCCGAAATATCTTCTGCCAAGCTTTTTTGCTGTAACCGATGTAGAGCCCGAACCCAGGAAAGGATCAAACACCACGTCATTTTCATTCGAGCTTGCCAAAATAAGCTTTGCCAGAAGCTTTTCAGGCTTCTGCGTCGGATGTGCCGTGTTTTCAGGCATCGACCAGTACGGAACCGAAATGTCGTCCCAGAAGTTAGAAGGGTAAGTGTTTCTGAACTTGGCTCCGTTCTCCTCTTTCCAGTCCTTCGGCTTCCCTTCGACGCGGTAGGGTGCCAGGACCCTTCTTTTCATCATAACGTTTTCGGCGTTAAACAAAAAGTTTTTTGAAACTGTGGCAAACCATATGTCCTCCATTGAGTTTTTCCAGTTTCCCTTGGTGCCTCTGCCCTTTTCTCTCTGCCATGTGATGCGGTTCTGAATGTAAAAATGCTCTTTCAATACATTTGCGATGACAATGCTTGAGCGCCAGTCGCAGCATATGTATACTGACGCCGTATCCTTCAAAAGCGGAAGAACCTCCTCTATCCACTCATTCGTATAGTGAAAATACTGCTCATCCGTCATTTTCTTAAACTTTCCGCCGCCGAAATCCTTATCCATATTATAAGGAGGGTCGGCAATCATGAGATCGACGCATTTATGCGGCAAAAACGGCGCAACGCTTAGCGTATCGCCGTTTATTGTGCGGTTTATAATTTCCGACGCGGACTTTTTTCCCGTGACGGAAATGCATTTTTCAAGATAAGGCTTACCCTCATCTAAGGAAAAATCAATCGTTTTATTGCGCTCCGCCTTCATTTGCCACCTCATCAGCAGACTTTACTTTCATAATAATGAATCCGATCAAAAATCCGACCGCGGCAGGAAGAACCCATGCCAAGCCGAGATCCGCAAAGGGCAATACGGTTTTCATTATCGGTAGAACCTTGTCCGCAACGAAAGTGCCCTTAGAAAACAGTGCGTTTAAAAGGTCATATATCGCCGCAATGAATGTAAAACCGGTAACGAATCCGTAAACATATTTACTGTGCTTAAAATAGTTCCCGAAAAGGCCTAAAATAATAAGCGTTATAGCCAGAGGATAAAGGAACATCAGCACGGGAACAGCATATGCAATGATAGAATTGAGTCCGAGATTTGCAATCAGAAACGATGCAGCACTAAATATAATCGCCCACGCTTTATACGAAAGAATCTTCGGGAAAAGCTTGCAGAATGTCTCAGAGCAGCTTGTAACAAGTCCGACCGCCGTTTTAAGGCATGCAAAGGTTACAGTAACCGCCAGTATTAAAGCTCCGACTGCTCCGAAATAGTGGTTTGCCACGATGGCGAAAACCTCTCCTCCGTTCGTGCACACCTCATAAAGTCCGCGGCTCTGTGCTCCTACCAATGTTACAGCGATATATATAACCGCCATTATAAGGCAGCTGAAAATTCCGGCTTTAACGGTGTTTTTTGCAACCGCCTTGGGTTCGGTTATGCCAAGCTCCCTTATAACGTTGATAACGACTATTCCGAATGCAAGACTTGCAAGTGCGTCCATCGTATTGTAACCTTCGAAAAATCCCGTAACAAATGCCGACGACTCATAACTTCCTTCAGGCGCAATCTCGGAAACCGCAGCCATAGGGTCAATAAGTGCAGCAATAACCAGGACGCCTAAGAAAACCAAGAATATCGGGTTTAATATCTTGCCGACCCATGTTAATATTTTACCGGGAAAAAGCGAAAATCCGAGCACTGCTACAAAGAAGACAAGCGAAAAAAGCGCAAGCATCAGTCCCGCATTCTCACTCCCTCCGAAAAGAGGTTCAATGCCGACGGTAAAAGGAACCGTTGCGCATCTCGGAATCGCAAAGCACGGTCCGATGGTCAAATAAAGCGCACATGTAAAAAATACAGAATAGCCTTTCGAAACCTTGCCCGAAAGCTCAATAAGTCCGTCGCTCCGGCTTATTCCTATCGCCGTAACGCCCAAAAGCGGAAGTCCTACTCCGGTTATTAAAAATCCGATTACCGCTTTCCACATGTTGCTTCCGGCGAGCTGACCCATATAAATGGGGAAAATCAGATTTCCGGCACCGAAAAACAGCCCGAAAAGCATGCTTGCAATAAATACAAGCTCTTTACCTGTCAGTTTTGTTTTCATTTTCCATCACTCCTATTCATTAATGATAGCGTAATTTTCCCTATATGTCAAGCTTTTTTATTCTTTGATGCCGCAGCGCACAAAAGCGCAACGGTCAAAACCGCCGGAAAAACCACCGACGCGGAAAGCCCGGTCTTTAAATTATCGCCCGCCAATGATGCGATTTTTCCGGCAAAAGTCGGTCCTCCGGTGCATCCGACATCTCCCGCAAGAGCCAAAAACGCAAACATCGTCGTTCCGCCGCCCTTTATCTTATGAGCAGCTTTACTGTATGTACCGGGCCATAAAATTCCGACCGCAAAGCCGCAAACTGCCATTCCGAGAAGTGAAAGAATCGGGGATGACGAGACTGAAATTATAATGTACGACGCACTGCAAAGAAATCCGCTTACTATCATTATTTTGTTTAAGCTGAATCTCTCGCCGAACTTCCCGTAAATCGTGCGTGACACACCCATAAGGATAGCGAAAAGCATGGGACCGAAAAGGTCGCTGACGGTTTTTGAAATTCCGAGTGCCTGTTCGGTAAAAGCTGAAGCCCACTGGCTTATCGCCTGTTCGCTTGCACCGGCGCAGCATATAATAAGCGCAAAAAGCCAGAATGTTTTTGTTTTCAAAAGCTCTCTTAAAGAAAGCCCTTTATCCTCACCGTCGGCAAGCGAAACCACCGGAAGGAAAATAAACGCTATCCCGTTGATTACGGGAAGCATTGCCCAGAGAAGCGATAACGTTTTCCAGTTTTCGATTCCGAAGAAATAAAAAAACAGAGTGGAGAAGGCGATAACAATTACCGTTCCCCAGCAGTAAAAGGAGTGAAGCATGCTCATGGTCTTGTCCTTATGCTCGCTCGGGCACGCCTCCACCATCGGGCTTATCACAACCTCAAGAAGTCCTCCTCCTACCGCGTACATTATCACCGCCAGTAAAATTCCTATATACGCGCTTTCAAAAACTCCGGGCAAAACCGCAAGTCCGATAAGACCCGCAGCGCAAAACCCGTGCGCAATTAAAACGGACGCTTTATACCCTATTCTGTCAATAAAGAATGCCGATGCAAAATCCATCATCAGCTGAATCAAAAAATTAATTGTAATAAGCATTGTTATATCGGAAAGCGGAATTTTATATTCTGTCCCGAACCTCACAAATAAAAGCGGGGCAAAATTATTGACTATCGCCTGAGCTATGTATCCGATAAAACATGCTCTTATTGTGCCTTCGTATTTTTTTGTCATTTGTGTCTCCTTAAAGAAAAACGCGCCGCTCGCAAGCGGCGCGTTTTTCAGTGTGTTACTCAAAAAGTTTTGCGTACTTGGTCCAATGCTCGTATTTATCCTTCGCCTGCTGCTCCGCCTCACGGAAGAGCTCTTCCGCTCTTTCGGGGAACTTTCTCACAAGCGAACTGTAACGAACCTCATTCATTATGAAGTCTCTGTAAGATTCCGTGGGGTTTTTAGAATCCATCTGGAACGGAACCTTGCCCTCTTCCTTAAGCCTCGGGTCAAATCTGAAGGTGTGCCAGTATCCGGACATAACCGCGTTCTTGATTACATTCGGAGTATTTGTCATGCCGCCCTTTATACCGTGGTTTATGCAGGGCGCGTATCCGATTATGATGGACGGTCCGTGATAGCTTACCGCCTCTTTGATTGCTTTAACAGTCTGATTCATATCATAACCCAAAGCAACCTGTGCAACGTAAACATATCCGTATGACATTGCAATTTCGGCAAGATTTTTCTTCTTGATCGGCTTTCCGCCCGCAGCGAACTGTGCAACCGCACCCGTGGGGGTGGACTTTGAAGCCTGACCTCCGGTGTTCGAGTAAACCTCGGTATCGAATACCATGACGTTTATATCCTCACCGGACGCTATAACATGGTCAAGACCGCCGAATCCGATATCATACGCCCAGCCGTCGCCGCCGAATATCCATACCGCCTTTTTGGAAAGGAAATCCTTATAATCCAGAACTGCCTTTGCCGCGTCGGAATTGTTCTTTTCGAGCGCCGCGATAAGCTCGTCTGTCGCCTCTTTATTGGCGTCGCCGTCATTATAGGTGCCGATCCACTTATCATAGCTCTCTTTTACCTTTGCGTCATCAATTGCCGCAATCTCGTTTGACAGTCTCTCGCGGATCTGCTTTGCTGCAACCGCCATACCGAGTCCGTGTTCTGCATTATCCTCAAAGAGCGAGTTAGCCCAAGCGGGACCCTTGCCGTTATGAGTCTTTGTATAAGGTGTCGACGGTGCGCTTCCGCCCCAGATGGAGGAGCATCCCGTTGCGTTCGAGATATACGCTCTGTCGCCGCAAACCTGAGTGATAAGCTTTGCATAAGGCGTTTCACCGCATCCCGCGCAGGCTCCGGAGAACTCCAAGAGCGGCTGATGGAACTGCGAATTCTTTGCATTAAGCGGCAACGTGAGAAGATCCTTCTTATCTGAAACAAGCGAAACCGCATAATCAAAATACTTCTGTTCGCCGGTCTGGCTATCAAGCGGAGCCATGGAAAGAGCCTGAACCTTTTCGGGGCAAACCTTTACGCAGTTACCGCAGCCTGTACAGTCAAGCGGAGAAATAACCATTGCGAACTCATAGTCCTTACCGGTCATCTTCTTGTGCTTCATGCCCTCAGGTGCCGCCTTAACTTCGTCCTCATTCATCGCAACGGGTCTTATAACGGCGTGCGGACAAACTGTCGAGCACTGATTACACTGAATACATTTTGTAACATCCCAAACCGGAACGTCAACCGCGATACCTCTCTTCTCATACGCTGCGGTGCCCTGAGGCATATGACCGTCAACCATACCCATGAACTTGGAAACGGCAAGCTGATCGCCGCGCTGTGCATTACAGGGCATCTGAATTTCGCGAACGAAATCGGGAAGATCCTTTATCTCGCGATGTACATCGTCCGTCGCATTCTTCCATGCGTCCGGAACATTGACCTTGTGGATATTTTCAGAACCCTCGGCTATTGCCGCATGGTTCATGTTAACTATTTTTTCGCCCTTTGCGCCGAAGGACTTAACAACTGCGTCCTTCATATATCCTACCGCGTCATCAAACGGAATAACGTTTGCTATCTTGAAGAAAGCAGACTGAAGAACGATGGAGGTTTTGTTTCCGAGTCCCAATTTCTTTGCGATTCCGATAGCGTCAATCGTGTAGAAATTGATGTTGTTCTCGGCAATATACTTTTTCATCTTTCCGGGAAGCTTTTCGGTAAGTTCCTCATCTGTCCATGCGCAGTTAAGAAGGAAGCTTCCGCCGGGAACGATATCCTCAACAATGTCATATTTATCAACATAGGAAGGATTATGACAGGCAACAAAATTTGCCTTGTTTATAAGATAAGTCGATTTTATCGGCTTTTTACCGAATCTTAAGTGCGAAACGGTGATACCGCCCGACTTTTTGGAGTCATACGAGAAGTACGCCTGAGCATAAAGATCCGTATGGTCGCCTATGATCTTTATGGAGTTCTTGTTTGCGCCGACCGTACCGTCAGATCCGAGACCCCAGAACTTACATGCGGTATTGCCCTCCGCCGAAGTGTCGGGATTTTCCTTTCGGGATAGTGAAAGATTCGTCACATCATCGGTGATAGCAAGGGTGAATCCGTGAACGGGCTCGCCCGCGTCAAGATTTCTGTAAGTTGCAATAATGTCGGCAGGTACTGTGTCTTTGGAGCCGAGTCCGTATCTTCCCCCGATAATCATGGGAATGTCTTTAGAACCGTTGTAGCATGCGCAAACGTCAAGATACAAAGGCTCACCGATCGAACCGGGTTCTTTCGTTCTGTCAAGAACCGCAATCTTTTTGCAGGTATTGGGAACTGCCTTTAAGAACGCTTCAACCGGGAACGGTCTGTAAAGGCGGATCTTTATGAGTCCGACCTTTTCGCCCTTAGCCGTAAGATAATCAACGGTCTCCTCAATGGTCTCGCAGACAGAGCCCATAGCAACGATTACCTTTTCGGCATCGGGTGCGCCGTAATAATTAACAAGACCGTAATCCGTTCCGATTTTTTCATTGACCTTCTTCATATATTCTTCAACAACCGAAGGAATGTTATTGTAATAGGTGTTACATGCCTCTCTGTTCTGGAAGAATATATCGGGGTTCTGAGCCGAACCTCTCAAAACAGGATGCTCGGGATTAAGTGAACCGTTTCTGAACGCCTTTACAGCGTCCATATCAACCATTTCTTTAAGATCATCATAATCCCACACTTCGATCTTATCGATTTCGTGAGACGTTCTGAATCCGTCAAAAAAATGAAGGAACGGAACTCTTCCCTTTATCGCCGCGAGATGAGCAATCGCGCCCAGGTCCATAACCTCCTGCGGACTGTTGGAGCAAAGCATTGCATATCCCGTCTGGCGGCAAGCCATAACGTCAGAATGATCGCCGAAAATATTAAGCGCGTGTGTGGCAACGCATCTTGCGCTTACATGTATAACCGAAGGAAGAAGCTCTCCCGCCATTTTATACATATTCGGAATCATTAAAAGCAAGCCCTGCGAAGCAGTGTAAGTTGTCGTAAGTGCACCGGCAGCAAGCGAACCGTGAACCGCACCTGCTGCACCTGCCTCGGACTGCATTTCAACAACCTTTACGGGCTGTCCGAAAATATTGTTCTTCTTTTCTACCGCCCATTCATCCGTAACCTCCGCCATAACGGAAGACGGAGTTATGGGATAAATCGCCGCAACATCGGTAAATGCGTACGACGCCCATGCGGCGGCATTGTTACCGTCCATGGTTTTCATTTTTCTTGTCATGTTTTTTCCTCCTTGATATGTACTTTGCATGATGCACAAAATGATTATACCAAGTATAAGTAAATTTGTCAAGTTGTAATATATTTTTATTTAAATTTCAATGTCGAGCCGTGCCGGAATAAGTCCGTTACTCTCGGCATATAAAGATAGAATTCCGCTCTCGGAGCCGACCTTAACCGCAACGGTAATCCTTCCCGCACGCATCCTTCTTGTCGTTTCGGTGACGGGTGCATGATCCGAAACATCGGACCCGGTTGCAATCACCCTGCCGAATCTGTTCGAATAAAAATCCACAGTCGGTGCAGCGTCCGGCACCTCGATGCCGTTTTCATCAACGGTATAGCAGGTAACTATTGCGGTATCACGTCCGGAGGAGGTCACGTCGTTTTCAAGCTTTAAGCAAAGCTTAGCGGGTGCTCCCGCAGTCACATTTTCGTCGTGTGCCGCTTTCTTTCCGCCGTTATAGCCGACCGCTTCAATCTTTCCGGGCTCATAAGGAACATCCCACTCAAGGTGCTTATATTTCTCGGCATTTCTCTTTCCAAGGCTTTTGCCGTTTAATATAAGCTCAACCTCTTCGCAGTTTGTGTATACCCAAATGGTTACGTTTTCGCCTTCTTTTTTGTCTCTCGGCGTCCAGTGCGGAAGCATATGGATCATGGGTGTATCAAGCCAGTGCGACTGGTTCTGATAGAACGCGTCCTTCTTCTGTAAATAAAGGTCGATTGCTCCGGACTGCGAGCAAAGGCGCGGCCATACAGTCTCCCCTCTGTGTTCAAACGCCGTCCACTGATATGCGCCCAGAATATATTCGCGCTCCATCATGAAATTCCACGTTTCCTCACGGCTCAGCCACCAGTTATTCGTTCTTGTGTCAAACGCGTTTATATATCCCTTGTCCGGACAATCGTCACGGTACCAGCCCCTGGTTGTTCCCGTTGCACAGCACTCAGATGAGAATACCGGAATTTGGGGGAATTTCTCATGTAAAAGGTCGAACGTGTGAAGGTTATAGTTAACTCCCACCGCGTCAAGATAATCATAAACTGTCGCTCTTTCGGGAGAATTCGAAACCGCGGTCATGATTATTCTCGTGGTATCAAGCTTTTCTATCTCGGCTTTTAACGCCCGGCAGATGTTTGCGCCCTGTTCTTTTATGTGATAAGGCTCCTCGTTTCCTATCGACCAGAAAAATACCGACGGACGGTTCCTGTCGCGCTTTACCATGAATTCAAGCTGAGCTTTTGCCTCGGGGGTCGAATCGTACCAGCGCGTTTCCTCCATTACTATGAAGCCAAACTCATCGAGCGCGTCCATTATCGCGGAGTTCTGAGGATAGTGGCTTGTTCTGTATCCGTTAGCGCCCATTTCCTTGATGAGCCCGATTTTATACCTGTTCACATTGTCGGAGACCGCTTTTCCCGTGAGTCCCGAGTCCTGATGAGCGCATACGCCCTTTATCTTAACATGCCTTCCATTTAAGAAAAATCCCTTGTCCGGGTCGGCGTAATATGTTCTGAAGCCAGTTTTTGTTTCATATTCATCGCAAAGCTCACCGTTTTTATAAAGCCTGGTGACAGCCTTGTATAAATAAGGTCTGTCAATATCCCAAAGCTCGGGAGTAAATTCACACCGGTAGTTAAGATGCACCTTATCTCTCGGCAAAACCTCTCCCGTCCCTTTACACTCGGCAACCGATTTTCCCGCTTCATCGAAAAACTCCGTCACCGCCTCTATATCTGCCGTTTCATAGCTTTCGTTGAAAACTGCCGTTTCAACGTCTGCCTTCCAGCCCTTTTCATGCGGCGCGCCCTTTATGTAAACGCCGTAAGTCTCGATCGCAACGCGGTCTGTGATAACAAGGTAAACGTCCCTGTATATTCCGCCGCCTTCATACCACCAGCCTTCATGGTTTCCCGTGTTCACATAAACGGCAAAAACATTGTCTGCGCCAAACACGATATAGTCCGTTATATCAACCTCAAAGCCTGTGTATCCGCAGAAATTATGCGCCATAAGGCAGCCGTTAAAATAAACGGTCGCGTTTGTAGCAACACCCTCAAACCTTATGACATATCTTTTATCCATGTCCTCCTCCGGGAATTTATAATGCTTTCTGTACCAAGCATTATTGTACTTAAAATATCCCAACGCGTTATTTTCCTTTTTGTCCGGAGCCTGACAAATCACATAATCGTGCGGCAGCTCCACACTGTCCCACTCGTCGCGCCAGTTATATTCCACATTGCCGCGGAAATCATCTGTCGCGTCGTTATAATAAAGCGCCGCCGGACCCCATTTCATCCTCTCCGTTTTGGACTGCATATATAAGGGTCCCTTCTTGTTCGGTGTGCCACAGTTTATGTCACCTTCATGAAACAGCCATCCATCGTTAAATAAAATTTCTTTCCGCATTTTATCCGCTCCTCCGCTCAAATTTCTTCATTTTATGAAGATATTTTTCTCATTGTACCATAAGCATACGCATAAATCAAGCCCGAAAAGCATTAAATTTCCTCCATTTCGCACATATAGCGCCAGAATCTTTTCGGCATATGGGTCATGCGGCATTTTTCATTCTTTCTTTCCGCGATCGACACTGTTTTGTAAAACGACTTCCACATTGCGCGAAAGGCTTTTTCGCTTTCCGTCTCCTCGGGTTTTGTCATAAAGTCATAGGTTATAATTTCGAGCTTTTCGGTGTCCCAGATTGCGGCTTTTTTCCTCTTAACGTCATTTATAGCAAATTTAAGCCCGGAAAGCCTTGTCCTAAAATGCGGAGCTATAAGCGTCAGGCAGTCCGTTTTCGGCGAAAACTCGGCGTAATATATGCCGTCAGTCGTCTCACGAAAACGGATAAACCCGCGGAGAAGATGCGCCTCGCCCCCTGTTTTTTCCGAAAGCTTCATAACATCCGTCACCGCTTTATCGGCATAGAGATATTTAGAGTCCCGTCCGTTTTTTATTATAATGCCGATATAGTCAAAAATCAGCTTTTCCCTTCCTTCACAATCGGACAAAAATGCTTTGTATATCCTGTAAAATCCAAGCTTTCCTATTCTTTTAATCAAAGCCGTCATTACGCGTTCCGCCTTCTCCTCATCCGTATCTATCCATTCACATTCCGATCCGATGGCAAGCTGAAGATTTTCCTCCGTGCATATACAGTCCGGAACAACGTGATTTAAATATGCAAAAAAAACGGATGTGAGAAAGCCGTAGAACGACCCGTCGTATATATAGATTTTATTCATAGTGATGCTCCGGTCAAAAGCGGAGTGTCAAAAAGGCTCGTCTGAGTGTAATTGCCGAGCCTCGGCATAGCCCCGATTTCAAGATTCGTTCTCAAAAAGCTTTCCTTAACCGGAAAGTTATTCATATACCGCCCCTTGACGGTTATGAAAAACTGCGCTCTTTTGAGCACGACCCCGATTCTTTTGAGCGCGTCAAAATCAAGGTGCGCGACGCGGCGCGAAACGCATATCCTTTTCGCGCTCGTCACCCCGATTCCGGGAACTCTTAAAAGCATCTCGTAAGGCGCCGTATTCACGTCAATCGGGAAAAGGGCAAGATTATTTACAGCCCAGTTTGCCTTTGGATCCAAGTTAATCGAAAAATCGGGATGGCGCTCGTCTAAAATTTCCGAAGCAGAAAATCCGTAATATCTCAAAAGCCAGTCCGCCTGATACATTCTGTGCTCCCTCAAAAGCGGCGGCTTGGTGTCAATTGACGGGAGCGCCGAATCGTCATTCATCGGGATGTACGCCGAATAGTAAACCCTCTTAAGAGAGTATTTTTTATAAAGCCCCTCCGCAAGCCTTAGGATTTTAAGGTCGCTGTCCGTACTGGCGCCGATTATCATCTGCGTGCTCTGCCCAGACGGCACAAAGTGCGGACTGTTCCTGTATACCGCAAGCTCGCTTTTATTCACCTTAATACCGTCAGAAATATATCTCATCGGCGTGAGGATGTTTTCCTTTTTCTTGTCAGGCGCAAGTTTTTTTAACGCTTCCTCGCTCGGCAGCTCGATGTTGACGCTCATCCTGTCCGCCAAAAGCCCGGCACGCCTTACAAGCTCATTGTCGGCTCCCGGTATCGCTTTAACGTGGATATATCCGTTAAAGCGGTGCTTATTCCGCAAAAGCCTCAAAACCTCTGTCATTCTTTCCATAGTGTAATCGGGGGTTTGAATAACCCCGGAGCTTAAAAAAAGACCTTCTATATAGTTTCTTTTATAAAACTCGATTGTAAGATCCGCAAGCTCCTCCGGTGTAAACGCGGCACGGCGGATATCGTTCGACCGCCGGTTAATGCAGTATTTACAGTCGTAAATGCAATAATTTGTCATCAGCACTTTAAGAAGGGAAACACATCTCCCGTCCTGCGTAAAGGTGTGGCAGCACCCCGCTGGTGCCGCGTTTCCGATTCCGCCTTTTATATTCTGTCTGCGTGAACCGCTTGACGAGCAGCTTGCGTCATATTTTGCCGCGTCGCCCAATATCAAAAGCTTTTCCTTAAGTTCCATAGTGCGCCTCCCGATACTTTATATGTACAGTATAGCACACTATTTCGGAAAATGCAAACATTTGTTCTTATTTTTTAAAAAATTTCGGGAAGGACGTTTCCATCCTTCCCGAAACAATTATTCCATGCCTTTTTTAATGCACTCTAAGTTAACTTTCAGAAGATCTGCCTTTTTCGGAGGAATCAGCTTGTTCAATGCCTTTTCAACAGTATCCGAGTCAAAGATTCCCGTCTCCTTTATAAGCGTTCCGATAAGAATCATATTTGCAAGCTTTGACGCACCCATATCGTTGGCAATCTTGGTTGCCGGCACCGCTATCGCTTTAACATCATCTCTGTCGACTCCGCTGCCTATAAGCGTGGAATCGTACACGATAACTCCGCCCGGAACTAACTTGCTATAGAATTTATCAAGCGAAGGCTGATTCATCGCAAAAAGCACCGTGGGCTTTGTAATAAGAGGAGAGCTTACCGGCTCGTCGGATAATATAACGTGGCAGTTGCATGTTCCGCCTCTCATCTCAGGTCCGTAAGACGGGAGCCACGAAAGCTCCTTTCCCGCTACCATTCCGCAGTAAGCCAAGAGCTTGCCCGCAAACAAAATTCCCTGTCCGCCGAATCCGGCAAGTATTATTTCATGTGCCGCCATTATTTATCACCGTCCTTATCCTTATACACTCCGAGAGGATAGTAAGGAATCATATTGTTCTCAAGCCAGGTGAGCGCCTCGACCGGAGAAAGTCCCCAGTTTGTGGGACAGGTCGACAAAACTTCAACTATTGAGAAGCCCTTTTTGTCAATCTGATTCTGAAAAGCCTTTTTAATTGCTTTCTTTGTTGCGGTAATGTTCTTTATGTTGTTGACCGCGCAGCGCTCAGCTAAAGCAACGCCGTCAAGCGTTGAAAGCATTTCGCACATCTTTATGGGATAGCCCTGCGTTTCGGTGTTTCTTCCGTAAGGCGAGGTCTGCGTTACCTGACCGGGAAGCGTTGTCGGTGCCATCTGTCCGCCGGTCATTCCGTATATCGCGTTGTTTATAAATATTACTGTGATATTCTCGCCTCTTGCCGCCGCGTGAACGGTTTCCGCCGTTCCGATTGCCGCAAGGTCACCGTCACCCTGATAGGTGAAAACAATATTGTCGGGGTTGACTCTCTTTATTCCGGTTGCGACCGCCGGCGCCCTTCCGTGCGCCGCCTCCTGCATGTCACACTCAAAATAGTTATACGCAAATACCGCGCAGCCGACAGGAGCGACGCCGACGGTCTTTCCCTCAATTCCGAGCTCATCGATTACTTCTGCCACAAGGCGGTGAACTATTCCGTGATTGCAGCCCGGGCAGTAATGAAGCGTCACATCGCTTAAAGCGTGCGGTCTTTTAAAAGTAGCCATTATCTAACGCCTCCCGTCATATTAGTAAGCTTGTCTAAAATTTCTTCGGGACTCGGAATCATTCCGCCGGTACGTCCGAAAAACTCAACCGGAGCCTTTCCCTCGACCGCCAGGCGGACATCCTCCACCATCTGCCCCATGCTCATTTCAACCGTCAAGAACGACGACACCTTATCTCTGTACTTCTCAAAAGGTCTCTTGTCAAACGGCCAGAGCGTTATCGGTCTTATAAGTCCTACCTTCATGCCCTTTTCTCTTGCCTTCTTGATTGCGGATTTTGCGACTCTTGCAATAGTTCCGTATGCCGCGATGATAATATCCGCGTCCCCGCACAAATATTCCTCGGCTCTTGCCTCGTTTTCAGCAATAGTATCGTATTTTTTGTACCTTTCGATAACAAGCTTTTCAAGCTCTTCGGGAGTTATGTAAAGAGAATTTATAATGTTTCTCTTTCTCTCCATTTTCGTACCTGTCGTCGCCCAGGTCTTTTCGGGAAGCTTTTTCGTGCACTTGTAATTTCCGAAAACAACAGGCTCCATCATCTGACCGAGCATACCGTCGCCCATTATCATAACGGGCATCCTGTAGTAATCCGCAAGGTCAAAAGCTTCCTTTACAAGGTCAACCATTTCCTGAACGGAGGAAGGAGCCAAAACGATAAGGTGATAATCACCGTGACCGCCGCCCTTTGTCGCCTGAAAATAATCGCTCTGCGCGGGCTGGATTCCGCCGAGTCCCGGACCTCCGCGCACGATGTTGCAGATAACGCAGGGAAGATCGCTCCCGGCGATATAGCTTATTCCTTCGGACTTTAAGCTGATTCCGGGGCTTGACGACGAGGTCATGACCCTTGCTCCGGCGCCGGACGCACCGTAGACCATGTTAATTGCCGCAACCTCGCTTTCCGCCTGTAAAAACGTCCCGCCGATTTTGGGCATCTGCTTTGCCATATATGCCGCAACCTCAGTCTGAGGAGTTATGGGATAGCCGAAAAAGAAACGGCATCCGGATTCGATAGCCGCTCTAGCAAGCGCTTCGTTTCCCTTCATTAAAACCTTCTCTTCCATTCTTCTCACTCCTTTACTTCAATTGCGCAGTCGGGGCAGATCATTGCGCAGAAAGCGCATCCGATGCACTTTTCGATATCGGTCACCCCGGCGGGATTATAACCTTTTTTGTTTAATTTTCCCTGGTCCAAAGCAACAATTTTTTTCGGACAGACGGTAACGCAAAGACCGCAGCCTTTGCATATCTCCTCGTTAAAATAAGCTTTCGACATAACTTTACCTCCTACTGCATGATAATATATTTATTTAATTTGAATTCGTCATCTTTTGCCAAATTCGCCATCACGGAATTTCCGAAAAAACGGATATTCATTTTTCTGCACACCGCACGGACTGTTTTTTCTCCGCGCTCTATATGCTCTCTTTCGGTCTCGCCCATAAGATTGGAATTGTTGATGAGCGCCGTTATCTTAAGGCGCGACGCATTCTCAATCTCCCCGAGCATTTTTATTATCTTTTCCTCAGAATCCGTTTCCGGTCTGAAAACATTGATAACACAGAAAATTTCCGCGTCCACATTCTTAAAATATTCGTGAAACCTTCCGAGCACCGCTGCTCCGTCATCGTCTCCGCCGACATCAAGTACCGCGCCGTTCTTTTCGGAAAATACCGAGTAAACCTCGGGCGGCAACGCCGGAATATCCACATTTGTTCCGGCATAATAAGGAGAAACCACTTTTATGCCCGATTCGGTCAGAATTTTCTTTGCGTCATTTGTCCTGAAATAAGGATTGACCGTATCAAGATCTGCAATTAATCCGACTTTATTTTGAATTGCAAAATTCACCGAAACCTCGGTCTTCCCGCTGCCGTAGTGACCGACAAACACGTTGATATTTTTCATATTCACCGCCCCGGAATCAATTTTATAACATTAAATACAAGTATACCACAAAAAATCCCTGCGGTCAACATTAAAAACGGCAATAAACGCAATATTTTCCGAATTTTATTAAAACACCGTAATTTTTTCGGAATTACAATGTTTTCATAGTCTTAATTATTCCGGCTGTAATTCCTTCAGCCAGCTTTCTCAAAAATTCGTCGTCCATTAAATTTGCCAGCTCCTCCTGATTCGTAAGGCACCCACATTCAACAATGACCGCCGGCATATCCGTTCTCCTTATAACCGCCATATTCGTTCCGTCGCGCAATCCCCTGTCGATAGTCCCGGCAGATTTTGTCATTTCATCCAATATGTTTCTCGCCAGAGCCTTCCCCGCCGTACTCGTCGCATAATAAAGCACCATCGAGCCCTTATATTCCGGCTGAGGAATACTGTTATTGTGGATCGACACAAAAAGCGCTGCGTTTTTAGCATTTGCAAACTCCGCTCTTTCGGCAAGCCCTACGTAAACATCGTCAGAACGGGTGAGCGCAACCTCAACGCCGTTCTCCTTAAGCATATCCGCCACCATGAGAGTAATCTTTAAGTTCATATCCTTCTCGTTTGCCAGCACATTTTCACCGGATTCATCCTTTCCGAGGCTTCCGGGGTCGGACCCTCCGTGCCCCGCATCAAGCACAACGAGATTTTTATTAACGGTATTGTTGTTTTTGTTGTCCTCAGTCTTTCCGGGAGTTAAGATTACCTTGTTATTATCTGTTTTGACCGAAGCGGTCGACTTTAACGCCACTGTGACAATGTTTGAGCTTACCTGGGCAGAAGTCACAAGCGAATCGTTTATTCTCATACTCTCGTCCCCGATTGTCACGCCGGATACCGATATTGCCACACTTTGTCCGTCAGATGATGCCGAAAGAGACGCTCCCTCCGGAAAAATAAACGTTTTATCGGTTTCGCCCAGGAAGTCAAAGTTCTTTTTTTCACTGTATATCTTAACATTTATAACGCCGCCATTGTCCGCGTAAATATAGCGAAGCGGCTCATCACCCTCCAGAACAACGCGGACATATCCGTCGTGCGAGCCGACTCTGACGCGCGAAAAATCACCCTCAAAGCTCATTCCTTTACCGGAAAGCGCGGCACCTTTAAGGTCAAAAACCTCTCTGTCCGGGTCGGTCAGCGTCATTTTCGAAACGGTGTAATTTCCCGATGCGGTGAATGATAAAACGTCATGATCCTCTCTTTTTGAAAAAGTGACCTCTTTTATCACTGTCTTTAGGGGTGCCGGGTCATCCTCTTTTTCAGAGCCGTTTTCATCCGCCATCGTAACGCTGACCGCTCTTTTCTCGCCGTCCCACGAAACATCCGCCCCGATTGACTCGCTCACAAATCGCAGCGGAATCATCGTTCTTCCGTTGATTATTGCCGGGGGCACGTCAAGTCCGACCGCTTTATCGGACACGATAGCCGTCCTGTCTCCTATCATCATGCTTATCTTAATATTTCCGTAGTCAATGCCGACTCTTTGATTTTCCCCGTCCCACGAAACCGCCGCTCCCATTTCTTCAAAAAGAGCGCGCGCCGGAATCAGCGTTCTCCCGTTTTCAATCACGGGCGCCGGGTCGCATGTAATTTTGTTTCCGTTTAAAAAAAGCGATATTTCTTCCGCAAACGACGGAATTACCGCAGTTAAAAGCGCAATAAGTGCAAAAAAACAACAGATTTTCTTCATTTTCGTGTTTTCACATCTTTCTTCTCGCATGTTAACTAAATTATACACTGATATTTTAAAAAAGTCAACGAACTAAAATATGTAATTTGAATTATTTATAAAATAAAAGCAATACTAAATTCGGTGATAGGATGATAACAGTTTTTCTGCGCACGATTATTTTATATATTTCCATGATTTTCGCAATGCGTATCATGGGCAAAAAGCAGGTCGGCGAGCTTCAGCCGAGCGAGCTTGTCGTTTCCATTGCGATATCTGACCTTGCGTCTATCCCGATGCAGGACATGGATCAGCCGCTTCTGAGCGGTCTGGTTCCCATTATAACGCTCATGTGCCTTGAGGTCATGCTTTCCTTTCTTACGTTAAAAAGCCGCTTCGTCCGCGATGTATTATCCGGAAGACCGTGCATACTAATAAGCCACGGCGTGATAAAGGAAAAAGAAATGGCGCGGCTCCGGTATAACCTCGCCGATCTGACCGAGGAGCTCAGAACCGCAGGCTATCCCGATATCCGCGAGATCGAATACGCGGTTTTGGAGACCACGGGCAATTTAAATATCGTCCCGGTATCCGGAAAGCGCCCTGTCACGCCGGACGATCTTAAAATAAAAACGAAGCCTTCTTTTATCATGATAACCGTAATATCGGACGGAAAGCTGATAAAAGAAAGCCTCGCCGGGACAAACCACAGCGAGGACTGGCTTAAAAAAGAACTTTCCAAAAAAAGTATTAAAAAATACAGCGATGTGTTCTATGCCGCGGTAGGCGGTGATGAGCTTTTCGTTCAGAAACGAGGAGAAAAATGAGAGGCTTTATATTCACGCTCATAGTATTTATCTTAATAATATCAGGTCTTTTTTTATACTCATCCTACATGTCAGAAAATCTCAACGAGCTTTCGCTGCTTTTATCCGATACGGAATTAAAACTTGAAGAAAAGGATTTTTCCGCAGCATACTCATCCGCCGGGAAATTTTCCGATGAGCTTAAATATAAGTCCTACTCCCTTTACTATTTTACGGACAGATGCCCGATTGACAATGCCTTAACCGAAAGCGAGCGTCTTAAAAGCTTTATAAAAGCCGAGGACGACGCAGAATCTGCCGCGGTCCTTTCGGGGCTTAAAATAATGATAGAAAAAATATCGGAAAAATCAAATCTTAAAATATATAATATTCTTTAAAGGCTGCAAAGGATCACGGAAACTATCCCGATTCCGTAGCCTATGTACTGGCAAAGAGTGAGCTTTTCCTTAAAAACTGTTACGGAGGCGATAAAAGCAATAATCATTCCGCCGGAAAGAACCGCCGGAAAAAGCACCGCCGTCGGCAAAAGCGCGGTTAAAATCATAACCAGCATGTTCAAAGCACCGTTTGACGCACCCTGTACCGCTGCGTATTTTACGATTCCCTTCGTGCCGCCTTCTTTATTAATCAATCCCAAAATGAGCATAACCAAAGTAACCGCAAAAAGCGCGGTGATCATGAATTCATTTTTATATGCGCCGTCAAATTTCAATTGCTGCATTTTCTGAACGGTTGAACACATTCCGTTCCCGATAAAGCTTAAGATAACCCAGACGTACCACCTTGCCGGGAGCCTTCCGCTTTTTCCGCCGGGGTTTACCAAAACGAGACAGAGAAAAATAAGCACTATTCCTATTTTTGCAGGAAGGCTTATATCCTCTTTCAATATCGCAAAGCCGTACACGGTCGGTATTATCAAAGAGCACTGCAAAATCAGTGTCGAAAGCGACAAAGGACCTGACTCTATCGCCTTGGCATTGCCGAGAACGCTCATTATATAGGCAGCCGCAAAACCGGCTGAATATATCGCCGAATGAGCGTTAAATTCAAGTCTTCCCTTTGACGCTGCTACGAAAAAGAGCATCGAAAAAAGCGCAACGAGTCCGGTATATATGTATGTATTTATACTCCTTATCTTAGCGGAACACTGCTTAAATACCGTACTTTGAATCCCGTTTGCGATGATTGCTGCTGTAAGAAGCAAATATGTCATACTAATCCCTCTCCCCCCATAAAAATCACGGATTAGATTATATCAGCAGCGCCCCGGTTTGTCAATGAGTTTTTTATATTTATTGCTTTATAATTTTTGCTTTTTCAAGAACAAGAAAGTTATATGCCATCGCCGCCAAAACAAAAACGAGCGAAATCAAAGAAAGCAGCTGCTGACCGTACATGTGTATTCCGAAAACGGTGTTTCCGTTCGCACTTACCGCGCTTAAGACTTTTCCGCCTATGATTGACGCAAAAAATCCCATAAGACCGCCGATGCAGTTCTTGACCGACATTGCCTCCACTATAAAGTCGGACTCCACGTAGCTGTATATTATGTTATAGGAATTCTGGTTCGTCCCCGCCATCGAGACAGAGTAGAGCACCGTGAAAATAACCACGCACCAAACGCTTTCCGGGGTCGTAAATATGTTTATCAAAAAGCCGGTCCCGGCAATCAAAAGCGCAAGGTTAAAGCCTTTGGCAAACGACTTTTTATCGGAATATCTTCCGAACGGCTTTGATACTAAAAGACGGAAAAGATTGCCCGCCATGTTAATGACCTGAACCGTGCCGACCGTAAGCGCAAGCTCCTTTGTTTTATACGTTCCCATAAACCCGATAGTGAAATAGCGCGCCATTTCCCAGAGAATCGTCAGAAGCACAACGCTTCTGAAATTTTTGTTTTTCAGCGTGTTTTCCAATATTTCCTTTGCCGAGTGACCACACGAGCTGACCTCGCCGTCCTTTATCGACATGAGGCTTATAAAGTTAATGACGTTTAATATAAGCATCGCGAGCGCTATGAACAAAAACCCGCCGCTGATATTTCCTACGGATTCATATTTATCAATAACAAAGCCGATTCCGAGTGTGAAGATTACGCCCGTAAAAAGCGATATTATTTCCTTGACCGCGGAATATTCTCCCCTGTTTTCGGGACTTACATATGAATTTGCCCATTTAAAGTATATTGAATAAATAAGGTACATACAGAAATATCCGAAAAGCACGCCAGCCATCACGAGCACGGTTTTAACGCTTTGGCTGACCGGCAGAAAGACCACAAGGTAAATGCTCATAAAAAAGAGCTGACTTAATGTGTCAAACAAAATAACCGTGCGCTTAACGCTCTTCATACGCTTCATCAGCCCCATTGATAAAAGCTGGAACATAAAAGCAAACGATATGAAGGATGAAATTATTCCGGTGAGCGCGTCGCTCACACCGATATTTGACAAAAGCTTTGCCAAAAACGCGTCCGCCACAAGAATCGAAATAAAATATTCCGCAGCGCATTGCACGATATACGCCTTACGTGAGCGTTTATATTCAGCCGAACTATAAATATTCTCCATAATATCCCCCTTTTTTTACTATAATAGCGGCAATTACAGGATAAGTCAACGGAATTTGCAACGAAACATTTTCGTAAACTCTGATTTTTAATTGCAATCTGAGGCAAAATGCCTTATAATTGATTTAAGAGGTGGTTTTATGTCATTGAAAGCTCTGGCGGAATCTACCGGGTTTTCGGTTTCAACCGTGTCCAAGGTGCTTTCCGGAAAAAGTGAAATATCCGACAAAACACGCGAGATCATCATAAAAAAAGCAAAAGAAATGGGCATATACGAAAAATATTCAAAGTGCAGACCAGGAACGTACACGATTGCACTTATAGTTCCGGAATTTAAAAGCGAATACTATACCGGCATTATCGCTGATTTTTCCGAATGCCTGAAAAAACGCGGCGCGGTTTTGGTTGTAGCCGAGACCGGGTTTGATCCGGAGTGCACCAAAACACTGTTTTCATATTTTGCTTACAGTGCAAATACGGACGGCATTATAATAATGTCCGACGCGTCAAAAATTAAAAATCCCGACAAATTTCCGGCTCTGATTTTCGGCGCAGATTCAGCCGACCCCTTATATGACTGCGTTCGGTTCGACATTGAAAACGCTGTCGCATCACTGGTAAAGTACTTAAAAGACAACGGTCACAAAAGAATCGCATATATCGGCGAGGAGCTTACAGTAACGAAAAACGATTATTTTATTTCGGCAATGCAAAAAGCCGGGCTATTGATTGACCGCAATCTCATCAAAATAAGCACATTAAGATTTGAGAAAGCCGGATACGTCTCGATGAACGAGATTTTAGAGGGCAGAGAACACCCGACCGCGGTCGTCGCCGCGTATGACTACATCGCTATCGGAGCGATAAAAAGCATCCGCGAACACTCTCTTAAGGTTCCGGACGATATTTCCGTCGTCGGGATGGACAATATCTCGGCAGGCGAAACGTTGAGCACTCCTTTAACCTCTGTCGCCGTTTCCCCTCACGAAAATATCGACGCTTTAATGGATTTGCTGTTTAAGAAAATCGACAATAAATATATCCGCATAAAATCCGACACACTGGTAAATCCCAGACTTGTTGAACGCAAAAGCGTAAAAAAAATAACAACCGACTGATGTCGGCTGTTATTTTTTATGCGGTTTCGATTTTACTTGCATTTTTAAGATCAAGCTTTTCGATTGCGACCTCGCGCATTTTGTATTTTAATATTTTTCCCGCTGCGTTCATGGGGAACGCATCAGTCATTATAACGTATCTCGGAACCTTGTGCTTTGCCATATTTGAGCGTACATAATCCTTTATCTCGTCCTCCGTCACGGTCACGCCCTCTTTTGCAATGACGTACGCCGCAATCTCCTCGCCGTACTGCTCGTCCGGGACGCCGATGACCTGAACGTCCTTCACCTTATCGTAGGTATAGATAAAGTCTTCAATCTCCTTGGGGTAAATGTTTTCTCCGCCGCGGATTATCATATCTTTAATGCGCCCCGTGATCTTGAAATATCCGTCGGGAGTTCTTCTTGCAAGGTCGCCCGTGTGAAGCCATCCGTCCTCGTCTATCGCCGCGGCAGTTGCCTCGGGCATATTGTAATAGCCCTTCATTATGTTGTATCCGCGGGCTACAAATTCGCCGTCCGTGTTATCGGGAAGCTCCTCTCCCGTTTCAGGGTCGACAATTTTGCACTCGATTCCGTACATCGCCTGCCCGACCGTGTTAACTCTCTTTTCAACCGAATCGGTCGTCTTGCTCATGGTGCATCCGGGTGAAGCCTCGGTCTGACCGTAGGTTATGCATATTTCGCTCATATGCATTTTATTTATAACGTCCTCCATAACCTTTATCGGGCACGGGCTTCCCGCCATTATACCGGTGCGCATGTTCTTAAACTTATCCGCGTCAAAATCGGGATGCTCCAAAAGTGCGATAAACATCGTCGGCACACCGTGGAAAGCAGTTATTTTTTCATTATATATGCAGTTAAGCGACTTCCTGGGTGAAAAAGCGGTAATCGGGCTCATTGCGGTTCCGTGAGTCACGCATGCCGTCATCGCAAGCACCATTCCGAAGCAGTGGAACATCGGAACCTGAATCATCATTTCATCCGCCGTGGAAAGATCCATGCAGTCGCCGATATTTTTGCCGTTGTTGACAACGTTATAATGCGTCAGCATAACGCCCTTGGGAAATCCCGTCGTTCCGGAAGTGTACTGCATATTGCACACATCCGTGCACTTGGTTCTGCGTGCCATTTCATAAACGGTTTCCTTGTCTACATCCTTTCCCTTTTCTAAGGCCTCGGCAAACGTGTAGCACCCTGGAGCCTCGCACCCGACCGTAACGACATTTTTAAGTCTCGGAAGCCTTTCCGAGTTAAGCGGACCGTCTCCCTTTGTCAAAAGCTCGGGGCAAAGAGTCTGCATGATCTCGACATAGTTTGAATCCTTGCAGCCCTCTATCATGACAAGCGTATGTGTATCGGACTGTCTTAAAAGATATTCAGCCTCGTAGATCTTGTATCCGGTATTTACCGTGACCAAAACCGCGCCTATCTTAACCGTTGCCCAGAATGTGATGTACCACTCCGGCACATTGGTCGCCCAGACAGCAACATGATCTCCCTTTTTAACGCCGAGCGCTATGAGCGCCTGAGCAAACGCATCCACATCATTTCTGAACTCGGGATATGTCCTTGTATAGTCAGTCTCGGTGAATCTGAATGCATACTGGCTCGGGAACTCTTCGCACACTCTGTCAAGCACCCCGGAAAACGTATAGTCGATGAGCCTGTCCTTGGGCCAGATGTATTTCCCGTCGCCCCTCCGGCAGGTCTGAAGCGGATGCTTATGCTTTTTAACATAGGGCTTCATATAATAGGCGAACTGCGGGAACACAATTCCGGCTTCCGCAAGGTCACGCGCCCAGCGCTTTACCCACTCAAGCGAAACATAGCCTTCATACCCCTTGGTCTTGAGCAGATTAAGCATTTCGCGAAGGGGCATGTCCCCGTCGCCCATCATGAAATACATTATCCTGCCTTCAATGACTCTTGAATCCTTCACATGAACGTATTTAACGTACTGCCCGATATTTTCATAGGTCTCCTCGGGCGATTCGTTAAAGAATCTGTAGGGATGCTGAAGATCCCAAAGAACGGCTACATAAGGACTGTCAACCGCGTCAATCAGCTTTTTAAGCCTTTTTGTGTCCGCATACGCTCCGTTTGTTTCGACCAAAAGCGTTACATTTGCCTCTTTTGCAAGCGGCGAAAGCTTTTTAAGAACAGAAACGATGTACTCATCGTCCGGGTCCTCCCCTCCGGGAGCGGGATCCTTATCTCCGAGGATTCTTATATAGCTTGATTTAAGGCTTGACGCCAGAGTAAGGTACTGGACTATTTCATTTATATTGTCCGTTTCCTTCTCCCTGTCCTTAAGGCAGCAGCCCGACGAAATACAGGGAACCTCAAGTCCCAGACTTTCAAGCTTTTTAACGGTGTTATCTATCTGGGTCGGAACAAAAGGCTTCGACCGGACTGTAAAAATATCGTCGCCCAGCCCTCTGAGCTCAATTCCGTTAAAACCCATGTCCTTTGCCATTGTATATATGTCAGCCCAGCTGAAATCCGGGCAGCCCAATGTCGAAAATGCTGTTTTCATTAAAAACCAATTCCCTTCGTTAAATTTATTTTATTAAATCTTTCATGCTGTATAATCCCTTTTTCATTCCGCATAGGAATACAGCCGCACGAAGGGCGCCCTGTGCAAACACGCGCCTTGACGAAGCGTGATGCTTTATTTCAATAATTTCATCGGGACCGGCAAAAATCACCTCATGCTCGCCGACGATCGTTCCGCCGCGGACCGATGATATTCCGATCTCCTTTTTATCGCGCTTTTTTCTCACCGAATGTCTGTCGTAGACATACTCCATGGGAGAAGGCTCCACTGCGCTTATGGAGTCGGCAATCAAAAGCGCCGTCCCGCTCGGAGCGTCTAACTTCTGATTGTGGTGCTTTTCGATAATTTCAATATCGTAACCGTCCCCCAGCACACCCGCCGCCTTTTTTACAAGGTCAATCAAAAGGTTTATGCCGAGCGACATATTGGCAGAGTAAAATACCGCCGTGCTTTCCGATGCCTTCTTTATTTTTTCCTTTTGTTCATCGGTCGCCCCGGTCGTCGCTATCACGACCGGCTTTTTAACTTTGACCGTGTAATCCAAAAGCTCATCAAGTCCCGAAGAATTTGAAAAATCAATCACAACGTCAAATTCCTCTTTGCAATCGGAAAGATTCCGATACACCGGAAAATCGTTTTCCTTTTCCGTGAATTTATCCACTCCGGCGGTTATAACACATTCGTCGGAGTCTTTAGCCATGAGTGCGATTTCCTGCCCCATTTTGCCGTTCGCTCCGTTTAACAAAATTCTAACCATAACTACCGTCCCTTTGTATTTATATCAGTTTGTGTTTTAAAAGTGCCTCTTTAAGCTTAATAAGGTTTTTCTCTTCCATATCGCATAGCGGCAGTCTCAAAGGACCTGCGTTAAAGCCCATCAGATTCATTGCGGTCTTTACCGGTATCGGGTTGACCTCCGAAAACAGCGCGTCAATAAGGTCAAGCACACTAAGCTGCTTGCAAAGTGCCTCTTTATGCTTTCCTTCAAGATAGTCAAATACAATGCTATGCGTAAATTCCGGCATAACGTTTGAAAGCACCGAGATAACGCCGATGCCTCCGAGTGAAAGAATCGGAATTATCTGGTCATCGTTTCCCGAGTAAATGTCTAACCTGTCGCCGCATAGGGCGCTTATCTTCGCAACCTGCGAAATATCCCCGCTCGCTTCCTTGACCGCAACAATATTTTCCGTTTTCGAAAGCTCATAAAGCGTTTCCGGCGTAATATTAACGCCGGTCCTTGATTTAACGGAGTATAAAATCATGGGAATATCCACCTTGGACGCTACTTTCTCATAGTGGAGTTTAAGACCTTTTTGTGTGCACTTGTTGTAATAGGGCGTCACCAATAAAAGTGCGTCCGCACCCATTTTCTGAGCTTCAATTGAAAGCTCAATGCAATACTCGGTGTCGTTGCTGCCCGTCCCCGCGATAACCGGAACACGCCCGTTTACATATTCTATTGCAAACCTCATCGCCTGTCTGTGTTCTTCATCGGGCATGGTTGAAGGCTCACCGGTCGTTCCGCAGACAACAAGCGCGTCCGTCTTATTATTTATCTGAAAATCAATTATCTTTCCGAACGCGTCATAATTTATCGTTCCGTTTTCATTAAAAGGCGTAATCAGCGCTGCCGCCGCGCCCTTAAATACCGTATGTTTCATTTTGATCCTCCGATATGTTCTTTAGTCAAAATATCCCTTTGCCGCAAGAAGCTCGGCGAGCAATACTCCGCCTCCCGCTGCTCCGCGAAGAGTGTTGTGTGACAGCGAAACAAATTTATAGTCAAGCACATTGTCCTCTCTCAAACGACCGACGCTGACTGCCATGCCGCCCTCTAAGTCGCGCTCTGTTCTTATCTGCGGTCTGTCATCTTCCTCAAAATAGTGAATGAACTTTTCCGGAGCATGCGGAAGCTTAAGCCTCTGCGGTTCGCCCGAATATTCCTTCCAGTCCTTTATTATCTCTTCTTTTGACGGCTTATTTTTGAATTTGACGGAAACCGTCGCAAAATGCCCGTCCGTCACCGGAACTCTTATGCACTGCGCGCTTATCTTAGGCTCGCTTGCCGGAACTATCTTTCCGCTTTCGACGCTGCCCCAGACCTTTAAAGGCTCGATCTCGCTTTTTTCCTCTTCTCCGCCGATATAGGGGATTATGTTGTCGACCATCTCGGGCCACCTTTCAAAGGTCTTTCCCGCTCCAGATATCGCCTGATATGTAGAAACCAAAACATCCTCGATTCCGTACTTTAAAAGCGGAGTCAGCGCCGGAACATAGCTCTGAATGGAGCAGTTTGACTTAACGGCGATAAAGCCTTTTTTCGTTCCGAGTCTTTTCCTCTGTTCTTCTATAACGGCAAGATGATCCCCGTTTACCTCGGGAATTATCATCGGCACATCGCCGACCAATCTGTTAGCCGAGTTATTCGAAATCACGGGCAGCTCATTTTTTGCATAAAGCTCTTCAAGCGCCTTGATCTCATCCTTTTTCATATTGACCGCGCAAAACAAAAAGTCCGCGTTTTTCTTTATTATATCCAAATCGGAAACAGCATCATACACTGTCATATCGCCTATAGTGCCTGGCAGCGGAGTTTTCATTACCCAACGTCCGTCAACGGATTCTCTGTAGGACTTGCCCGCACTGTTTGAAGATGCCGCAAGTACGCTTATCTTAAACCACGGATGACCGCATAGCAGTGTAATAAGCCTCTGCCCGACCATTCCCGTCGCACCGATAATTCCTGCTCTATACTCCTTCATATAAACGCCTCCCATTATTGATTTTTTTAAAAGTATAGCATAACACTTAAAAAAAATCAACGATTTATTCTTTTTTTGCAGACAAAAAAACCGTGCTTGCAATTTCATTTATATTATATTATAATAAAATATAATATAGGGCATGTTTTTTTATTTAAAATAATTAATTTGTGAGGTAATTTATTATGGAACTTATAGTTGCGGTCGATAAAAACTGGGGAATCGGCAAGGGGAATGACCTTTTGTGTCACATTCCGGGCGATTTAAAGCATGTCAAGGAGCTTACCATGGGGCACACACTGATTTTGGGCAAAAAGACCTTAGACTCTCTTCCCGGCGGAAATCCGCTCCCCGGAAGGCGGCACATCGTGCTCTCTTTTCCCGATGAGGTGATAGACAAGCCCGTAACACAGGTTCACAGTATAGAGGAGGCGCTAAAGGCGGCAAAAAGCGATGAACATGTTTTTGTGTTCGGCGGAGAGAGCATTTACCGTGCGTTTTTGCCCTATGTCGATAAAGCGTACATAACCAAGATACACCACGAATTTGACGCGGACAGGTTTTTCCCGAATCTTGACGAGGATGAAAATTTCTTGCCCGTATCTGTCGGAGAAACGCTCTCGTCCGGCGGCTTTGAATATTCCTACTGGATCTATGAACGCGTGAAAAAGGAGAAATAAAATGTCCCTTTTAATTATAACAGGTACCGCAAAATGCAATAAGAGTGATGAAATTGCCCGTCTTGTATCCGAAAATGACGGGCTTTTAATCGTTCCGGAAACTCACTCGCTTTCCGCGGAGAAAATGCTTTTAAAATATTCCGGCGCGCTCGGATTTAATAAAGCCGAGGTTTTATCGTTTCAGCGGCTTGCACACAGATTTCAGGATTCGGGACCGCTCGGCAAAAGGTCCGTCGACCCCGCCGGAAAGGACATGGCACTCGCGATGATATGCCAAAGGCATATAAAGGACCTTCGCTCGTTCAGCAGCTCCGCGTTAAAGACCGGTTTTTCCAAAAAGCTTCTTGCCCTGATAAGAGAATTAAAACGCTATAACATAGACCCTCCCATGCTCAAAGAGGCTTCGGAAAAGGCGGCGGGCAGATTATTATCGGACAAGCTTTGGGACATTTCTTTTATTTACGAAAAATACCTTGAATTCATCGCGTCCGGATATACCGACAGTGACGATGACCTTTCAAGGCTTTATTCATACCTTCTTTCAGAAAAACCTCTTGCCGGGCACAATATCTATATCGACCGTTTTTCAAGTTTCACCGGGGACGAAATGCTGATTATCCGCGCGCTTTTATCTCAGGCTCAGTCCGTGACGGTCGCTCTATACTCAGATCCCGACTCCCAGGGCTTTCAGTTTGCGTCGTCCGAGGATACGATAGACAGTCTAACCGCCGTCGCCGGAGAGCTCGGCATAACGGTAAACGAAAAGCGCCTTTCGTCAAATGCTTCAAAAGAGGCTTGCCATCTTGAAAAAAATCTGTTTTCATATACACCGGAGCCTTATAGCGGCGAAACGGAGGAAATATCTCTTTTCACCGCAGACAGTATGTATTCCGAAGTCGTAAAAACCGCGGGCACCATCTTGGAACTTGTAAAAAACGGTCAGGCGGACTTTTCCGACATCAGCGTCGTCTGCCGTGACTCCGAAACATATTCGCCTCTCATAAAAAGCATTTTCCCCTCTTTCGGGATTCCTTTCACAGATACCGAAAGGCTGAGCGCCGCCTATCACCCGCTCTGCGTGTGCATTACCTCCGCGGTTGAAGCCGCAGTCACGTCATCATCGACGGACTCTGTATTAAGATATCTAAAAAGCGGATTTTCGGGCGTTGAGCGCGAGGATACCGACCTTTTGGAAAACTATATGCTTTCGTGCGGAATCTACCCCTCGCAGTTTTTCAGTGACGAAAAGTGGAACTACAAAGCAAATATTTATAAGGGCAGCGAAAACGACCCTCTTCTCACAGAACGCATAAATAACGTTAGGGATAAGATACTCCCGCCCCTTTTGAACCTTAAAAACGCGTTAAAGGGAAAGATTGACTCAGAGACCTTTTGCCACGGAGTCTATGCTTTTATGGAGGAAACTCATCTTCCCGCACTGACCGCGGAGGTCATCAAAAAATACAACCTTTCGGGCGATACGGACCGCGCGGCAAGAACGGAAGCCGTCTACAATTCCTTAATAAAGGCTATGGATTCGCTTATTGCCTGCTCGCGCGGTGAGTCTTTGCCCGCTCAGAAATTTTTATCGGTTTTCAGCGAGGGTATTTTCGCGGTCACAAGCGCTATCATCCCCTCGGGAATCTCATGTGTGAACTTTTCATCTGCTTCAAGATACAAAGGCAGTGAAAGCCCGTATGTCTTTATCATCGGATTAAACAGCGGAGTTTTCCCGAAAACGCCGGAAAACGACGGGATACTGACCGACAGTGACAAGAAATTTCTCACTTCTCTGGGCATAAAAACCTCGCCCGACACGGAGCATTTAAATTATGAGGAGCTTTCGCTTTTATATTCGGTCATGAATTCAGCCGAAAAAAAGCTTTATTTGTCATACCCTCTTAAAGACATTACAGGCTCTCCCCTTTCCGCTTCATGGGTTGTCGGAAAGATAACTCAGATATTTCCCGGTATAAAGGCGGATTCAGATTCGGAGCCCCACCCCGCCGAATACTATATCTCCTCACCCGGAGCGACCATGTTTAATATGCTTGACAGGCTTAACCGCTATATGATAAAGGACGAGGAAATCGACGACACGTGGTTTATGCTTTATGACTGGTACAAAAAACACGGATTTTTCATTCCCGATATTCCCAATGCATTTTCTTCAATGAAAAAGGTGTCAGAAATTGACAAAAATATTACGGACGCGCTTTTTTCTGACGGGTTTAAGACAAGCATTTCAAGGCTTGAATGTTATTCGTCGTGCCGCTTTAAATACTATATGCAGTATATATTGAACGCACGTCCGAGAGCTGATGCTTCCTTCTCGCGCGCAGACGTCGGGACAGTGCTCCACCGCTATGCGGAAAATGTCAGCCGGTTTCTTGAAGAGAATTCTGTCTCCTGGTGCGACATATCGGATGACGATATAAAGAGCGTGCTTAACTCGACCACCCGGGACTACATAGATAACGGACCCAACATCTTAAAAAATTCAGAGCGCTCCCTCTACCTTGTAAAGCGCCTGGAGCATCTGGCTTACAAGATGGTGTATAAAATCAAGGAACAGTTTGAATACGGAGGCTTCACCCCGCTCGGAAGCGAGATAGTCTTTGACGAGGGCAAAGAATACGGCGCCATTAAGATTCCGACGCCGGACGGGGACGTGTCGCTTACCGGAAAAATCGACCGTGCCGATGTTATTAAACTTCCCGAAGGCGAATTTGTAAGAATAGTAGACTATAAATCGGGAAGCAAGACGTTCTCGTTTTCCAACATATATTCGGGGCTTGACCTTCAGCTTTCGGTTTATATGATGGCTCTTTCCTCAGACGGCAAAAAGCCCGGGGGAATGCTCTATTTTAAATTTGACGATCCGATAAGCGCCCCGGGCAGCAATAAAACGGTCAAGCTGGACGGGCTCATTTCAGATTCCGAGGAATTTTTATCCGCAATAGAGCCGGACTCTAAAGTTCAAAAGGGAAAACTCACAGGCAAGTGCTATGATGCGTTCCTCGCCTCTGAGGAGGGCTTTAATGCAATATTCAAGCGTGTAAAAAAGGTCATAGCCGCCCTTTGCACGGAAATGAAAAAGGGCTCGTTTGAAATATCTCCGAAAGGTCATGACGAAAAGTCCCCCTGCACGTACTGTGACTATAAGGCGGCATGTGCGGGCAATGTGACATGCGAAGCGATCGCAAACATTGAAAATGACGCTTGGAGCTACTTTTCCCCGGCAGACGAAAACAGAGAAAAAGAAGGTGAAGAAGCATGAAGTGGACCCCTGAACAAAAAAACGCCGTTGAAGCGCCGCTGTCAAACATCCTGGTCTCCGCCGCTGCCGGCAGCGGAAAAACGCAGGTTTTAACCGGCAGAATAATACACCGTGCAAAAAACGGTGCGGACATTTCGCGCCTTCTTGTAATGACCTTCACAAAAGCCGCAGCGGCGGAAATGCGGGAAAGGATTTCAAAAAGCCTTTCCGAAGCCTTCTTAAAAGAAGATGACCCCAAAAAGAAGAAACACTTGAAAAAGCAGCTTTCGCTTGCCGATACCGCGGACATTTCAACCGTGCACAGCTTTTGCAGTAAGATTCTGCGTTCATATTTTTATGAGATAGATTTAGATCCCTCTTTCTCTATAGTTACTGACTATGACAGAAATATAATGCTGTCCGAGTCGCTGGCAGAAACGATGGATTTTTATTACGATAACCGGGACGAAACCTTTTTAAGCTTTATCGACCTTGTATCGGAGTCCTCAAACGACAAAGCGGTATCTGACATGATAGAAAAAACCGCGATATTTGCAATGAGCACGCCGGTTCCCGAAAAATGGCTTGACGATGCTAAAGCGATATATTCAGGTTTACGCCCCGGAAACGACATTTTCAGTGCGCCGCTTACGGCAAAATACAAAAAAATAATTTCTGAGGCGCTGGAGCTTGACAAATCCGCCCTCGACATACTTTTGTCCGAGCCGCTTTTGGAATCGCTTTCGGATAAGATCTCATCGGAGGTCTCAATTCTTGAAGAATTCCTTTCGGGGTCTGACGACTGGGACCGCTGTTATGAATTTACAATGTCCATGAAATGCGCCGCATTTTCCGGCGGAAAGAGGGACGCCGATCCTTTGGTAAGGGAGCGGGCAAAAAAGCTGCACGACAAAGCAGCTGCCCTCGTAAAGGAATCAAAAACAGTAATCGATATCCCGTACTCCGAAGCCTATGACCGTACAGAATGTATGGCAAAGTATGCGATTTTGCTTTCCGACGCGGCAAAGAAAATGCTTTCCGTCTTTGCCGAAAAGAAGTCCGAAAAGAATGTGCTTGATTACAATGACCTTGAGCACTTCACAATAAAGCTTTTGTCTGAGCACGAGGACGCCGCAAAAGAAATTTCCTCGCTCTATGACGAAATATATGTTGACGAATATCAGGATACGAACGATACTCAGGAGGAAATTATAAAGCTCTTGTCAAGAGGCAAAAATAACGTATTCATGGTCGGCGATATGAAGCAGAGCATATACGGCTTCCGCCACACTGATCCCGAAAGGCTTTTCGCGGTAAAGTCGGAAAGCTATACGCCGTACACCCCCGGGGGAAACGACAAAAACGTAAAAATAGCGCTCTCAAAAAACTTCCGTTCAAGCCTCGGAATAATAGAGTCGGTAAACACCGTATTTAAATCGCTTATGAGCAAAAAAATCGGCGGAGTCAGCTATGAAGGCACCGAGCTTTTGGCAAACGGCGGAATATACGATAACATTCCTCTTTTAACTCCGTCCGTTATTATGCGTGAGGTCGGTTCCCCCTTTTCGACCGCTCCCGAAAGAAGAATCTTAGAGGCGGACGCGCTCGCCGCGCGCATTGATGAGCTCATGGCGTCCGGCACGGAGGTATTTGACAAATCGACCGGAGAATTAAGACCGATCCGCTACAGTGATATTTCGGTGCTCTTAAGAAAATCAAAGGGGACATCCGAGATATACAAAAACGCACTTGAAAAGCACTCGATACCGGTCTTTTCCGAAACCGGATATAACTTCCTTGACAGCAAGGAAATCTCCGTACTCATCTCGCTTCTTAAGATAATAGATAATCCGCTTCAGGATGTCGATCTTATCGCAGTTATGCGCTCGCCCTTATATAACTTTGACGAGAACCGCCTTGCAAAAATAGCGCTTTTGAATAAGCCGTATTTTTATGACGCGGTGTATGAGTCGGCATACAGGGAAAACGACCCGGACAAAAAGTGCAGATGGTTTATTTCCAAGCTGAAAAAATGGCGGGAGGAGGCTTCCTTTTCAGGCGTCTATGACTTTACGGCAAAGCTTATTGAAGAGGAAGGCTATATGACCTATGTTTCATCCATGCCGAACAGCGAGATTTGCATAGCCAACATAAATATTTTCCTAAACTACGCTAAAAAGGCGGATTCATCCTCATACAAAGGGCTCTTCAACTTCTTAAAGTACATAGAAAACCTCTTCGGTCAGAACCTTGCGGACAAAAAGGACGATGTGGCTCTTTCCGACTTAAACGCGGTGAGGATTATGACCGTTCACAAAAGCAAGGGGCTTGAATTTCCCTTTGTGTTCCTCTGCGCTGCGGACTCCTCCTTTGACAAGCGCGATCAGCGCAGCAATCTTTCATTCGATAAGGACCTCGGAATATTTATAAATACCTACTATCCTGACAGAACGAAGACCGTTTCCCCTACTATAAAGCTTTCCAAGGAGCTTTCGGACGATAAACTTATCTCGGAGGAAATGCGGATAATGTACGTTGCGCTTACAAGGGCGCGCGAACATCTTGAGATTTTTTCGTCTTTCAAGCTCACCGAAGGCGACACTCCCATTCTGCGCCCCGACCCCGCCGGACATATATATGATGCGGAAATAAGGACCGCATCCTCCTTTGCCGCATGGCTTCGCCTTTCCTTCCGTGAAAACGGTGTCCCCGTGCGGATAATAACGCAAGCTGAGGAGACCGAAAATGAAGAGGAACTTAAAAAAGATGTAAGACCTTTAAAAAGCATCGCCTACAGCGAGCTTATCGACCGTAAGCTTTCGTGGGAATATCCCAAAAAGGATCTTTTCCCCGTAAAGAATAAATACTCTGTCAGCGAGCTTAAATCCGGCGCTTCCCTGTCAGACGGTGAATCGCCGTCTGCCGCACGCCTCTTTAACTATTCAGGCTCATCATTAATGACTCCGGAGTATTTAAATTCAGATAAGGTATTTACAAGTATGCAAAAAGGTAGTATAATGCATTATGTGATTGAGCACCTTGACTTTTCGGATAACGATATAGAAAAGCAGCTTGACAATATGCAGTTAAATGATGATGAGCGCGCCGCTGTCGATATTGACGCGGTAAAAGCCTTCGCGTCATCAGACACGGTGAAAAGAATGATCTCGTCCGGAATGTATTTCCGCGAGGTTCCTTTTACATTTAAAAAGAATGCAAAAGAGCTTGACGGCACCATTACTCACGATGCCGATACACTGATTCAGGGAGTTATCGACTGTTATTTTATCGAAAACGGCTCCATTATTTTAATTGACTATAAAACCGACAAAAATGTTACTGACGATGAAGCAATAAGGCGCTATGAAAAACAGCTTTCACTCTATTCGGAGGCGCTGACTCTAACATACGGTCTGCCGGTACGGGAAAAATACATATATCTTTTATCCCGAAAGAAATTTATCGGCGTATAAGAAAGGATATTAATTATGGCTGAAAACAGAAAATCAAGACAGGAGCTTACCGGTTCCACCCCTCTCGCACAGGAGTACGCAAAAAGGAGGCGCAGAAGAAAAAGGCGTCCCTCAAAGGCTATGAGGTATTTTGCCGCAATACTTGTAATTATTTTGGTGTTCTTCATCGCCTATTCTGTCGGCTCATGGATAATAAAGAATGTTTCATCAGCTCCGGAGGACAAACGTGGCACTGAAACCGATGATCCTGTGACCACGCTCCAGAAAAGGCTTGACGAGCTTACAAGCGAAAACAAGATGCTCTCCGAGGAGATCCGCGAGCTTCAGTCGAAGGTCGATAAATACAACGCGCTCTACGGTCCCATCGACTCGTCCTCCGGAAATAACCAGGATACGCCCGCGGGAACAGGCGACCAGCCCTCGGCAAATCAGCCGTCCGGCGAAAATCAGGGCAATACGGAAACCGGCTCTTCGAATTCCTCCGCATCCGGCGCCGAGGAAATATGACATTACATAACGGAGGTAACTATGGGAATATTTAATCCTTGCGACATACTTTTGCCCCAAAATGCTGATATGCATCTTTGGAGCGTTGTCGCGTGTGACCAATACACATCGGAAAAAGAATACTGGGAAAATATCGGCAAAGCGGTCGGAAGCGCTCCTTCAACACTCCGCCTCATTCTGCCCGAGGCGTATCTCGGGACTGTCGACTTTGACTCGGCAGTCTCTTCTATCAACAAGACTATGCAGAGCTATCTTGACGGCGGGATATTTAAGGAATATAAAAACGCGTTCATATTTGTAAAAAGGACATTTCCGTCTGGCGCCGTCCGCCACGGTCTTGTCGGCGCGGCGGACCTTGAGGAATACAATTATAAAAAAGACAGTACGTCGCGCATCCGTGCGACCGAGGCAACGGTTGAGGACCGTCTCCCTCCCCGTGTTATGATAAGACGCCGCGCTCCTTTGGAGCTTCCGCATATATTAATGCTGATTGACGATGCGGCGGATTATGTTATGGGCGGTATGAAAAAAAGCTCTCCCGGAAAGATGCTTTATGATTTTGAGCTTTCGGGAAACGGCGGTCACATTACAGGCTATCTTGCAGAAGATAACGATAAGATAATTAAGGCTATCGACTCTCTCGGAACCGATCCCCTTATCGCCGTCGGTGACGGGAACCATTCCCTTGCCGCCGCGAAAAAATGCTGGGAGGAGATAAAACCTTCCCTTTCTGATGAAGAAAAGAAAAACCACCCCATGCGTTTTGCCCTCTGCGAAATTGTGAATCTCTATGAGGACTCGCTTGTTTTTGAGCCGATATACAGAGTGTTTTTCGGCTGCGAGCCGGATAAGCTTACGGGCGAGCTTTCAAAAAGCACCGGCAGATACAGCTACAGTGTAAAATGCATCACCGAACAAGGCGAAAAAACCGTTACGTTTAATTCCGACTGCCACATAGAATCGGGCGCGGTCACAGAGTTTTTGGAAGGCTACATGGAAAAGCACGGCGGAAGGCTTGACTACATACACGGAGAAGAGTCCGCCGAAAATATGGGGCGCAAAAAAGGCAATATCGCATTCATGGTAAAATGCCTTGATAAAAGCGAGCTTTTTTCAACCGTAAATACCTTCGGTCCGCTTCCGAAAAAAACTTTTTCCATGGGCAATGCAAACGAAAAACGCTTCTATACGGAAGCAAGAAAGTTGGTACGATAAATGGGCTATAAGCTTTTAGAAAAAATAAACCACCTTTTCCCCCTTCCCGTTCACCCCTTTAATCTTCAGAACGACGGTGTAACGACGTACGCCAAGTGGCAGTATGAGAAGGGTGCGGACACGATAAAGTTTTACTTAAATTCCCCGGTCGTTAATTCCTCTGCCGACATGTTCAGCGGAAAATCCGTACTCGATATCGGGTGCGGAGCATGCGGAAAAACCATGTTTTACGGGAAAATGGGCGCTGAGCACATCACCGGGATGGACATTGTTCCCGAATATGAAAAGGAAGCTTACGACCTTGCAAGAGAACTCGGACTTTCCGACAAATTCACCTTCGTTTTGGGCGACGCGGCAAAAACGGAATTTCGCGACGAAAGCTTTGACGTTATTATAATGAACGACGCGATGGAGCATGTTGCAGAGCCCGAAAAGGTCTTAAACGAGGCTTACCGCATATTGAAAAAAGGCGGCAGGCTTTATGTGAACTTCCCGCCCTATAATCACCCGTTCGGGGCGCATTTGAGCGACGTTATCGGGATTCCGTGGGTTCACTGCTTCTTTTCGGAAAAGACGCTTATCGAGGCTTACAAGGACCTTGTTTCGGATAAGCCGGACGGAGAATCGAGAATTCATTTCAGAATCTCGGAGGACGAAAACGGCAAAGAGTATTTTTCTTATATAAACAAGATGACCATAAAGCGGTTTAAAAAGATTAAGGCTGCTTCGCCCTTTAAGGTCATATACTACGCAGAGATTCCCTTAAGAGGATTTTTAACGCCTCTTGCAAGACTCCCGTTTTTCAAAGAGTTTTTTGTCAAAATGGCGGTCTGCATTTTCGAAAAATAAAATATCGAATAAAAAATCACTTCCCGAATATATTTTAACAGGAAGTGATTTTTTATGAAAATTTATGTTCTTGACAAATACAAGGCGTTTTTTCTGGCAGCAGTTATCACCGCAGCTGCGGCGTTTTCCGTTTTCTGCCTCACACCGAGCGCAACAGAGGAAAGGCTATTGCCCATTTACTCGGTCGAGACAGAGGAGAAAGCTGTCGCCGTCACGTTCGACTCTGCCTGGACGGCGGACGATATCCCGTCAATATGCGATACGCTTGACAGCTTCAACTGCAAGGCAACCTTCTTTGTTGTCGGTACCTGGGCTGAAAAGAACCCCGATTCCGTGCGCTTGTTATCGGAGCACGGGCACGAGATTGCGGGGCATTCTTATAATCATGCGCATTATAACGAGCTTTCCGAATCGGAGCTCATGGCGGATATGGCAAAGTGCGATACGGTGATAAAAAAAATTACCGGCAAAAACATACCTCTTTTCCGCTCGCCGTACGGTGAATACAATAATACCGTTGTCCGCGCGGCAAACGATAGCGGAAGATTTCTGATTCAGTGGGACGCGGATTCTCTTGACTGGAAGGACCTGTCCGAGGAGGAAATCATAGACCGCGTCATGAAAAAGGTGAAAAACGGTTCTATCATTTTACTCCACAACGGAACGAAAAACACCGCCTCGGCACTGCCTGAGCTTCTTGAAAAATTAAAAAACGAGGGCTATATTTTTAAAAGCGCCGGCGAGCTTATATTGCGCGATAACTACAAAATAAATTCTGAAGGCAGACAAATTAAGCTCAAATAAAAAATACAGGCGGGCTATTTCCGCCTGTATTTTTTTGCCGTCCGGCGACGAAGCATTATATATTTTTCTTCATCGAATCAATCGCGCTTTTTTCAAGGCGCGACACCTGTGCCTGACTTATCCCGACCTCCTCGGCGACTTCCATCTGAGTTTTCCCCTCGTAGAATCTGAGCTTCACTATCCTTCTTTCTCTCTCGCCCAGTTTTTTTATCGCCTCCGAAAGAGCAATTGAATCCGTCCAGCTTGCATCCGTATTCTTCTCGTCCGATATCTGATCCATGACAAACACCGCGTCCGCCCCGTCGTGATATACCGGGTCAAAAAGCGATATCGGATCGGAAATTGCGTCAAGTGCCGAGTCTATGTCTTTTTTATCAACCCCAAGCACTTTCGCAATCTCCTCGTTCGTGACCTCCGCCTGTTTTTCGTTGGAAAGCCGCTCCCTGACTGCGACTGCCTTATACGCAAGGTCCCGAACCGACCGGCTGACGCGAATTGCATTATAGTCTCTTAAATACCTTCTTATTTCTCCGATAATCATCGGAATGAGCGTACAAAGACGAAAAGCAGGCATAAAAGCCTGCTTTTCGTTATTTTTCAATGCTTTCAATAGTTATGGTCTGAGTATCCCCGTCCCATACCACATTATAGCCGAGATGCTCGGACACGAATCTCAGCGGAATAAACGTTCTCGATTCGGTTATGACCGGAGGTGCCAGGAGAGGATACCTCACCTTTCCGTATCTGCCGGTTGTAACGTTAACGTTTTTATTATATATCTGAAATTCGATCGTCGTCGCGCCTTTAACAACGGTAACCGTCTTGTCCTCGCCGTTCCATGAAACGGTCGCGCCCATTTCCTCCAAAAGTCCGCGGAGGGGAATCAGCGTGCTTCCGTTTCTGATATAGGGAGCAACGTCAATCTCCTTTTCCGTGCTCTCCTCGCCCTTCTGAACCGAGATTGACTTTTTGCCGATCGCGAGAACATACTTTTCGCTTTCCGCCACGCCTTCAGCCTCTCTTGCCTTCTTTGTCTGAAGGAAGGTCACCTCCGCCGCCGCGCAGTGAACGTTTGCCTCAGTTATTTCGAACATAATGTATCTGCACGAAACGCTCTCGTCAAACATAACTCTCTTAATCGAGAAGTCGGGCTCAAATTCTTTTCCGTCAACAACCTTGGTAAGATTATCGGGATCCATACCTACGTAAACGTTAAACTTTTTCCAGTGACCCTTAATATCGTCCTGCCTGGGTGTATACTCAAAGCCTGATATGGTGTGAATTCCGTTCATATCGACGGTAAGCTTATAAGGTCCGCCTTCTCCGGGCTTTTCGTGCCAGTATGTGCCCGTCATCCCGTCAACCGCCCTTGCTCCGGAATTGTTGTTCCAGACCGAGTTTGCTTCCGCCGAGAAGTCCGTATTGTCAATTCTGTAAATTGCGTTCTCCTTTTTGTACTCGGTGTATCCCGAAAGAGCTACCGTGTCATACTCCTTTTTCTTATTGACAAGGTCAAACTCGCCCATCGTGCCGTAGGTGTTCATTCCGACCAGAACCACAAGTCTGAGCTTTTTCACGGTTACGTTAACGTCAAACGATACAATCTTTACGTTACTGTTAGCCGCAAATGTGTTTTTATCAAGAAGAATATAATCCTCCGAGCCGTCCGAACCGTAAAGCTCATACTCAAGTATCCAGCCGGACTTTGAGATGGTGTTCTGACGGGGCGTGTATACCCATCCGGAAACCGTTTTCTCCTCGGGAAGTGTTATATCTATAGTGTAAGGAGGAGCGTCCCTGTTCGACGAATCCTTATCATCAAAATCCGTGTGCCACGTTGTTACCGGGTCACCGTCAAACGCGTTGGTGATGGGTCCCCAGGATTTTTCGCTCGATGCGGTTACCGTCCATTTGGACTTTCCGATAATATAGAGCGAATTTTCCTCCTCTTCGCGCTGCTTTCTCTCAATTTCAGCCGCAAGCTCTTTAGGTGAGATCTCTTTATAGTCCTTCTTTGACTTCACAAGATCAAATTCCGTCATAGTCGCATAACCGTTGACACCGGATACTACCTCAAGCTTAAGGTTTTTCACCTTGATGTTATAGCCGAAATCAACAGTCTTTACAGAGTCGTTGTTTTCAAAATTGCCTGAAGATATTTTTATATAATCTTCCGAATTGTCGCTCGTTGCGTAAAGTGCGTACTCCAGAAATCTTCCGGACGGAGATTTTTCATTCTGCCTCGGAGTGTATACAAAGCCCGAAACCACAGTCACTACCGGGAGCTTTATCTCAACATAGTAGGGCATCGGATCTCTTTCATTCTGCCCGTCCTCTTTTACGGTGTAGTTAGAATGCCAGAACGTCGAAAGGTCATTGTCAAATGCATTGGTGATGGGCGTTTTCGCGCTTGTTGCACTCACCTCCCAATCCGTCTTTCCCTCTACATAGTCAGAATTATCGGCAAACGCGGTAAGGCACCCGAATGCGAGCAAAACCGAAAGCAGTAAAGCTGTTATTTTTTTCATCATTTTCCCTCCTTAACCCAGATGCGAACGTACACGGTCAATAAGTGCGCGGTCAGCGGTGTATTTCGTGATCTGGTAAACTCCGTCGCCCATATCGAAAACGTTCAAACCGAACACTTCCGAAAGATACGTTACAGGAACATATATGATGCCGTCAACCGCCGTCACGGGATTTGAAAGTACGGTATCTTTTCCGTTTATCGCTCCCGAAAGAGAGCCAAGCACCGTATACGTCCATCTGTAGTCTGTTATCTTCGTTCCCTCAAGGTCATGGCTCGTTACAAAGAGCATATTGTCATACGCATCATATTCAACCTTTGTTTTGCCGTAACCCAATATATCAGAAAGCGATTCTGCCGGGATATAGAGCGTGCCGTTCATCATTACGGGAAGCACTCTCGTGTCCTTCTCATATACCTTCATCTTAGCGCCGGAAACGATCATTTTGCCCTTGCCCGCACCGATTACCGTGGTTCCGGTAAGGTTATCCTTATCGTTTCCTTCAATTGCGGTCTGCTGAATTTCCGTATAGAGATAATTGAATCTACCCATCGGAGCAACTGAGCCGTCAGCATAGAAGCGAACGAGGTCGCCCTTGCAGTCAACGGAATCCGTCCACTTAAACTCAAGGTCAGCGGTGCCGGTTTCGTCTATCAGCGCCCTGGGTATCTTCACCGTGAGCGTGTTGCCCGATACCTTATAGTCAACCGTTCCTATCTCCTGCCACGAATAGTCCGTTCCCGTGTTCTTTGCTATCTTGCCGGCTCCCGTTACGTTAACGGTGTACTCATAGCCTTCCCATCCGGTCGCATAGTTTCTGTCCGCGTTGATATAAAGGTTCATCCAGCCGGGTGTTCCCTCTTTAATATCCTCCACGGTCTTGACATAGAAATAGAAGTTCTCACTGTCGCGCGATACCTTTGCGCGGGAGATTGAATTATTAACGGTCGTTGTATAGTGGTATTTCTCCCTTGTATCCTTGTCGCGGTAGCCATAGGAATCTCTCTCGTAATTGTCATAGTCATTGATAAACTCGGGAGTAACCGAATCCCACTGCGACAAATCGCCGTTTATATCAATTGTCTTTTCATCTCCCGCAACAGGAGCAGGGCGCGTGCCCTTATACTTTCTCACAAAATCGACAAACATCGAATAGCTTATATCCTTAAGGTCGCCCATGGTCGGCTCGATGTCTCGGCTTCCCCTGTTGTCATATGTATCAACGAATGAATTGGGAACGCCCGAATAAATCTGCTGCCTTCCGGCGGTCCACTCGTTCCAGCCGTCCACGAAAACAAATCTCGGGTCGGAATCAAGCACCCTCGACTGCTGCTCGCGGAAGAACCAGTTGCGAAGATATGCCTTCTCCGAAAGATCTTCGCCGAACGCCTCAGCGTAGCTTCTTCCCTTTGTATAGGGATCTGAGAACACACCCGTCTGGCTTACGCCCCAGACAATGGACTCGTTTATAGCAAGTCCCAGGGACATGAACTCCGGTCTTCCGGTCTCCTCATCAACACTGTAGGGGTACTGCGGATAGTTGTCAAGCCACTGAATTTCATCCTGTCTTTTCTGTCCGCCGGTCTGCTCTGTCGTGTCTCCGGGCTTAACGCCGGATACTCTTGACCCCGAACGTCGCATTGTAAAGAAGTCAAACGCCTCTTTCGTGAGCGCTACGTCAACGGGGTCATTGGGGTCATCGGGCTGATCCACGTACGCTCTGTCCCCGATTATAAAGGGCTTGCCGTCCCAATAGAACCAGAGGTCGGAATATTCCCCGTCTCTGAATATCTCCTCATAAATAAACTTGATGCCCTCAACTCTTCCGTCCTTCCATGACGTGAAGAAGCTTATCTTGGGAGCATTTACGCCGGACTCTCTCGCATCGCGCCATGCCTTGTAATGAACATTCAGAGCTTCATAGTAGGAAGTCGATCCGTTTGTATTGTCAAAGAAAATAACGTCAACCCCGGCATTTGCCAAAAGCACCGCCTGTTTTCTGTACACCCAGTAGTCGGTCGAATCATAAAATCCGAAAACCGGCTCGTTCCAGAAGAAATATCCCTCGGTATCCCACGCCTTGTGCGTGTAGTTTCCTGCCGCGTCGGGATTTTCCTCTACGACCTTCCACGGAAGATATGCAACCGCCTTATCGTTTTTTCCGTGCCAGTTCCAGAAAAACATTCCGACATAGCAGTCGTCCCTGACCGCGCCGGTCTCCTCGTAATCCGCAACGCTCTGCCCCAAGCTGTCGGTTGCCACCCAGGTGTCAGAATAATTATCAATTATTGCGGAATCGGGCACAGGCTCATAAGCCGGTATAACGTCATCGGAAAACGTGACCTTATAAACCTCGGCATAATGTCTTGCCGTATTGCCGGACATGAACTGTGCAACAAAATAAACGTCATGAACGCCGCTTATTTCCTTTAAGTTCGCCAAAAAGGTGTTCTCTCCCGCTTCGTCAAACTTAACATAGCCCAAAACCTCGCTCTCCCTATTGGGCGAGTCTGTTCTGACCTGAAAAATCTCGCAGTTAAAGCCTGTGAAAAAGCTTTTTCCCTCGACCTTGACGGATTTTATGCCCGTTAAGTCAACTCCCTTAAAGCCGAAATACTGCCCGTCGGAAAATCCCGTGAGCTTTCCGCCGTCCGCCTTCACGGCGCCGGATTTTATGGAGTCATCCGGCAGATATGTCTTTTTATCCGCCGCCTGCACGCCTATAAGTGAAAGCGCCATCAGAAGAACCAGTAAAATGCAAGTTAATTTTTTCATGTTTGTCCTCCTTAAAATAATTAATATATTGCTTCATCACAAGGATAGGGATTCATTTTAAGGTGCTCTGCAACCGGGAGCCCTTTTCTTGCCCTGTCCATGAAATCCAAAAACTGTGTGAAATCGGGAAGCTTATGCCTGTGCTCGCCGGGTCTGAACCACGCACCGGCATGTTCAAAGCACCCCAGATAGTCAAATGCCTTTTTCACCGCCATAAAGGACTGATAGCTGCCCTGCGGATTTATCCAGTAATCCTGCATTCCCTCGCACTGAAGATAATACCTCGGCGCGACGAACGTGCCGAAAAAGTTAGCGTCATAAGGAAGCTCATTTTCTCTTCCTTCATAGTCCCAAAGCCCCTTTCCCATCCAATGCGGAAATGCACTGAGCATATCGGAAAGCGTTTCGGTCCTCTTGCCGGTCTCGGTATCCAGCACCATGTAACGGTACGGCGCACACCCGTGAAGCCCGGAATTATTCGGGCACACATATTTTATGCGCTCATCCGTCGCCGCGGCAAGGAGCACCGTTTTTCCTCCGCGCGAATGACCGGTTATCCCGACCTCCGTTTCGTCGGTAAAGGACAGCCTCTCAAAAACGTCCATACACACGCTGTAGCCCCACGCCCATGCGGAGATCGCGGTAAATTCCGTGTTTTCCGGATAGATGTCATATAAACCGCCGACGCGTCCCTTATCCTTAAGATCGCTCGCAAGCTCCAGTCTGTTAAACCTTGCAACTATGTATCCGCGCCTTCTTGCCTCGCCGACGGTATCGCTCTCACAGTTCATATAGCAGGCGTCCCCCGTCAAAAGAACAGGATATTTTTCACCTTCTCCGAACGGGTCGTAAGGAGTTTTTGCCTTCCCCGGTACAAACGGAACCAAAAGCTCCAAAAGAAAGCTCACCTTGTGCTCCTTTTTTCCGGCATAAATTTTATACCACCTTCCGGCAAGGCTTCTCGCTGTGTCGTTAAGCGGCTCTATTTTAACCTCCTCGGGTCTCGGCGGCATGCCGCCGTACGCTAAGTGAACGGTCTTTTCCAAAAGCTCTTTTCTGTAGCTTTTCCACTCCTCGGGAGTCACCTTTGTTCCGTCCTTTTTTAAAAACGGGTCAGGTAGCTTTCCCAAAATTGTGACTTCTTTCATTTTTATTTCCCTTCCTTAATGTTCAATATTTGATATTTAAGGTTCTATATATGTTATTTTAACATATTCACCGTATGTATTCCTTAACTTTTTTGTCACAGATGACAAAAAATCTTGATTTTTTTGCTCTTGACTTTTTTACCATAAATATGTATAATAAATGTTATGATTAAAGGGAGTAGCTAACGAGTGTATTTCTCGTTTCATCGGCGTCATTACGGCACAAAAGCCCGCTTATGAATTAAAAAGCAAGACTTTTATCAGAATAGAACTATTCTGATAAAAGTCTTTTTTATAAATTATTTTCACATTTTAAGGGGGATATTTAATTGGCTGAATTATTTTCCAACATCTTAAACATCACATGGCAGCAGGCTGTTATGTGGCTGATCGGCGCGGTATTGATATACCTTGCCATCGCAAAGGACATGGAGCCTTCGCTTCTTTTGCCTATGGGCTTCGGCGCAATTTTGGTAAACCTTCCCTTGTCCGGCGCGGTCGATCAGATCTATGACGGTGCGACGGAGGCGGGCGTTATTGACGTTTTGTTCAATGCCGGAATTGCCAACGAGCTTTTCCCGCTCCTTTTATTCGTCGGTATCGGCGCGATGATTGACTTCGGACCGCTTTTAACCAATCCGAAGCTCATGATATTCGGCGCGGCGGCACAGTTCGGAATCTTTTTCACGCTCGGGCTTGCCACGCTTTTCGGGTTTGACATAAAGGACGCGGCGTCCATCGCAATTATCGGCGCGGCGGACGGTCCGACCTCCATTTTCGTTGCACAGTATTTTAACTCTAAATATCTGGGAGCAATTATGGTCGCGGCATATTCTTACATGGCGCTCGTTCCCCTCATTCAGCCTCCCGTTATAAAGCTACTTACAACAAAGAAGGAACGCCTTGTAAGGATGCCTTACGAGCAGAAAAACATTTCAAAGAGGACAAAGATTCTCTTCCCGATTGTTATCACAATGATAACCGGCATCGTTTCTCCCCGAAGCGTTGCGCTCATAGGCTTTTTGATGTTCGGTAACCTCATAAGAGAATGTGGAGTGCTCGACTCGCTTTCCGAAACGGCGCAGAAGGTTTTGGCAAACCTTATCACTCTGTTTTTAGGCATCACGATTGCCACCAAAATGCAGGCTGAATACTTCCTCACCAAGGACACGCTCATGATTATAGGGCTCGGTCTTGTCGCGTTTATATTTGACACGGCAGGCGGTGTATTATTTGCAAAGCTTATAAATCTTTTCCTTAAAAAGGACAAAAAGATAAACCCGATGATCGGCGCGGCGGGCATTTCGGCATTCCCGATGTCTGCAAGAGTCGTTCATAAGATGGGCTTGAAGGAAGACAGTCAGAACTTCCTTCTGATGCACTCCATCGGCGTCAACGTATCCGGTCAGATCGCCTCTGTTATTGCCGGAGGCATAATAATCAATCTCGTTTCATCGCTCATATAAGGAGGATAAATTATGAAAATTGATGTTAACGCTTTCTTAAATGTTCTCCCCGTTATCGGAAAGGGGCTTGCCGGCGTGTTTATCGTAACCGCCGTCATAATACTTTCAATGATTCTTTTGAATAAATTCTCCGGAAAAGCGCAGTAAGGAGGCACCGATGAAGGACTATAAAATAGGAACGAAATGTATTCAGTCAGGCTACACGCCCAAAAACGGCGAACCGAGACAGATCCCGATAATCCAGAGCACTACGTTTAAATATGACACAAGCGAAGCCATGGGCAGACTCTTTAATTTGGAGGATTCGGGCTACTTCTATTCCCGCCTTGCAAACCCGACAAATGATCATGTTGCCGCAAGAATTGCAGCTCTTGAGGGCGGAAAAAGCGCAATGCTCACCTCCTCCGGTCAGTCGGCGAATTTCTACGCTGTCTTTAACATTGCAGAATGCGGCAGCCATGTTGTTGCGTCCTCCGCTGTCTACGGCGGAACGTATAATCTTTTCGCGGTCACAATGAAGAAGATGGGCGTCGACTTCACCTTTGTTTCGCCCGACTGTACTTCTGAGGAGCTGGAGGCTGCCTTTCGCCCCAACACCAAAGCAGTGTTCGGCGAAACGATAGCAAATCCCTCGCTCGCGGTTCTGGATTTTGAAAAATTTGCTGCGGCGGCGCACCGTCACGGAGTTCCGCTGATCGTGGACAACACATTTGCGACCCCCGTCAACTGCCGTCCGTTCGAATTCGGAGCGGACATTGTGACCCATTCCACCACGAAGTACATGGACGGTCACGCCAGCACGGTCGGCGGCGCCATAGTTGATTCCGGGAATTTCGACTGGTCAAAGTACCCCGATAAATTCCCCGGTCTCTGCACACCGGACGAAAGCTATCACGGCGTTATATACTCCGAAAAGTTCGGTGACGCGGCGTTCATCACCAAGGCGACGGTTCAGCTTATGCGCGACCTGGGTTCAATCCAGGCGCCCGAAAACGCATATTTAATATCTCTCGGACTTGAAAGCCTTGAGCTTCGCATGAAGCGCCACAGCGACAATGCCTTAAAGGTTTCCGAGTATCTTTCGGAAAATGATAAAATATCCTGGGTGCGCTATCCCGCGCTTCCGGGCGACAAGTACTATTCCCTCTCCGAAAAATACTTAAAGAACGGCGCATCGGGCGTCATCAGCTTCGGCGTCAAGGGCGGAAGAAGTGCGGCGGAAAAGTTCATGTCAAATCTTCGTCTCGCGTCCATTGAAACTCACGTTGCGGACTCAAAAACCTGCTGTCTGCACCCGGCAAGCTCCACACACCGCCAGATGAGCGATTCCGAGCTTATCGCCGCCGGCGTATCGGCTGACCTTATAAGATTCTCATGCGGAATCGAAGACGCCGAGGACATCATCGCCGATATTGACGAAGCGTTAAAATCCATATAAGGAGCTGATTTTTTTGCCGATCAAAATACCTGACAATTTACCGGCAGCCAAAATTCTTGCCGGAGAAAACATTTTCGTGATGGACGAAAAGCGCGCCATGAGCCAGGATATCAGACCTCTTCAGATCGGGATATTAAACCTCATGCCCAATAAAATCACCACTGAAACACAGCTTTCAAGGCTTTTGGGAAACACACCCTTACAGGTCGAGGTTGAGCTTATCCAGGTCAGCACTCATAAGGCGAAAAATGTTTCCGAGGAGCATATGTTAAAGTTTTATAAAACCTTTTCGGAAATAAAAAGCCGGAAATTCGACGGTTTCATAATCACCGGCGCTCCGGTTGAAAAAATGGATTATCACGAGGTCAACTACTGGGAGGAGCTTTGTGAGATCATGGAATGGACGAAAACCAACGTCCACTCCACATTTCACATCTGCTGGGGTGCACAGGCGGCGCTTTATTATCATTACGGAATTGAAAAGCACCTCCTTCCCGAAAAGCTCTCGGGCGTTTACGCTCACCGTGTGGTCCACAAAAACCCGATACTTCTGCGCGGATTTGACGACGAGTTTTTCGTTCCCCATTCACGCCATACAACGATTGACATCGAAGATGTAAAAAAACACCCCGAGATAAAAATCCTCGCCGTTTCGGACAAGGCGGGGCTTTACGCCGCAGCGACAGATGAGGGGCGGCAGATATTCATAACCGGTCACTCCGAATATGATAAATACACGCTTTCCGATGAATATTTCCGTGATAAAAACGCGGGGATGAATCCCCGCGTTCCCGAAAATTATTTTCCCGATGACGATGTGACCAAAGAACCGATCGTAAAATGGCGAAGCCATGCAAATCTGATCTACTCAAACTGGCTCAACTACTTTGTATATCAGAACACGCCTTACGATATTTCCGCAATACGGTAAAAAAATACCACCCAAAAGCCGTCCCGTAATAAAACAGTAACGTCCTAAAAGCATCTTTTTCGCGAATTGCTATGTTAAAAAAGCTCAAAATCCGTCAGGATTCTTCGCTTTTTTGCCTTGCACTTCATCAAAAAATCTTGCTTTTATGATGCCCATGGCAGTTTTGCACATTACTTTTCGAAAAATAAAATATAAAAGCACTGTAACCTTAAGGTTACAGTGCTTTTTACGCAAAACCGATACTTTCTTATCACGGACCGGCTAAAGGTGGTATTTTTTTATCCTTCTGTTCCCGTTTTCTTCCTGTCGGACGATCTTATAACCGTGACGGGAGCCGTTTTTTCCACTGCTTCCTTTGTCACCACTATTTTCTCGATCGTTTTATCCGACGGTGCAAAAAACATAACTTCGCTCATTATCTCTTCTATAATGGCTCTGAGTCCTCTTGCACCGGTAGATCGCTTTATCGCCTTATCTGCGATAGCGTCAAGTGCGTCGGGCGTAAACTCAAGCTCCACTCCGTCATATCCGCAGAGAGCCTTATACTGCTTAATTATAGCATTTTTCGGCTTTGTCAGAATATTAATGAGCGCTTCCTTGTCGAGATTTTCCAAAGCAACAACTATCGGAAGTCTGCCGATAAACTCGGGAATAAGCCCGAATTTTAAGAGATCCTGCGGCTCCACCTTTGAGAAATACTCGCCTGTGCTCTGCTCCGTTTTACTGTCAATCTTGCTGCCGAATCCCAAAACATTTGAGCCGAGCCTTTTCTGAATTATCTTTTCAAGCCCGTCAAACGCTCCGCTGCAGATAAATAAAACATTTGTTGTATCAAAAGGGATAAATTCCTGATGCGGATGCTTTCTTCCGCCCTGCGGAGGAACATTGGCAACTGTGCCTTCAAGAATCTTCAAAAGCGCCTGCTGTACGCCCTCACCGCTTACATCACGTGTTATGGACGGATTTTCCGAGCGCCTTGAGATCTTGTCGATCTCATCGACGTAAATTATGCCGCGCTGTGCCCTCTCGATGTCAAAATCCGCCGCCTGTAAAAGCTTTAAAAGAATGTTTTCAACATCCTCGCCTACATAGCCGGCCTCCGTTAAGGATGTTGCGTCCGCAATCGCAAAAGGAACGTCCAAAATCTTTGCCAGCGTCTGCGCCATATATGTCTTCCCGACGCCGGTGGGACCCAAGAACAATATGTTGCTCTTTTGAATCTCAACATCGGAACCGGTCTTTCCGGTTATTCTTTTATAGTGGTTATACACCGCCACGGCAAGGCTCTTTTTCGCCTTATCCTGACCGATAACATATTCGTCAAGCTTTTCTTTAATCTCCTCCGGTGTAAGAAGCTTAAGCTCCCCCATTTCCCCAGAAGAAGCAGGAAAATCAAAATCGTCATTTTCTTCCGCCACGAGGTCATAACACAGTTCTATACATTCGTCGCAGATATACACTCCGGGACCGGCAATGAGACGCTTGACCTCATCCTGTCCCTTACCGCAAAACGAACAACAAACTTGCTTTCTTTCTGAGTCCTTGTTCATATAAATCCTCCAAAAGGTTATTACCTATGAGATATAATCTTATCGATTATACCGTAATCGCAGGCTTCCTGTGCGGTAAGATAATAGTCACGCTCCGTATCGCCGACTACTTTTTCAAGCGGCTGCTTTGTGTTTTCCGCAAGAATTTTGTTAAGCTTATCCTTAATGCGCATCATCTGATTGGTCATTATCTCAACGTCGGATGCCTGCCCCTGATACACATTACTGAGCGAGGGCTGATGAATCATTATTTCACTGTTCGGAAGAGCAATCCTTTTGCCTTCTGCTCCGCTTGACAGTAAGAACGCGCCCATTGACGCCGCCATGCCGATACAGATGGTCGAAACATCGCACTTTATATACTTCATCGTATCGTAAATTGCAAGCCCGTCGCTTACAGAACCTCCGGGGCAGTTGATATAAAGGCAAATATCCTTATCGGGATCCTCGCTTTCAAGATACAGAAGCTGTGCAATAATGCTGCATGCAACAGCATTGTCTATCCCGCCGTTTAAGAATATAATTCTGTCCTTTAAAAGTCTGGAATAAATGCTCTCTCCGGAATGTTCTTCTCTGTCGCTCATATTATTTACCACTCTTTAAAGCCTCCTTATAATTATTCAGCTGATTTTTCCTTATCTGCCTTCTTGGTAGTTTTCTTCTTGGGCTCAGCTTCCTTGTCAGGCTCTTTCTTAGCGGCAGTCTTCTTAGCTGCGGGCTTCTTTGCGGCAGTCTTCTTAGCCGCGGGCTTCTCGCCCTCTTCCTTTTCAGCCTTGTCAGCCTTCTTCTCCGCTTTCTTCTTGGTCTGCTTAGCGCTTGCCGCAAGAACGTCAAGAGCCTTATTTGTAACGATATCCTGCTTCATAGCGTCAATATTCGCGCCCATAAGCTCTCTGATCTTGTCTTTTTCCATCTTGTAGGTCTCAGCGATCTTGTCAAATTCCTTCTCGATGTCTTCATCCGTCGCCTCAAGCTTTTCAAGCTCTGCAATCTTCTCTAATACGAGGCTGCCCAAAACCTGCTGCTTTGCAGAAGGCTTCATCTGCTCTTTTAACTGCTCCTCGGTCATCTGTGTATACTGAAGGTACATCTTCATATCTATACCCTGACTCTTTAACCTGTATGCATAATCCTCAAGCATTTTTTCAACCTGATTGTCGACCATGCACTCGGGAAGGTCAATCTCCGCGCCTTCAACAGCCGCCTCAAGAGCTCTGTTTTCAATCTCGGCCTTAGTCTTATTTTCAGCTTCCTTGGTAAGCTTACTCTTGATATCTTCCTTGAGTGCGTCAAGTGTATCAAACTCGCTGACATCCTTTGCAAACTCATCGTCAAGCTGCGGAAGCTCCTTTACCTTTATGCCCTTAAGTGTAACCTTAAATACAGCGTCCTTGCCATTAAGCTCCTCGGCATGATACTCCTCGGGGAATTTCACGTTAACGTCAAACTCCTCGCCGATCTTTTTGCCGACAATCTGCTCTTCAAATCCGGGAATGAACGTTCCGCTGCCAAGTGTAAGCTCATAATCTGTTCCCTTGCCGCCTTCAAAAGCAACTCCGTCACAGAATCCCTCATAGTCGATAGTCGTGATGTCGCCGTCTAAAGCCGCTCTGTCCTCAACTGTAACCATTCTCGAATTCTTTTCGCGCATGGATGCTATTTCAGCATCAACGTCAGCGTCCGTCACCTTGTTTTCAACCTTCTCAATCTCAACGCCCTTATATGTACCGAGCTTAACCTCGGGCTTTGTGAAAACTTCAGCGGTGAATACGAAAGGCTTATCTGCCTCGCCGATAGTAACTATGTCAATCTCCGGCTGCGATACGGGGTGAATGTCAGCTTCCTTTACTGCTTCATCATATGCATCAGGTATAATAAAGTTTACTGCGTCCTCATAAAATACAGCAGGTCCGTACATTTTCTCAATCATTTTTCTGGGAGCCTTGCCCTTACGGAAACCGGGAACGTTAATGTACTTAACGTTTTTCTGGTAGGACTTCTTCATTCCGTCCTCAAAAAGCTCCGACGCTACCTCTATGGTAAGCTTTACCTTGTTCTTCTCCACATTTTCAAGTGTGTAACTCATATTACTTCATCCTTTCTGAACCGCCAAACCATAGTAATCCAAGTTTAGCCTATCTAAATTAATATTATACCATATATATAAAATTTTTCAAGTAAAATTTTCAAAGAATAATTTTTTCGGGAAAAAATGATAAATAGTCACAAGAAACAAGCTTGGTCCGCTCCGAAATTTCAACATAACTACCCATTGTTTCGTGGTGCAAATGCCCGTATAATGCAATATCGACATTGTATTTTCGGATAATTTCGTAAAAGTCCGCGAGCGGCGGATAATGTACCGACAAAATAATCTTTTCGGCGCCCTTTTTTATGGCGTCATTTATCGACATTTCCATCCTTAAAAGCTCTCGCCTGTATATTTTTTCATCATCCCTGCCAAACTTTTTTTCAAGAGGAGTTATCCATCCTCTGCACCCGGCAACTGCCGTTTTTCCTATCATATACGCATCGTTCTGGAGAAAATTAATTTTGTCAAACCCTTCATTTTTCTTAAGCTCGTTCATTTTTTTAAGCGTCGTCCACCAATAATCGTGATTTCCGCGGGATAATATCTTGGTTCCCGGAAGCGAATTTATAAAGGCAAGGTCTTTTATCGCCTCGGAAAGATATGTTGCCCACGATATATCTCCCGAAATGATAACATAATCCTCGTCTTTTACTGTTTTTATCCAGTTTTCCTTTATTCTCTCCACATAATTATTCCATCTTATTCCGAAAACATCCATCGGCTTTTCCACGCCGAGCGGCAAATGCAAATCGGAAATAGCGTAAATTGACATTAAAATTTCTCCTCATTTTTGAATAAAATCCTCACGCCGTGCGAACAATATCACCAGTACCGAACAGGTACTTTATTATAAAAACGGCCGGTATATCCGAATCATCCGATCCGGATATACCGAACGCCGATGAAAGGAAAGTTTTCTCTATGGATAAGAACACACATCGTTTGGACGGAATTACCTGCGACGCTGAAAAGTGCGCATACAACGAGAATCATGCATGCCATGCTGCCTCTATCAAGGTTGAGTCCGGCAATGCATGCGAGGCATGTGAGACAGAGTGCTCTACTTTCAAAAACAGATGCGATTGCTAATCGTTCTGTAAAATAAAAGGCGGGTCTTCCCGCCTTTTATTTTTTTACTTACTGCAAAAATTTATCAACGACCGCTTTCATCTCATCCTTGGCGCAAACACCGGGGAATCTTATTTCTTTGTCTTTCAGCTCGGAAAGTGCTTTGGGAGGCTTTTCGTTTGAAAGCTCCGACAGCATATCAATGAGCTTAAACTCGTCCTCACCTGCCGCCTCTTCCTCTCCCTTTATCGCGGAAACGACACTGCCCGCAAACTTAAACGGGCTGGCGGTCGAAGCAATGACCGTCTTCGTACTGTCATGCGTCTGCGCAAGATACTGCTCATAAACATTCTGGGCAACCGCCGTATGAGTATCCATAACATACGAATAGTTTCTTTCTATATCAGAAATGGTTCGCAAGGTAAATTTATCGTCACAGTACGCAGCATAGAAAAGCTCCGAAAGCTTTGACTTTATCTTATCCGGAACCTCATAGACCCCGTTTTCGTTAAGCTGACGCATAAGAGAAGCGACAAGTTCCGAATCCCCGTCGGACATGTGATACAAAAGTCTTTCGAGATTGCTTGAAATAAGAATATCCATCGACGGTGAATTTGTAGTTACAAATGTGCGGTTTTTATTATAAATACCCGTTCTTATAAACTCCGTGAGAACATTGTTGCTGTTTGACGCGCAGATGAGCTTCTTTATCGGAACGCCCATTTCTTTTGCATAATACGCCGCCAGAATATTACCGAAATTACCGGTCGGCACGCAAACATTTATTTCATCCCCGCAGGTTATTTCCTTGTTTTTAACAAGCTCCGCATACGTTGAAACATAATAAACTATCTGCGGAACAAGCCGCCCCCAGTTTATCGAATTGGCGCTTGAAAGCTCAATTCCGCGCAAAGAAAGCTCTGACGCAAATTCGGGGTCTGAAAATATTTTCTTAACGCCGCTCTGCGCATCGTCAAAATTCCCGTCAATCGCCAAAACGCCGACATTTTCACCCTCCTGCGTCTGCATCTGAAGCTTCTGTATCTCAGATGTTCCGCCGGTGGGATAGAAAACAAAAATTTTCGTGCCGGGCACATCGGCAAATCCGGAAAGCGCTGCTTTACCGGTATCTCCGCTTGTTGCGACAAGAATAGCAACGCTTTTATCCGTCCCCGTCTTTTCAAGCGATGCGGTTAAAAGGTGCGGCAAAAGCTGGAGCGCCATATCCTTGAAAGCGCACGTCGGACCGTGCCAGAGCTCCAATATATAAGTCTGTTCGTTAAGCTTATATATAGGCGCAATGCTCTCAGTTTCAAATTTTTCGCGCGTGTACGCTGCCTGAGTGCACTCCTTGAGTTCATTCTGTCTGAAATCCGTCAGATATAATCCTATTATATTCGCCGCTCTGTCACTGTAGCTCATATCCCCCAGTGCGACTATTTCGTCCAGGCTGAGCTTCGGTATACTTTCGGGCACAAAAAGACCGCCGTCATCGGCAAGTCCTTTTACAATTGCCTCCGCAGCCGAAATTTCAACTGTCACATCTTTGCTGCTGTGATATATCATAAACTAACCTCCGGGCAAAAGCTTATAAACATACGGGGAGTCGAACCAGGGTCCGGCTCCCCATCTTGTTTTGCTTCTTAAAGATATTTCTTCATTCCGTCGCTGATAAGATCAGCGTTGATCGTAATCGTAATCGTCAGATTTGCATTTGCCTTTTCGCAAACTGCCGCCGCTCTATCAAGCATCTGTTCAAGCTTGGGAATATTGTTGATTCCGACAATCTTTGTAATGCTGTCAACAAATATGTCGCTTATATCGAAATTCTGCGAGAGAACTCCGCATATAAGACCGTAGAACATATCGTAATTATCGATCATACAGTCCTCGGTATTGACAAGGCGAACCTGTGAATTAAGATCATAAGTATGTCTCGTTCCCTTATTGATAAAAACCACGCTGCCCTTCTGAGAATCCAACGCCGCATGAACCGCATCAAGGAGAGTTTTTGTCTTGCCAGTTCCTTTTTCGCCTACAATAATCTTTAACATAGCATTTACCTCCAGTATTTTTATTCGGAATACAATTCCCTTATCTATATTGTACTATAAAACGGAATAATTTTCAAGTTATTTTTTCAATTTTTCCGAAAGAATTTTTCCCGCCTCTTCGTATCCGGGTTTGTTTAAGAGAGCGAACATATTTTTCTTGTACGCCTCAACACCGGGCTGGTTGAACGGGTTAACTCCGAGCATATATCCGCTGATACCGCAAGCCTTCTCAAAGAAGTATACAAGATATCCGAAGTTATAGGCATCCATCTTATCCATTTCGAGCACGATATTCGGAACGCTTCCGTCCGTATGTGCCAAAAGCGTGCCTAAAAACGCCTTGTGGTTTACATAGCTCATTGTTTTTCCCGAAAGGAAATTAAGCCCGTCAATATTCTTTTCGTCGTTTATGACCGTAACGTCATGGTCGGGCTCGGAAACCGTAAGAACCGTTTCGAAAATGTTTCTTCTGCCCTCCTGGATATACTGTCCCAAAGAGTGAAGGTCTGTCGAAAAATCAACTGCAGCCGGGAAAATGCCCATGGAGTCCTTACCTTCGCTTTCGCCGAAAAGCTGTTTCCACCATTCACCGATATAATGAAGTCTGGGCTCGTAATTTGCAAGTATCTCGACCGTTTTGCCCTGTCTGTATAAAATGTTTCTGATTCTTGCATATTCGGTGCATGCGTTATCGTCAGACTCCAGGTCATTCATAGCGTCATAAGCGCCCTTCATCATCGCGTCAATATCAATTCCCGACGCCGCGATCGGCAAAAGTCCGACTGCGGTAAGAACGGAGTATCTTCCTCCCACATCATCGGGAACGACAAATGTCGGGCAGCCCTTCTCGTCCGCAAAGCCCTTGAGTGCACCCTTCGCCTTATCTGTTGTGGCATAGATTCTGCCGTCTGTCGTCCCGTACTTTCTCTCAAGAAGATTGCAAAGAAGTCTGAACGCTATTGCCGGCTCCGTTGTCGTTCCGGACTTGCTTATAACGTTTACAGAAAAATCTTTATCATCTAAGTATTCCATAAGCTCATACATATAGTTTCCGCTTATGTTGTTTCCGGCATACACGATTACCGGAGCTTTTCTCTTGTCCTTGGGAAGGAGATTGCAAAATGACGAATTAAGCATTTCGATTGCCGCACGCGCGCCGAGGTATGAACCGCCGATACCGACAACAACAAGCACATCGGAATTTTCTCTTATCTTCTCTGCCGCCTCTTTTATTCTTGCGAATTCTTCTTTATCATAGCTTTCCGGAAGTCTCACCCAGCCTAAAAAATCGCTTCCCGCGCCGGTGCCATGCTCAACGCACTTTTTCGCCTCAAGCATCTGCCCCTTGGCATGTTCCATCTGTTCAGCCGTAATTCCGCTTTTTGAATAGTCGATCTTTATCATGTAAATTACTCCTTTAATAATATTTTTATAAATTAAGCGCGGTCAGTACCGCATAGTTATCGTCGGTTATTACGATTTTGCTTACAGACGCATTTTTAACTGAAAACCGCATTGCAAGGCCCGGATCATCGCCGAGCAAAAAGCAAAACATGTTTCTGAGTGCGCAAAGGTGAGAAACGATAAGAATTCTGCCTCCGCCGGGGTGTCTTTTGACAATTTCCCTTACAGCGCCGCCGTGCCGTCTGTACGCTTCCTTGGCGCTCTCACCGTTCGGAATCTTATAGTTCCACCAGTCGCTGCGCCACTTTTTATATTCATCCGGATATTTATCCGCAATCGCCTCCGAGGTCAGATCGTCAAAAATACCGAAGTTCCACTCCTTTAACCCATCGTCCAATATCATTCTTGCGCCGGTTTTGTCCCTAATAATATCAGCGGTGTGCTTTGCGCGTTCGAGAGGGCTTGTGTATATCGCCTCAAACCTTTCGTCCGCAAGCTTTGACGCCGTTTCCCTCGCCTGATTTATACCCTCCATATTCAGGGGCTTATTCGTCCATCCGATATATGCCCCTCTCGTGTTGCTTTCGACCTGTCCGTGTCTTACAAATGTTATCTCAAGCATATAGGTCACCGCCTTACGAATTAATACATACTGCATTATATATCAAAAATCGTTTTTTGTCAATAATTGATGAACCGCATAAAAAAATGCGCAGAGCAATTGCCCTGCGCACTGATGCACGAAAAATCACATAGGATAAACGCTTACCTGTTTTTTATCCTTGCCCATTCTCTCGAATTTAACTTTTCCGTTTGCCGTTGCAAACAAAGTATCATCGCTGCCTCTTGAAACATTAAGACCGGGATGAATGTGAGTTCCTCTCTGTCTTACAAGAATGTTTCCTGCCAAAACAGCCTGACCGTCAGCTCTCTTAACGCCGAGTCTCTTGGATTCCGAGTCTCTTCCGTTCTTTGTGCTGCCGACACCTTTTTTGTGTGCAAAAAGCTGTATGTTTAATTTAAACATTTCTCTGTACCTCCTTCACCGTGAGATATTTTTCGTATTCCGCCGAAAGATTGCATAAAAACTGCCTGAAACCTTCCAAAAAGGTCTGCGCATCCGCCATATCCCTGCCGGAGACCTCCAATAATACATCCGCGTCATCCACACTGTATTTCACATCGAGATGTAAAATATTTTCCAGTGCATTAACCGTCATCCAAACCGTTGACGATATCGCCGCGCATACAATGTCCGATCCCGACACGTCATATCCGCTGTGCCCCTTGATTCCGAAGGAACAAATCATTCCGCCGGAAAAATAAAACGTAGCCTCAGTCATTATGCATTGATTGTCTGGATTTCAACCTTAGTGAAAGGCTGTCTGTGACCTTTTTTCTTGTGATAGCCCTTCTTTGACTTATAACGGTAAACCGTTACCTTCTTGCCCTTGGTCTGCTTAAGTACCTTTGCGATTACGGTTGCGCCGTCAACATAAGGAGCTCCAACCTTTAAATCGCCTTCGCCGCCGAGTGCGATAACCTTATCAAAAGTGTAGGTTTCCGCGTCAGTGTCGATCTTCTCAACGAATACAACGTCGCCGGTCTTAACCTGGTACTGCTTTCCGCCTGTCTCGATTACTGCGTACATTCTTTGCACCTCCCTGTATATTCAGACTCGCTATTGCGGGCGGTCCCAAAAAAGAACACTTAAAAAAGCCCGGTCTATGCGGTTACCATAGTATCATACCACAAATTATGCGTCCTGTCAACCTTATTTTTCAAATATTTTTTTATAGTCGATGCAGTAGCTGACTCCGGATACAACGGTCGCGAGCGTCGCAAGGTAAATAGATGTCTGCGCTGCAATATATAAAGCCGGAATTTCGCTTTGTCCGAAAAGAATCGAAATAATCATTGCAATCATCTGAACGGTCGTTTTTACCTTGCCCCATATGCTTGCCGCAACGGAAATACCTTCGGACACGGCGATAACTCTCATTCCGGTCACCAGAAAATCGCGTGCCAAAATAATCATGGCGCACCAGACCGGAAAGACCCCTTTGCTTATCAGGCAAAGTATGGCCGCAAAAACTATAAGCTTGTCGGCAAGCGGGTCCATCACCTTGCCGAAGTTGGTTATTAAATTGTATTTTCTGGCTATCCGTCCGTCAAACCAGTCTGTCACGGAGGCGATTATAAATATCACCGCCGCGATGATTTCGGAAGCGGGATGCGAAACGCTCTCTGTCAGCATGAAAAACATGACCGCCGGAACCATTAGCATCCTGAGCACCGTAAGCTTGTTCGGAAGATTATTCATAAACCATCTCTCCTGTCAGGTCATAATCGGTATAGTCAAGTATCTTAACCTTGACAATCTCGCCCGGAATCGGAATATAGCGCGCTCCGAAATAAACCTTTGCGTCAACGTCCGGAGAATCCGCATAGCTTCTTCCGTAGTAAAGGAAGCTGTTATTGTCAAAGCCCTCCGTGATAACATTAAGCACCTTCCCGATTCTCTTTTTTCCGAGCTCTTCGGCAACTTCCTTTTGAATTGCCATGATTTTGGCGCGGCGCGCCTCCTTAACGTCCTCCGGAATCTGTCCCTCCATTTTTGCAGCCGGAGTTCCCTCCTCGGCAGAGTAGGCGAATACGCCGAGCCTGTCAAACTTTATCTCGCGCACAAATTCGCAAAGCTCGTTAAATTCCTCCTCTGTTTCCCCGGGAAATCCCACGATAAGCGACGTTCTTATTGCAACGCCGGGAATCTCACCGCGCAAATGGCTGATAAGCGCCCTTATCTCATTTCCCGTCGTTTTCCTGTTCATGCGTTTTAATATTCTGTCATTACAGTGCTGAATCGGGATATCCATGTACTTTATGATCTTTTTCTCGGTTTTAAATGCCTCTATAAGCTCCTCTGTAATTTCTTCGGGATAGCAATAGTGAACTCTTATCCATTTAAGCTTTTCTATTGTGCAGAGCTTATGTAAAAGCTTGTCAAGCGACTTTTCTCCATAAAGGTCGATTCCGTATCTTGATGTGTCCTGTGCAATTAAGATTATTTCTTTTGTACCGTTTTCTATAAGTTTCCTCGTTTCCTTTACAATACTTTCGATTTTTCTGCTCCTGTACCGTCCCCTGATGTAAGGAATGGCGCAGTAGCTGCAGTAATTGTCGCATCCTTCCGCAATCTTTAAAAATGCCGTATACGAAGGAGTCGTAACCGCTCTCGGCAGCCCTCTTATCGGCTTCGGCTTCTCCGGAAAATACTCCGTTTTCGTTCCGGAAAGCGTTTTTGTTACAAGGAGCACTATTTTTTCGATGTCGTTAACTCCGATAACTCCGTCAAGTTCCGGAATCTCCCTCATTATTTCTTCTTTATACCGCTCGGAAAGACATCCTGCGCAGATAAGTGCCTTGCATTTTCCCGTTTCTTTATACTTTGCAGCGTCCAAAATCGCATCAATGCTTTCCTGTTTTGCCGAATCAATAAAGGCGCAGGTATTCACGATTATAGCGTCCGCCTCGGCAACATCTTTAGTTATTTCATATCCGTGCAGTTTCAAAAGTCCGAGCATATTCTCAGAATCGACCAGATTCTTCGAACACCCGAGCGATATCATTCCGACCTTTTTACTCATCAATACATCTCCTTATATCATCCGCCTCAAAGCCGCGCGAATAAAAATACTTAAAGATTTTAGCCTTATCCGCATCTTTATCAAAGCGCTTTTCTATTACCTCGCGGATTATACCGCATTCGTCCGCATCATATTCATTTACCGCTTCTTCGGCTTTTCTGCGGCTTATGCCCCTGAGCACAAGCTCGTTAATAATTCTTATACGCCCGTGCCTTTTTATTTTGTAGCTGTCGCGCACAAAAGCACGTGTATATTCATCTTCATCAATATATCCATTCTCCGCCATCGCTTCGACCGAGGAGGCTATCTCCTCCTCGGAAAACCCCTTTGCACGAAGCTTTAATTCCAGAGTTTTTCTGGTATGCTTTGAAAGGCAGCACCTTCTGACCGCACTTTCGCGTGCCGATAATTTTTTCATCAGTCATCACCCAAAAATTCCATAAATACAAGATTGGCAAGGTCCTCCCCGCGCTCAGAAAGCCGTGCATATGTTCCTTCGCGCACGATGAGTCCCTCCTTTTCCAGTTTTTCAATTTTTTCCGGGAAAAACCCTTTTGTATCAAACCCGTCAAGCATCCTGAATCCTAACATAAAGCGTTCGTACTCCGCTTCTTTTTCGGATATCGCGGTTTTGCCGGCGGTTTTGTTTTCCGCCATGATATATCCCTTTATATCGCATATGTTTTCGTATCTCACGCCGCCGTAAAACGAATGTGCGCCCGCGCCGAATCCGTAATAAGGCTCCCGGGTCCAGTACTTCGTATTGTGCCGCGAACGGTAACCCTCTTTCGCATAATTTGATATTTCATAATGTGAAAATCCGTTTTCCGAAAGCACTTTTTTCACTGTTTTGTACATTTCGCGTTCTACGTCCTCATCGGGAAGCTTCGGGGTATTCTCATAAAACGGCGTTCCCTCTTCGATTATAAGCGAGTATACGCTCATGTGCTTGGTTCCGAGCGAGATTGCTTTATTAAGCGAATAAGAAAGGCTTTCCACACTCTGACAGGGAATCCCCTCCATAAGGTCGATCCCGATATTATCAAACCCGGCTTTTCTTGCTTCATTGACCGCTTTTTCGCCATCTTCTGCCGAATGAATTCGCGAAAGGGCTTTAAGCTCATTATCCAAAAAAGACTGAACTCCAATACTCAGGCGGTTCACACCGTATTCTCTTAAGAGTCTGTATTTATTAAAGTCCGCCGTCGCCGGGTTCGACTCTACGGTAAACTCCGTATCGCCGGAAAGCTTAAAAATACCGTTTACCGCACATAAAAGCTTTTCCAAAAGCCCGCACGATAACACCGTCGGCGTTCCGCCGCCCAAATATACGCTGTCCGCTCCGACGCCTTTAAACATCTCCATTTCGCCGATAAGCGCGGCTATGTAATCCTCCGCCATGGAAAGCGCGCCCGCTTTTGAATTAAAATCACAGTAGGCGCACTTCGAAAGGCAAAATGGAATGTGAATGTATATTCCGTTATTCATCAAGCTTGAGCACTGCCATGAATGCCTCCTGCGGCACTTCAACGGTGCCGACCTGGCGCATCCTTTTCTTTCCTTCCTTCTGTTTTTCAAGAAGCTTTTTCTTTCTGGTTATATCACCGCCGTAGCACTTAGCCAAAACGTCCTTCCTCATCGCTTTAACGGTTTCGCGGGCAATTATCTTGGAGCCGATCGCCGCCTGGATCGGAATTTCGAAAAGCTGGCGCGGAATGACCTCTTTAAGCTTCTCGGCTATTCTTCTCGCGCGGGCATACGCCTTTTCTTCATGAACTATGAAAGAAAGCGCATCCACAAGGTCGCCGTTTAATAAAATATCAAGCTTGACAAGCTTGCTCTCGGCGTAGCCCGAAAGCTCATAGTCAAACGAAGCATAGCCCTTTGTTCTGGACTTTAACGCGTCGAAAAAGTCATAAATAATTTCATTTAACGGAAGCTCGTAGTGTATCTGCGTTCTGCCCTCGTCAATATATGTCATTCCGTTATACACTCCGCGCCTGTCCTGGCAAAGCTCCATTATAGAGCCGACATATTCCGTCGGCGTCATTATATCCGCCTTGACCATGGGCTCATACATTGTCTCAATCTCCGAAGGCTTCGGAAGGTTCGCGGGATTGTCGACCATCACCGTCTCCCCGTCCGTCTTTGTAATTTTATACACAACGCTGGGCGCCGTGGTAACAAGGTCCAGATTGTATTCGCGCTCCAAGCGTTCCTGAATGACCTCCATGTGAAGAAGTCCCAAAAATCCGCATCTGAATCCGAAGCCGAGAGCCTGTGACGTTTCCGCTTCAAATGTGAGCGACGCGTCGTTAAGCTTTAATTTTTCAAGCGCGTCACGCAGGTCGCCGTACTTCGACCCGTCCGCCGGATAGATGCCGCAGAAAACCATGGGATTTACCGCCTTGTATCCGGGAAGCGGATCATCGGCGGGTTTTGACGCCAAGGTTACAGTGTCGCCGACTCTTACATCGCGCACGCTTTTTATGCTCGCGGTGATGTATCCGACCTCGCCGGCTTTAAGCGAATCGGTCGCCTCCATTTTTTCGGGCTTTAAATAACCCGTCTCAACAACCTCAAATTCCTTACCGGTTGCCATAAATCTTATCTTCTGCCCCGGAGACACGCTGCCTTCTCTTATGCGGCAGTAAACGATAACTCCTTTATAACTGTCATAGTAAGAATCGAATATCAGCGCCTTTAAGGGCGCTTTTTCGTCCCCCGTCGGTGCGGGTATTTTTTCTACGATTGCCGAAAGAACGGACTCCACATTAAGCCCCGTCTTCGCGGAAATTCTCGGAGCGTCATCCGCTGGGATGCCTATAACATCCTCAATTTCCTTTGCGATCTCTTCAGGTCTCGCACTCGGAAGGTCTATCTTATTTATAACGGGCATTATTTCAAGATCCGCGTCAAGCGCGAGATACGTGTTTGCCAGAGTCTGTGCCTCGATTCCCTGTGATGCGTCAACCACCAAGACCGCGCCCTCGCATGCTGCAAGGCTTCTCGATACCTCATAGTTAAAGTCAACGTGACCGGGAGTATCTATAAGGTTAAGCTCGTACGTCTCCCCTTCATAGTCATAAAAGAGTCTTACGGCGCGCGCCTTTATCGTTATGCCGCGCTCCCTTTCAAGCTCCATATCGTCAAGTATCTGATTGTCCATATCCCGCTTTTCGACCGTTCCCGTAAGCTCGATAAGTCTGTCGGCAAGCGTGGATTTTCCGTGGTCAATGTGCGCAATGATCGAAAAATTTCTTATGCGCTCCATTCTCGATTTAGTCATGATCGTCCCATTCTTCTCTTTCTTAAAATTTGCCGCCGTCCTCACGCATGTAATCTCTGTAGTCAAGATCGCCGCGGGATAAGCTATGTATGAGTGCCTCCGCCGTCGCAACATTCGTTGCAAGAGGAACCGTGTGCATATCGCAAAGCTTGAAAAGCGACTGCATGTCGGGCTCATAGCTCTGCGCAAAGGGATCTCTGAACGACAGAACCATATCGATTTCATTATAAGCAATACGCGCCGCTATCTGTTCCGATCCGCCCTCCCTTCCGGGAAGAAACTTTTTCACCTTAAGACCTGTCGTTTCCTCAACAAGGCTTCCGGTAGTGCCTGTTGCAACAAGCGTATGCTTTGCAAGAACGCTTTTATAAGCCAGGCAAAATTCGGTCATAAGTCCTTTTTTCTTATCATGCGCAATCAATGCAATATTCATTATTCCTCCGCCTTTCTATCTGTATCTTTTTTTAAAGAGTCTTCTTTTGTTAAGCCTCAATAGCTTTATATTGATTCCGTCCAGCCGGCAGGCAATGTTTTTAAACGCGCGCCCCGCTATAGAGCGCCTGTTATTTACCGACAGTTCGGAATTATATGCGTCAATTAAAATGTTCGGGTCCTCCGGAACAATCCCCAAAAGCTTGACCGCGACCGTAAAAAGCGCCTCGGCTGCCCCTGCGGTAAGCCCGGAATCCGAAAGCTCCGGAATAAGTCTGTTTATACAAAGCCTTATTTCTTTAATGTTTTCAAACTGTGTTTCGATTATTCCCGCAACACGGTCCGCGTCACGCATGGCGGCTCTGTCGGGAACCGTCACAATAACCGCCTCGTCCGCCGGATAGAGTGCACAGTAAAATCCGTATTCTATTCCCGCCGGACAATCTATTAAAACGTAGTCAAATCTATTTTTCGCGTCATCGCACAGTGACTTGAATTTTTCTTTGTCAAGCTCCTCTTTTTCCTTGGTCTGCGATGCCGGAAGTATGTATAAATTGGGGTATTTGTCAGACTGCACCGCCGCCTCGTCCAAAGTGCACGCTCCGTCCGTAACGTCTATCACATCGTAGAGCGCTTTATCCTCTATCCCCATTATCATATCAAGATTGCGAAGTCCGGTGTCGGTATCTATAATAAGAACGCGTTTTCCTATCATCGAAAGCGCGGTGCCGACATTTGCCGTCACAGTCGTTTTACCGACTCCGCCCTTGCCCGAAGTTATAACTACAGTCTTGCCCAATATTTTTATTCCTCCTTTAATAGAGCTTATCTATCCCGACAGTCGATTCGGGGGAATTTTCGGCATTAAGATACGCGTCAATTATAGCCTTTGCGACCGGTCCGCAGTAATATCCTCCGCCGCTTCGCTCGATAACGACCGCAACGGCAATCTGCGGATTTTCGTAAGGCGCGTACGCCACGAATATTCCGTTATCGCTCCCGCCGTAAACCTCGGCGGTACCGGTCTTCGCGGCAACGGCAATGGGATAGTCCGAGAAATAGTCCGCCGCCGTTCCGCTCTGTGCCACAAGGCGCATGCCATACCTTATCGCGTCCATATCCTCTTTATTGACCTCGGCTCTGCCGGCTTCAGTCCTCTCCGTTATGCTGACCGCATTTTCGGCGTCATAAGAATATATGCCCTTTATGAGATGAGGAGTATATCTCACTCCGCCGTTTGCTATCTGTGCAACGTATGAGGCAAGCTGGATCGGCGTAAATTTATTGTCATCCTGTCCGATCGCCGCCTGAAGAGTGTATCCGTCATACCACGGCTCATTCCGCTCCGCCTTTTCCTCCGGCGATGCAACGGTTCCCTTTGCTTCCTCATCCTTAAGCTCAATTCCGCTGTATTCGCCGAGTCCGAACTGCTTGGCACAGTCAACTATCCTGTCAATTCCCATTTCATAGCCCACGGTATAGAAAAAGTAGTTGCATGAATCCTTAATCGCTCCGGAAACATTTACGTCCCCATGGTCATGAAGGCATTTGAATCTGCTTTTGCCAAGCTGATAAATAACTTTATCGTGAATAACGGTGTCCGGCGTTATAACGTCATTTTCAAGCGCCGCTATACCGACAAGCATCTTAAACGTCGAACCGGGCGAATAGGTCCCGGCAAGCGCCCTGTTAAAAAGAGGTTTGTTTTTATCGTTTAAGAGCTTTGAATAATCTTTACTGTACTTTGTAACGTCATAATCGGGATACGATGCTATGCATATTATCTCGCCGGTGTTAACGTCGACCGCTACCGCGGCGGCGCCCGCCACGTCCTGTCCGTGCTTGGTTTCCTTACTGTGAGCGTAAATATCCGCCACGGTTTCCTTTATCGCCTTTTCCGCGGCAAGCTGAACGTCAATATCAATCGTGAGAAACGCTGAATTTCCGCTCTCGGCTGAGTCAACCTCCGAAAAGGCGACATAATGCCCATCCTTATCCTGTTCGGCTACCGCCTTGCCGGACTTTCCGCGAAGATTGGATTCCAAATATTTTTCAAGTCCTTCTCTTCCGATAGAGTCGTTGAAATTATAGCCCTTATCCTTCAGCGCATCGTACTCGGTGCTGTTAATCGGAGCAATACGTCCCAGAATATGTACCGCCATGCTGCCGTAAGGATATTCCCTGACAGGCTCTGACAGTATGTTTACTCCGCGGTACTCGTCATAATGCTCCTTTACGGAAACAACGGTGTCCTGCGACACATCCTCCGCCAGAGTGTATGAAATGCTCGTTCCGAATCCGCGAAGAAGCATTGTGTACCTCACTCCGACAAGCGTTCTCCTGTCGCGTTCGGAAGCTGCCTCTATATTAAACTGCCCGGCATAGTAATCTATACATTCGGAAGCTGAATATTCCTCCGGAATTTTAAACTGTTTTTTCCATTTTATAATATCTTCCTCATCCGAAAGCTTAAACCCGTACGGTGCGGATGAGGTTATGGGAAGCTCATCCGATGTCGGCGAGTCCCCGTTTTCCTCAAGAATTGAGTTAATCTTTAAGATTATGGAATTTATCTCATCATCCTTCATGCCCTTAACGCGCTGAAATTCGACGGAAAATCCCATTCGGTTTGCTACGATAAGCCTTCCGTATCTGTCGTAAAACTCGCCTCTCGGTGCGGAAAGCACAATGGTGCGCTGAGTTCTTGAAAGGCTCTTTTTATAGTTTTCCTCTCCATGAATGATCTGAAGCGAGGAGAGCCTAACGATACAAAGAAGGCAAAACACAGCAATCATAACCATAACAAAAATATATCTTTTACGGTTTTTCATCAGATGCGCACCCCCTGTTTCTTTCTGTGCACTCTTCTCGCGACGGCATATGCCGGCATGGCAAATACCGCGTTATACACGCACTTTATCAGATACCTTTCCATCATCTCCGGCAAAAATGCGCCCGTGCTCCAGCTTTTTAAGTTAATAAGTACAAACACTCCTTCAAAAAGAGCGGTGGCGGCAAACGCATATATAAACACCGAAAAGAGGCTTTCACTGTAAATAAACCTGTTAAGAAAATAGAAAAGACATGCAAACAAAACGAGTAAAAGTGCGTTGACTCCGTATATATCTCCGAATACAAGGTCAATGACCGAGCCTAAAATAAACGCTTCGGTCACAACCTCGTTTTCCTTTAAATAAAGTGCATAAATAAACACTAAAACGAAAACCATATTCGGCCATACGTCAACGACCGCTATTCTCCTTATAAGCGGACTGCTCTGAAGATAAAAAGCGGCTAAGAGTATTAATAAATGAATTATGTATTTTATCCGCCCTTTCAAAGCAAGCCCTCCTTTTTTATTATTCGGTATCATCGGCGGCAGCCGGGTTGTTTTTGATAACCATGACCTCCTTGGGAGTCTTAACGTTTCCCGTCGGCTCGACTATCGCCGTTCTTGAAATTTCTCCGTCTCTTATCTCTTTAATGCGCCCTATCGTGAGCCCCGCCGGATACACATCGCCGCTTCCCGACGTTACTATGTAATCTCCCGGCGTGATATTGGTCTCTTTACTGATAGATGTCATCTTGCAAAGCCCGTCAAGCACCGAATCGCCTTCGATGATTCCGGTGTCTCCGGTTCTTGAGACCTCTGCTCCGCACGCCGTTCCGGGCTCGGTTATGGTAACGACCTTCGCCCATGTGCTGCCGATTTTATCAATCCGCCCCAGAACTCCGCCGGAATCCATCACGACCTGGTTTTTTAAAAGTCCGTCATTCGTTCCTTTATCAATAATAAAATACGAATACCAGCCGGAAGGATCGATCGCGGTCACGGACGCGCCCGTCATATCGTAATTTTTGTTTTTCTCCTTAAGATCCACCAGTGTGCGCAGCCGCTCGTTCTCAGAACGTATCTCGTCGCTTTCCGTGATCTTACCCTCCATTAATATTATTTTCGATTTAAGCTCGGCGTTTTCCTCTTTAAGCGCCTTCATATCCGTAAAATATCCGCCGCCGTAATCAATAAAATTATTGACCATCGTAAATGCTTTCTGAAACGGCGTCGCTATAATTCCCGTAATGTCGCTTATTGCCCTGTTTTTCCCCGACGGGACGGTGGAAATTATCATGCAGATCAATATGGCGGCGACTAAAATGCCGATTTTCAATATTCTTTTTTTCAACTAATACCACCAGCCGATTATTTATTCTTTTTTGCGATAATGCGATAGTTTTTAAGCGCCCCGGGCTCTGCCATAAGCTTGCCGATTCCCTCCGCAAGACAGGTCGATGAATTTTCCGCCACAGAAACCTTAAGCCCCGTCTCCGAGGCAAGATATTCGTCAAGCCCCTTAAGCGCTCCCGCGCCCCCGGTTAAATATATCCCGTTTGCGGTTATATCCCCTATAAGCTCGGGAGGTGTTTTTTCAAGCACCTTTCTTATACATTCCAATATAGCGGTCACGTAGTCCGTCAGCGCCTCTCTCACCTGCTCGGGTGTTATCGAAAGCGTTTTCGGAAGTCCGGAAAGAAGGTCGCGCCCCTTGAAATCGACAGGCATTTCGCCTTCGTATGCCGTTGCGGAGCCGATCGAATCCTTTATAAGATTTGCCGTGGGCTGACCTATAAGAAGCGAGTAGTTCTTTTTAATATAGTTTATAATTGCGTTATCCATCGCGTCGCCCGCCGTTCGTATCGAGCTTCCCGTTGCAATGCTCATAAGCGAGATGACCGTGACTTCCGTCGTCCCTCCGCCGATGTCGACTATCATATTCGCTTCGCTCGAATTAACATTGAGCCCCAAGCCCTTTGCAGACGCGATCGGTTCGTCAATTACCGTAACCTCCTTCGCACCGCATCTTAAAACAACATCTTCAACCGCACGCTTTTCAACCTCTGTTGCCTCCGACGGAACGCCTATCACGATCCTCGGTCCGAAAAACGCGTGCCTGTGCATCGCCTTTTCCAAAAGGGAGCGGAGCATGATCTCAGCCATTTTATAATCTGCAATCACTCCGTCGCGCAGAGGATATATAACCTCGATAGCAGAAGGAGTGCGCCCCAGCATGCTCTTTGCTTCATCGCCGATTCCGACGATCTTTTTATGCCTTGTATCATACGCCACGGCAGACGCCTCGTTTAAAACGATGCCCTGATCCTCAATATAAATACGTGTATTCGCAGTTCCCAAATCTATACCGATATTTCTCGAAAGAAGCGGCATTTATTTATCTCCCCTCAAAGGTAAATTCGCTTTGTAAAAGCTCGCCGAGCGCTTTTTTAGGCAGTCCGACAACGCAGGAAAAATCCCCGTCGATCCCGTCCACAAAAGCGGACGCACCGCCCTGTATGCCGTACGACCCTGCTTTATCCATCGGCTCTCCGCTCTGAACGTACGAGTCTATCTCCTCATCCGAAATTTCTCTGAATCTCACATGGCACGCCTCGCACCTCGCGACCGTAAGCCCGGTCTTTGCGTCCGCGCAGCAATAGCCCGTGTAAACGGTGTGAGTATTTCCGGAAAGAAGCTTAAGCATCCTCTTTGCGTCGCTTTCATTCTTAGGTTTTCCAAGAATTTCGTTTTTATAAGCGACCACAGTGTCCGCTGCGATAATTATGACATTTTCCCCAAAATGTTTTTCCGCAATATGCCCCGCCTTTAAAAGGGCAAGCTGCTTTACCAGCATCTCGGGATCCGTTATTCCGATGTTCTCGTCAATATCCGCCGGGCAGACGGTAAAGCTTAATCCCATCTCGGATAAAAGCTCTTTTCTTCTCGGCGACATGGACGCCAATATATATTCCATAAGCTCACACTCCGGTAGAGCCGAACCCGCCGCCCGCTCTCTCGGTATCATCAAGCTCGTCTCTGACTTCAAGTATTGCCGTTTTTACCTCGGTTATAACCATTTGGGCGATTCTGTCGCCGTTATTTATTTCAAACGCTTCGTCCGAAATATTCACCAACGCTACTTTGACCTCACCTCTGTAATCTGAATCTATTACTCCGACGCAGTTCGGAAGCGTTATCCCCTTTTTGGAGGCAAGTCCGCTCCGCGCATAGATAAACGCGGCATAGCCTTCGGGAAGCGCCATTGCAAATCCTGTCGGTATCAGCTTTCTTTCAGAGGGCGCTAAAATAACACTTTCTGTAAGGCAGGCGCGAAGATCCATTCCCGCCGCTCCCTTTGTCTGATACTCGGGAAGCATTGCATTTTCGGATAATTTCTTTATTTTTACACTAAGCATTGTAAATAACCCCTTCAGTTTTTTATTACATACACTTTTATTATAACACAATTCGCTCATTTTTCCAAGCTTTTTTTAAACTCCGTTATAAAAATGTCCTCTTGTGTATAAAGACGGAAGTACAATTTCGGAAAGTCCGGCATACATACGGTAGATATTTGCACACTCCGATGCGGTTTCATTTGTGAATATGAGCCTTGCCCCTGTAACTCCGGTCTTTTTAACCTCATCCATTCTGTCCGCCATAAATAAAGGCACACCGTTGTATAACGTGTTTACCGTGCCGTCCGACCTGATTCTTAAGTTCATGTTTTTTCTGTCTTTTATAACGGTCTCTCTGCTGCACGATCCGCAAATTCCCGCACACTTTCCCGCGGTTTTAATAATGCAGTTTCTCGTCGTCATCAAAGGAATGTGACCGTAGACCACCGCTTCCGACCTGCATGTACGCGCGACACGGGCGATTTCCTTACACGTAAGCTCGCACGACAATGTCGCTCTTTCAAAGTATGACGCCGAAACACTGTTGAAAATGTTCATGCTGTAATCGGCAATCACGCTTTTTCCGTGCTCGGCAGCGTATTTTGCCGCGCCGATGCTTCCCGCAACAACGGTTTTAACATCGGGAAGCACTATATTTTCAGGATACACCGCCGGAATTATCGCCGCATATGCGCCCTCTGTGTTTCCGAGCGTATAAGGAGCGTAAACCCTTGCTCCAAGCGCAATAAGCGCTTCTGCCTGTTCTTTGTTTTCCACGCTCGCGGATATATAAAATTCCTCTTTTTCCGCTTCGTGAGGTACAAAATAATTAAAGTCCCCGTCAAAATGCCTTTTTTCGCTCTTTGCGCTCTCAAGACTTTTAACGGCTTCCCTTCTCAGTGCATTAAGGTCGGAAGCCTTAAAGTATGCGTCCTTCCTTGACTCGAACGAAAATTCGTTCATCACAAACGGCGATTGCCCGAGCTTTGAAAGCTGAGTCCTTGAAAATTCCTCATCTGTCTTTTTCCCGTGTTCTTCTGTCGGCGTGTCGGTGCACACGCTGACGGTCACATTTTCGTCCGACAAAGTAAACACGGTTTTTTCGTCTATCAAAAGCGAGCCGTTCACCGGCACCTTTTTTATTTCCCTGCCGTCCTCCCAAAGGTGCGAAAGCTCCTTTATGAAAGATGAGTCCGCCGACTTTAGTACATCGTCGTTTGACGAATCGGTATTCATCATTTCACGCCCGCGGACAGAGCCGTAGCACCCCTTTGTAAAGCTGCCTCCGCGCGAAAAAGCCTTTTTAAGCCTTTCGTATTCTTCCTTTGTCACTTCTTCGCCGTCAAGCGCTTTTCTGTATGCCGAAACCGCAGCCGCAACATATCCCGGTCCCTTCATCCGCCCTTCGATTTTTAAGGAGGCGATCCCCTCGCTATTTAAGGAGCCAACCTCGTCTATCAGGCAAAGGTCCTTGGGGCTTAAAAAATATCCTTTTTTCCCGCCGATTTCATAAGGCAGTCTGCACGGCTGGGCGCAGCGCCCGCGGTTCGCGCTTCTGCCGCCCATCATGCTGCTTGCAAGGCACTGCCCGCTGTAGCTTACGCATATTGCGCCGTGGCAAAAGACCTCAAGCTCCATAACGTTTTTTTCGGCAAGCTCCCTTATTTTTTCCTTTGAACATTCGCGGGAAAGGACCGCCCTTGTGATATTGATATCTTTAAGGAAAGCAAGACCGTACTCGTCAAATACCGTCATCTGCGTACTCGCGTGGACGGGCACGTCAAACTTTTCCTGCATGAGCTTAATGAGTCCGAGATCCTGAACGATAAAAGCGTCAATCCCGTATTCATACGCCTCAGCGGCGGTTTTAAGCGCTTCCTCAAGCTCATTTTCCTTTATAAGCGTGTTAATGGCAAGATATGTTTTTACGTTTCTTATTCTGCAATACGCGATTGCGCGCCCTATCTCCTCGCCGTCAAAATTTTTTGCGTTCTGACGGGCGCTGAATTTTGACGCGCCGATATATACCGCGTCCGCCCCGCAGGCGACCGCCGCTTTAAGTGAGTCAAAGTCTCCCGCCGGAGCCAAAAGCTCGGTCTTCATCTTTTATCCCTCATAAGAGCGCAGCGGAGTATTCCGATAACCGTTTTCGCGTCCTTGATCTCACCTGAATCTATCATATCAAGTGCCTTGGAAATGCTGAACCTTTCAAGAAGGAGATATTCGTCGCTATCCGGATGAGCGCTGCCCGTCTTCACATTTTCCGCCATAAAAAGGTGGATAACCTCGTTCGTATAGCCCGGAGAAGGATACACCTTTCCGAGGGGGATAATTTTTTCGGTTTTTCCCCCGGTCTCCTCCGAAAGCTCGCGCCCGGCGCAGACCATAGGGTCCTCGCCCTTTTCCAATTTTCCCGCCGGAATCTCAAGAGTTATCTCATCGTACGGCGCTCTGTACTGCTTCACGAGAAGAATCTTTCCGTCCCCGTCAAGCGCAACTATTCCAGCGCCGCCGTGATGCTCTACTATCTCGCGCTCAGCTTTGTCTCCTCCGGGGGTTAAAACGTCATCGACCCTTAAATTTAATATTTTGCCGCGAAACACGTACTTTTCGCCGGTCTTTTTTTCTCGTAACTCCATCTTTATCCTCACTTCAATGTAATAACGGTAACTCCGTCCTCGCCCTCGCCGTAAATTCCGGGGCGGAACGACTTAATCTCTTTCGACCGTTTGCAAAAGCTCCTTACCGCACTTTTCAAAACGCCGGTACCTTTGCCGTGGATAACGCGCACGGTTTCAAGCTTTGCCAAAACCGCGTCGTCAATAAATTTTTCAAGGTTCAAAATTGCCTCGTCCGCCATCTGTCCTCTTAAGTCAAGCTCCGTCACCGCGCTCTCGGTTTTCATGACGGAGGTTTTTCCCGACGGCGATTTCTTTTTCTCCTGTACCTTCGTATTTTCCACCTCGCGGAGCGATGAAATATTCGTTGTAACCTTAAGTATGCCCGCCTGGACTATCAGATTGCCCTTAGAATCCGGCAGCGACATGACGGACGCACGCTGCCCGAGCGAGAGCACCTCGACCTCCTGACCCAGGCGGAGCTTTTTCGGAACCTTGTTGTTCCTCGGCATAAGCACATCGCCAGAAAGCTTATCGTCAAGCGCCGAAGCATCCTCCGAAAGCTTTCGTTTCGCCTCCTCAGCCGCCTTCTTTGCCTTGGATTTATCTTGCTCCTCCAGTGCCTTGACCGCCTCTTTTATGAGCTCGTCAGTCTTTCTCTGCGCATTTTTAACGATTGCCTTAGCCTCGCGCCTTGCCTCGCGCAAAAGCTCGTCCTTCCGGCGGTCGATCCTCTCTTTGTCAAGCCGCAGTTTTTCCTTTTCATCCTCATTTTCCGAAAGTATTCTTCTGGCTTCCTCTTTTGCCTTTTCCGCTTCGCTCCTGTCCGCTTCAAGCTCGGTAACAAGATCCTCAAAGCGAATGTTTTCCGCCGTCAGGTGCTCCTTCGCGTTATTAATTATATAGTCAGACACCCCGAGCCTTTTTGCAATCGCGAAAGCGTTGCTCTTTCCCGGGATACCGATCAAAAGCTTGTAGGTCGGCCGCAGCGAATTTATGTCAAACTCACACGCCGCGTTTTCCACCCTGTCAGTCGTCAGCGCGTAAAGCTTAATTTCGCTGTAATGCGTTGTAGCCGCCGTTTTTGCGCCGCACATCTTGACATATTCCAAAATCGAGACCGCAAGCGCCGCACCTTCCGCCGGATCGGTTCCGGCGCCGAGCTCGTCAAAAAGAACAAGCGACTTTTCGTTTGCCCTGTTTAATATGTTTACGATATTAACCATGTGTGACGAAAATGTGGAAAGCGACTGTTCGATACTCTGCTCATCACCGATGTCGGCGAAAACCTCGTCAAACACCGCAATCTCGCTGCCGTAGGACGCCGGAATTCCGAGCCCTGTCTGCGCCATAAGCGTGAAAAGCCCGAGCGTTTTAAGCGTTACCGTCTTACCGCCCGTGTTGGGACCGGTTATAACCAGCGTGTCAAAATCCCTGCCGAGATAAACGTCAATCGGCACCGCCTTCTTCTTATCTAAAAGCGGATGGCGCGCTTTTTTGATGTCGATTATCCCATCGGAATTAAGATTCGGAACCGACGCGTCCATATCAACGGCGAGCCTTGCTCTCGCAAAGATCATGTCAGCTTCAAGAATGTACTTATAATCATCGGCAATGACCTGGCGGTGTTCCTCCACATTATTTGTCAGTTCGGTCAAAATTCTTTCGATTTCTTCCTTTTCGAGACCGTTAAGCTTGCTGATTTCGTTGTTTATCTCCACAATCTGCATCGGCTCGATAAAAACCGTCGCTCCTGAGGAGGACGAATCGTGCACTATACCGGGAACCGCTCCCTTTTGCTCTGACTTTACCGGCAGAACAAAGCGCCCGCTTCTCATAGTTACAAGGCTTTCCTGAAGCGCGGACTGGTACTTTGAGGAGTGTATCATGTCGTTTAAAACGTCCCTTATCTTATCCTCCAGCCGCTCCCGCCGCAACCTTATCGAGTGAAGCTCCGCGCTTGCGTCGCTCGACACTTCTTCCTCCGAAACGATGCAGCGCTCAATTTCGCGCTCCGTTTCCGGAAGCTCGTAAATGCACTCTGTCACGATATTCAAAAATTCAAGATTTTCTTCTTTGCCGTCGGATATATATTTTTTCAGCGCACGCGCAACGCGCAGGACCCTTGCGGTGTCAAGAAGCTCCTTGCAGGACAATACCGCGCCTATCTCGGCGCGCTTTAACGCGGGCGAAATATCGTTAAGCGGAATTATCGGCGGTTCAAAATGCTTTGCCATGTAGCGCTCCGCCTCGCCCGTCTCACCCAAAAGCCTTTTCGCCTCGCCGATGTCCGTCACCGGGCGAAGCTTTAACGCCTGCTCCTTTGCCGCCGGGCAGACAGCCTTATCCGCAAGCTTTTTTAATATTTTGTCATATTCCAATACTTTAAGGTTTTTATCATCCATGTCTATCTTTCCGTTCATATATAATCATACTATTATATTTTACCATTTTTTTATCTTTCAGTCAATGACTATTATTAAAATAACAGAATGTAACTTAATCTTCCAAAAATCATATTATGTTAGAGATGTACTATACATCAAAAATCCATGTAAGGAGACATGTTTATATGAACTACAATAACTGCATGTACGGCTGCAGCCCCTTCATGACTGCCCCCATACAGTGCGAAACCCCGATTTTTAACGACGCGCTTTCCGATATGCTCATAGCGTATGCGTATGTTCCGTATCAGAGAGCCGGCAAGCTTTACTGCGAATCGGAAGCTCTCAAAAACGGCACCGTTTTCCCGGAGCTTAACAAGCCGCTCGGCGTTTACGGCAGAGACTTCTGCAGTAAACAGAATTAAAGGAGGTCGTTTTATGGAGTCAACTCTCAAAGAAAAATTACTTATGCTTGCCGAATCGGACTTTGCTGCCGATGACATAAAGCTTTATTTAGACACTCATCCCGATGACGCGGGAATGATAATGAAGCACTGCCTGCAGTCGCAGAAGTCAATGATGCTCAGAAACGAAATAGAGTCGCGCTTCGGCTATCCCCTCACCGCGTCGACCGCTTCGCTTTACGGTGCGCCGTTCAGGTGGATAAACGCGCCGTGGCCCTGGTGCCCCGACTGGCCCAAGGCAGCCGATGAATGTAACCGGTCATGTGAAAAAGACGAATGTTCTATAGACGACTGTATCAGTAAAACCGAAACGGAGGGATGTAACTAATGTGGTATTATGAGAAGAAGCTTCAGAAGCCAATCAGCATCAAGCACACAAACCCCGCCCTTGCAAAGCTTATCATCACGCAGTACGGCGGACCGGACGGCGAGCTCGGCGCAAGCTTAAGATATTTAAGCCAGCGCTTTACAATGCCGAACGATATATGCAAAAGCGTGTGCAATGATATAGGATCCGAGGAGCTCGGGCACCTCGAAATGGTCGGAACGCTGGTTCATCAGCTCACCAAGGGCATAAGCTGCGACGAGGTGAAAAAATCGGGATTTTCCGATTACTATGTTGACCACAGCACGGCGGTTTATCCCACCTCCGCGTCCGGCTCTCCGTGGACCGCGGCGTCCATCCAGTCAACAGGCGACCCGATCGCGGACCTTACGGAAAACCTTGCGGCGGAGCAGAAAGCACGCCTGACGTACGACAATATATTAAGGCTTTCGGACGATGCGGACGTTAACGAGGTCATCCGTTTTCTCCGCGCCCGTGAGGTCGTTCATTTCCAGCGCTTCGGTGAAGCGCTCCGCAGCGTTCAGGATATGCAGGACTGCAAAAAGACCTTTGCAATGCCCTCCCTCTGCGACTGCAGCCCGTTTTAATCAAAAAAGCCTCCCGCATTACTGCGGGAGGCTTTTTCTTTATTCGGATATGTTATTGTCAAAATCCTCGAAAAATTCTCTGAGCGCCCTTTCGTACGATTCCTTATCAACGTAATAGCTCATGGCGTGGTCCGCGCCCGGAACTATTAAAAGGCTCTTCGACGACGCGCACGCGTCATAGTTTTCATACGTCATGTCGACCGGCACAAAATTATCGTCCTCTCCGTGGATGAAAAGCACAGGCACCTTTGTTTTCTTAAGCGCTTCCTTTGTCGAATAGTCGCCCGAGCCGACATTTATCATTTTTCTGCAAATCGCGTCCGCAAGGCGTGTGCCGACGGTGTAAAGGTGCATATTGTGCCTTGCGACATACTCCCATATCTCCTTGGGCGATGTGAATCCGCAGTCTGCGATTATGCCGCGGACGTTATCCGGAAAGTCCGAATCCGACGCCATGAGCACGGTTGACGCACCCATTGACACGCCAGCAAGGTATATGGGCAGCTTTTTATCGCACTTTGAGTTCACCCAGTTCACCCATTCAATGCAGTCGTGCCGCTCCGTCAGTCCGAAGCCCATGTGTTCTCCTCCGCTTGCGTTCTGCCCTCTCTGCTCCGCGTACAGAACGCTGCACCCGGTGTTATGCCAGAAATCGGATATCATTCCGAAATCCGCTCCCCAGGACGAACGCCATCCGTGAAAGGCGATAATAACGCGCTTTGCGTCCTCAACGGGGTAAAAGTGCCCGACAAGCGTCACATTATCCGCCGCCACGATCTTCACGGTTTCATGTTCCTCCTCAAGAAGCTTTTTCTGCGCCTCGGCTTTTGCTATTTCAAAGCCCTCCTCGCCGCCGGACGAGCCGGATATCTTCCCTCTTCTTTTTTTCATAATTTCAGGCTCTTCTCTGTCAAGCGCCGTTTTCACCATAAGCTTTGTCGTTGCATAAGCGGCAATGCCCAAAACCGCCGCACCTGCCGCGGCAACTCCCGCAACAGTCAATATTTTTTTTAATGTTTTGCCCATAAAAACTCCTCCTTATAAATTGATATATAACTTAAGTTTTTATTTTTCCCTCTTTAATTATACTCTATCACACGTTTTTTCTTCTGTCAATAAACAAATCCCTAAATTTTGTCAATAAAGAAGGCGCTAAAGCCGGTCCGCGATAATTATTACGGACTGCGAAAGCGCCTTTTGTCATTTCGTTATTGCCGCCATGGTATAATTTACGACCTTCTTAAGCTCGGACGGCACAATCTCAAGCTGCGAGCCGATTCTTCCGGCGCTTACATAGAATTTTTCCACATTGTTCGCCGATTCGTCAATCACCGTCTTAAACTCCTTTTTCATGCCGACCGGAGAGCAGCCGCCCCTTATATACCCCGTCACCTTATTGATATCGGCAACATGGATCATTTCGACCGACTTTTCGCCGACCGCTCTCGCCGCCGCCTTTAAGTCAAGCTCCTTTTCAACCGGAATGACAAAAACATAATGCTCCCTTGACGGTGCAACGGTCACAAGCGTTTTATAAACTATCTCGTGCGGACAGCCGAGCTTATCGGCAACATATATCCCATCGACCTTGCCCTCCTCGGGCTCATAGTGGTGCGCCGTATAAATGACCTTTGCCTTGTCGAGTATTCTCATTGCGTTTGTCTTTATTTCCTTCATGGAAAACCCTCCCGTCAGTCAAAAAGCGCTTTTGAAAAGCTTTCGGGGTCAAAAGGCTGCATATCATCTATCCCCTCGCCCACGCCGATGAATTTCACCGGAATACCGAGCTTTTTCTTGATGTTTATCACGATTCCGCCCTTCGCCGTCCCGTCAAGCTTCGTCAGTACAATGCCTGTAATGTCCGCCGTTTCTTTAAACATTTCCGCCTGATTTACCGCATTCTGCCCGGTGGTTGCATCCAGTACAAGGAGCACCTCAAGGCTTGAGTCCGGAAGCTCGCGCTTTATAACGCGGTATATTTTTTGGAGCTCGTCCATGAGGTTTTTCTTATTATGCAGCCTCCCCGCAGTGTCGCAGATAAGAACGTCCGCCTTTCTGCTTTTAGCCGCGGCGCACGCGTCAAACACAACGGACGCGGGATCGGAACCCTCCTCGTGCCTTATCATGGGAACATCGTTTCTTTGCGCCCATATGGCAAGCTGGTCAGCCGCAGCAGCACGGAACGTGTCCGCCGCAGCAAGTAAAACGTTCTTGCCTTCTGATTTTAAAAAGTGCGTCATCTTACCTATGGACGTGGTTTTGCCGACGCCGTTGACTCCGATCACCATAATGACCGCGGGGCTGCCCGACAAATCAAGCGACGAATCGCCCGAAATCGCCTCTCCGATAACGTCATAAAGCTCATTTTTAGCCTCATCGGTATTATTTATATGCTTGGACTTAACGCGGTCTTTAAGCTCGTCAACGATCTCGGTCGCCGTCTGCGCGCCGAGATCCGCCAATATAAGCGCCTCCGTCAATTCCTCGTAAAAGTCCTCATCAATACTGCTGAAGGCAACAAACACACTGTCGACCGCATTTTTGAATGTATCTTTTGTTTTGCCGAGCCCCTGTTTTAATTTATCGAAAAATCCCATTAAAAATCTCTCCGTTTTCTTACTGTTCAACATCGCTTAACTTAAGCGACAAAAGCTTTGTAACACCTTTTTCCTGCATCGTAACGCCGTAGAGCGTGTCAGCCGATTCCATCGTACCGCGCCTGTGCGTTATAACCAGGAACTGTGTTTTATCATAATTTCTTAAAAATGACGCGAAACGCTGAACGTTGCTCTCGTCAAGCGCCGCCTCAATCTCGTCAAGCACGCAGAAGGGCGTCGGTCTTACCGAAAGCATCGCGAAAAACAGCGCTATAGCGGCAATCGCCTTTTCTCCGCCGGACAAAAGCATGATGTTCTGAAGCTTCTTCCCGGGGGGCTGAAGCTCAATCTCGATCCCGCTCTCCAAAACATCGTCGGGATCGGAAAGTAAAATATTTGCCGTTCCGCCACCTGTCAGCGCAACGTAGGTTTCCTTAAAGTCCTCATTAATTTTCTTAAACTGAACCGAAAACTGCTCCGCCATGATCTTTTGCATATCCTCGATTATTTTTTCAAGGTTTGCCTTGGTGTCTAACATGTCCTTTTCCTGACCGGACAAAAATTCATACCGCTCCGAAACGTTTTTATAATCCTCGATTGCAGCGACATTTATCGTTCCCAAGTCCTTTATCTCGCGCTTAAGCTTGCTTATATGCGCGCCGGACGCGGTCTTTCCGCCCTTTTGGCTGCGCTCGGCGAGCGCCTCGGAAAACGTCATTTCATACTCTTCCCAGAGCTTGCCGATATCCTCCTCGACCGCGGCTTTTAACGCCTCAATCTTACCCTGAAGCTTTGTCATTTCCTGTGCAAGAGAAATAACCTTTTCCTGTATTGCCTTATTTTCCTCCCTCAACTTAGCGGTGTTAAAATCGCGGGACGAAAATTCGTCCTTCTTCGCCTCAAGCTCGGAAAGCTTTGACTCATGCTGGTTCTTAAGGTTTATAATATGCTCGCCGATAAGCTCTATCTCTTTTTTTACCGTTTCTTCATCGGACTTATACTTTTCAATCTCAAGAGCCTTCGACTCGGCAAGAGCACGCCTTGAATCCGCTCCCGCGCGTGCCGACTGGAGCGCGTTAAAGTACATTTCGATATCCTTTGATGCATTATTTATCTCCATGGTCTTTTCAACTCTCGCGTTATTCATTTCGTCAAGTTCCGCCCTTGACTTTTCAAGCTCCGCCGTGAGCTTTTTAAGCTCCTCTTTTTCGTTTTCGAGCTCCTCTTTGGACTCGGCAATGGATTTTTTCAGTTCCTCCTTTGCCTTATCGCGGTTGTCAAGACTGTATACAAGCTCTCTTTTCGCCTCCGAAAGCTCGTCAAACCTAGCCCTTTTGCTCCGGAGTATGCTTTCCTTTGCCTGTATTTTATATAATGTGTCGGAAAGCGCGTTTTTATTAAGCTGAATCTTCTCGCTTAATTCATTCGCATCGCTCTGCATTTTCACTACGGTTCCGTTCTTTTTATCAATCCCGGAATCGATTTTCCTTAAAAGTGTGTTAAGCTCCTTCTGCTCCTCGGTCAGCGATAAAATTTCCTGCTTTCTCGACAAAAGTCCGCGTATCTTGCTCATGCTTCCGCCCGTAACGGCACCGCCGGAATTTATGTACTCGCCGGAAAGCGTGACAATCTTCACCTTGCCGTTCTGCTTTTTAAATAAGCCTATCGCATTATCAAAGCTGTCACATAAAGCAACATTTCCCAGAAGGTTCAAAACCGCCGGTCTTATATCCTCGTCGCAGTCGACAAAATCTGACACGGCGCCTAAAAATCCCGGGTGCGAAATTTTATCCAGCGAGCGCGGGCGGATTATGTTAAGCGGCAGAAAGGTCGCCCTTCCCTTGCCCTTAGATTTTAAGTAATTTATCGCCTCGCGCGAGTCCGAATCCGTCACCGTGACGATGTTCTGCATCGAACCGCCGAGCGCTGCCTCAATCGCCGGAATGTACTTGGATTCCACATGTATAAGTTCGGACAACACGCCGCGGATACCCTTAAGGCTCTTGTTTTCGATAACGCTTTTAACCGCGCCGGAGTATCCGTCCATTTCCTTTTCAAGCTCCGTAAGAAACTTAAGGCGGGACGAACATTCCGACGATTTTTTGCTTTCGGCATTGTACTTTTCCTTAAGCGCGTCAAGCTCCGACAAGAGCGCGGAATATGCGCCCGTCATGTCATTTTTTACTTTTAAATACTCCTCGCCCTGCTTTTCTCTCTTTTCCTTTTCCGCATTAAAGGCTGCAATTTCCTCCTCGTCAGCCTTCACCGCTTTTTCCATTTCGTCCGTCTCACGGGAAATGGAATTTAAGCGCTTGCTCTGCTCGTCCGCAATAACGTCAAACGATTCAAGCCTTCCGGTCTTGCCCTCAATCGCCGCGGCGACCGAATCGGTATACGCGGCTTTTTTCGCAGTCCTGTGAGAAAGCTCCTCCGTTTTCTCGCGAAGTAAAGCCACATTCATTGCATTGAGCTCGCGGATAAGGTTTTCCTTTTTCTCCTTAGCGTCAAATACCGCCTTTTCCGCTTCTTCGACCGACCGGGCAGAATTTTCTTCCCTGAGCTTGCCTATCTCATCGGACAGTCTCGTTATATTAATCCCGATATTTTCTATCGTGCTTGTCTTAAGCGTTATCTCAGACTCTTTTTTTGTGATCTCGACAATGATTTCCGAAGCTTCGTTTTTAATCTTTTCAAGGCTTGAATCAAAAAGCTTTTTTTCTTCATAATATGCCTCGATCGTCTTCTCGTTTGCCTCCGAAAATGCCTTTGCCTTGTCAAACTCCGCCTTGATGTCGGCATAGTTATTTTCCGCCTTGTCGCATGCACTTTTATTTTTTTCAATTGAATTTACAAAAGCGGTGACTTCAAGCTCCTTAAGCTCATCCGACAGTACCAAAAAGCGCTGCGCCTTCTCCGACTGCTCTTTCAAAGGTCCTATCTGGTTTTCAAGCTCCGCGACAATGTCCTTTATTCTTATGATATTATCATTGGTCTTGTCAAGCTTTCTCGTTGCCTCGGCTTTTCTGTATTTATATTTGGAAATGCCGGACGCCTCCTCGAACATGGACCTTCTGTCCTCCGGGTTGGCATAAAGTATCTGGTCGATCTTTCCCTGACCGATGATACTGTATCCGTCGCGTCCCATTCCGGTATCCATCAGCATTTCATGGATATCCTTAAGCCGGCAGGGGGTCTTATTGATAAAATACTCGCCTTCGCCGGAACGGTAAACTCTTCTTGTGAACGCTACCTCGTCATAGTCCACCGGCAAAAGATGCCCGGTGTTATCAAGTGTCAGCGTCACCTCGGCAAATCCGCTCGGCTTTCTTTTGGGCGTTCCCGTAAAAATAACGTCCTCCATTTTACTGCCGCGCAGAGTTTTCGCGCTCTGTTCGCCCAAAACCCACAAGATAGCGTCGGAAATATTGCTCTTTCCGCTTCCGTTAGGTCCGACGATAGCGCACACGTTCCCGTCAAGCTCTATTTTAGTTTTATCGGCAAAGGACTTAAACCCCTGCATTGTAATGCTTTTTAATATCATAAATTTATTATTCCCCGATCAGTTTTCCTCTTTTTCATCCTCGGTGCTTACTGTTCCGTTATAAACCTCCAGGAATTCTTCTCCCGTGAGAACTTCTCTTTCTATAAGAGCTTTTGCAACCGCCTCAAGCTTATCCCTATGCTCGGTGAGTATCTCCTTGCACTTTTTATATCCGTTTTCGATAAGTGCGTCAACTTCCTCATCAATAAGCGCCGCAGTCGCGTCCGAATAGTTCTGGGCATGACCGTAGTCTCTTCCTATAAATATCTCCTCGTTTGAACCGAAGCTTCTGGAACCGAGCTTTTCGCTCATGCCGTACTTGGTGACCATATCCGTTGCAATTTTCGTTGCGTGCTGAATATCGCTTGACGCGCCGGTGTTGATCTCCCCGAATATCATTTCCTCGGCAACGCGTCCGCCCATCGCCATTACGATATCCTCAAACATTTCCTGTTTGGAAATATAAGGCTTGTCGTGGTCGGGAAGCGACATCGTGAATCCGCCGGCTCTTCCTCTCGGAATGATCGAAACCTGATGAACCTTATCCTGTGTAGGCAGGCACTTTGCGGCAACCGCGTGTCCCGCCTCGTGATATGCGGTCTTCTTTTTGTCCTTCTCCTGCATTTCCTTGGACTTTTTCTCCGGTCCCATAACAACCTTTAACATAGCGTCGTCCAAGTCATGCTGGCTTATCTCGCGGCTGTTTTCGCGTGCCGCAAGGAGCGCAGCCTCGTTTAAGAGATTTTCAAGATCGGCACCGGTAAATCCGTATGTCGTCTTTGCTATTACGGAAAGGTCAACATCCTTTCCGAGCGGTTTATTCTTTGCGTGAACCTTTAATATTTCAAGTCTCGCCTTCTGGTCGGGATAGCCGACATAGACCTGACGGTCAAATCTTCCCGGGCGCATAAGCGCGGGGTCCAATATATCCGCTCTGTTGGTCGCGGCAAGCACGATGGTGCCCTCGTTAACTCCGAATCCGTCCATCTCAACAAGGAGCTGATTTAACGTCTGCTCCCTCTCGTCGTGTCCGCCTCCGAGTCCCGCTCCTCTGTGCCGTCCGACCGCGTCTATCTCGTCAATAAATATGATAGACGGCTGATTTTTCTTTGCCTGTTCGAAAAGGTCTCTCACTCTCGAAGCTCCGACACCGACGAACATTTCAACGAAATCCGATCCGCTTATGCTGAAAAACGGAGCGTTCGCCTCACCGGCAACTGCTTTCGCCAAAAGGGTCTTTCCTGTTCCGGGAGGTCCTATCAAAAGCACTCCCTTGGGAATTCTTGCTCCGAGGTCGGTATATTTTTTCGGATTTTTAAGAAATTCGACAATCTCTGTAAGTTCCTCTTTTTCTTCTTCAACCCCGGCAACATCGGCAAACGTTACCTTTTTGTTTTCTGGAACCGCCGCCTTGGTCTTAATCTTCCCGAAGTTCATCGCTCCGGCTCCGCCTCCGGCGTTTTTCATCATAAAGCTCCAGATTATGGCTATTACTATTATGATAAAGAACGGCGACAGGAGCGAAAGCCATGCATAAGCCGACGATTCCTCAGGATAAGACACTATGAGACTGCCCGATTCTATCTGCTTATCCATTTCCTCCCCGGTCTGTGCATATAAAAGCTCCTTTGACGGGATATCGTATATTACGACCTTATTTCTGCCGTCTTCATTTTTTTCACTGTAGGTTGCCTTTGCTCTTGAATCGGTAATTTCAAGGCGCTCGATCTTCCCTGCGCTTATGTCCTTAACGAGGTCTGAATAAAGAATTTCCTGCTTCGGCACCTGCCCGATTATAAACATGTACGACAGGCTCATGGCAATCAAAATTGCGATTGCCGCTATAAGCCCCCTTACGTTTTTGTCCAAAAAAATACCCCCTTGATTATTTTGTGTATATCTTAGGATCCAAAACTCCGATATACGGCAGATTTCTGTATTTCTCGTCATAATCCAAGCCGTATCCGACAACGAATTCGTCGGGAATTTCAAATCCGTAATAGTCTATGTCAATATCCACTCTTCTGCGCGAAGGCTTGTTTAAAAGCGTGCATATCTTAACGCTCGACGCATTTCTGTCAGCTAAAAGGCGCTTTAAGTACGCCATGGTATATCCGCTGTCGACAATGTCCTCAACAATTAAAACATCCTGGTTCGTAAGCATTTTGTCAATATCTTTTTTAAGCGTGACAACGCCCGAGGTCTCGCTCTCCTTGCCGTAGCTCGATACCGCCATAAAGTCAATCTCCATCGGCACGGTAATTTTTTTAAGCAAATCGGACGCAAAAACGACTCCGCCCTTTAATATGCCTATCATAAAAAGGTTCTTGCCCTCGTAATCCTTTGAAATTTTTGCGGCAATCTCGGTGGTCTTTCTGTCAAGTTCCTCCTCGGTTACCAATATCTTTTCCAAATCCTTGTTCATCGTAATTCCCCTTCTGTAATTTTTATCGTAATCGCATTTTTCGTCGCGCTGTCGGACACTGCGCCCTCATCTGCGCGTCCTAAAGCAAAAACGATCTTTTCACTGTCCGTTATAATGGGATATCTGCCTCTCTTATCTATTGGGAACTTAAGGTCTGTAAAAAGCCTTTTCAGCTTTTTTTCACCGCCCGCGCCGACCGGATAAAATGAATCGCCCTCTCTTTTGGGTCTTGCGTAAAGCGGCAGCTTTACCTTATCCGAATCTATCCCGCGGTCGCTTTTCTCAAGCGTTACGGTGTAGTTTGCCTCTACTATATAATTGTTTCCGATTTTAAGCTCATAATTATAATTTTTATCTTCTTTTCTTTTGCCTATTTTTATTTTATCATATATCTTCGTCGCCTCATACATTCCGGAAAGCTGAATTTTTTTGCCCGACGGCAGCAAAATAAGCTTTTTTATGTCCGAAATATTCCTGTCCGATATTTCCTTCATCCCGGCGTAATATGCGCTTTCCGATATAATATAGTCCTTTAACGCATTGTGAAGACCCTTTATTTTTTCGACATCAATATTCTCCGTTACCGCACCGTAGCTTTCTTTTGCCGAAAGCGCAATGAAATCGGCGGCGTCCTTTGCCTTTTTCGCCGTTCTGGCAACTGAGGATAAAAAGCTTTCGTTAAGGCTTAAAAACTGCGGAAGTATGTTGTGCCTTATATTGTTTCTCGTGTAATCGTCAGAAAGATTCGTACTGTCCGTCACATAAGAAATGCCGTTTCTTTCAAGAAACGCTTCAATTTCCGGGCGCGGAGTGAATAAAAGCGGACGGATTATGCTGCCGTTTTTTATTCTGATTCCAGAAAGCCCGGCAACGGACGTTCCGCGCGCAACACGCATCAAAAAGGTTTCCGCAAGGTCATTTAAGTTATGAGCGACCGCAACCTTTCCGTTTTTTCCCGAGAGCTCCGAGAAAAAGCTGTAGCGCTCCTCCCTCGCGGTCTCCTCCATATTTCTTCCCTTTGAAAGAAAAGGTATGTCGCATCGCTTTACGGTGCACTCGACCCCTAAGGCTTCTGCCGTCTTTCTTGCAAACTCCTCGTCACGGTCAGCCTCGGCTCCTCTTATCATGTGATTAAGGTGCGCCGCGCGGAGCTTAAATCCGATTTTTTCAGACAACGCCGAAAGCACAAAAAGGAGCGCCACAGAGTCAGCCCCGCCAGAAAGCGCCGATATGACTTCATCTCCCGGATTTATTAAATTGTACTCTTCTATGACTGTCCCTATTTTAAAAACAAGGTCATCCTTTATAGACACTTTCAAACCTGACATATTCTCCCCTGTAAACAAGCTCGATTTTTCCCGTTTCGCCGTTTCTGTGCTTTGCGACTATACATTCCGCAATATTGTGCTTTTCCGATTCCGGATTGTAATATGCGTCTCTGTATAAAAACATAACAATATCGGCGTCCTGCTCGATTGCCCCGGACTCTCTTAAGTCAGAGAGCATGGGGCGCTTATCGGTTCTTGATTCAACCGCACGGGAAAGCTGAGAAAGAGCAACTACCGGAACGTTCAGTTCCTTTGCAAGGATCTTAAGCGAGCGGGAAATTTCAGAAATTTCCTGCTGCCTGCTGTCCGACTTTCTGCCCGACTGCATAAGCTGAATATGGTCTATCACAATGAGACCGAGCCCTTTTTCCGACTGTGCCAGCCTTCTGCATTTTGCCCTAATCTCACTTATTCCGATACCAGCGGTATCATCAATATAAATGGGCGCCGTGGAAAGCGTTCCTATAGCCTGCGCAAGTCTTGTGCAGTCCTCCACATTCAAATCGCCGACTCTGAATTTACTATTTTCAACCAGCCCTTCGCTGCATATCATACGGTTAACGATCTGCTCCTTGCTCATTTCAAGGTTGAAAATTGCAACCGGAACTTTGGAGTGTATCGCAATATGCTGAGCCATATTCAGTGCAAACGCCGTTTTTCCCATTGCGGGACGCGCCGCAACCAAAACAAGGTCCGACTTCTGAAGACCCGCCAAAATATTGTCAAGGTCAGAAAATCCCGTCGGCACTCCGGCTATTCTGCCTCCCGCCTCGCGGAGCTTTTCGACATTGTCGATCGAATTTACAAGAACGTCTCTGATATGCACAAAGCCCATGTTCGCTCTGCTTTCGGCAATTTCGAACACCTTTTGCTCCGCCCGGTCCAAAATCACCTCGGCGTCCTCTTTTCCCTCATAGCACATTGTCGATATCTGGTCCGCCGCCTCAATAAGCTTTCGCATATTCGACGTTTTTTTGATTATATCAATATGCTGCGAGAGATTCTCGGTCGTGACAACGCTCATAGCCAGGCGCGACAGATAATTAAGACCGCCCGCCATCTCGAGTCTTGACCCGAGCGCACCGGAAACGGTAACGATATCCACCGCCTGACCGGTATCGAAAAGCGACTTTATCGCCTCAAATATGAGCCTGTGTGCCTCGGTATAAAAATCATCCGCCTTAATTTCGGTAAAAACCTCGGACAGTGCCTTGGAATTCGATATCATGCACCCGAGCACCGCCTGTTCGGCACTCATATTATAGGGCGCCTGTCTGCCCTCCATAAAATCACCTCTTAAATCAGCCCTCGGCTGTAACGTTGACCTTTATCTTCGCGGTTATGGAGGGATATACCTTAACCTCCACCTCTGTTATTCCGGTGTGCTTAATACCGTCCGGAATGGAAAATTTCTTTTTCTCTATAACAACGTGATGCTGCATCTTGAGCGACTCGGCAACGTCCGACGCGGTGATCGACCCGAAAAGCTTGCCGTTTTCCCCCGCTTTTGCAGTAAGCGAAACAGTCACGCCGTTTATTTTTTCGGCGGTTTCCTTTGCTGCGGCAACCTCACTGTCATGGCGGAACTGTGCCGCCTCCTTCTGCCCCTTAAGGTCGTTTAACGCATTGCTGGTTGCTTCTTTTGCGAGCCCTCTCGGAAGGAGGAAATTTCTCGCATATCCGTCGCTGACATTTATGATGTCACCCTTTTTGCCCTGAGCCTTCACATCTTTAATCAATACTACTTTCATTATCCGTCAATTCCTTTCCATAGGTTTATTTTTACCTGTAAACGAGCTTATGACTCCCAAAAGCACAAGCCCGGTTCCCAAAGTGAAAAATCCAATCATAACCGTTATCAAAGCTGCCGGAAAAGCGTGATTGGTGAGCCTTTTAAAAATTCTCACCGACGCGGCGGCGCCGAAAGCGATATATAAAACATATATGAAATAAAGTGCGTTTAAGATAACGCCGTTTGCCGCACCCTCCGTGAAAAAGAGCGCCGCTGTAAGAAGCACGGCAACCGCGGTAAATGACACATCCGCCCGCATATCCTTAAAGTCCCTGATATTGACAAGCTTTCCGCCAGTGCGCCTGATTATAGCTTTCATTCCAGCAAAAGCAAGAAACGAAAAAATCAGCGCCGATATCATAATTACCGCCGGAATCAGAACCGACATGCTTTTCCACACCGTTTCGATCATTTCGATCTCCTGCTGCCCGTATCCCATTGACGCCATCTGTCCCGAAAAAGACTTAGGCACTGTAACGGACAAAAGCCCCTGTACCGTCGTGTGCTCTTTAACGGATTCGTAATAATACAGCATAAGCATTGCAAACGCATTAGAGAAAGTGCCCGCGCCGATTATGACCGAAAGACCCTGCCTCAGTCTGAGCGACATCGCCATCGCCGTCGCCGGCAGAATGAAGGACAGTGCCATTATTGCTCCGGCTGCCGGATCCACCGTCAGAAGAGCATATATAATGATGCAGAGTGCCGCCGCAATCAGCGTTATCCCAAAAGGGAACAAAAGAGCGGCTACCGCAAAGACGGATGCGGCGATTATCAGTGTTATTTCAGAATTAAAAAGCGCCGCCATGACGGTTATCACCGCCAGGACCCAGATATATCTCAATACTGCCTTATTCAACAAAAAAACTCCCTAAACATTATTTAAACATACCATTTGCATTATAATAATTTATTGTACCACATTTTACACCTCTTGTCAAAACATAATTGTTTATTTTAAGTAAACAATTAGTGAACAATAAAGTTTTTTGTTTTAAGCAGGCAAAAACGCGCGGAATTAATAATTCCGCGCGTTTTCATATGCATTATAACCGCTTTAATCAGCCGAGCTCAGCAAAATACTTAATTGTTCTTACCATCTGGCTGGTGTAAGAGTTCTCGTTGTCATACCAGGAAACTACCTGTACCTCATAAAGTCCGTCACCGATCTCTGCAACCATTGTCTGAGTTGCATCGAAGAGAGAACCGAATCTCATACCAACGATATCGGAAGATACGATCTCATCGGTGTTGTAACCGAAGGACTCGTTGGAAGCAGCCTTCATAGCCTCGTTGATGCCTTCCTTGGTTACATTGTCAGCCTTTACAACCGCTGTAAGAATTGTGGTGGAACCTGTGGGAGTGGGTACTCTCTGTGCAGATCCTATAAGCTTGCCGTTAAGCTCGGGAATAACAAGACCGATTGCCTTTGCAGCACCTGTCGAGTTGGGAACGATGTTTACCGCAGCCGCTCTGGATCTTCTTAAGTCGCCCTTTCTCTGAGGACCGTCAAGTGTCATCTGATCGCCTGTGTAAGCGTGGATTGTGCACATAATACCGGACTGGATGGGCGCATATTTGTTAAGCGCGTCAGCCATGGGCGCAAGGCAGTTTGTTGTGCAGGATGCAGCAGATATAATCTTGTCATCCTTTGTAAGTGACTCATGGTTTACATTGTAAACGATAGTGGGAAGGTCATTTCCTGCGGGAGCGGAAATAACTACCTTCTTAGCGCCTGCCTGTAAGTGAGCGGAAGCCTTTTCCTTGGATGTGTAGAAGCCTGTGCACTCAAGTACAACGTCTACGTTAAGCTCGCCCCAGGGAATATTTACAGCGTCCTTCTCAGCGTAAATTCTGATCTTCTTTCCGTCAACAGTGATGGAATCCTCGTCAGCTGTTACCTTATCGCAGAGAGCATATCTTCCCTGAGAAGAATCGTACTTGAGCAAATGCGCAAGCATCTTCGGGCTTGTAAGATCGTTGATTGCAACAACCTCATAGCCTTCTGCTCCGAACATCTGTCTGAAAGCCAGACGACCGATACGTCCAAAACCGTTTATACCTACTCTAACCATTTTCAACATCCTCCTAAAAGATATTATAGATTATTTGTTAACGGTGATATTTTCAATCACCGGTGCAACCAAAGGCTGTGATTTTTCGCCGGAATAAGGATTTGCCGTAACCTCAACAGACGCTATCGCGTCCAGCACGTCATACCCTTCCGTGAGCTTTCCGAACGCCGCATACTGCCCGTCCAAAAACGTTGAATCCGCATCGCATATAAAGAACTGCGAGCTTGCACTGTCCGGGTCGTTCGTGCGCGCCATGGAGATAACTCCTCTTTCATGGCTTAAGGGGTTGTCCACTCCGTTTGCAGAAAACTCACCCTTTATCGTCTTATCGGAGCCCGCCATTCCCATACCGTCGGTCGAACCGCCCTGTATCATAAATCCCTTGTATATCCTGTGGAATGTAAGATCCTTATAAAATCCGCTTTCGGCAAGATCCAGAAAGTTCTGCACCGTCTCGGGTGCGTACTCGGGATAAAGCTCAAAAACCATATCGCCGAAATCCTTGACCGATATTGTAACCATCGGATGCTCCTCCTCTGCCATGTCGTTTGCGGTGCCGCCGGCACCTTCGTTTCCATCGGTCAACACTTCTCCCTCTTCCTTCAGTTTGCACGAAGAAAGCGTAAAAACAAGGGCAAGCGCTGCGATGAGTGCAACTATTTTCTTCATATAACCATGCCTCTCTATATTATTATAACCTTTTTCTTAACGCTTGGCAAGTAAAAGATTTAATTTCAACAAAAAGCATACACTCTCGTTAAAATTTTAACTATTTTTGGCTATTTTCCACTAATGCCGCTTCGCTTTCAGCCTTATACTGATCCACAAGCGCTTTTATTCCCTCTTCATCCGGCAAAACATGCATTCCCGATATTGTATGCGGCATTGTATACATATCAAACGATGTCACTCCGGCAGATAAAATCTCCTTGCTGTAATCCAAAATTTCATCAAGCGAAAGGTTTGACTTAAGGCTGTCCGAAAGCGATGCATATATCTTCGGAATTGCCCTTATATACTTTTTATTAAGCTTCTGTTCGATAACGGCTTTGACAAACTGGCGCTGAATCTCGACTCTGTCAAGATCCGCCATAGCATAGTCGGCTCTGAACCTTACAAGCCCTTCCGCCTTCTCGCCGTCCAATATCTGGTGCCCTCCGGGAATACTGATGTGAAGGTCCTGATACGGGTCGTCATAATAATAACCCTGAGGACGAACGTCGAACTCGACTCCGCCGAGCCCGTCGATCACATCTCTGAAATCCTGGAAGGTGAACACAACGTAATAGTTTACAGGAAGATTTATGATCTCCTTGACCTTCTTGATCGTTGCCTCCGCCCCGCCGTGCGTATACGCTTCGTTAATGAGCACCCTGTTACCGTTGATGTGAACATAAGTGTCGCGCGGAATACTCATCATAAAGCATTTGCCGTTTGCGCTGTTATAGCTCATAAAAATAAGTGTGTCGGTCCTTGTCTCGTCCTTATCAAGACCCATAACGAGCACGTTTATGATTACATTTCCGTTATTGACCTCGACCCTGTCGATCTCATTTCCTGTATTGACACGCTGAAAAGGCGCCGACATCAAAAAAGCCATGCGGACGCCGAAATACGCCGCCGCAATAAGGCATATAATAAAAATCCCCGTTTTAAATATCTTTTTTCTCTGCATTTTTTCCTCCGAAGTATCCCGCAATTACCCCAAAATGGCGCAATTACAGAGGCAGAGCAAAAATTCTCTGCCTCTTAAAATCAGTCTTTATAAGCTTCTATGCCTTCATCGCACTCTTTTAACTCAGTCATGTATCCGTCAAGCTCCGCCTTGATTGCGTCAAGCTTTAAAACGACATCCTCCTGCCCCTCATCGCCCGAGTTTTCGTAAATGAGCTTTCCGAGCTTTTTATATCCGTCGTCAATCTTTCCTCTGAGCTCCGTCTTTTTAAGATTAAGCTTTGCGAGAGAAACGACCTTTCCCGTCGTCTTAACAGTATAAACCGCCGCTTTGTCAAGACCGTCTTTTATTTTATCCATATTTATTTCCATAATTTCACTGCCTTTCCTTTTTACATATTATATACCCGTCTTTACATTTTGTCTACATAAAATCAGAAAATATTTTGTTAAAATTTTATTAAATATTACTTGCCGCTATTCTTTCCGACTTATTTTTTATTATTGCATCAATGTCCTTTATATATGCAATGACATCTTTAGTATTATAAATTCTCTCAACGCTTTTTCCGACAAGCTTTGTCGAAGCGCCCGCTCCGCACGCTATGATGGTGTTCGTTTCCTCCATCATGCACACGTTATAGACAGATTCCTTGCCGTCCTTTGCGTATCCGGTGTTTTCGAGATTGCCGACGGTGTTTCTCTGTTTATACATGTAATAAGGCTCATAGCCCTCTTCTTTTGCAAATTTGTAAGAGAGTGACACCATTTTTTCGGCAGCTTCGGGATCGGCATAGAATCCGTCCTTCTTGATTTGCGACGCGCGCTTTAAATACATGGTGTGAACCGTCACCTCTTCCGGCGAAAGCTCTTTGATTTTCTCAAGCGTATAGGAAAACATTTCCGGCGTTTCCCCGGGCAGTCCCGCTATGATGTCCGAATTTATATTGTCAAACCCGTATTTTCTCGCGGTTTCAAACGCTCTTTCGGTGTCCTTCGCGGTGTGGCGGCGCCCGATTTTTTTAAGCGTTTCGTCGTTCATCGTCTGCGGATTTATGCAGATTCTGCCAACCTTTCTTTCGGAAAGCATTTTAAGAAGTCCGTCATCCGTCACATCCGGTCTTCCCGCTTCGACGGTGAATTCAATGCCGTCTGCCGAAATTTCGTTCTGCACTCTTAAGATAAGCTTTTCCAAAAGCTTTTCGCCGAGCGCGGGCGGCGTTCCGCCGCCTATATAGACGGAATTCACCGAAAAGCCGTTATCGCGGACCGCTTTTGCCATTGCCGCGACTTCCTTTTCAAGCGCCTCCTCGTACTCCGGGATATATTTTTTATATACTCCGGACGCTTCGGTTATAAAAGAACAGTAGGCGCACCTCGTCGGGCAAAACGGAATTCCTATATATATTCCGACATCGTTTTTCCCGACTCCGGACAGTATTTTTTCTTCCTTTCGCGCCACCGCGGTGCAGAGCTTTATTTTTTCATCGCTGACCCAGTATTTTTCCGAAAGTATCTTTTCAGCCTCGGAAAAAGAGTGATTATGCAAAAGATTCAGGAAAAACTTTGCCGGTCTTATCCCGGTGAGTATGCCCCACGGCGTTTTGGCGCCGGAAAGCTGTCCAAGTGCCGAAAATGCCGACTTTTTCACGGAGTTCTTAAATTCCGCCATGTCAGAAATGTCCGCCGGATACTCTCCCCGTGACGTTTTTCCCAAAACCTCCGCGTCCGTAACAACCGTTTTTTTATCGGCATCGTAAAAAGAAGTCACGCTTCCCTCCTCATCCGGCAGGAAGAAAAGCGTGCATATCTGTTCGACAGAATATCTGTCGGTATGATTCAGAGTTTCAATCCTCATAATTTACCTCAGGAACGGATTTTCGTTGCGCTCCGTACCGATCGTCGTCGAAAATCCGTGACCGGGATGAACCCTCACATCGTCATCCAAAAGCATGAGATGCCATACCGAGCGCATGATCTCATCATAGCTTCCGTAGTCGGTCCTGCCTATCGCCCCGGCAAAAAGCGTATCGCCCGAAATAAGCTCCTTATCCGCATAAAGGCAGATACTGCCGTTTGAATGTCCGGGTGTTTTGATTATCTCAAACTCCGTATCTCCGACCGTTACGGTGTCAGCGTAAATTTCGTCCGCATCAAAAGAAATGAACCCATCATTTGTGTGATTGAAATCAAAATATAAATTTATATTCGGATTTTTTAACATCGGCTCGTCCTCGCGGCTCACATAAATTTTCGCGCCGGTCGCTTTCCTTAAGCTGTCAGCCGCCATGATATGGTCAAAATGCCCGTGAGTCAAAAGAATTTTCGTTACGTTTTTCCCGACCGTATGCGCCAGTATTTTTTCGCACTCGTCGCCGGGATCTATTACGCACGTTTCTTCCCCGCACGTTATAATATAGCAATTCGTGTGAAGATTTCCTACAAAAAGTCTTTTTATTTCCATTTTCGTCACGCCCTTATTACGTCAAACACTCCCGGAATCGTGTGAAGCTTTCTCACGATGGAAGCTATCTGAGATTTATCGTTTATATTTACCGTTATTGCCACGCTCGCGACATTATTCTTGTTTGCGGCGTTAAGCGACGCTATCTGGAGCTTAAGCTCTGAAAGTGCCGCCGTAACGTCAGCTAAGAGTCCCTGTCTGTCGGAGGCTTTGATTAAAAGATTGCACTCAAATACTTCTCCGCCGTCAGTGTCCCACTCGCACTCTATAAGCCTGCTCTTTTCGTCCTCCCCCAAAAGGTCGGGATTGACGTTCACGCAGTCCCTTCTGTGAACGGAAACTCCGCGTCCGCGCGTTATAAATCCGACTATGTCATCTCCCGGCACGGGGTTGCAGCACTTGGACAGGCGGGCAAGAAGGTTTTCTTCGCCTTTAACTATGATACCGTTTCCGGAGCGGCTCTTTTTCCTTGCTGCCGCCTTCTGCTGCTGGGCAAGCTTTTCAGCCGCCTCCGCCTCGGCTATCCTGTTCTTAAGCTCCGTGTTAAAGTCAATGAGCCTCTGCACAATACGCATGGGTGTTATCGCGTTATTTGCCACGCTGACATACATATCGTCCGCCGAGTTATAATTGAATTTTTTTAGCATCTGCTCAAAAAAGCCGTGGTTTAATACTTCGCCTGCGGCAAGCCCGAGCCTCTTTATCTCTTTTTCAATAAGCTCCTTGCCCTTTATTATGTTGCTTTCACGCTGTTCTCTTTTAAACCACTGGTTTATCTTGTTCTTTGCCGATGTTGTTTTGCAAATCTTGATCCAGTCAAGCTTCGGACCTTTTTCGACGCTGCCGGTTAAAATCTCCACGATGTCGCCGTTCTGAAGCTTATAGTCAATGGGAACGATTTTCGAATTTACCTTCGCCCCCGTCATTTTATAGCCGACGGCACTGTGAATCGCAAAGGCAAGGTCAACGGGCGTGGCTCCCGCCGGAAGGCTTATGACCTCGCCCTTGGGTGTGAATACAAACACCTCATCGGAAAACATGTCGATCTTTAACATATTGTAAAAATCGGTGCTGTCAGTCATATCCTTCTGGATCTCGAGCATATCCCGCACCCATGCAAGCTTCTTGTCGTAATCGTCCGTCTTCTCCCCGGTCTTGCCCTCTTTATACTTCCAGTGCGCGGCGATACCGTTTTCGGCTATTTTATGCATCTGCCATGTTCTTATCTGCACCTCAAACGGATATCCCTTGGGACCGATGAGCGTGGTATGAAGCGACTGATACATATTAGGCTTCGGCATCGCGATATAGTCCTTGACGCGCCCGGGAATCGGTGTGAACATCTCATGCACCATGCCGAGCGCGGCATAGCAGTCATTCACGTCGTTCACTATGATTCTGATCGCGAAAAGGTCATATATTTCGTCAATCGTCTTGCCCTGGGTGAACATTTTTCTGTAGATACTGTAATAATGCTTTACCCTGCCCATTATCTCGCCTTCAATGTGCATGTCGGCAAGCTTTTTTTCAAAAAGTCTGATTATCTCGTTGACATACTCCTCGCGTTCCTGCTTTTTCATGTGCACGGAGTCGGCTATTTCATAGTATGCCACGGAATCAAGGTATTTAAGCGACAGATCCTCAAGCTCCCATTTTATGCGCTGAAGACCGAGCCTGTGGGCAAGCGGCGCGTAAACGTCAAGCGTTTCCTTTGCGATACGCCTCTGCTTTTCTTCGGGCATATACATGAGCGTGCGCATATTGTGCAGTCTGTCCGCAAGCTTGATTATTATAACCCTGATATCGGACGCCATGGCGAAAAACATCTTTCTGACGTTTTCGATCTGGCGCTGCTCGTTCGAAACGAACGGAATCTTATCAAGCTTGGTAACACCCTCGACAAGGTCGGCAATAACAGAGCCAAACTCGTTTTTAATGGTGTTGTAGTTGTCCTTTTCAACGTCCTCTATAACGTCGTGCAAAAGACCCGCCGCAACACACTCTGAGTCCATTTCAAGCTCGGACAAAATTATTGCAACGCCGACGGGGTGAACGATATACGCCTCGCCCGAATTCCGCTTCTGAGCCTTATGCGCCTCCTCGGCATATTTATAAGCCCTTTCCACAAGCGACGTGTCCGGCATATATTTTTTTACGTTTTCAAGCAATTTTTCATATGTTGTTTCGTTTGCCTGCATAGTTTGCTACGCTCCTTTTGAAAGCAATTATATCTCAACCGCGGAAGTAACCTTTATCCCCTTATCCTCAAGCTTTTTTCGCCCGTCAAGCTCCTTAAGCTCAACTAAGAAAAGCGCTCCCGAAACCTCAGCACCGAGCTTTTCTATCATATCGGCAATGCATCCGACCGTTCCGCCGGTCGCTATAAGGTCGTCAACAATAAGCGCCTTATCGCCTTTTTTAACCGCGTCAACATGCATTTCGAGTGTGTCCGTGCCGTACTCAAGATCGTATGTCCCGCTTATCGTTTTATAAGGGAGCTTGCCCTTTTTTCTGACCGGAACGAACCCGATTCCGAGCTTATACGCAACCGGAGCGCCGACAATAAATCCGCGCGCCTCACTGCCCACGATAACGTTACATCCGCTCATTTTTGCTTTTTCTGCCAGAGAGTCGATAGCTTCTTTAAAAGCCTCGCCGTCCGATAAAACAGTTGTAATGTCAATAAAGTCTATTCCTTCCTTCGGAAAGTCCTTTACATGACGGAATTTTTCTTTAAGATCCATTGTTCTTCCTCCTACAGTATGTCTTTTATTATAAGCTGCGGTCTGCCGTTATAGTCGTTGATTCCTATGCTGCCCGCCAGATGCACGCTTTTTCCCGTGTATAGCTTTTTCGCCGCCGAACCGATATTAAACTTTACCGCGTCAAGTTTAAATCCGTCCTTTTCAACCGTGAGCTTTAAATGCTTTCCCTCGCTCAAAAGCTTCATATCCGTTATTTTTGCATTTATGAAGGCTAAAACCGGCTTTGCGTTCTCCGCTCCCGTCGGCTCCAGCAAAGAAAGCTTTTCAATGTTTTGAACCGTTATATCATGCGGTTCTATTTTCGCGTCAATATATATTTTTCTTACTCTGTCCTCATCGGAAAGGTTTGCCTCGGCGTACGCGTTTATTGCTTTTCTGAACTTATCCTCGTTTTCTTTTTCGATGACTGCGCCCGCCGCAAGACTGTGCCCGCCGAAGCTTACCAAAGAGTCCTTTGACCCTTCCAGGGCATTATAAAGGTCAAAGCCTTCGATGCTTCTTCCGGAGCACTTTCCGGTCGAGCCGTCATACGAAATAACGACGGACGGCTTATTTGCCGCCTCGGTGATTTTTGACGCAACAATTCCGATGACCCCGACGCTCCAGTTATCGCCGCCGACAACGATGACATCGTCCTCGGCAAGCGAATCTCTTTTTATTATTTCGACCGCAGATGAAAATATCTTCTGTTCCTCGCTCTGGCGCTCCCTGTTTAATGCGTTAAGCTCCGAAGCAAGGATGTTTGCCTTCTCCGGGTTCTCTGCAGTAAGAAGGTCATAGGCGATATAAGCGTTTTTCATTCTCCCTGCGGAATTTATTCTCGGTGCCAAAATAAACGCCAAGGTCTCAGACAAGACTTCTGCGCCCTTTGAAGCGGAAGCCAAAAGCGCCGAAACGCCGAAGGACGGCGAATCGTTGATGACAGAAAGTCCCTCTTTAACGATGCTTCTGTTTTCGCCGGTGAGGCTTACAACATCGGCAACGGTTCCGATCGCCGCAAATTCCGAAAGTCTTTTTGCCTCATCGCCGATAAGCACCTTCGCAAGCTTATATGCAACTCCCGCACCCGAAAGCTGATTAAACGGATACTTTCCGTCCGCTCTTTTCGGGTCTATCACTGCGATACATTCGGGCAGCTGTTCCGGGCAATTGTGATGGTCGGTAATTATAACGTCAATCCCCTTTTTTTCGGCATAAGAGGTTTCCTCTCTGCACGAAATCCCGCAGTCAACAGTTATTATAAGACCGGTGCCTTTTTCATGTATAATATCAATAGCTCTTTTATTAAGAGAATATCCGTCCTCTTTCCTGTCAGGCAGGTAGCAAAACGCGTCTATACCGAGTTTTTTTAGTGTGTACATCATAATGACCGAGGCGGTAATTCCGTCCGCGTCATAATCTCCGTAAACGCATACCCTCTCGCCCTTGGAGCGCGCAATTTTTATGCGGTTTAACGCAAGCTCCAGATCCGGCAGAAGATAAGGGTCATTCTCCTCATCCCCGGAAAAAAGGAACGTTTTTGCCTCATCAGCCGTTTTTATTCCTCTTGATTGCATGACCGATGCCAGAATTCTCCCGCAGTCTAACTCCTCGGACAGCTTCTCTGTTATAAGAGGATCGTTATTTTCATCCTTAAATATCCATTTTCTTGCGTTCAAGTAAAATCCTCCCGTGTAGTGGCGGTGTTATATTAAAACCTTACCGTGTCTTCAAGCAATATTTTATGCTCCGAATTAATTATAACGTGTGCCGAGTCTCTACCGAGCTTTATAAGCGCCCCGGCAAGCGCTGCTCTTCCTTCTTCATCCTTGCCAAGGTCCGACCCGACAATGACCGTGCACGGCTGACCGAGCTCGTCAACCTCGCTCCCGCACTCGCTTATGCACGCTTCATGCGTGTGCCCGCAAAGCATAAGGTCCGGATGCATATTTTCCTTTATGAGCTTTGACCAGCTTGAAAAAAGCGGCTTTTCAATGTCAAACGGAGGATTCCGCCTGAATGTGAACGGCACATGCGATATCACAAGTTTATATTTAACGCTGTCGCTTTCGTATTCCGAAGGCGCATTTTCTATGGTTTTTTCTATCATCTTTTCCTGTTCAAGCCGAAAATCGTGGCAGCAGACGGTGTTTCCGTATTCGGGATGACCGTCGTCCTTGTCCTCTCCGGTATCGACCAGTATGCCCCAGATACATCCGACCCTGAAGGTATAATAGGACTTTTTGTTATCGCCCGGCATATAATCCGCGAGCTTTTCAGCCATCAGTCCCCTTAAGTCGTGATTCCCTCTTGAAATAATGCAGGGAATCTCTCCCCCCGTTACCTCGGAGGCTATTTTATAACAAAGAGTGATGTCGCCGACAGTGTCCGACGACGGAGCAATGTCGCCGTTCATTATAAGTAAATCAATTTTTTCACCGCAGTTTTTTGCAATGCTTACCGCCTCTGAATAAAGCCCGTGCACATCCGCAAGGTGATATATATTTATATTCTCGGTCTTCTCAATCGGTCTGAATTTATAGGTTCTCTCGACCGGAGGCTCTGTTTTCGGAAAATAAGGAAGTCTCTCGATCATTTTCTCCGAAACGACCGTGTATTCCTTCGCCTCGTCAAGCTCCTTTTCCGGAACGTAAAATCTGTGGACTCCGGGAGAAGATATCCTTATCCCGTTGCTGTGGTTATAATAGGTCCTGCCGTTGACCTTAACGCTTATAAGCGCCTCTTCTTCCGCCGTCACCATGATCTGATATGTATCTTTGACAACGCATACTGTCGGGTTTAATTTCACCGTGCTTTCCACTATCCCGTCATCCCCTTCGGAAATAAGTATGAGTGTATTATACCATTATTTTTCGACTTTTTCAATATTTTTTGAAAAAAACGTGACATATGCTTTATTCAACAGTAATGAAAATGTGCCGAAACATTGACAAATCTTCTTTTTTTAATTATACTTAAAGAAAACACATTCCGAAAAGAGGTTATCTCATGAATTACTTCCAGCCTGAAATAGAAACAATGCCGGCGGATGAAATAAAGAAAATGCAGTCTGAAAAGATCGTGCGCCAGGTACAGCATGTTTATGACAATGTGCCTTATTATAAAGACCTGATGGATAAAATGGGCGTAAAGCCTTCGGATATTCACGGGACGGAGGATATCAAAAAGCTCCCGTTCACGTCAAAGTCAGACCTCAGGTACACTTATCCTTACGGATTTTTAGCCGTGCCGCTTTCCGACTGTGTGAGAATTCACTCCACCTCCGGAACGACCGGAAAGAGAGTTATCGCATATTACACCCGGCACGATATTGACCTTTGGGAGGACTGCTGCGCAAGAGCGATCGTTGCCGCAGGCGGAAGCCGTGAGGATGTTTGCCAGATTGCGTACGGCTTCGGTCTTTTCACAGGCGGCGCCGGATTAAACGGCGGCTCGCACAAGGTTGGATGTCTGACCGTGCCCATGTCGTCCGGAAATACAGACAGACAGATTCAGTTTATGATGGACTTAAAGTCAACCATACTTTGCTGCACTCCGTCGTACGCGGCATATATCGGAGAGGCGCTAAAGGAGCACGGCTATACGCCTTCTGACAATTCTTTAAAGGCAGGCATTTTCGGTGCAGAGCCCTGGACCGAGGAAATGCGCCGCGATATCGAAGCGTCGCTCGGCATCAAGGCTTATGACATTTACGGACTTACCGAGACAAGCGGTCCCGGCGTTGCCTTTGAGTGCAGCGCGCAGACAGGTATGCACATAAACGAGGACCACTTCTATGCAGAGATTATCGATCCCGATACCTGCGAGGTTCTCCCCGAGGGCTCACGCGGCGAGCTTGTTTTCACAAGTCTTGATAAGGAGGCGTTCCCGCTCTTAAGATACCGCACAAGAGATATCTGCGTGCTCTCAAGAGAAAAATGCCCGTGCGGCAGAACGCATATAAAGATGTGCAAGCCTTTGGGCAGAAGCGACGATATGCTTATCATCCGCGGTGTCAACGTCTTCCCGTCGCAGATAGAGACCGTCCTCTTAAACGAAGGCTATTCGCCCAACTATCAGATTATTGTTGACCGTGAAAGCAACAACGACACGTTTGACGTTAATGTTGAGCTTTCGCCCGACAATTTCTCCGATACCGTTAAGGGCATAACATTAAAGGAACACAAATTGGAATCCGCTATGCGCGACATGCTCGGCATAAGCCCGAAGATCCACCTTGTAGACCCGAAATCAATACAGCGAAGCGAAGGCAAGGCGGTAAGAGTTATCGATAAGCGCAAGCTTCACTGATAAAAGGAGGATTAATTTATGAAACAGATCTCAGCATTTATAGAAAACTCCAAGGGCTCTCTTTCCTACATCACGGATCTTTTTAAGGAAAGCTCAATTGACATAAAGGCAATGACACTTGCGGACACTGCCGAGTACGGCATACTCAGAATGATCGTGAGCGACTCCAAAAAAGCGCTTGACGCCTTAAAATCAAACGGCGTTATCGCCTCAATAACAAACGTCACAGTCGTTCCGATAAAGAACGAGATCGGCGGTCTCGGAGCGGTGCTAAGCCTTCTTGATAAGGAAAACATAAACATAGAGTATATGTACGCCTTTGAGGCTATCACAAAATCCGGTGCCTTCGCAGTCTTTAGATTTGAGGACGGAGACAAGGCCCGCGAGGTATTAAAAACAAACGGAATCGACCACATAAGCGAAGAGGATTTTAAATAATAATAACAATAACAAAAACCGACCGCATAGCGGTCGGTTTTTTTATCTTTCTTTGAGGCGGACGTAATCTTTTTGTTCTGCAACGGACTTATATGCCGGTCTTATTATCTTTCCCGCGTTTATTATCTCCTCAAGCCTGTGCGCACTCCAGCCGGCGATTCGCGAAATCGCGAAAAGCGGAGTATAAAGCTCGTCCGGAATATCAAGCATCGAATACACGAAACCCGAATAAAAATCGACGTTCGGACTGACGCCTTTATATATTTTTCTCTTTTCTCCGATAACCTCCGTTGCCAGCCTTGCAACGGATTTATAAAGTTCAAATTCGTCCTCTCTGCCCTTATCTTTTGAAAGAGGTGCGACAAACGACTTGAAAATCTCGGCTCTGGGGTCAGAAAGCGAATACACTGCGTGACCCATACCGTATATAAGCCCGGCATTGTCAAACGCCTTCTTCTCAAGTATCTTCACAAGATAATCGCGGATCTCGGATTCCGAATTCCAGTGCTTCACATTCTTTTTAATATCCTCAAACATTTTTTTGACCTTTATGTTTGCACCGCCGTGCTTGGGTCCCTTAAGCGAGCAGAGCGACGCCGCGGTCGACGAATACGTGTCCGTTCCCGACGAGGTAACGACATGAGTCGTAAATGTTGAGTTATTACCTCCTCCGTGCTCCGCATGAAGCACCAAGGCCATATCCAAAAGCTTTGCCTCAAGATTAGAAAATTCCTTATCCGGGCGGAGCATCCTTAGGAAATTCTCCGCAGTTGAAAGTTTACTGCTCGGACGGTGAATATAAAGCCCCTTTCCGAGCCCGTAATGCCTGTACGCCTGATAAGCATAGACAGAAAGCATCGGAAAAACCGAAATTAAGTTTATGCACTGTCCCATTACGTTTTCCACGCTTAAATCGTTTGCGCTCTTATCGTATGAATAAAGCGTCAGAACGCTTCTGGCAAGCGAATTCATGATGTCTGAATTCGGCGCTTTCATTATAACGTCCCTGTTAAAGTTTGTCGGAAGGGTCCTCCTCGATACCAAAAGCTTATTAAACTCCGAAAGCTCTGTTTCTGACGGAAGCTCGCCGAATAAGAGCAGATACACCGTCTCCTCAAATCCGAATCTGTCCTCGTCCGTGAAACCTTTTACTATATCCTCAACATTGATTCCCCTGTAGCAGAGTCTGCCGCGGCACGGATGGCTGACTCCGTCCTTTTCTTCTGACGAAATGACCGTCGAAATTTCGGTTAGTCCCGCGACAACGCCCTTACCGTCTATATCTCTCAATCCCTTTTTAACCTCGTGAACCTTATAAAGCTCGGGATCGATGTTTGAATTGTTAATGCATTTTTCGGTAAGTTCCTTGATTTCGGGGGTTACGTTAAGATATTTTTTCATATAATTTCACTCCTTTTTTTAAGTTTCGTAAAGCTTATAAAGTCTTTTGTATAATCCGTCCTTTTTTATAAGCTCTTCATGGCTCCCCTCTTCCTCTATCCCGTTTTCGGTAAGTACAAGTATTTTGTCCGCTCCTTTTATCGTCGTAAGGCGGTGCGCTATTGTAAACGTCGTTCTGCCTTCGGAAAGCCTTGCGAGCGACTCCTTCACTATAAGCTCACTCTCGTTGTCAAGCGCGCTTGTCGCCTCGTCAAGTATCAGTATCGGCGGATTTTTTAAAAACACACGCGCGATAGAAATTCTCTGCTTCTGACCTCCGGAAAGCTTCACTCCGCGCTCTCCGACGTAGGTATTATACCCCCCGGGCAGACTTTCTATAAATTCATCGCAGCCCGCCGCCTTTGCCGCCGCTTTAACCTTTTCCATCGGCGCACCCGGAAGTCCGTACGATATGTTTTCGTAAACCGTTCCCGAGAAAAGATAAACATCCTGCTGAACAACGCCAATATTGGTTCTTAAAGACTTTTGCGTGTAGCTTTTGACGTTTACGCCGTCAATCATAACCTCGCCGTCCGTAACGTCATAAAATCTCGGAATCAGGTTTACAAGCGTTGTCTTTCCTCCGCCGGAGGGTCCGACCAGCGCAATGTTTTCACCCGGCGAGACCTTTATGTTAATATCGGAGAGCACCTTTTCTCCGCCGTCGCTGTAGCCGAAGGTCACGTTTTTAAACTCGACCTCACCGCGGACATTTGTAAGAACTCCCGCGTCAGGCGAGTCGGTAATCTCCGCCGGCGCGTCCATTATCTCTGTAAAGCGCTCAATTCCCGTCATACCGCGCTGGAACTGCTCGGTAAATTCAACGATTCTCCTTATCGCCGCAATCAGGGTCGAAACATATAAAAGATACGCCGTGTAGTCGCCGGGAGTGATCTTTCCCTTTATCATAAAGAGGGCTCCGGCAACGACGACGATGATATACATAAGCCCGTCAAACACCCGCACGGAGGTCTGAAATCCCGCCATATATTTATACATCAGTCTCTTGATGTCCAAAAACTTTTTGTTTCCCTCTTCAAACTTTTCTTTCTCAATGTCCTCGTTCGCAAAGGATTTTACGACGCGAACGCCCAAAATACTGTCCTCGACCTGTGAATTTATCTCGCCTATCTGTACTCTGGACTTTTTAAATGCGCTCCTCATTTTGCGGTTATAGTACGCCGAAACGATGACCATTAAGGGAACCGACGCAAACATGATGAGCGTAAGATAAAAATTCATTCCCGAAAGTATAATGAACGAAGCGATGATTTTTATGCCCGCAATGAAAAATTCCTCCGGGCAATGGTGCGCAAACTCCGTTACATCGAATAGATCCGATGTAATTCTCGCCATTATCTGCCCGACCTTGGCGTTGCTGAAATACGAAAACGACAGTTCTTCCAGATGCGAAAAAAGGTCTCGGCGCATATCGGTCTCGATGCACGCGCCCATTATATGACCCGTGTTTGCCATGTAGTAATTTGCAAAAGCGTCAATTATTCTTAAAAATACGTAAAGCGCTCCGCATTTTAACACAAGCTCAGCCGTAAGCGAGGAAAGGTCCGTTATTGCGGTATTGGTTATTTTTCTTACGATAAGCGGAAGGACGATTTCGCACACCGTTGTCAGCGATGCGCAGAAAAGATCCAGCGCCATTACCTTTTTGTATTTCTTGAAATACGGATAAAATCTCTTTATAAGAGCACTTGTTTTCATGCGTAAATATCCTCTCTTAAAACGTCCATTATAGTTTTCACCGGTAAAAGACTGATTCCCTTTTCCTCTGACGCCGCCTTAAGGTTTGCCTCGGGGATGACTGCCCTTGAAAATCCGAGTCTTGCAGCCTCAGCCACGCGGAGCTTTATATTGGGCACCGCTCTTATTTCTCCCGAAAGCCCCGCTTCGCCCAAAAATACGGTGCCGGGGTCTAAGCTTTTATTTTTGAGACTTGAAACTATCGCACATATCACGGCAAGGTCTGCGCTTGTCTCATCTATCTTAAGCCCGCCGATAACGTTTAAATAAGCGTCCTGATTCTGCATCGTTATGCCGAGCTTTTTCTCGATTACCGCGATAAGCAGAACCATTCTGTTATAGTCCATTCCCTCTGCGGCACGGCGCGGCATGCCGAAGCCCGTCGGCGAAGTTAAAGCCTGTATCTCCGCAAGAATAGGTCTTGTCCCCTCCATAAGGCAGGTAACAGACGAGCCGGAGGCATTTTCCGGTCTTCCCGAAAGCAGCGCGGCGGACGGGTTTTCGACACCGACCAAGCCCTTTCCGGTCATTTCGAACACTCCGACCTCATTTGTCGAACCGAAACGGTTTTTGACCGCTCTTAATATTCTGTAGGTCTGGTTTCTGTCGCCCTCAAAATAAAGCACCGCGTCCACCATGTGTTCAAGTATTCTCGGTCCGGCAATCGAGCCGTCCTTCGTAACATGCCCGACAATGAAAAAGGCTATTCCCGTCTCCTTTGCCTTTCTCATGATTCTGAGCGTTACCTCGCGGACCTGACTCACGCTTCCGCCCGAGGATTCAACGGTATCCGAGAACATTGTCTGAATAGAATCGACTATGCAGACCTTGGGCTCTGTTTCGTCCACCGATGAAAAGACCGCATCAATATCCGTCTGCGGCAATATCAAAAGATTGTCCGTTTCAACGCCGAGCCTGTCCGCTCTCATTTTAAGCTGAATTTCAGACTCCTCGCCCGAAACGTAAAGCACCGTGTCATTCTCGGCAACTGTTTTGCAGACCTCCATCAAAAGTGTGGACTTACCGATTCCCGGCTCTCCTCCGACCAAGACTAAAGAGCCCGTGACAAGCCCGCCGCCTAAAACATTATCAAGCTCCGATATTCCCGTCGTCATTCTCTCCCTTGAATCCGTCCCGATTTCGGAAAGGCGCATGGGCGACGTGTTAAGATAGGCATGCTGACCGGCTTTTTTGCTTTCCTTCGCAAGCGCCGTCATCTCCTTAAGCGTGTTCCACTCTCCGCATGACGGGCACTTTCCAAGCCACTTGGAGGTTTCATATCCGCACTCCGAGCAGCAAAACACTGTTTTCGACTTCATTTATGTATCCCTTTCTCCAAAGTAATTTTCAATTCCTCTATAAATGGCGTTTGCCACCTCGGTTTTATATTCATCGGTCTTTAACTTTTCACATTCATTAGGATTTGACAGAAAACCGCACTCGGCAATTACCGCCGGAAGCTTTGCCTTTTTCATCAGGTAAATTGAGTTTTCCGCCTCCTTGGCAACCCTTTTATTGTTTTCGTCAAGCCCTAAAAGCTCCGACTGTATTGATTCCGCAAGCCGCTTTGAATCCTCGTTCCCTGCACTGTAAAAAACCTGTGCTCCGAAAATCTTGGGGTCTGAAAACTTATTCATGTGAATGCTTACAAAAATATCCGCCCCGGAGGAATTCATTATCTTTTCGCGGTTATGCATATCCGAAAGCTTTTTTTCTTTCACGCTTTTTCCCGATGAATATATCCCCTCGCTTGTTTCGCGGGTCATAATTACATTATAACATTTTTCTTCCAGAATTGCACTAAGTTTTTTCGAAATTTCCAAATTTATTTTTTCTTCGCATGTTCCGTCGTCGGCTAAGGCTCCGCCGTCCGGCTCGCCGTGCCCTGCGTCGATTATAACCGTTTTTCCGCATGACGGCGAGAAAACCCCCTTAAAGTCCCTTTTATAAAGCGTGACGGTGAGATATGACACCGCGAAAAGCATAACGGCAAATATTATCGCCGCTCTTTTTAAATATAAACTCAAAAAACCACCCCCGTAAATTATACGGGAGCGGTCATGTTAATATGCTTATATGTCGGAAAGATCTTTTTTACCGGCGGCAAAGCAGCAGAGGGCGCCGGCAAGCGCAAACGCTGCCCAGACGACTGTCACCGCCGTCCACCCGAAGGCGGAGGAAAGCGCCGCGGTGCCGACGCCGGACAGTGCGCTTCCCACATATGTGGCGGCGTTTATTATCCCGGAAACGGTCGAAACATTGCCCTTTTTTATGTAAAGCGGCGGAATCATCGCCGTCAGCATCAGACTCGCGCCGTGCATCGCGGCGGTAATTACGGCAAAGGAGATGACCGAAAGAAGCGCGCTCTGCCCTGTCAAAACATATAAAAGCCCCGAGAACACCGCACCTATAACAAGCATCAGCGCCGCATAGTGAAGCGGATTTTTAATAAAATGCTCGTATATCACCATAGAAATAATGACCGACGCGGTCGAAAATATCGGAAGTATCACTCCGCTCAAGATAGATATTTCGCTGCCTAAATTATATGTATCGGAAATATACGTCGGCATCCATGTCAAAATTCCCTCGCGCAGAGCCCCTTCAAACGCAACTCCGAGCATAACAAAAATTAAAAACGGCGTCAGAATGCCGCGTATCCCCGCGTTCTTTTTTTCGGGTGCTTCCGCCCTTTTGCCCGACCTGACATCCGGGCAGAGGAAGGAAACGGCAAGCGCCATTAAAAGCGCAAATCCGCCGCATATGAAAAACACTGACTGCCATGTGCTTATCCTTATCATCAGCGGGGACAAAAGGTACACCGCAATATTTCCGGCATATCCTCCGCACGACACCATTATGCTTGTTTTATTGTATTCTCCCGCCGTGAGCGCTTCGCTCATTATAACGACTATGGGCGGCCACATCATCGCCTGCGCCGCACCGTTAACGCACCACGCCGCAGTCATGAGATAGACGTTCGGAGCCGCCGCGGGAATCAAGAAATTCATTGCCGCGGTCGTTACAAGTCCGGAAAAAATGAGTCTTTTCGGCGATATCTTGTCCCCCAAAAATCCGCTCACTATCTGCCCGACCCCATAGGTTACCGCGCTTCCGGTCACCGCCATAGATAAAAGCGTGTTTGATATATTAAGGCTTCTTTCCATTTCAAGCATAAGCGAGCCGTAATTTAACCTTGTCAGATAGCTGACAAAATATGTGAACGACAAAAGCATGGCAAGTCCCATATATGATTTTTTAGTCATTTTCCTACCTCCCAATCTCTCCACATAATACCACACGTTCGCACATTTGTCAACATAAAAAAGAAACGGTCGAAAGGCGGTCCGCGATAAGAAAGTAATGGTTTTACGAAAAAAGTGCTGTAACCTTAGGTTACAGCACTTTTTTATATTCAAAAGAGCAAAGTAATACGTAAAACTGCCTCAAGGCACCATAAAAGCAAGATTTTCCGATGAAGTGCAAGGCAAAAAAGCGAAGAATCCTTTAGGATTGTGAGCTTTTTTAACATAGCAATTCGCGGAAAAGATGCTTTTAGGGCTTTACTGTTTTATTGCGGGGCGCCTAATGACCGTTTCTTTTTACTTTAATTATTTAAGGTTGTTCTTTAATGTTTCAAGCTCTTCCTTGATCACCTTGGGAAGTCTGTCGCCGAACTGAGCAAAATACTGCTCCTGATTCTCAACATCCTCCATCCAAACCTTCTTGTCAACGCTTAAGAGCTCAGCAAGCTGCTCTTTGGAGATTGAAAGACCTGTCGTATCGATATCGTCAGCCGTGGGAAGAAGTCCGATCGGGCTCTCTACCGCGTCAGCCTTGCCTGCGCAGCGGTCAAGTATCCAGAGAAGAACTCTCATATTGTCGCCGAAGCCGGGCCATAAGAAGTTGCCCTCATCGTCTTTTCTGAACCAGTTAACGTGGAATATCTTGGGAGCCTTGTCAGCATCCATCTTCTCGCCCATCTCAATCCAGTGTCCGAAATAGTCAGCCATGTTGTAACCAACGAAGGGCTTCATAGCCATCGGGTCGCGTCTTACAACGCCGACAGCACCTGCAGCAGCCGCAGTTGTCTCAGACGCCATGGTGGCGCCGACAAATACACCGTGATTCCAGTCTCTTGCCTGATATACAAGCGGAGCGGTCTTAGCACGTCTTCCGCCGAATACGATAGCGGAGATCGGCACGCCCTGAGGATTCTCAAACTCGGGAGATATGCAGGGGCAGTTGATTGCCGGAGCGGTAAATCTGGAGTTCGGATGAGCAAGGTTGCCCTCGTAGGTCTTTCCGTTTACCTTCTTGCCGGTCCACTCTGTGCAGTTCTCCGGAGGATTCTTGTCAAGTCCTTCCCACCAAACCGTCATATCGTCATTATTGATTGCAACGTTTGTGAAGATGGTGTTCTTCTTTGTGGACTGAAGAGCGTTATAGTTTGTCTTCTCGCTCGTTCCGGGAGCAACTCCGAAAAAGCCTGCCTCGGGGTTAATTGCATAAAGTCTGCCGTCGGGTCCGATTCTGAGCCAAGCGATATCATCGCCCACAGTCCAGACCTTATAGCCTTTTTCTCTTAAATACTCCGGAGGAATAAGCATTGCCAGGTTTGTCTTACCGCAAGCGCTGGGGAATGCAGCGGCGATATACTTAATCTCGCCCTTCGGGTTCTCGATACCCAATATAAGCATATGCTCAGCCATCCAACCTTCTTTCTTACCGAGGTAAGACGCTATACGAAGCGCGAAGCACTTTTTGCCGAGAAGAACGTTTCCGCCGTATGCCGAGTTAACCGACATAATGGTGTTGTCCTGCGGGAAATGAACGATATATCTCTCATCGGGATTAACGTCCTTTTTAGCATGCAGACACTTAACGAACTCGCCGTCCTTTATCTGATCCAAAATCTTCTGACCTATTCTTGTCATTATTGCCATGTTAAGTACAACATATATACTGTCCGAAAGCTCAATACCGATCTTGGAGAACGGAGAGCCGACAGGACCCATGGAATAAGGAATTACATACATCGTTCTTCCCTTCATGGAGCCGTCATAAAGCGCATAAAGCTTTTTATACATTTCGTCGGGAGCCATCCAGTTATTGATGGGACCTGCTTCTTCTTCGGTGGGCGTGCAGATGAATGTTCTGTCCTCAACTCTCGCTACGTCGTTTTCAGCAGTTCTGTGATAGTAGCATCCGGGAAGCTTCTCCTGGTTAAGCTTTATCATTTCTCCGGTAGATACCGCCTCGGCACGAAGCGCTTCAAGCTGCTCTTCGCTTCCGTCGATCCATACAACGCTGTCGGGCTTGCAGAGATCTTTCATTTCGTCAAGCCATTTTAACACGAACTTATTATCTGTCATTTTTTTGTCCTCCTGTTTTTAATCTTGTATGATGCTTTTTTCATACCTATATTACTATACAACAAATAGGCAAATAATGCAATACAAAAAATAGATAATTTTTTAACAATTTGCCGACTGCCTTTGTAAAATATTAACTGTAAGTCCGACATATTGCTCTTTTTTGTTCATTATTACCATTGTAAATGTGTTTATACGTATTTTATAATAAATACGAGGTGAACTTTATGCAGAAAAATATCAGACTTAAGGCTTTAAAGGCAGCATTTCCCCACACGGTGCCGATTTTTGCCGGATTCTGGTTTCTGGCGCTTGCCTACGGAATTATGATGAACTCCATGGGCTTTCCGTTTGTGTACCCTATGCTGATGAGCCTCACCATTTACGGCGGATCTCTTGAATTTGTCGCCGCGTCCATGCTTCTATCCTCATTTGCGCCCGTCACGGCTTTTGTTACGAGTCTTTTAATACAGGCGCGCCATATTTTTTACGGGCTTTCGATGCTTGAAAAGCTTAAAGGTGTCGGTCCGAAACGGTGGTACATAATTTTCGGCATGTGCGACGAGACCTTTTCTGTAAATTATTCAGCTAACATTCCAAAGGATGTTGACAAAGGCTGGTTCATGTTTTTTGTCACGCTCTTAAACCAGTTTTACTGGGTGTCGGGCGCAACGGTCGGCGGACTTTTGGGCTCCGTCTTGTCGTTTGACACCACGGGGCTTGACTTTGTAATGACCGCCATGTTCACGGTTATATTTATGGAGCAGTGGAAAAAGGAAAAAAGGCATTTTTCAGCCTGCATCGGGATTGCCTCCTCTCTTTTGTGTCTTGTAACATTCGGAAAGGACTCATTTTTAATTCCGTCAATGGCACTTATACTCATCTTATTGACCTTATTTAAGAGCAAATTTGAAAGGGCGGTGGAATAAATGACGGTCACAGAGCAGATCATTACAATTTCAATGTGCGTTCTCGCAACGGTAACGACAAGATTTTTGCCCTTTTTGGTCTTTTCGGAAAAACGCAAAACCCCGCCTTATATCGAATATCTCGGAAAGGTTTTACCGCTCGCGGTTTTCGGCATGCTCATCATTTACTGCCTTAAGGGCGTTTCCTTCTTTTCCGGGAATCACGCAATTCCGGAGCTGATCGGAATTGCCGTCACAGCCTTATTGCACCTTTGGAAAAAGCAGATGCTTGTCTCCATCGCCGGCGGAACGATCGTCTACATGCTTTTGATCCGTTTTGTTTTTTAGCTTGACTAACTTATGAAAAGATTATAAAATAAAAGTGATGATATTTTGAACGGAGAATAATTATGTTTAACGAAATGAGAGAAAAAGCGAAAAGCATTAAAAACAAGGCAGACGCATATTTTCTTTTTAATACCGCCGACATTTTAGAGTTCGGATATGTTGACGAAAACCCGCGTCCTAAGTATTCCGACGGAACTGCCGCCCACACCTTAAGCGTTAATCAGGTTTTAAGGCGCTATGACCTTTCCAAAGGCGAATACCCGATCATGACGCTCCGCCCCCAGGCGTGGAAGTCCGCAGTCAAGGAAATATTCTGGATATTTTCCGACCAGTCTAACGACCTTTCGCTTCTGCGTGAAAAATACGGTGTTAAGTACTGGGACGAGTGGGACATCGGCGACGGAACGATCGGCAAGCGCTACGGTGCGACAGTGAAAAGCCATATTGATATCGACAGTTTCATCGAATCCTTAAAAAACGATACTTTCGGAAGGCGCCATATCATTGACCTCTGGCAGGAGTCGGACTTTGCCGAAACAAAAGGACTTAATCCGTGCGCATTTTTAACGATGTGGAACGTGAGAAAAACCGACGGGAAATACTATATTGATATGACGCTTATTCAGCGCTCCGGCGACATGTGCGCCGCTTCGGGCGCCGGCGGCATAAACGAGATTCAGTATACTGCTTTTATGCTTATGATGTGCAAAGCGACCGGTTATCTCCCCGGCGTTTTCTGCCACTTTGTTCAGAACGAGCAGATATATGACCGCCACAGGGAAAACGCAATTTTGATGACAAAGCGCGAGAGCCTGTCAGCCTCTCCGCGCCTTGTCTTAAACACCGATAAGACCGATTTTCATTCGTTCACTATCGACGATTTTTTAATGGAAAACTATCCTCAAAGCGAAATCAAGGAAAAAAACCCGCAGCTTAAATTTGACTTGGGGATATAAAAATAACCGGAAAGCAATTGCTTTCCGGTTATTTTTATTCTGAATTTTTGTACCTGTACGGCGTCACGCCGATATGGCGCTTAAATACCTTAATGAAATACGAGCAGTCGTTAAATCCGCTTTCGTAGCACGCGTCGGTCACGGAATAGTCTTTATCCAAAAGCTCCTTCGCGCAGGCAATCTTTTTCGCCTGAATGTATGATTTTATGGGTGTTCCGATCTTTGCCTTGAAGGTTGCCGAAAGGTACGGCATCGAAAGTCCGAACTTTCTTGCAAGCTCCTCGACCGACTCTATCTTTGCGGCGTTCTGATCGATATATTTCAATATTTCGGAAATGTACTTGGGCAGTCTGCTCGGTCTCTCCTGCTCCTTTGCCGCTTTATCGTCCTTTGAAAAAGAATAGCTTATGAGCGAAAGAAACTGTAAAAAAAGCCCGTACGCCTTAAAAGACCCCTGTTCGCTCTCATCATCTTTCAATGTTGCCGCAATCTCATAGAGAATCGAAAGTGCATGCTCGCGCTCGCCGGCAGCTAAGGAAACGAATTTTGTGTTTATCTTTTTAAAAGGATCAAAATAAAAATCGTCAAAGCTGTCTATCGGGACAAGGATATAAAATCTCTCGTAAAAACAGCGCTTTTTTAAAACCGCCTTATGTGTTTCATATTGATTTATAAGAACAATGTCCCCGCGCTTTAAGGTGAAGTACGAATCCCCGACTATATAGTCCGCATCGCCCTTGACATAAATATATATCTCAAGGAACTTATTTATGTGAAGCTTGTGATTTTCAGGCGACTCGACATTCCTTGTGTACGCAAACCGAATGGGAAAGCTGCTCTTTGAAAATCTTATGTTTTTTACGATGGCTTCATACTCCATTTAATTTCTCTCCTAAAGCGTTCAGATCAAAGGTCCGGAAAACTTTGCCGCCTTTATTTTTTCGTCCGCCGTAATTTTCGCCTTCGTCCCGGCGGAAACAAAAAGCTGATCGCCCGTTTTTATTTCGGTCACATCACCGTCTTCGGTTATTCTTCCCGCGCCGCTTAATATATATAACCCGTAAAACGTATCTTCAGGCTCTAACGTCTCCTCATTTTTTATATTAAGCTCGGAAAGCTTAAAGCAGTCCGTGTCTGAATGATCTATCAAAACCGTCTCACTGCCGTTTTCGCGCGGTATGAGCCTGTACTTTGAAACATCCGCCGCGCCGTAGTTAAAGCAGTCCATCATATTGTCAAACCCGATTCCCTGATGGCACATAACATCGGCAATCTTAAAGCCGGACTCGGTGACACGCTCTGTTCTTAAGGTATAATCGGTCGGCTCCTGAACCTCAATAAGGAAGCAGCCCGCGCCGATAGCGTGCGGAACTCCGCCCTTTATAAGGTAGGTGTCGCCCTCTTTTACCTCAATTCTGTTAAGGCATGAAAGCATGCTTTTAATGTCCTGCGAGTCGAAAATCTCCCGCCACTTTTTCATGTCAATGCCTTCTTTAAAGCCCAGGTAAATGCACGGCTTTTCTTTTGTATTCTTTCTCGTGCCCAATATGTGCCAGCTTTCGGTCTTTCCGTACTCGGAGCCGAAATATTTTTTTGCCTTTTCCTTGTCCGGATGAACCTGGATTGAGAGCCTCTCCGCCGAGTCGATAAGCTTTATCAGGACCCCGGTCGTCGCGCCGAACCTTTCATAATGCCGCTTACCCAAAAGCCTTGAGGGATCTTCCTTTATAATGTCGGAAAGCATCCTGCCGGTTTTTGCATCGCGGCTCATGCCTTCGTTTTTAACGTCCTCTCTCCCTGCGTTACGGCACTCGGTGATGGACATTATCCATTCCTCGGGAAAATGCGAATCCTCACCCGGGAACTTTCCGTGAAGCTCATCTATAAGCCTTCCGCCGATATACGTGCGCCATGCTCTCTCGCCTGTCAGCTTTATTATACACATATTATTTCTCCGTGTCAAATGATCTCATCGTTCCGGTCACCTTATGGCGCTCGTCAAGACGCTTTAAGCCAAGCTCGTTATCCGGAAGAAAGTCGATCCACATATAGTGCATATGCTTACCCTCGGTAACCTCAACCCCGTGGTCAGCGCCGAGCGGAATGTGAAGTATTATATCACCCAGCATGCGGATAGGCTCGCCGTTTATCAAAACGTCCATATCGTTCTCCGCGAAGCTGTAGAAGAACTGGTCAAGCATCGGGTGCGAGTGGGGCTTTACAAGGTCGTACCCGTAAGACTCAACCGAGCCCATCGAAAAACGGGGGATGATTCTCTGGGGCACCATCATTCTGCTTATTGTTTTTTCGCTCTTATTGGGGTCAACATACTGAATAGAATCCAAATATTTCTGAACAACCGGAAATTCCGTCTTGTATTCTTTTATGAGCTCGTCATCGCCCTTTGCAATATCCCACTGTATCTCAAGGATAGCCGCGTCGGTCTTTGCCTTTGCCGTCACGTCCTTGTCGGGAGCGGGAATGAAAACGGTTCTCTCGGAAAACTCATAAGCTTTTGAGTCATAAGAAAACTCAACCGCACCCTTAATAAGTATCAGAATATGGTAATATCCCGTATCCTTTTTAAATGTAAGCTCCTTGCCCTCTCCGATAATGTGATGAACCGGTCTTGCGCCCGCAATTTCACCCTTGCAAAGCTCTTCTGAGCCCTCGGTCCTCTTTTCGATATCCACCTTTTCCATTATAACTTCAGTTTTCATCATTAATTCCTCCTTAATTTTCAGTCAACGTTTACCGAAAGCACACGGTCGACCACAAGCTGCCTGAATTCATCTGACAGCATTGCAAAATATGCGGTAAAGCCCGTTACCCTGACAACAAGATCGGGATACTTCATCGGGTCGCGGTTTGCCTCCAGTATTTTATTTTTATCTATTATATTGATATTTAAAAGCGTGTTCCCGGTCGAAAGGATTGTTTTTATCATATCGCACATTTTGCTGACGCCCTCAGGGTCGTTCGCAATTCCCGGGTCAAGCTCCAGCTGAACGGGCGCCGTATTGCCGTATCCCGGCTGAATACGCCCGATACTGTTGCACATTGAGGAAACCGCGCCGTCACCTCTGAATCCGCCGTTCGGATTCGCTCCGTGGTTAATGGGTTCCTTTGCCTTTCTCCCGTTCGGCGTCGCGCCGACCGCCTTGCCGAGCAGTATTGTGTTCGACCATGAGAAAAATCCCGGTATGAAGTTTACTCCCACATGCTGGCGGACGAGGTCTCTCACAAGTTCGGTGTAAAGCTCGCTTATCTTTACCGCCCACTTATCGCCGAGACTGTTTCCGCCGCAGTATCTTTCACTGTGATACATAAGCTGCCTGATGTATTCGCCGTCAGCGTCCTCATAGTTATTTTTTATGTGGCGTGTAAGCTCGTCATAGGTAAGCTTTTTCTCAAGCTCGATCCTCTGCTCGCATGCGGCAAAGCTGTCTGCAACGACTGCAAGACCGCTCCCGTCAACGCACATATTGTAAAAGCATGCTCCGCCGTCGGTAATATTTACGCCCTTTTCGATGAGTCCGTGCTGGAAGAGATTCAAGATAAGCTCCGGCTGAGACTTTGTCTGATATTTAAGATGGTGCATTATGCCGTTGCCTGTCGCGTCAACCGCAACTTTCAAGTGCTTTTTAAATATCTTATAAAGCTCGTCTGTGGACTTTTCCCCGCCGGACCCCATCATTTCGTCATAAGCGACTTCGAACACCTTGGCAATGTTGATCTTTACCGTGTCGTTCATCGTGTATTCCATTCCGGGGATGCACATCCAATGGCAGCCCGCGGCAACACGCCTTCTTGCAAGCTTTTTGGTATATCCGCATCGCATGAAGCCCTCGACCAGCGCATTGTCGGACGAATATCTGGGCCAGCCCTGTTTATTTTTGAATAAATATTCAACGGACTTTTTGAAAAACTTTTCATCCATCTTATCGTGAACGCGGACTGTCAGATTACATGCAATGTTTATCTTGTCAGCCGCCTCCAGGGCAAGATAGGAAAGCTTATTCGTTATGTCGTTTCCGTCCTCATCGGGTCCGCCGAGCTGGAAATATCTGCTGTCCTGCAGGAACATGCAGGCAAGATAAAACACAGCCTCATCGTCATTCAAAACGCCCTTTGCCACGTCCGCGTCATAAAACGGCTTTAACATGGTGTCAAGCTGCCCGCCCGCGCTTCCGCGGTTGTAGGTTCTCGATAACATGCTGAACCAGCACATCCACTGCACCGCTTCACGGAAAGATGCGGGAGCATTTGACGCAACGGCATAATTGACCTTTGCCATTTCTTTAAGGTTCTCTTTAAGATACGGATTTACCTCTTTTTCCGAAAGAGCCAGTATCTCGTCTCCGGCACGGTTTATAAACGCAATTATCGCCTTTACGACCGCAATCTCACTGTCATAAAATTCCTTGTGTTCATCTGAGTGAAGCGCCTTTTGTTCTTCAAGCTTTTTAAGTATTCCGCCCCAGCCGAGCTTTAAGCCGATTTCAAGGTCGGGCGTGAAATGGTGGCAGTTGTCGATTCCGGAAATTATCGAATATTTTTCAAATATCACCTTAAGGTCGTCATAAGGATAGTCCGGATTCCACTTGTATTCTTTGGGTCTTTGCCTTTCCAGAAAGAGAAAACCCTTGCCGACGAACGCGTCAAGCGGGTCAACATATATCGGGTGCTCCGATAAAAGCCGGCAATAGTTTTCCGTCCACGCCTCATAGCCGTATATGGAGCCGTTCTCGTGGTTCGGCTTGAGTTTAAATTTGTATTCGTCCTGCTCGATGAGTCCGTAATCGTCCTCATCCGCTCCGCCGTTTTTCGCTTTTTCAACGGTCTGCGCTATTTTCCTTTCGCGAAGGAGCGCTATTCTTTTATCGAAAGTAAACTCCTCTTCCTTGGGAAACTGATTAATAAACTGAATCATTTTTCTACCTCTAGTTAATTTTCACATTGCAAAAGCTGAGCTTTTTCCTGATCTCGTCAAGCCTTTTTTTCGGCAGGGGGCGCGCCGCGGCAAAGCCGTTTTCTAAAAAGAGCGCTTTATATTTAGACCCGCCGAGCGGATTGAAGTTCAAAAGCTCATAATACTTTGCGTTTTTAAGCCCGGAAACAAACTCCGCCGTCTTTATAAGGTTTTCGTCAGAATCCGTCACGCCGGGAATGAGCGGCGTTCTCACAATCATGGGAACGCCAAGCTCATCGGCTTTTTTTGCGTTTTCAATTATAAGCTCGTTGCCGACTCCGGTATACTTTTTATGAAGAGCCGAATCCATAAGCTTTATGTCAAACATTATAAGGTCGACCTTTTTAAGGATTCCTTTTATCCTGTCAAAGCTGTGGCAAAGGTTTGTTTCAACCGCAGTGCCTATTTTTCTCAGTCTGCACGCGTCAATTATCGACTCGGCAAATTCCGGCTGGCACAGAACCTCTCCTCCCGAAAGCGTTACGCCTCCGCCGGAGTTCTCGTAATACGGTATATCCTGAACTACCTCGGCTAAAACGTCCTCCGTGCTCATTTTCCTTGCAGAAAACCTTATCGCCTCGGCATAGCAGACGCTGACGCATTTTCCGCATCTTGTGCACTTTTCTCTGTCAATAACATGCTTATCTTCCTTTACCGTATGAGCGCCCGACGGACAGGCGGCAAAGCACTTGCCGCAGCCGATGCACTTATTCTCATACAAAAGGATGTTGTTGTTAAAATCGATGGTCTCCGGATTGTGGCACCATTCGCAGTGCATATTGCATCCTTTCAAGAACACGGTCGTTCTTATTCCGTCGCCGTCATTCAAGGAAAAGCGCTGTATGTCCGTTACATATCCTTGCATTGTTCTTCTCCCTTATTTTTCAATATCTACCCAGACTTCGCCGTTCTTAGCGGATTCATACATCTTGTCAAGCACGTATCTTGCCGTTCTTCCGTCCTCGGCGGTAACCACGGGCTTTCCGCCCATTCTCAGGCAGTAAGCGAAGTTATCGCTTCCCTGGCGCCACTCGCGCTCATACGGGAACGGTGCATTCTCGGTCCACTTTCCGTCAACCCACCAATAGGTGTGTCCGCCCTCGGGACCGCCCATGCACTGAACATACGCGCCCTTTCTGCCGGATATCTCAAACTTTGTGTACCATGTGGGAACTATGTATGACGTTGTTGCGGAAATTCTCGCTACGCATCCGGAATTGTAGACCCACTCGGAAATACCAAGATCCTCCGCCTCTATATCAAACGTCTGCTTTCTTGTGAGTGTGCGGACCTTATCGGGCACGCCGAGAACCGTTATAAGGCGGTTTATCTCGTGAATACCCTGATTGCTGAGCGCACCGCCGCCGTCCAATGCCCATGTTCCTCTCCATCCGCCGTTCTCATCATAATAGCCCTGGGTTCTGTGAACGTTGAGCACCATGTTCGCCGAAAGTATCTCTCCGAAATAGCCGTTGTCAACCGCTTTTTTAAGCTCCGACAGGGGACCTCTGAAATGAAGGTCAAAGTCCACGCCGAGCATAAGCCCCTTTTCCTTTGCAAGCGCAATGGTTTTGTCGCACGCCTGATAGTTTGCGTCCATCGGCTTGGTCAAAAGAACGTTCTTTCCGGCATTTAAGCACTGATCGGCAATAGCGCAGTGTGTTCCTGTGGGCGTTACGATATACATAACCTCAACCTCGGGATCGTTTAAGAACACGTTTATGTCCTTACTGTATTTAACGCCGTACTGCTCGCCGACTTCTTTTGCCTTTTCTTCGTTTATGTCGCAGACTCCGACAAGCTTAACACCGTTGGTCTCCGATATCTGTTTGCAGCGCTCTTTTCCCATTCCGAGTCCGACAACAACATATTTTACGGGATTATCCTCGTACGGACGGTGAAAGCTGAGCTTGGGAGTAAGTGCCGTCATCATATCCGCCGGAGCGGCTGAGGGCCATACCTTCTTTAAGTAATCATAGCACTTTTTGGTTGCTTCCTCGCCGGTAAGTCCGACGCCGGACGGAACGTGAGTTTCGATTGAAACGGGCATGTCCTTGCCTGTTACCGCAGCGCCTGCCAAAACTCTGTCCCAAGGAACCTTTTTACATTCGATTTCCGGAATCGCGCTGACTCCGCGCGCCTTAACGTGGATCATGTTCGCATACTTAAGAGCCTTGGTGAAATACTCAACACAGTCGCCCTCCGCCTCGGGAAGTATCTCAAACATATTTGAAACGTCCCACGCAAGTCCCCAGTCCGGAACCTTGAGCGCGTTTATGACTGCAATCGCCTCGTCGGGAGTTACGCCGCAGTTTTCAAATCCGAGCACAAGCCCCGCTTCCTTTGCCTTCTTCGCGAAGGGTTCAAACATTTCCAATACTTTCGAAAGTTCATCCGGTCTCATCGCAAGCTCACCGCACTTGGGATCGTACTGGTCATGCTGCCAGAAGAAGAATGAACGCACAAGCTTTGTATCCAATATTTCGCTTGCACGGATAATTCCGTCAAGCTTTTCCATTTCCTTTTTAACTCCCGCCTCATCGGGAAGGTGCACCTTACAGAGCGAAGACTGGATAACACCCGCCTTAAGACCTAAGCTGTCCATTGTGCTCTTCAATTCTCTAAGCTCCTGGTTGCTGAGCTTTTCTATTGCCTTTCCGTTGATCAGACCTCTGAAATCCACATATTTCATTCCCCATGACGCAATCTTAGGCATTACCTCATAGGCGTCCTCATGGAATTCATCCGAAAAAACCGATATATACATTATAAAGCCCCCTTTTTTTATTTATTTGTATTTTAGCATATAAAAATCAACATTAATGTTAGTATTTTATTGTAAAATGGTATTTTTTTAAGATTTTCTGTTATTTTTTACGCTTTATAAATTTATTGACAAAACGTCTTAAAATCTGCTATAATTTATATGTTTTACAGATATTTTGAAAGAGGCGCTTTTAATGTCAACGATCTTCGGCAAAAAAAGCCGCGAACAGGATATGACAAAGGGCTCCATCACCGGCAACCTTTTAACCTTTGCCGTTCCGCTTCTGATCGGAAACCTGTTCCAGCAGCTTTATAATATGGTAGATACATATGTTATCGGGCAGACCGGTATCGCCGGCGACTATGCCGCCGTCGGAAGCATCGGTCCCATAATAAATATTTTGATCGGCTTTTTTTCGGGCTTTGCAAGCGGAGCCGGAGTAATCATTTCCCGCTATTTCGGTGCGGGAGACAAAAAGGGTGTTGAAAAAGCCGTGCACACCTCAATCATGCTCACGGTCATTTTATCCGCGCTTTTCACAATAGCCGGCGTTATTTTGGCGCCTCAGATGCTTGATCTTATGTTAGACAGTCAAAGAGAAGGCTACAGCGAGATGTTCAATGCCGGAAAAGCCTATCTTACCATCTACTTTTCGGGAGTATCCGGTCTTATGCTCTATAACATGGGCGCGGGCATAATGCGTGCCGTCGGCGATTCGGAAAGACCTTTGTATTTTCTCATCGTCTGCGCCGCGGTAAACACGGCGCTTGACTTTCTTTTTGTTTTCAAATTCCGCATGGGTGTTTCGGGCGTTGCCTTCGCAACGGTCATAGCGCAGATAATTTCCGCTCTGCTCACAATGACTGTCTTATTAAACACAAGCTCATGTGTAAAAGTGAGCGTAAAAAAGCTCAGACTCGACTTAAAAACGCTCCGGCTTATCGCGATCGTCGGCATCCCCTCCGCCCTTCAGATGGCGCTGACTGCGTTCGCGAACGTGTTCGTACAGGCTTATATCGCGGGAACGGACGGGAGCATGACGGTTAATACCGGCGGATGGACGACCTATTCAAAGATAGACCAGTTTATCTTCCTTCCCGTGCAGTCGCTCGCCATGGCGTGCTCCACCTTTGTCAGCCAGAACTTAGGGCTCGGCGACACCAAGAGGGCAAAAAAGGGCGCGCTTTTTGCATACCTTATGTCCACCTTCTGCACGGTTCTTATCATTATCCCTGTTATGATATTTGCACCGGGACTGGCTTCGATCTTCAATAAAGATCCGGATATTGTCGACACCGCGGCGACACTCCTTCACCTTATCACACCGTTTTACATTTTCTGTTCGGTAAATCAGATCTTTGCCGCCGCACTGCGCGGCGCCGGAAAGAGCACGGCTCCGATGCTCATCATGCTTTTATCATTTATAGTAGTCCGCCAGATATATTTATACATAATGTCAAACTATATCTCAAATGAGCTGATACCGATAGGAATGAGCTATCCTGTCGGCTGGGCGACCTGCGCCATACTGATGCTCATCTATTATCTTAGGTTTGACTTTAACAAGGCTCTTAAAACAAAATAAACCCGAAGGGTTCTCCCTTCGGGTTTATTTTTACAGTTCAAATTCTTTAATGAGGTCTTCTTTTCCCATATATCCGACTGATTTTTTCACAACCTTGCCGTCCTTGAAAAGCATCAGCGTCGGGATGCTCGAAACCTTGTATTCAAGCGAGGTCACGGGCTGCTCATCCACGTTTACCTTGCCGACCTTTAAAAAGTCGGAATATTCTTCCGCAATTTCCTCAATTATCGGCGAAAGCATCATGCACGGTCCGCACCATGTCGCCCAGAAGTCAACTAAAACGGGCTTATCGGACTCTAAAACCTCCTGCTCGAAATTTTCATCTGTCAATGTAATTTCCATATAAATCACCTCTCACCTTTATTGTACCCCGTTTTATAAAAAAATCAAGTGTTTTTTTGCTCCTGAAAACGGCTTTTTCTTATCTGATTTGGCGGCTGACCGTAAAACTTTTTGAAGCACCCGCTGAAATAGTGATAATCGTTATATCCGCATTTTTCCGATACCTCCGTCACCTTCATGTTGGAGCATACCAGCATATCGTACGCCGCCTTCATGCGGCGCTCGGTCACAAGCGTGATGAAATTTTTGCGCTTTGTTTTCTTTATCAGCGCGCTTAAGTAATTCGGGCTGACGGAAAGCTCATTGCTCACCGACGTGAGCGAAAGCTCCTCATCGGCATATCGTTTGTCGATAATATCTATAACCTTGTCGCAAAGAATCTCAGAATCTCTTTTCTGCGAGTGTGAAATAAGCTCCTTTGCGCTGTTGCAAAGCGTGATAAGCTCCTGCTTCATCACATTTTCGCTGCTGCATGAAGTTATCCTTGCAAATATAGGGTTGGACGCCACAAGCTTTAACACGTCATTTTTATCAGCCACGCTGCTCACTATCTCATATATCGCCGCGATGATCTGAACGATCATAAGGTCCGCGTTTTCGGGTGTGTTGGTCTCGTAAAGCGAATTTATAAATTCTGTAAGTACCTCAATATTTCCGACCTTCAAAAGCTGCTCAAGCTTTAACACGTTCTTTTCCACCTGGTCAAGTGCCGGTGTCTTTTTGCTCTCCTGGTCGTCAATGAATCTGACGGGACCTGAACCGTCAGACGTGTATCTTCTTGCGGTCACCGCTTGAAAATACGCCTCGGGGCAGCCGGAAAATGCACTAAACTCACGGCTGACACCGACTGTGCACTTGTGCCCCAATATACGGTCGGCATTCTGCACAAGCTCTCTTAAAGGAAGCTCCAGTGCGTTTGAGAGTTCTCCTCCCTCAACCGCAATCAAGGTCACTGCCCGTCCGTATAAAAAGAGAGTCGTACAGTGCATATATTTTGATATTATTCCGTTTATAAAGCTCACATGCATCGGCGCCGTGCACGACCCTCCGCCCTGGTCGGAAAACTTTGTGACCGTCACGCAAAGCCTCAGCTTTTCGGTATCGAACGGTATTATCGCAAGCTCCTTTGCCCGCCTTACAAGGTGTGCCTCATCCGGCATTTTCTCGGAGCTTCCGAGCATAAGGGGAAGCAAAAACTCGCTTAAGTAAAGCCTTCTTATCTCCTCTGCACCGTCCGTGACTACCTTTAAAATTCCGTTTATCTTTTCGTCAAGGTAATTTTTTATGTCGCCGAGTACGCGCGAAAGCCTCTCGGGTGATACAGGTTTTTTCAAAAAAGCGATAATGTTCCGCGAGGTATGTTCGGAATAGCTGCCGTTTCTGTCACCTATTATGACGACCTTTGCCGAAGGTCTTATCTTTCTCACCTCAGCTGCAAAGTCCAGCGCTGCTTCATATGAACTGCCAAGGTCCGCGACAATAATGTCAGGCTCCGAAAATTCAACCTTTTCAAGCGCCTCCGCCCTGTTTTCGGCAACGCCGATGAATTCAAATCCTTCCGAATTACGGCTGACCTCTTCCAAAAAGGCACGCCTTAAATATGCGCTTCCCTCAACCAGCATTACACTGTATCTCAAGCACAAAACCTCCTTTCCTTTTACTGCGGAAAAACGCTCTGAGTCTAAAATAAGACCCAGAGTGTTTTTCTATTTTTCGCGCCATCCGGCGTAAAGCGTCATACTTTCGCTCACCGTGTCGGTTTCAAAATTCCACTTTTGGGTAAGCGCTCTGTCACGGTACCAGCCCGTAAATTCGTATCCCTCTTTTTTCGGAGCCTCGGGCTCTTCCAACTTGTCAGAATGCATCGCCGTTACCTCGGGAATAAACGAACCGCCGTCCGAGTCATATTTTATCTTGAATCCGCCATGCGCAACTATAAAGAGCGTAACGGCAATCAAAACTATTATAAGAACCGTGACCATGATATTTGCCGACTTTACACTCATATTCACCTTTGCGTAAAGCCCGCCTGTCTTTTTTATCTCTTTCTCTTCCATAAACCCTTATTTTCTTGCAAGATATTTTCTCATATCGATAGCGCATGCAACCAAGATGATGAGACCTTTGATTACATAGAGCATGTTAACGTCAACCGAAAGGAAGTTAAGTCCGACGAAAATAATCTGAAGGAGCAATACTCCCGTTACGATTCCGCTTATTTTACCTGTACCGCCGACAAACGATACGCCGCCGATAACGCACGCCGCAATCGCGTCCGACTCATAGTTAAGACCGGTATTGGCGGAGCACGACGCAATTCTTGCGCCCTCTATAAATCCGGTGATACCGTACATAGCTCCGGCTAAAACGAACACCATTATGATTGTCCAGAAAACGTTAACACCCGATACGTTCGCCGCCTCCTCGTTAGAGCCGACCGCAAACATATTTTTGCCGAACTTTGTCTTGTTCCAGATGACCCACATGATAGCCGTAAGTATTGCAGAATAGAGCACGTACTTGGGAACGGCAACGCCTCCTATTGTAAAGAGCGTGCCCTTTACAAAGTTCGTGTAAGACGGGTCAAGTCCCGACAGTGTCTGACCGTTATTCGTGCCGATCATAAGATACATAAGCACGATACCGAAAACGATAAGCTGTGTCGAAAGCGTTACGATAAAGGGATGAAGCTTAAACTTTGCAACGAAAAATCCGTTTACAAGTCCGATAAGAGCACCGACCGCGATAACCGCAAGAAGCACAAGCCATAAGGGCATAACTCCGAGGCTGGGAAACATTTTATTGGAATAGTTCACAATCTGCAAGAGCGACGCGGCGATACAGGCGGTTAAGCCCACCGCACGTCCCGCAGATATATCGGTTCCCGTAAGAACTATCGCACCGGCAATACCGAGCGCTATGGGAAGCTTTGCTGCCGTAAGCGATATGATATTGATTATTGACGATACCGACAAAAACGCCGGAACCTTTGCCGCAATAAATATAATTGCCACTGCTATTATTATATACATTGCGTTATTAAAAATCAAGTCCGTAATTGTTCTTCTTTTATCCTGAGGGCTCATCGCCTTAAAGTTCTCAATGCGTCCGGAAATGCCCTTAGTCTTTTTTACGGTAATTTCAGACATATTTTATTCCTCCGATCCTTATAATGCTTTAAGCAAATTTCGCTGCCAGCGCCATTATTTCTTCCTGTGTAGTCTTATCGGCATCAACCTCGCCCGCGAGACGACCTCCGGACATTACAAGTATTCTGTCGCAGACGCCCAAAAGCTCCGGCATCTCGGATGACACCATGATAACGGTCTTGCCCTTTGAAGCAAGGTCAATAATAAGCTGATAAATCTCGTATTTCGCACCAACGTCAATTCCTCTGGTCGGCTCGTCCAAAAGCAGCACCGTGGGATCCGTTAAAAGCCAGCGCCCTAAGATGACCTTCTGCTGGTTACCGCCCGAAAGCGAGCGTATCTTCGTTTCCTGATCCGGAGTCTTGACCCTCATGGAGTCGATACACCACTGGGTGTTTTTCTTCATTTTTGTCTTTGATAAGAAAGGTCCTGCCTTACATTTATCAAGGCTTGAAATCGTTGCGTTTTCGCGGATATTCAATATTCCGAAAATTCCTGTCGCGCGGCGCTCCTCCGTGAGCAGTGCAAATCCGTTTTTAATGGATTCTCTCGCCGAGCGGTTCTTTATTTCTTTTCCGTTCATCATAATCGTCCCGGAATCCTTTGTCGCCACTCCGAAAAGGTTTTCAAGAAGCTCCGTCCTTCCCGAACCGTCAAGCCCCGCAACGCCTATTATCTCGCCCTTACGCGCTTTGAACGATACGTTGCGAAGACGCGAATATCTTGCCGAGAGACTATTAACCTCCAAAAGAACATCGCCTATCTCGTTGGTTTTTTCGGGATATCTGTTGGTAAGCTCACGTCCTACCATGAGCCTTATGATCTCGTCCATCGTAAGGTCTTTTGCATCCTTGGTCTCGATCTTTTTGCCGTCGCGCATTATCGTCACTTCGTCCGAAATCCTTAATATTTCAGCCATCTTGTGAGATATATAAATTATAGCGCAGCCGCGGCTTTTTAACATGTTGATTATCCTAAAAAGATGCTCGACCTCTTCCTCCGTCAGAGATGAGGTCGGCTCATCAAAAACAATGACCTTCGAATTATAGGAAACCGCCTTGGCGATTTCCACCATCTGACGCTGCGAAACAGGCATTTTGCTCATCACCGTTGTCGGGTTGACATCAATTCCGAGCTCGTCAAAAATATCCTTGGTTGCCTTATACATCTTTCGCTCGCTCGTAATGGGAATACCTTTTGCCACGGTCGGGAAGCGACCGAGCCACATATTATCCATTACGTTGCGCTTCAACGCCTGATTTAATTCCTGATGCACCATCGCAACTCCGTGCTCCAGCGCCTCCTTGGAATTTTTAAATTCAACCTCTTCGCCATCTAAGTATATGCTTCCGCTATCCTTTTTATAGACGCCGAACAGGCATTTCATCAGCGTGGATTTTCCGGCTCCGTTTTCGCCCATAAGTGCGTGGACGCTGCCGGCTTTTACCTCAAGGCTTACTTTGTCAAGTGCCTTGACTCCCGGAAAGGCTTTTTCTATATTTTCCATTCTGAGAAGTACATTGCTGTTTCCGCCCATAAACCTATCCCTCCGTCTTTTTTTCGCGTTAAAAGGGGCTGCCTTATAAGCGTGCATTAAAGCAGCCCCTTTATTTTATTATTTCGCTTCGCCGGTGTATTCAGCGTAAGGAATGTTTACTCTCCATGTGCCGACCGTTCCGTCAACACCCGAAAGCTTATCCGTTCCCGCTTCAAAATTCTTTGTGATGGTGATGATTGCATTTGCCATACCGTCGGCGTCCTGCTTAATGGTTCCTGCCATTGTGCCCTTGCCGATAGCTTCCTTGGCAGCGTCTGTCGCGTCAACTCCGAATACAGGAATCGTTTTGCCCTCGCCGGTGTTGTAGCCTGCGTTCTGGAGTCCCGAAATTGCGCCAAGCGCCATCTCGTCGTTATTTGCTATAACAAGCTCTACCATATTTTTGTTGGCTTCGCTGTACTGAGCCAGGATCGTGCTCATATAGTCCGTCGCCGCTGCGGAAGACCACTGACCGTTCTGGTCAACAAGGTACTTATTGGAGTTGGACGGATCGTAGAACGAAAGCTCGCTCTTGCCCGCTTCCTTTAATATCTTGTCGCAGTCCTCAACGCCGTACTGTGTACGTGCGATTGCTTCCATGTTGCCTTCCTGACCTTTAAACATTACATAGCTTATCTTGCCGTCGCCGTTTAAGTCATACTGATCGTAATTTTCAAGCAGATATTTTCCGATCATTTCGCCCTGCATGTGACCTGCCATTTCGTAGTCTGTTCCTACGAATACGCACTTGTCATAGCTTTCAACAACGGACTGTTCAACCGAGCGGTTGAAGAAGATTACCGGAATATCCTTAGCCTTTGCCATATCTATAATGTTCTGTGCAGCGTCGTTCGAGCCCGTGTCAACAACGTTTACTATCAAAAGCTTGGAGCCCTTTGCGATAGCCGTTGTAACCTGCTCTGTCTGCGTCGTCTGGTTTCCGTTTGCATCGTAATTGTTATAGCTTATGCCGTTTTCCTTCAAAAGCTTGTCCATCGCGGAACGTACGCTCGAAATATAGGTATCAGAGTAGGTGTAATAAAATACAGATACCTCGCCGCCTGACGAATCGCCTCCGCTGCAAGCCGCAAGGCTTAAAATGAGAAGTACCGACATTAAAACCGCAAGTAATTTTTTCATATGTTTTTTTACCTCCTGTTCGGCGCATGCGCCGTGTTTTATTTTGTAATTATATTATATTGTGTTTTGTCGATGATTGGAATACATTTTTTTATTAAGTTTGTATAATTTTTTATGATATATGTCGGAAATAAATGTAAAAAAATGCAGCCCGACAATATTCTGGATTTTAAAAATGCCTCCTTTCTCCATATTATTGTTTTCTTACAAACTCATTTTATACCTTAATAAAAATATTAAGATATAATATAAAACACTCTTTTTTACGGCTTTACTATAATATCGTACCAACTTTATTCTAAAGAATATCAATTTGTACAATTTACGCATTTTTTGTTGCACCGTGCGGTCCCGTGTGCTATAATCTGTCATTAAGAAGGATGTGGTCTTTTTGAAAATCAACATTATGATTGAGGATGAATACTCTTGCACTCTATGGTGCAAAGAGACGATGGACGGCATATACGAAAAAGTTTCATCTTTAAGATATTCGGTGAAAATTTGCTCCGATATTTCCGAAGCGGATGACGGAATAATAATCATCATAGGAACATCGCCGGACTTTGTATTAAAAAGAATAGACGAGGCAGCCGAAAAGAACATTTTGCCCGTCATCGTCGGATGCCGACCCGATGAAACGGATTGCCGCGCAAGCTATGTCATAATCAATTATGACGAAGCAACCACATGTGCATTAAACTACCTCCAAAGTATAAGACCCGGAAAGACCGCGCTCTACGGTGTCAAGGAAAACGCGTTTTCCGACATTGCAAAATCAAAGCATTTTCGCTCGGAGGATATTTATTATTTTTCCGGTGAAAATGCCGCAGAAAACTGTTTTAACGCGTTTTATAAAAATCTATCAGACTACGGATCCGTTCTCTGCGTCAACTATGTCAGCGCTGTATCCCTTATAAAAAAGCTATCCGAAAAAGGAATACGCACACCGGAGGATATTCACATTGCCTGCTTCGGCGATTCTGTAATCGGCAGTCTCTTGGGTGTAACAGTCATAACACTTGACCATAATTTGCTCGGACGGCAGGCAGTAATGCTTTGCAAATATCTTTCGTCGTTATCGGACCGCGTGAGTATCTGTGCCTTTGCTTCATCCTGCGTTGTGCCCGGAAAAACAACGGAAAACAAAATCTATGTCCCGGCAAAAGCAAAAAGCAAAAATAAATACGAAATAGACATTTTTTCCGCCGTAAAGGAGCTTTCGGATATTCAGCGGCTTGAGAAAATGCTGAGAAAATGCGACGGAACCGATTTTAAAATCCTCTCCATGCTCCAAAATAATACGTGTTATTCCGATATTGCGGACAGTCTTTTTATTTCGGACGGCACGCTGAAATACCGAATAAAAAAACTTCTGACGGCGTCTGAATGTAAAAATGTCAAAGAAATGCTTCATCTTTATTCGGAGTATAAATAATCTTGCAAAGTTTTCGGTTTTTTTCGTCTTACATCTGTGAAACAAAATGCTATAATAAAAGCAAAAACAAAAGGGTTGATAATATGAATTTCAAATTAATCGGAGAGGTCTCCCCCAAACACTCAAAATATATTAAACACTCCCGTATCGGAATCGGACTTGAAAAACTTGACAGAAGCCTTTATGATCCGGAAAAATGCTACGATGCGATAGGAAATCTCGGTGTCGGCTACGTCCGCATCCAGTCCGGATGGATGAAAACCGAAAAAGAAAAAGGTGTTTACGATTTTTCGTGGCTTGACCCGATAGTTGACAACATAATATTACAGGGTGCCGAGCCCTGGATGTGTCTTTGCTACGGCAACCCAATATACACAGAGGCGGCGAAAAGCGTCAACGGCGCTATCGGAATACCGCCGATACGCACGAAAGAGGAACGTGACGGCTGGAGCAGCTATTGTCACGCGGTTGCAGAGCACTTTAAAGGCAGAGTAAGCATGTACGAAGTCTGGAACGAGCCGGACCTTGCCTGCTGGCGCCCCGAATCCAATGCGACCGAGTACGGCGAATTCGTGACCGCAACCGCGAAGGCGGTAAAATCCGCCGCCCCCGAAAGCAGGATTTTAGCGGGTTCTCTCGTTCGCGCAGGACTTGACTATCTGTCTCAAATGTTTGCCACAGGGTGCTATAAATACATCGATGCAATCACCTACCACCACTACAAAGCGCGCCATATCGAAGAAGACGTAAAAGAGGTCGTTGCCGATATGAAAGCATTCGTTGCAACATATGACCCGAAAATCACAATTATTATGGGTGAACACGGCGCCCCCTCGCGGCGCGACGGAAAAGGCGCCCTTGCCTCCTTCCCGTGGACGGAGGAAAAGCAGGCTAAATTTCTTGCCCGAAAAATCATGATCGATTTGATAAGCGGAGTCGAATTTGCGTCATATTTCACACTGGTAGATATTTTTGAAAACCTTGAGGGCGAATTTCTGGAAATAAACGAGAAGAACTATGGCTTTTTCGGACTCTTAAAAGAGCATTTTAAAAACGGGAATCCGACCGGAATATATGAACCCAAGCCGTCATACAGAATGTTTCAGTGCATGTGCGCTCTTTTTTCGGACGACGCCGAAATGGTAAATGCACCGATACGCTTTTCTTATCCGGGCTGCAGCGACGATTTCTCCTATGATGTCGATAGCGCTTACTACATAAAGCATGACGCAAAAACCGTCTATCAAAGCTTTAAGAAAAGTAACAAAAGCTTCGGCTTCTGCTACTGGAAAACGACTGATGTTATGACGACGTCCTATTCCTCGGAAGTTACAATAGAGGCGTACCGCGTACCTAAAGACGTTCATTTTATCGACTGTCTTAAAGGAAAAATTTACGAAATTTCAAAGCAAAACATATCCGTAAGAAGCGACGGCAAAATTTTACTTAAAAATATGCCGATATATGACTATCCCGTTTTAATAACATTCGGGAACTTTTGTGAGGAATAAAAATGGAAACAAACGAAATTTTAATTAAAAAAACAGACTCCGACGTAACTGCAGAGGTGCTTTCGGCACTTGACAAAACCGAGAAAGACAAAAACAACATAATAAAATTTGAAAAAGGGGTCTATCATTTCCGCCGCGAAAACGCATTTCGCGACTATTTTTGCCCGGTATATAACCCAAACGGCTATAAATACGTGCACTTCCCGCTCCTCGGCAAAGCAAACGTCACTATAGACGGTGACGGCGCCGTGTTTATGTTTCACGACAGAGTGTACCCCTTTATCACGCAATGCTCTGAAAATATCACCTATAAAAATTTCACGGTCGACTTTTCATTTGCAAGATACGCTTATGTATCCGTTATAAAATCTGACGATTCGGGATTTAAATTAAAAATTATGCAGAACGACCTTACTTATAATGTAGAGAAAAATCACAATCTTACGTTTATTTCTGGCTCTGACCGTATATGTACCGGAGAAAAAAGATTCTTTCTTCAAAACCTCACAAGGCAGTCAAACTGCTATCTTTTAGCCGGAGAAACTAAAGACCCTTTAATTAACCCGGCAACAATCTTGGTATTTACCGACGCATACGATGAAGGAGATAACACATTGTCCTTCAAATATCTTCCCGGCAGTAATCATTTTGACTGCTCTGAGGGCGACACTGCGGTTCTTAGCTTTGACCAGAACAGGGAAAACTCTGTATTTTATCTTGAGGATTCAAAGAATATCACCTTTGAAAACGTCACCGTCTCGCGCGGCGCAGGGTTCGGAATTTTAGCAACGGTGACCGAGAACATTCACATTGACGGGTGCAGCTTCCAGATTCCCGAGGAGCGAAAGAAAACCGAGGTCATCTCCGTAACGGCGGACCTTATTCATTTCATGCACTGCTCGGGAACTGTTCTGATTGAAAACAGCGTATTTGAGGACTGTCTGGATGACGCGGTGAACATTCACGGTCAGTACATGCGCGTCAAAAATATTCTTTCGGACAATTCGGCTGAAATTGAATTCTGTCATCAGAGCCACGCATGCAGAACACTTTATAAAAAGGGCGACCTTCTTACCGTGTCGGACGGCAAAACGATGCTTGAAAAAGGAAACGTCACCGTTATTTCCGAGTCGCAGATATGTGACGGCGGTAACCTTCTCGTTACATTTTCGGAAAACATCAGGGGCTTGCTCTCTCCCGGAGACTACATTGAAAACCCCACGCGCATGCCCGTTATCATTTTCAGAAACAACTCGGTTTCACGCTGCCCGCACATAAGAATTTCCTCATCAAAGTACATGGAGGTGTCAAGCAACGACTTAAGGCTCGGAGGAACCGGAGTCTATATTGCCGACCTTTTCAGCTATTGGTTCGAGTCCGGAAGGGTTCACAGCGTTTTAATTGAGAAAAACCGCTTCGAGGACTTAACAAGCCACGGCACCGCGGACGGAATCGAGATTACCTCCAACCGCCCCGGCGGATACAATCATGAAAACATTATTATAAGAAACAATGAATTTAAAATGCAAAAGGGCTTTGCAATCTGTGCCGAAAATGTTGACAGCCTTACATTAAAAAACAACAATCTCGGCGGAGCTGATGAAATAATAAAAAACTGCACCTTTAAATAATAAAAAAAGTTCTTGACAAACCTTCAAAAATCATATATAATATTGTATGTTGACTCGCTGGTTTGTCATATGGAAAGATGGCTGAGCTGGTCTAAGGCGCACGACTGGAAATCGTGTAACGGTTAATAGCCGTTCAAGGGTTCGAATCCCTTTCTTTCCGCCAAAAAAGCACTTGCTTTTAGCAAGTGCTTTTTTCATGTGTTTTTTGATAAGAAGCATCCGTCCTCGTGCGAATCTATCACTCCGATTGCCTGAAGATAAGAATAGATTATCGTCGTTCCGGTAAATTTCATTCCGCGTTTTATTAAATCAGCGGAAATCGCATCCGAAAGCCCGGAATGGGTCTTCCCCGTTTCCTTAATTATCTTACCTTTCGTGAAGCTTTTAAGATAATCGTAAAAGCCGCCGTATTCCTCCGAAAGTGCCTTGAAAATCTCCGCGTTTTTAACACTCGCACTGATTTTCCTTCTGTTTCTTATAATGTCTTTATTTTCGCAGAGACTGTTCAGCTTTTCTTCGTCATAGGCAATGACCTTGTCGATATCAAAATCATCATATGCTTTTTTAAATGCCTCTCTTTTATTCAGCACGCACTCCCACGAAAGCCCCGCCTGAAACCCCTCCAGTATCAGCATTTCAAAAAGATATCTGTCATCCGTGTTCAAAACGCCCCATTCTTCATCGTGATATTTTATGTAGAGAGGATTTTTATTGTTGCACCACGGGCACCTCATAGTGCGCTCCCCTTCTCTGGCACGAAAAACTCTTTTTTCATTGCGCCCTCAAGCTTCAAAAGCCCCACCTTGTTTTTAATTCCGCCTCCGTAGCCGGTCAGGCTGCCGCCCGTTCCCACGACTCTGTGGCACGGAACGATGATGCATATGGGGTTAAAGCCGACCGCGCCGCCGACCGCCCGGGCGGACATTTTTTTAAGTCCTCTCTTTTTTGCGATGTTCTCTGAAATCTGCGCGTACGTCACCGTTTCGCCGTACGGAATCTTTACCATCTCGTCGGAGACGCTTTTCCGAAACGGAGTGAGCGCTTCTATTTTATATTCCGGCGTAAAATCAGGCTCGTTTCCCGAAAAATATTCGTCAAGCCATTTTGCGGTTTTTTCAAATATCGGAAGAAGCTTGTATTCCGCGCCAACGTTAAACTTTTTTGTATCGCGCGAGCCTTCAAATACGAGCGCGGTAAGAACTTCTCCGTCGCTTTGTATGAGCATATCGGAAAACCCTTCGGGCGTCTTGTAACAATACTTATATTTCATAGCTTAACCACTCGCCGTCCGAAAAGCTTTTCCACAAAAAGCGCCCGTCTTCAAGCGTCATATATCCGTGCGGGCTCATTTCCTTGGGAATGGATACCGAGCCGGGATTCATATAGATGAAATTTCCCTTATCCGAGCATTTCGGGACATGTGTGTGCCCGCAAAGCAGAATATCGCCCTTCTGAAGCTTTAACGGATTTTCCTCGCCGTAAATGTGCCCGTGAGAAAGATATATGTTTTTCTCTCCGTACGGCAAAACGGCATAGTCCGCCATTATGGGGAACGAAAGCACCATCTGGTCAACCTCCGCATCGCAGTTTCCGCGCACGGCGATGATTTTTTCCTTAAGCGCGTTAAGAATATCAATAACGCCCTTGGGATCATAACCTTCGGGAAGGTCGTTCCTCGGTCCGTGGTATAATAAATCGCCCAGGAGTATAAGCCTGTCCGCTTTCTCCGAATAAAAAGCCCTGCTCATAAGATCGGCATAATATTTTGAGCCGTGAATGTCCGATGCTATCATGTATTTCATAAAAAATCACCCTTTCGGAAATATTGTACCACAAAATCAAATAAATGTCGATAAAAAAATCCCCTTTCGGGGATTTTTTTAAAGCGCCGACTGTGTATCCGTCGGGTCGCCGTTTATCGCGAGGTCATACTCATGTGACCAGTCCATGCCGCGGTATTCTGCCGCCCTGTCATCCTTTTCGATGAAATCCATCAAAAGGTCCAGCATGTCCTTCGTCCATGTGTTTTTGTCGATCTCGGCTGTGGTGAACTTGTTCTGTGCGATCATCTCGAATCCAAAAAGATCCTTGACCTGCGTCTTTGCCGCACCGTCAACGACCTCCGCAACAAGGTGCGAGGGAATGAACAAAACTCCGCCTCCCGCTCCGAAAACAATGTCTCCGGGAAGGCAGATGGCGTTTCCTATCCTTGTCGCGGTGTTATATGTCATCATGCAGAAATCGCGGATCGGTGTCGGGTCTATCCCCCGGTAATAAACCTGTGTGTCCTCAACCTTTTTCATCTGCTCGGTATCTCTTATTCCGCCCCAGATTACCGCTCCGCCGTTGGGATTCTTTGTTTTATTTTTAAGCGCAGTCGTAAGGTTGCCGCCCAAAAACGTTCCCTTATATATCTTGTCATACATATCTATGACGGGAACATCGCCCTCCAAAAGGTTATCTATCACCCACTGGTTGTATGTACCGGTTCTGCCCTCTTCTCTGCCGATATTTTTTGCGACCTCGTCATAGTCGGGTCTGTAGGGGCAATAGCTTGCGGTCACCGCGCGCCCTATGAGCTTTCTTCCGTCATCATGAAGGGTGTGAAGTCTGCCTTCAAACTGGCTTTCATAGCCTTTAACGAATATCGGCTTCCACACCTCTTCAAGAGTAAGATTTTTAAGCGCATTAAGATATTTATCCGGCACATAGGGTCTTCCGTCAGGAAGTCTCTCCCCCTTCCATTGTGGTGTCAAACGGATAATTTCCTCTCTGTCATTAAAATGCATAATTTATTCCTCACTTTAATATGATTTCTATCTCGTTTCTTCTGCCGGAACGGTTTTCCGCCTTATAGGTCTTTCCGTCTATTATTATGTCATAATCGCCGTAGAAGCCCTTGATCTTCGCCGTACCGCCCGCATTGGTTTCACCCGTGGTATCCGTAATCCACTTTTCGGAAAACAGACTCTTTATTCTGTCGTACGAGGGCTTTTTGCTCATATCAAACCTCATAAGTCCGCCGAAGAAAACGTTTTCACCCTTCGTCATGTCGCCCTGCGGCGCCCATGCGGCATATCCGTCAACAACATTCCAGTATGTTATCATCTCGACCGCCTTGTGCGAGAACCAGATGGAATAAAGCGCCTCGATAATATCCGCCTGTATCGCCTCGTCCTCGGGGTCGTTACTGTATGCCGGGATAGTGATCTCGGTTATCTGGATGGGACAGCGGAGCTTTTCGTAAGTGTCTAACACCTCAAATATCCTCTTGGGGTTATACATAAATGTTCCTAAGTTCATTTCGTTTTTCTTATCCACGAACATGTGATACTGCATGCCGACGGTGTCGATCCTCGTTCCGCTTTTTAATGCTCTTTCTATCATCTGGTAATACGCACTTCTGTTAAACGCATAGTGTATGCCCTCCCAGACAGCGCAATGAGCCTCATTTAATATAAGCTCGTTGTTCGGGAAATACTTCTCCGCAAGCTTAAAGTTCCATTCAAGCACATCATCCGAGCGGAAAAACGCGTTTTTGTTATGCGGATACTGCGTGCACAAAAGCTCGTTGATAACCTCCCACGCTTTAATCCTTCCCGAGTAGCGCTCGGCAAGCTCCTTATAGCGCTTGGTAAGGCGGACCTTCTGATCGTCAATACTGCTCTGATCCACCCAGTCGGGCGTGAAATTAAAATACGTCAGGCAGTGTGCCTTGGGATAGATTCCGTTCTTCTCGCAAAAATCGAGCGCAAGGTCCGGCGCCGGGCGGCGGTAGACCTTCAGACTGTCGGCAGAAAAGCGCGGCTTGCCCTCGACAGGCTCTAAGTCGCTCCAGTAAAACGGGAGCGTCGCCTGGTTAAATGCTTCGGCAAATGCCTTCTTATAAGCCTCGTTCTTTTCGTCCGTTTCAAGCTCGTCAAGCATAAAGATATTGGCGCCGTACTTAAACTCGTGCTTTTTTAACTTTGCCCTCACCTTAACACCGGGAATTGCGTTCCCGTCCTTATCCTTAACTGTAATCTTTAAATAGCCTTTTCTGTTCTCCTCTATTCCGGAATTTACTCTGTCTGAAGTCTCCTCCTTCATATCGTTAAAGAATTTAAAAACTTCTTCTCTTCTTCCCATTTATTTCACCCCCTTAATTATAAATGCATTCCGCCGTCAGCTATAATTTCGCTTCCGGTAATGTAGCTTTCCTTTTCGCACAAAAGCGCAACCGCTCCGTTTATAGCCTTCGCATCGCCGACATAGCCTGACGGTATGGAGTCCTCGACCTTTTTCAAAAATTCCGCATCCGAAAGCGCCTCGGAATTTCTCGGTGTGTTGATAGCGCCGGGCGCAATATTGTTGACGGTTATTCCGAATGGTGCAAGGCTCTTTGCGACGCCCTCCACCAATTTCATGTCCGCCGCCTTTGTAACGCCGTATATCAAAAGCTCAGGATGGTTATTGTACTGGTTGACGCTTCCGATGTTGATGATCCTGCCCCATTTTTTCTCCTTCATATAAGGTGCAAAGGTCTTCATCATCTTGTATGTGCTTTTTATGTTTATTACGATCTGCCTGTCAAGCTCCTCGTCGGAAAAACCGTCCCAGTCTCTTTTATACTGAACCGACGCGTTCAGTATAAGTATGTCGACTCCGCCGGTCGCCTCATAAAGCTTTTTTGCCGCATCATTGTCATACAAATCCGCGACAGCTATTTTTTCGGTGCCGATATATTTTGCCGCCTCGGAAAGCTTATCCGACATATGCGAGCCGTGAGCAAAAACCGTCGCTCCGGCGTCTGAAAGCATCCTGGCAATCTCTTTTCCCATTCCCTGGGACGAGCCTGTCACAAGTGCCTTTTTTCCTTTAAGATCAAGCATATTATCAGCTCCATTCCCTGTCGTTCGCCCACTCATTGTTCCACTCATCGGTCGGCTCCCACTGTCCGGGATACTTATCGTGAATGTGCTCTGCTATAAGCTCCTCGTTAAGTGCGTCAATTCCGAGTCCGGGCTTATTGGGAACATTTACAAAGCCGTCCTTAAAGAGCGGATTGTCAATGCCTAAGGCAAGGTCGTTCCACCACGGAACGTCAACGGAGTGGAACTCGACCGCCAGAATATTCTGAACTGCCGCAGCCGCATGAATTGCCGCCATGCATGCAATCGGGCTCTCCGCCATATGAATTGCCATCGCAACGCCGTACTTATCGCACATATTGCCGAGCTTTTTCATTTCCATAGCTCCGCCGACGGTAAGTATATCGGGGTGAACAACGCTGACTCCGCCGCAAGCCATCAAAGGCTCGAAATTTTCAGCCAGATAAATGTCCTCTCCCGTGCATATCGGAACGTTTACCGCATGAGCAATCTTTTCAAAATGCTTTGTGTAATGCCAGGGAGCAATGTCCTCTATCCATGCGATATTATACTTTTCAAGGCGCTTTGCAAACATTATGCAGTCCTCAATGCAGATGTGACCGAAATGGTCGATAGCAAGGGGCACTTCGTAGCCTATAACGTCTCTTACCTGGCGAACGTAATCCTCAAGGTAGTCCATGCCCTTCTGTGTCAAGTGAATTCCCGTTGCATGATGCGGAATCGTGAACACCTCGTAGTTTTTGCCGAGCATCATATCCATGTCGATAGAGCCCTTCTGGTGGTTTATCGCCTTCATCGAATATTTTTTGATATCCTCAAGAAAGCCTAAGGGAGCATTTAAGCATCCGGGCTCGTCCAACATAAGCTCAATTCCCAGATCCATTTTAAGGAATGTAAAGCCCTGCTCCATTCTTGCCTTCAGCGCGTGACCCATGTCGGTCCCGGTGTGCTTTCCGTCAACATCCGTATCGCAGTACATTCTCACCTTATCGCGGAATTTTCCGCCGAGCATCTGCCAGAGCGGAACGCCCCACGCCTTGCCGGCAAGATCCCACATTGCTATCTCAAGACCGGACACTCCGCCGCCCTGACGGGAGTGACCGCCGAACTGCTTTATTCTTCTGAATACTTTATCCACGTTACAGGGATTTTCTCCGATAAGTCTTGACTTAAGCATCAGCGCATATGTCGCGCTCGACGCATCCCTCACCTCGCCGTAGCCTATAAGACCCTGATTTGTATAAACTTTTATGAGCGGGCAGTGCTTCGGCGCTCCGTTTATGTTTGCGACCCTGATGTCCGTAATTTTAAGCTGCGAAGGGTCGGAGCATGTGTTAACATTTTCTTCGATCATTTCCTTAACCGTTTTATTCATCTTAAAATTCCTCCTTGACATTCTATTATTTTTTTATTAGTATATAAGAAAAGCCCCCTTTTTTCAACAATTATATTTTTAATATTCTCCACTATTTTTCTAAGGAGCTGATAAAATGCGATTTTCGGAGCATGCGTTAAAAAGCGAAGAGATCAGGTTTTTCCATTCAAGCGTCCCCAAGGGCAGGCGTGAATACAGAGAGCACCACCACACAATGTGCGAGCTTTCGCTTTCACTTTCGGGAAACGGGCTTTACTCCGTTCGCGGCGAAAGCATTCCCTTTTCGCCCGGCGACCTTTTCTTATTCGGTGCGGACGAGGTTCACTGCATTACCGAGGTTTATGACGAGCCTTTCGAGCTTTTAAACATCCATTTTGAATCAAAGCTTTTATGGGCGGGCGGCGATGTGGCGTACCTTCCGTTATTAAAGCTTTTTAATGCAAGGAGCGACACTTTTAAAAACAAAATTCCCGGCAGCGCGAAAAGAACAGCCGAGATAAGACATTTTATAAAAGAAGCCGAAAATGAGTTTATAAATGAGGAAGCCGGCTACGAGATAAGGATCCGTCTTTTACTCTACTCGGTGCTTCTTCATTTGTACAGATATTATTCTCTCGTCCGCGAAGATGACAATACCGTGCACTCCGCCGAGCTTTTAGCGCTTTTGGCATCCTCTGTCGAATACATAGATTCCCACTTTACTGAGGACATAAGCCTTTCCGATATCGCAAACGAGGCGCATTTGAGCCGAGCGTACTTTTCGACCGTTTTTAAAAAATACAACGGACTGACCCCGTTTGAATACATAACCATAAAGCGCGTCGAAAAAGCTATAGAATATTTAAAGACCACCGAGCTTTCCAAGCTTGAGATTGCCTCACTGTGCGGATTTAACAGCTCTGCAAATTTCTACAAGGCATTTTCCAAAATAACCGGCAAAAAACCGGGAGACTACATTTTTTGACATATATCTATTTTGCTCTTGTAAATTATAAATATTTTTGCTATAATTATCTTATTAATACTTTTGGAGGCAGATATGGAATTACTTAAACAAAAAATAAAAGATTCCGCCATTTTATTGGACGGCGGCATCGTCAAAGTCGACATGTTCTTAAACCATCAGATAGACACAAAGCTTTTATATGAGATCGGCGCGGAATTCCGCAGAAGGTTCCCTTCCGATAAAATAACGAAAATACTGACCGCGGAGGCTTCCGGAATTGCAATCGCCGCGATTGCCGGGCTGCACTTTAACGTTCCTGTGGTATACGCAAAAAAAGGCAATCCCAAAAATATTTTCAAAGATACATATACTGCTGAGGTGTTTTCCTACACCAAAGCCGTTACAACTCAGATAAGGGTCTCAAAGGAATACCTCTCGCCCTCCGACCATGTGCTGATTTTAGATGATTTCTTGGCAAACGGTCAGGCATTAAAGGGACTTTTGTCCATAGTTTCGCAGAGCGGCGCAGTGCTTGAAGGTGTCGGCGTTGTCATCGAAAAGGGCTTCCAGGAGGGCGGAAAAATGATCCGCGATATGGGAATCCATTTAGAGTCTCTCGCCATTATTGACGAGATATCGAACGGAAATATACGCTTCCGCGAATAATGTCAGATATCGGAGAGTATATGCGTCGCCTTATATTTTGTCGGGGTCACATGACAGACCGCACTAAATGTTTTTGTAAAGTGGCTTGACGATGAAAAGCCCGTTTCAAGTGCTATCTGCCCTACATCAAGGTCCGTCGTCACAAGCATATTCTGCGCCATTTTGATGCGGTAGTTTACGATGTATTTATGCAGCGTCATTCCGGTGGCGGACTTAAACATTGAGCTTATATAGTAGGGATGGTAATTAAACCTCTTTGCAACCGTTATATTGGTAAGCTCCGGATCGCCGTAATTTTTATGAATATAAGAACGGACAGAGTCCACAGTGTTATTTGACGCGGACGACTGTCCGTTTTTCTGTATCATCTTAATAAGACAAAGCTTTAAAATCGCAGATGACTTTTCTCTGTAAAACATGTCCTTAATCAGGAACTTTTCGGCGCATGTAGCAAGACTTTCCGAAACGCCACCGCAGTCCGGAACGATTATCGGCGATTTAAACACCTCATCGCACCGGCACAGCTTCACTTTCTCTTCATCAAAATTTCCCTCGTTTGCGGTTTTCATTGGCTCTCGGTATTCTGAATATTCGCCGGTCAGATCGAAGTTGATGACGACCATTTCCATTTTCATATTGCTCGTAAAATCAATGCGGTAAACACTGCCGGGCGGCAAAAACACCACCGTGTCCGCACCGAATTCGGTTGTTTCGTTATTTACCGTCAGCTCCCCTTCTCCTTCTTTGATATAGAAAAGCCGGCAATCGTAGCATGCGCTGTTGCGCTGCCACACGATATGGCGCAGGTGAACACTCGCATAGCGTATAAAAGGATTAAGATCATAAAGCTCCATTTTGCTTCCTCCGTTCTCGGTAAACTATATCACTTAAACATATTATAATCAAGCAAAATATTTGTTTTGTTATATTTTCGCTTTGTTTAATTATAGCCTCCGGCAAATCAAAGGCGTTATGATGGCGCTTGCAGCCGAATATCCGGCGCGAGCGTGCCTTTTTGCGAAAAGGAGGAGCAGCGGAGCTTGCGGAAGATTTTTTGCATAAAAAAATCGGAGCAAGCGTAACTTGCTCCGACGTGGTGTGAGTGTTCATAACGTGTCAAAATTAAAATAACTAACAAACGGCTTCAAATCGCATAATTCAGACAATGAGAAAGATTCTGCAAAAGAATTTTTCTCTTTTTTATTCCGTACATTCGTCAAAACAATCTCCTTCTGATAAAATGTAGACATCAAAACAAAGGAGGTATACACTATGAAAGAAAAAATCATTGAAAACGGAATTGAGTATGTCAAAAGCGGTGATTACTACATTCCAAATCTAAAAGCACCGGAAGGGACTTACAACATCGGTAGATATGGAAAGTTGCACTCGATATTTATTAAAGAGAATCGTCCTGCTTTTTACTCAATGAAAATGCTTAACGGAACTTGGCTTGCATATCTTGAAGAAATAGATACATCCGCAAAGGAAATGGTTGATAAGCTTATAAAGGATATGGCTGTCAAACAAGGTATTACTGAAGAACTAAAAGCTACTAATCAAATGAAATGGGTTGGCTTAATGAACAACATCAAGCACTCTGTTGAAGAAATTGTTTTAAGTGATATTCTCTATTCGAGGAGGTGATGAAATGAGCTTCATTGAAGAATTATTTTACGGAAACATAAATCCCAACGAAAAAAGATTTGCTCAAGATTCAGAATACGCAAGAGCTTTGAGGAGATTCTGCGACAACGAAAAGAAACTGTCCGAACAGTTATCCGGTGATAACATGAAACTATTTAACGACTTGATAAATGCACACGATGAAGTAACTGCCTATACAAGCGTTGAAAATTTCAAAATTGGTATTATTCTCGGAGTTCAGTTAATGACAGATTGTTTCAAATATGATGCAGATATGATATTCAAAGATAGTTAAAGGTTTTGTATTAGCAAGCATGGCATTTGTGCCCCCACAAAAGCCCTTGTTAGTGCCTTACCCTAAAACCTAAATAAAAAACGGAGGAATTTCTAATGAAAAAATTTATAATTGTTTTAACTATAATCTCTATAATGAATATAGTTTCAGTACAAGCGGCAGAAGTACCAAGAGAGTCCCTGCCTTGCAATGCAACAGAGAAACAAATAATCGTTACTGAAAGGTTTGTAGGACACATCTTTGATGAAGTAATAAATGGTATGGGATATTCTGATGCACGAGCTAAAAGCAATGTTATTATCTTTAATGCGTGGCTAAATAATCAGACAAGTGGGTATGCCTTCGGCGAACTTGTAAATATAGCAAGCAACGCAATATGGCAGTACAGAGATTTATATTTAAGACCGAATTTCTATATAGAAAATGAAGAAAGAGTTAAGACCATAATTGCTGATGTTATCACCCAATACAAAAATGATGAAATCGACTACAATAAGGCTCGTTTTGAAGCTCGTGTCAAAATCTATCAATCGGTAAACCCATCATTTAACCCAGATTTGGAATTTGCAAAAGATTCTTGCTATCGAGATATACCTTCTGTTGATAATAGTCTATTTGTAATAGCAAGAAAACTATTATTAATGACTAAGTAAATTTCATATTTTATAAATCACTTCTTGCTAAAGGTAGGGGGTGATTTTTTGTTGTATTTTACAAACAACTTAGTGTTCACTAAAATTTTCTTGAAAAAAATATAATTTTATGTTATAATAATGTCATAACTTTGCAAACGTGGAGGATATATAATGACTTTCTCTGAAAATATAAAACTTATACGGCAGAAATTATTCCTTAGCCAAGAAACTTTTGCAAAAGAATTAGGGGTTTCCTTTGCTACTGTGAATAGATGGGAAACTGGTAAAACCAAGCCTACATATAAGACTATGAAATTGATTGATGAGTACTGTCGTAAAAACAATATAAATTTTGATATAAGCAAGGAATTTATGGAGGGAAATAACGATGTCTAAAAAAAAGCATTACTACATATCCCTCTTTACAGGTGCCGGTGGTTTAGATATTGGTTTTAAAGAGGCTGGATTTGAGGGATTGCTTGCAAGTGATATTATGCAACAAGCTCATGATTCCTATTTGCTAAACTACCCAAACGAAACTTATCTTTTAGGAGATGTTCGAAAGTTATCAATTGCTGAAATCAAAAAGTTTATTGGAAAAAAGAAAATCGATGTTATTATTGGCGGACCTCCATGTCAGGGATTTTCAATTTTCGGTAATCGAAGATTTGTAAATACCAAGAACCATGATTTGACA
>CAKSNL010000004.1 GCA_934476235.1 uncultured Clostridia bacterium | reverse complement strand
GTCATTTTCCGAGGTCCCCCTCGCTGACCGACCTTTTTATATTATCACATCCCTCTACCTTTGTCAAGTACTTTTTTAAAAAATCTTAATAATTTTTTTCTTGATTTAATTTGCAATACATAATATAATATAGAAGTGATTTTTAAGGAGGTTCTTTTAATGATTGAAATGCTCAAAGTAATTTTCCTCGGCATTATCGAAGGCATCACCGAATGGCTGCCGATATCGAGCACGGGACACATGATACTCGTGAACGAATTTCTCGGCACAAAGGACGGCTTTTTAACGACTGACGTTTTCCTTTATGTTATCCAGCTCGGCGCCATACTCGCAATTGCGACGCTGTACTTCCACAAGCTCAACCCCTTCTCGCCGAAAAAGACGCGCGAAGAGAAAAACGCGACATGGCAGATGTGGTTCAAGGTCATCATAGCGTGCGTACCCGCCGCGGTGATAGGACTGCTTTTTGACAAACAGATGCAGCACTTTGAAAACCCGTTCGTCATAAGCGCCACGCTTATTATATACGGTGCCGCGTTTATTATAATCGAAAACCGCAGGAGAAAAACGACCTGCTCCGACGTTTCGGCTCTCTCATACAAGACTGCGCTTCTGATAGGACTTTTCCAGGTGCTCTCAATCATTCCCGGAACGTCGCGCTCCGGTGCTACTATTTTAGGCGCCATCATTCTGGGGCTCTCGCGCGAGGCGGCGGCAGAATTTTCATTCTTCCTTGCAATTCCCGTCATGTTCGGAGTGAGCTTTTTAAAGCTCGTAACCAACGACTACACAATGACAGGTTACGAGTGGGCGCTCCTGATTGTCGGAATGGTCGTAGCATATTTAGTTTCGCTCGCCTCGGTCAAATTCCTGACCGACTACGTTAAAAAGCACGACTTCAAGGTATTCGGCTGGTACCGAATCGTGCTCGGCATAATCGTTATCATAGCGTTCACTTTCTTTATCAAATAAAAATAACGCGGGTCACCCCGCGTTATTTTTTTAGCGCTATTCCCGCAAATGCAAACGGCGCAATGTCCGAAAGAAAGATGCGGTTGCCCGAAATCTTTCCGGTGCAGCCGAAAAATTCGGCTTCCTTATATTCTTCATTAAGCTCTATGACGGGATTTTCCGCCGTGTCCGCGAAGATATTAAAGAGGCAGACGGTCAGCTCCTTTGAATCTCCTTTCGCCATTATGTAAAAATCCGGATTGCCGTACGAATACGCCGGAAGGCTCTTCCCGGTCATCAGCTTTACCGCACGGGCTATCTGACCGGAGCGCGCGTAGCTTCTGTACGCCGCGTCATTTCCGAAGTACGTGTCAAAATTAAACACGGTAAAGGTCTGCCCCGAATCGTTTTTGTAAACGTAGACCGCCGGAATCTCTCCTTCATTGCCAAGTGCAAACCGACTTAAGACAGTGCACCTCTCATTAAGCCTTATTTTATAAGCCTCAACCCCTCCGGGGATGTTTACGGTCTCCCCCGACTCAAAGCGCTCGCACTCAGCATGCACCTTTTCGCCCTTTTCGGTTATCCCGACATCGACCCCGCGTTCGGCTAAGATATCCGCCGCGCGCATGTCAATCATGACTCCGTTTTTTAATGCCTCCTCCGGCACTGACTTTATGTTCTCGTCAAACGCTGCCGAGCACACACCGGTGCCTGAGTACACTGTCGGCACCGAACAGTCGGCAAGCATTTTCGCCGCCGGCGAAAACATCACCTCGTAAACAGCCGCTCCCCTCTTTGCCTTTTCCGGAAGCGTCATCGTCCGTAGCTTATCCAAAGATTCATAGACCCTCACACCGACCGCCGGCTTTGCCGACGCGTTTTTTTCTGTCCATTCGTACGCCTCTGCGTTTTTTACGTGACGGTCGATATAGCCCGTTTCATAGTCCGCCCTCGACCAATAGTCAATCGCGTACTTCAATATGCCGTCCGTATTGCCGTCGGCGCGCATCGCAATATCGAAAAGCTCCAGATATGACGACGGACACCAGTGGCGCGGGCGTGGATACGTGTCGCCCTCCGCAAAAATCTCGGGCTCCGACGTGCAAAAGCTTCTCTGCATTCTCTCAAATTCGATAACGTTCTGGAGGCGGCTGTTATTAAAGTTTCTGTCCACCGCCCAGTAAGGTGCGCCGATAAGCCGGAAAAACGGTCTCGTTTTTCCGGCAAACGCACGCGCGACCTCCTCGGGCGGTGCGCCGTCAACTCCCCAGCTTGACATGCACGAGCACTGACCCATGCGGACAGTCGGATTCACAGAGTCGACCGCTTCCCTCATCGCCCTTGCAAAGGCAATGAGGCTTTCGCCGTTCGCCCGCATCCATGCGTCACGGTAACGGCTGCCGCTGCCTGTGAGCGCTTTTTCACGAAGCACTCCCGGCGTTATGTTCTCCGAGAGAAGCTCGCGGACCCTTTTCATATGGTTTTCACACATGCACGCGATGTCGCCCGTCTGATGACCGAATCTGAAATCATCATCAAACATAATGAGGTCAACCCCGCATTTTGCGATATCTTTCACATAGCCCTGCATGAAGCTTATAAAATTTTCGTCGGACGGGCAGTTCATTCCCGTCACCCCGCCGTCCGCTCCCGTAATATGTGTAAACCCCATGTCGCGGTCGCTCCAAAAGCTCCACAGCCATGCGCCGACCTCAAGACCGTGCAATTTAAAAAACGCGCAGTTATCTTTTAATATTTCAAATTCTTTTTTTCGCTCATTTTCCTCCGCAATGAGTGTGCCGACCGCCAGAAAAACCCTCTCTGCGCCGATGCGCAAAAGCTCCGACAATACAAGCTCTTTCCCGCCGCTCTCGCGGTCTACCCTATTATTTATCACGGGCACGGAGATTTTATACATTTTCATTTCCCCTTTAGAAATATTTGCTTAATTATTATATCTGACCGCACACGCCTTTTCAATGCAATATTGTGTCAACTTTTAAGAGGGAGCGAAACCGAAAAGACAGTGCCTCCATTTTTGCTGCTCTCGGCACCGATAGTTCCGCCGCGGAGTGTGACAAGATTTTTGACTATTGCAAGCCCGAGCCCGTGACCCGATTTGTCCGAGCGGCTTTTATCCGAGCGGTAAAATCTTTCGAAAATATGCGCCATATCCTCCGGAGCGATAAGTGTTTTTTTATTTGTTACGGTAAAATGCGCCTTTTTCCTGTCGGAGTACAAGCGCATTTTGACGCTTCCGCCCTTTTCTTCATACTTAAGCGCGTTTGTTATAAGCTCGCTTGCGATGCGCCTTACATCCTCCCCGCCCGCACGGACGTTTATGCCCTTTTCGATGTCGTATGTGTAGGCGATCCCTTTTTCATACGCCGCAGATTCCATGAAAAGCGCACACTTTTCGGCAATGTCCGAAAAGTCCGCCGTGCACTCATCGCCGCTTTCCGCTTCGCTTTTTGAAAGGGCGAGCATCTCATCAATCAGCCCTCTCATATTTTCCGCCGATGTCTTAATGGACGACACCCATTTTTCCATATCCGAAACGGTGCTCTCACTGTTTGCCGAGAGAATGTCTGCGCCCGACAGTATCACCGTCAGCGGAGTTTTAAGATCGTGCGACGCGTCGGTTACAAACTGTTTTTCGCGCGCAATTGATTTTTCCAAAGGTCCCACCGCGCGGTCGGCAAGCTTTAAGCTTATAAAATACACTCCGAGCATGGAAAACGCGAATATCAGAATGAGCGCCGATAAAAGCTTTATGTTCTCAAGCCTTAAAAAATCCCTGTCCGCCACGGCAATCTTAATCTCTCTGCCGCCCGGCTGTTTGTAATAGTAAAGGTCGTCCGTTTTTAAAACACCGAAGGACTCATCCTCGGAATTTATCTTTTCGGCAATCTCCGAAAGCTCGCTTTTATCCTCTATGGCGTTCTCGGAAATTACCGAAACCTTTTTCTCCTCCGCATTGTAGAAAAAGACATAGACATTTTTCGCATATTTGCCCTCGTTTCTTTCCTCCAGCACCGAAAGCGCCGGCGGTCTTTTTCCCCCGTCATCCCTTTGAGGCGGCGCGGCTTCATTCCGTGCGTCCGTTTCGCTCCCGGGAGGAGCCGGACGGTCGCGCAGAATATTCATGATCGTTCCGTATGGCTCTATCTTCTGTTCCATGGTGGTTTTAAGCTCCTCGCGCCCGGCATTGTATGAATATACGAATATCACCGTATTCATTATGACAAGGAGGATCCCCACCATTATGAGGTTTGAAAGAATGAACCGTCTTTTGTAATCTCTCACCTTTATCCCTCCTCAATCCTGTAGCCCATGCCCTGAATGTTCTTCACCGTAACGGCAGATCCTAAATATTTTAATTTCTTCCTTATAAATGAAATATACGCCTCGACGTTGTTTTCCGTAGTGTCCGAATCGTCCCCCCAGATGTTCACGATAAGGCTTTCCTTAGTCACCGTCCGTCCTTTATTTGCCATGAGCATTTTAAGGACTCCCAGCTCCTTTTTGGTGAGATTTATTTCATCGTCTCCCCTTTTAAGGAGGGCATTGTCTGTGTCAAGCTCAAGATCGGAAAATTCCACGGTGTTTAATACGACCTCGCCGCGCCGCCTTGTAAGCGCATTGACCCGTGCTATGAGCTCTGAGCTGTCAAAGGGCTTTGTCATATAGTCGTCCGCTCCCTTATTTAAGCCCGCCACCTTGTCGGGAACGGTGTTTTTTGCGGTCAGCATCAGAACGGGCGTGCTTTTCCCCGCAGCACGGATCTTTTCAAGAACCTCCATGCCCGAAAGGCGCGGAAGCATGATGTCTAATATAATAAGATCATACTCGCCCTCTAATGCGTAATAAGCCCCGTCATCCCCGTCATACACCGCGTCGGCATTAAATCCGGAGTCTTTTAATATCTTAACTGCCGCGTCGGAAATCATTACGTCGTCCTCAACCAGTAAAACTCTCATAAAACGCACCCCTTTAAAAATATTTTATCACAAAGCTTTCTTTTTTTAAAGTATAATTCATTTTTCTTAAAAAGTCCTTAAAATTTTTCAGAACTTTTTAAGGCAGAGGCGTTAATATATACTCATAAGGAGGCGATAGCATGCCGATAGAAGTTTTTAACCGTTATGAACACAAGTATATAATAGATGAAGAAACCTACAAAAAGGTGCTCTTAGTGCTTTCGCGGCACATGGAGCCCGACAGCTACAATGAGGGCGGAAAGCCCTATCCAATCACCAACCTTTATTACGACACGCCCGACAGTTACCTGATCCGCGCGTCACTCGAAAGCCCCGTGTATAAAGAAAAGCTCCGCCTGCGCGCGTACGGCGTCCCCAAAAAGGAAGACACGGTCTACCTTGAGATAAAGAAAAAATACATGGGGCTTGTAAATAAGCGGCGCACGCCGTTAAAGCTTAACGAAGCCTACATTTTTGCATCGGGCGGTCCTCTCCCCGAGGGCTCTTACGTGAACACTCAGATTGCAAAGGAGATCGCGTATTTTCTCTCGGTCTACCGCCCGGAGCCGAAGCTTTATCTTTCTTACGACCGGGTCGCGTTCTTCTCCGCGGGAGAGGACGACCTTCGCATCTCCTTCGATTCGGCTATCCGCTCCAGAAGAAGCGACCTTTTTTTGGAGTCCGGAAATAAGGGCGAGCTTCTTCTTCCCGAAGGGTTATTTTTAATGGAGATAAAAACCGCGTCGGCAAAGCCCCTGTGGCTCTGCGAAATGCTGACATCGTTAAACATAAGGCGCACAAGCTTTTCAAAGTACGGCGCGGAAGTGAAAAAAAATAAAGGAGTGATTTTAAATGAACGAGCTGTTTAATTCTCTTTTGACCGACACGTCCGCCGATATCTCCGTTTCCGGAGTGGCGCTTGCGATGTTCATCTCCGTTCTTTTCGGAGCCGCGGTCGCATCGGTCTACTTTATAACAAGCGAGGAGGGCTACCAGCGGGGGCTTGCGGTCACGCTTTTAATGCTCCCGGCAATACTTTCGGTCATCATAATCTTTGTCGGAAGCAATATTGCGCGGGCGTTCAGTCTTGCCGGCACGCTCTCCATCATAAGGTTCCGCAGCGCGCCGGGCGATCCTAAGGACATCGGCTTTATCTTTTTTGCGATTGCCGCGGGGCTTGCCGCCGGAGTCGGACTTTACGGATACGGCGCTCTCTTTGTCGTTTTGCTTTCGCTTGTCATCATTATCGCCGAAAAAAAGGAGCTTTTCTCAAAGAAAACAACGGTGAAAAAACTCCGCATTACGGTGCCGGAGGATCTTAATTATGAAGGCGCGTTCGACCCGGTTTTAAAAAAATACACCGAAAAATTCAGCCCCGTCAAGGTTAAGACAACCGATTTGGGCTCGCTTTTCGAGATCGAATATTCGCTTCTTATGCGCCCCGGCGTTTCCGAGCGGGAGTTCTTGGATGAGCTTCGGTGCCGAAACGGCAATTTAAACATCATTCTTGCGCTGGACACAGAGCGGCAAAGCAAAATAATTTAATTATGAAAGGGATGTTTTTATGATAAAAAAATTATTTTCATTTCTCTTATCCTTGGCATTTTTGTCCTCTCTCGGTTCGGGACTGTCAATCGCCGAAAATCTGCCGGACGCGTCGGCTGTCTTTTCGGACAGTTCGGTAAAAACCGTCGGCTCGGGTCTTGAGGTCTCCGGCACGGACATAAAAATCACGTCACCCGGAACATACATCCTGTCGGGCGAGTGCTCCGACGGAAGCGTGACCGTAAAAAAAGGCACCTCGGGCGTTACAATAATTTTGTCGGGGCTTACGCTGACCTCAAAAGAGAGCGCTCCGATATGCATAAATAAGGGCGCCTCCGTCACGCTTACCGCCGAAAAAGGCACCGTAAACACCCTGTCCGACACAAAAAAGAACAATTCGGACAATTATCCCGATAATGAAAATGCCGAAAATGCCGTCATTAAATGCAAGGACGGCTCAAACGTCACGGTAAACGGTACGGGAAAGATCGTCATTCTTGCCAACGGCAAAAACGGAATAAAGTCGGGCTCAAGCACCGATGAGGACGGAGATGCCTCGCTCACCTTATCGGAAGCCTCGCTCACTATCACCGCTCCCGTAAATGACGCGATAAATGCCGAAAGCGACCTTTATATAAAAAGCGGAACGCTTGAAATCTCGGCAAAGGACGACGCCGTCCATTCTGACAGACTTCTCTCGGTCGGCGAAAAGGATACGGACGGTCCTAGGGTCACCATTTCCTCCTGTTATGAAGGTTTAGAGGGCGCGGACATTAAAATTCTGTCAGGCAATATAAGGATACATTCCGAGGACGACGGCATCAACGCCGCGAATTCCGACCTTTCGGGATATGCATTCTCGCTTGAAATTTCCGGCGGAAATATCTCAGTCGACGCGGAAAAGGGCGACGGCATTGATTCCAACGGCACGCTCACAATTTCGGGCGGCAATGTCACCGTATTTTCGACCAGCTCCGGCGCAAATTCGCCGTTAGACAGTGACGGCATGTTCAAAATAACCGGCGGAACGGTGCTCGCTGTCGGAAACTCATCCATGGCTCAGAATCCCGTTTCCGGAAGTCAAAATTTCGTTTCGTTCGGCTCCGGAAAAACCGCTGGCGGACAGGGAAACATACCCCGTGGCGGAGGGAAAAACGATTCCCCCGGCTTTAAGCCCTCCGATGACGCCCCCTTCGGCTCTCCCAGGCAGAACAAAAATGCAGCGCCCCCGGAAAGACCCGAACCGAGCGGCGGCGAAGGCTCCGAAAATATGGGCACTCCCGAAAACACGGGCGTTCCCGGCAATATGAACGCTCCCGGCAAAAACGAAAATCTCACCATATCGGCGGGCGACACGCTCTCGCTCACTTTAGATGGCGAAACGCTCTTTTCGGTAACCGCAAAAAGAAGCGCAAACTATGTTTTTTATTCCTCCCCCGCTCTTTCAAAGGACAAAACATATTCCTTTAACATAAACGGCGAGAAAAAAGAGGAGCTTAAAGTGTCCGAAAGCTTTTCAGGCGGTTCGTTTTCTCCCGGAGGCAAGGAGCCGGAAAGCTTCCCGCAGCAGGGAAGTGCGGCAGGCAATAAGTCCGATGTAACCGGAATAAGTATACTCGAAATTTTAAGAAGATTCTTTTCTTTTATGATTTAAAGAACGGCATCGAAAAAGGAAGGTAAATTTGTCGAACATGGATTCGTCGGCGTATGAGTATACGGTAGAGTCCATGTTCGGCGAAAGCAAGCAAAAAGTCTTGAAACCTCGATGATTTCAAGACTTTTTCATTACAATTTTAATATTTTCAAACATAAGTTATCAGGCAAGCAATACCATTGATTTTTTTAAAACAACGAAATAATATTTGTTTGCTTGCGGTTGACCGACTTTTTCGATAGCCTGACGGCATCACGAAAGTGATGCCGTTCTTATATTCCAGCCGAGCTTTAAATCATATGTGAATTTTAATAAAAAGCTTTCACCGTCCGCCGTGACGGTATAAAAATCCTCACCGCAGGAAAGCTCCGGTGCGTGATCATCTACTGTGAGTTCCGAAAAAGTCCCCGCTCCCAGAAATTTTAACGCGAGCAAAAGCTCGTCCGGAGAAAATGACGATTCCACGGTCGGCATCACCTCCTCATCCGTCACATAAAAGCCGTCCTGAAACGTTTCTTCGCCGTAATTTATGTATCCCACAACATAAGTGCCAGTCACCTTCACCGTTTCGTCTTTATCCGTGACCTGTGCGCGGATGATGAATTTTTCCTCGTCGCCGCTCGTCTCGCGCTTTAATATTTTCATTTCCGAAACGGAAAAAGACGAGGTCTTTGCGGCAAGATTTTCGCCGAATCTTTCCGATATAATGTCCTCTTTTATCCTGTCCGTATCCGTGATTTTTCCGCACCCCGAAAGCATGACAAGCACACATAGCATAAAAACAACAAATTTCCCCATTTTTCTCCCTCCGTTTTTTTGATTATATATGAGGAAACGTAAAAGCTGCGTAAAAAATAACCTTGTATTTTATCACGGCGACGGGACACATTAATAAAAGAACGGAGCGTGATCTTCTTGAAAAAAAAATTTATATTTATTTTGTCCGTTTTCATGCTGACCTATGTGGTTTCGGACTCATATTCGAAGGAAAAAAGCGTTTTTGCGCTCGCCGGGCGTGACTATGTATTGGGCGGTCAGGTAGTCGGAATAAAGCTTTACTCCAAAGGTATCATCGTTGTCGATTTTGAGGATTCGGATTCCTGCCCCGCACTTAATTCGGGGTTAAGGCGCGGCGACACCATCATCTATGCCGGCGGAGCCGCCGTGACGGACACCGACTCGTTTTTGTACGCCGTCGCCTCCTCCGGCGGAAAGTTAGACATCACCTATGAACGCGGCGGAAAAACGGAAAACACCAGCCTTTTGCTTGAAAGCGACTCCTCGGGGCGCTTAAGGGCAGGCATGTGGGTGCGCGACAGTGTCGGCGGGGTCGGCACGGTCACGTTTTACTCCCCGTCGGACGGTAAGGTGGTAACGCTGGGGCATCCCGTGACTGACTCGGACACGGGAAAGTGCTTCACCGTGCAAAGCGGCGTCATCACCGGCTGCGAAATTCTTTCCGTTAACAAAAGCACCCCCGGCTCGCCCGGCGAAATCTACGGTCAGTTCGCTCATGAGGACGATGTGATAGGCACCATTACCGAAAACACCGAAAAAGGACTTTACGCCGAGCTTAAAAAAATGCCGGAAAACGCAACTTATATGAAGATTGCCCCGGCGGACGAGGTGAAAAACGGCGGAGCGCTCCTTTATTCCGACATCCGCGGAAACGGGGTCGAGCCGTACTCGGTCTCACTTAAAAAGCTTTACTCCCCCTCGGGAAGCGACCTTTTGGTAACTATTAATGATAACAGGCTCATCGAGGCGACCGGCGGAATCGTTCAGGGAATGAGCGGAAGCCCGATAGTCCAGGGCGGAAAAATCGTCGGCGCGCTGACCCACGTTTTTCTGGACGACCCGACCTCGGGCTACGGCATATACGCCGAAAAAATGGCGTCGTAAAAAAAGCCTTGCCATTTTCGCCTCCTTATGCTATAATTTAAATGCAGCGTAATATCACAGTGTGATAAAAGGAGGAGAAATAATGGAAAGGCGAAATAAAAAATTTTATTTAAACGGGGAAGAATTCCGCATCAAGGGCGGCTCGTTTCACTATTTCCGCTGCCTTCCCGAATACTGGGACGGAATCATGAAAAAAATCCGCGCGGCAGGGCTCAATACGGTCGAAACCTACACCGCATGGAACATGCACGAGCCGAAAAAAGGCGTTTTCGACTTTACGGGCATGCTTGACCTCTGCCGCTTCATAGAGCTTGCCGATAAAAACTCTCTTAAAGTCATATTAAGAACCGGTCCCTTCATCTGTGCGGAGTGGGAAAACGGCGGTCTTCCCCCCTGGCTTTTAAAAAAGAAATACAACGTAAAATTAAGGTGCAACACGCCCGAATACATGAGCCACTTAAAAGACTGGTTTTCCGTGCTTTTGCCAAAGATTCGACCGTATCTTGACACGAACGGCGGCAACGTTATCGCTCTTGCCGTCGAAAACGAGTACGGCTCCTTCGGCGACGATTTTTCATATCTTTCCGCGATTGAGAAGATATATAAAGAAAACGGAATCGACTGTCTTCTTTTCGCGGCGGACGGGCACAGTAAATACTACCTTTCCACCGGAAAGAGCTCGCCCGAAATACTTTCGGGAACCGACTTTGCGGGCGACGGGAGCATAAGAAAGTTTCAAAATGTTGAGCTTTACGATAGCTCCTCGCCGTATTTCGCCTCCGAATACTGGGCTGGAAACTTCACGAACTGGGGATTTTCAGAGTGCACCCATATCGACAACGCCGTTGTAAAGGACGCAATCGAAAGCTTTGATAAGCTCAGCGCAAGCTATAACATATATATGATGTTCGGCGGAACGAATTTCGGGTTTTCAAACGGAGCGCAGTGCAACAATCCGAAGGGATATATGCCCGTCACAACGACATATGATTATGACGCGGCGATAAGCGAGTGGGGCGGCTACACCCAAAGGTATTTTGACATTAAGGGAAGCGACGAAACGCCCGTGCCGCCGTCGCCCTCGCTTCAGAATATCGGCAAGGTCAGCCTCGCAAAATCCGCTTCGCTTTGGGATAATCCTGATAAGCTCGGACGGCATTTTAAGAGTGTGACCATAGAGCCCATGGAGGAATTTGACCAGAGCTACGGCTACATACTTTACCGCAAGGTGATAGACTACGACGCAGACATAAACTGCATAAAGCTTAAAGGCATTGCCGACCGCGCGCACGTTTTTGTCAACGGCGATTTAAAAGGCATCCGCATGCGTGACCGCGACACGACCGGAATATGGCTTGAGGAGAGCTTAAAGCCCGGCGACACGGTGGACATTTTCGTTGAAAATCTCGGCAGAGTCTGCTACGGCGAGGAAACCTACCTCGGCGACAGAAAGGGAATCACCGACGCGGTCGTTTTCACGCGCTCGGAGAGAGGAGGCACTCCCGGAAATCCCGGCAAAATCGGCTTTAACTGGGAGATCACGACTCTTGAGATGGACGATATTTCCGCCGTTTCGTATAAGGACGGCACTCCCGAAAGCTACCCTGCATTTTTTAAGGGAAGCTTTAAGGCAAAAAATAACGATTCGTGCTTTTTGCATTTTGATAATTTCAAAAAGGGTGCCGTCTGGATCAACGGCTTTAACATCGGAAGGTATTGGGAAATCGGTCCCGTCACCGCACTGTATGTTCCCGGTGTGCTCTTAAAAGAGGAAAACGAAATCGTATTCTTTGAAACGGACGGTCTCAGGGGCGAGCCGGCAGTTACGGTAAACGATATCTGCGGCATTCCCAACCACCATGAGGAAATAAAGGTGTGAGCTTACGAAAATGTTTCGCTTCAATTTTCATTGCATTTGCTTTTCCATTGGGTTATAATTGCTCTGTAAAGGAGTGATCTTATGAATCAGTGGCAAGGCAAGATATGGTATGCGTACGGAACGAGCATAACCTCCGCCGCACAGGGAAAATATGTGCCATATCTTGAAAAATTGCTCGGAGCAAAGGTCTTTAACAAAGGCATTCCCGGAGGCGGAATAACAAATCTCGGCGGTTATTCAAAAGGGCAGGTCAAAGAAGCCGTCATGACTCTTTCGGACTCTAAGGCGGAGGCGGACCTTATTACTCTTGAGGTCGGCGCGAACGACGGGGGATATTTGGGCGATCAGTTTGACACGTCGGACGCTTCCTATGCCGGGTGCCTGAATCAATGCATCCGTTACCTATTGGCAAACACGAAAGCGCAGATTGTTGTTTTCCCATCGGTCGCGACGACCGACAAGCCTGAGGAGGAGCGCGCATATTATGAAAAAGCGCTGATGACTGAGGCAGTGTGCAAAATAAACCGTGTGTATTTTTTAAACGGCGGAAGCTCGCTCGGCTATGCGAGAATTTCTGCATCAGGCGACTATACACTCGATAACATTCATCAGACCGACCTTGGAGGATATAATCTGGCAAAATACTTATATTCAAAAATCAAAGACATTCCGCTTTGGTATACCGAAATACCCGAAGATGACCGATAAAAATCCCGAACAGTTTAAAACTGTTCGGGATTTTTTATTTTGCAAACTGACTGTTATAAAGCTTTGCGTAAAATCCGCCTTTTTTTAACAGCTCGTCATGCTTGCCCTGCTCTATGATATTGCCGTCCTTCATAACCAAGATGAGGTCCGCCTCGCGTATGGTCGATAAGCGGTGTGCGACGATAAAGCTCGTTCTTCCCTTCATTAAAGCGGCAAACGCAGACTGTATCTTTATCTCCGTTCGCGTATCAATAGAGCTTGTCGCCTCGTCCAGTATCAGCATGGGCGGAAGGCAGAGCATGATTCGTGCAATGCAAAGAAGCTGCTTCTGACCGGCTGATAAGTTATCGCCGTTCTCCGTGATGTGAGTATTGTATCCGTCCGGCAGACGGCGGATAAATGAATGCGCGTGCGCATTTTTCGCCGCGGCGACGATTTCCTCCTCCGTTGCGTCCGGCTTTCCGTAGGCGATATTGTCGCGCACCGTGCCGGACTTAAGCCACGTGTCCTGAAGCACCATTCCGAAGCTTTTGCGAAGCGACTTTCTGGTCGCGTCCTTTATATCCGTTCCGTTCACGGTAATTCTTCCCCTATCAACATCATAAAACCGCATAAGAAGGTTGATAAGCGTGGTCTTTCCGCACCCGGTCGGACCGACAAGCGCAATGCGTTCGCCCTTTTTCACATTGAGCGACACATTTTGAATGAGCGGTTTTTCCGGGTCGTAGCTAAAATACACATTCTCCAGTCCGACAGTCGCGCCGTTTTTAATGACCTTGGCGTCCTCTTTTTCCGGAATCTCCTCTTTTTCATCAAGAAGGTTAAATACACGTCTTACGGAAGCCATTGCGTTCTGAAGCTCCGTCACCACTCCGCTGATTTCGTTAAACGGCTTTGCGTACTGACTGGCATAGCTTAAAAACACGCTGATCTTTCCGATGGAAAGCCCGTACCCTGCGCCGAAAAGTGCGGCAACCAGGCTCACCGCGGCATACACTATGTTATTTACAAGGCGCGTGCTCGGGTTGGTAAGGCTTGAGAAAAACGTTGCCTTGAACGCCGCGCTTTTCAAGCGTTCGTTCACTTCATCGAACCTCCCGACAGTCGGCTCCGACATGTTGTATGCGTTTATCACGCGCTCGGAATCAATGATTTCGTTGATAAGCGCGGTCTCCTCGCCGCGCACCGCCGCCTGATCCGTGAAATAGCGGTGCGTCTTCCCGGCAATGAATGACGCCGTGAAAAGAGAAAGCGGAGTTAAGATAACCACTATGAGCGTTATAGAAACGTTATAGTAAAACATTATCAAAAGAATTCCGACAATTGTGATGATTCCCGAAAAAAGCTGGGAAAAGCCCATTAAAAGACCGTCCGAAAACGTGTCCACGTCCGCGGTCATTCTGCCGACTAAGTCCCCGGTCGGGTGAGAGTCCAAAAACGAAAGCGGAAGACGGTGTATCTTTTCTTCCATTTCGTTTCTTAAGTCGCGCGAGACCGAATACGTTATGCGGTTGTTGCACATTGCAAGAATCTGCTGAGAGAGCGCGCCGATGAGCGCCGCCATCCCGATTTTCGCTATATAGAGAAGCACGCCTAAAAAGTTGACGCTTCCGCCTGTCATAAAGTCGATCGCCCTGCCCGAGAAAACGGGAATCAAAAGCGTGCACACGGCGGAAACCGCTGCGAAGACCACGCTCATGATGACGAAGAAGAGATACGGCTTAATGTACGATAAAATGCGTTTCCATTCGCCCTTTTTTCCCGCCATATCACTCACCCGCCTTTCTTTCGGTGCTTTCGTATATTTCTTTATAAACCGCCGAGCTTTTTATAAGCTCGTCATGCGTGCCGAGTCCGACACACTCGCCGTCGTCCAATACCATTATTTTGTCCGAGTGCATCAGAGTCGTCGCTCTCTGGCTGATGATAAACAGCGTGACCGTGCCCGAAAGCGAAGAAAGCGCTTTTCTCAGTTTCGCGTCCGTCGCAAAATCGAGCGCCGAGGAGCTGTCGTCAAGAATCAGTATCTCCGGCTTCTTGATGACCGCACGCGCAATCGAAAGGCGCTGCTTCTGACCGCCCGAGAGGTTTCTTCCTCCCTGTTCAACCACGGCGTCAAGCCCCCCGTCCTTCTTTTTCACAAATTCCTCCGCCTGGGCTATTTTTAAAGCCTCCCACATTTCTTCCTCTGTCGCGTCGGGCTTTCCGAAAAGAAGGTTTGAGCGGATAGTGCCGCTCATAAGTTGCGGGCGCTGCATAACGACTGCGATTTTTTCCGAAAGCGCTTTTTTCGACCATGACCTTATGTCGATTCCGTCTAAGAACACACTGCCCTCCGTCGCGTCATAAAACCTTGCAATTAGGCTGACGAGCGTGCTCTTTCCGCTTCCCGTCGAGCCGATAATGCCGACCGTTTCGCCTTTTTTAACAGAAAGGTTGATTCCGGATAGTGAATTTTCTCCCGCAGTGGGATAGCGAAGCGCGGCGTCTGTAAGCCTTATCGCCTCGTCCCCTTCGCCCGCCTTTTCGGTATCTCCGTATATCATACCGGGCTCGGTGTCAAGCACCTGACCGATTCTTCCCATAGACGCTACCGCCTTGCTCAAAAGAACAATGAGGTTTGCCAGCTTGACAAGCTCAATCAAAATCTGCGAAAGATAGTTCACCAGAGCGATAACGTCGCCCGAAAGAATGGCTCCGGAGCTCACCTTTTCCGAGCCGTACCACAATATCAGGATTATGCCGAGATTTACGACCACATAGGTCAAGGGATTCATAAGCGCGCTGATGGAGCCGACCTTGTTCTGTATCTTATAAAGCGCGCCGTTGACACGGTAAAACTCTTCCTTTTCCGCCTCCTCGCGTGCAAAGGCGCGGACAACGCGGACGCCGGTCAGATTTTCCCTTGCCGAAGAGGTCACCTTATCAAGCTCCGACTGCTGCTTTTTGTAGAGCGGGTTTGTCCAGAACATTATCCCGAAAACAATGGCGAAAAGCACCGGGATAACGCCCGCAAAGACAAGCGCAACGCTTTTGTTGATTGTGAACGCCATTATCATCGCGCCGAACACAATGAAGGGGCTTCTTAAGAAAAGGCGCAAAAACATGTTAAGTCCGTTCTGCACCTGGTTAACGTCCGCCGTCATTCTCGTGATGAGCGTGGACGCGCCGAGCGTGTCGAGCGAGGCGAAGTCAAGGCGCCCTATGTGGCTTATCAGGTCATGCCGAAGCTCGGACGACGTGCCGATCGCGGTCTTCGCGGCAAAAAACTGCGCCGTAAAGCTTGAGAGCAGCCCCAAAACGGCAAGCAGCAGCATAATGGCAAAGCGCGAAAAAATATAGCGCGTGTCGTGATTTTTAATTCCGACATTGATAATGTCGGCAACTACCAGCGGAACAATCAGGTCAAACGTCGCCTCAAGCATTTTAAAAAGCGGCGCGAGAATCGAATAAAACCGGTATTTTTTGAAAAACGGTATAAGGTACTTCAAGCTTTTTTCTCCTTCTTTGTTTATTTTCTTCATTTATTTGATGAATATATAACCTCTTTATTAACCAAGGACTTTTCATTCTGGGTTAATTTATTTTCATACGGGTCATATACCGTATCGTCATATTCGTCTATCAATATGCTTCCGTCGGAAAATTTGCAAAGACCCCCAAGGTTAACGTCATCTGAAAGTATTTGGGTGCTTCCCGATTCCACATTGACCTTTACTGCCTGTTTTTGCACTTTCACAAGCGTTCCCTCTTTGAAGGTGTCCGTTACTTCATAAAAATAAATGCATCCGTTTGAATATATGAAGTCCTGAGTGATCCATTTTCGTTTTCCGTCATAGCATATCTCCGTATTTCTGACCTTTGCATATGTCATCTTCGGTTCGGCGGGTCTGTAAACTTCTACTCTTTCGCCGTCCCCGTTAATGTAAAACAGCGCATTATTATTTTCGCATATCATTAATCCGTCAACATTTAACACGCCATCTCCTGTCAGGTCGGAATAAAACTGTTGTTGCATCCCGGGAATGATTTTTTCAATAAGCCAGCTTTTTTCACCATGCTTAACATGTGTAGTTTCAAGAAGATCAAAAGCATGCTCGTATTTTTCATCTGTTAAAAGTTTTTCGACCTTCGAGCAATTTATTTTTGCACTAACCGAATATATTATCGGTATGGCAAGCGCCAACAGTATCACCAACGATAAAAATACGGTCCATTTTGTTTTTTTCATTTATTCAACCCTTTCACGAGTTTTCTGCCACCTTCCCTTACACCGGGAAGGTCGGCTCCCTTGTGTAAAGGGAGCTGTCATTTTCGAAGAAAATGACTGAAGGATTGTCCCCCATGATTTTGCATAATAAATCTGTTCACGGCTCATTTTGCGTTGTCAAGTCCGAGCGCCTGTGTTACGGTTTCTTCAATGAACATACACACGCCCTCAAAATTTTTTAAAACCTCAAGATTGGAGACTCTGATCACTTTTATTCCGTATTGCCCTAAATATTCAGTTCTCTTTCTGTCATTTAAAACACCGTCTTCACTGAAATGTCCGGAACCGTCCAATTCTACAACTACATTCGCCCTTGCACAATAAAAATCCGCTATATATTGACCGAGAACTTTTTCCCTTGTAAACTTTACCGGATAATTTCTCAAAAAATCATACCATAGTTTTCGCTCTTCTTTTGTCATATTTTTTCTCAATGTTCTTGCCAACGGTACTATATTTTTATTGTGTTTTCTGTCCATATTCCAACCCTTTCGTCAGCCTTTGGCTGCCACCTTCCCTTACACAGGGAAGGCATATAAGGCTCCCGCTTCCCGTCCGTGTTATCCCAGCTCGGGCGCGTCGCAAAATTCTGCTTTAGCGTCGCCGGTAATGCGGTCGGACTCGAATATCAAAACCTCGTTTTCTCCCTCTTTTAATAATGACGCGGGGACGTAAAGCGTTTTCTGCGGTCCGATATTCCAGTATCTTCCGATGTTAAAGCCGTTTATCACGGCAAAGCCCTTGGTGAAACTGTCAAGCCTTAAAAATGTGTCGCACGGCTTTGACACCTCAAACGTTCCTTTTAAGAACACCGCGTTTTCGGTTTTTTTGCCGTATTCAAGACGACTAAAATCGTCCATCGGGAGCGGATACACGTCCCACCCGAAGTGAATTTTCCCGTCAATCAGGCACCTTCCGGCAATGCCTTTTTTGCGCATCATCTTGGGTCCGAAGTTTGCCCTGCCCATGTTTTCGCAAATAACCGTCAAAATGTCGCCCTCATTTGCCGAGAAAACGGTCTCGAGCTTTTCGTCGTTAACGTAAACCGATCCGGCAAGCTCCCTGTTTATAAATACGAGCGCGCGGTCGCCGATGGATTCAAAGCTCAGCACGGCGTTATCGTAGACCCTGTTGAGCCTCGTCCGGTACGCGATATAGCCGTAGCCCGCGCCGTAATCCTCCATGCACCCGGGCACGTCCGAACGGACGGGCGACGACAAATTGTCAAAATTCTCAAAAAGGTCCGAAAAAGCCGTCATCCTGACCTTGCCGTATGCCATTTTCGGTCTGTCGGCAGGCACATCCGGAAGAGAGCCCGAATACTTTTTAATAACGTCTCTCACCGCGTAATATTTTTCCGTCACGTCGCCGCACTCGGTCAAAAGCGCGTCATAGTCATAGCTTGTAACGTCCGGCGCGAATTTTTCATAGTGGTTGGCGCCGCTCGTGAACCCGAAGTTCGTTCCGCCTATGAACATATACATATTAAGGCTGCCCTTTTTAAGCATATCGTCCACGACCGCGGCGTAATCCTTTGCCGATGTGGTGTGGTGCTTTTCGTCGCCCCACGCGTCAAACCAGCCGTTCCACATTTCCATGCACATCTTGGGCGAGTCGGGAAAAAGCTCATCATGCGCGGCAAAATTTTCATTGACGCGGCTTCCGAAATTGAGCGTTGAAAGACAGCCCGGAATCATTCCGTCCAGAAGGTTTCCCTTCCCCGTTCCGTCCGAGGTAAAGAGCGGAACATCTATCCCGCACCCTTTGTAAAATTCATAAAGATGATTTAAATACTCCTTATCGTCTCCGTAATAGCCGTACTCATTTTCGCACTGGAGCATTATGACCTGACCGCCGTTTGTGCACAAATGCGGGCGCACCTTTTCAAAGAGTTTTTTTAAATAGCGCTCGAAATATTTGATATACACACGGTTTGAACAGCGGATCTCCATCCCGTCACAACACTGAAGCCACCAGGGCAGACCTCCGAACTCCCATTCGGCGCAGATGTAAGGACCGGGTCTTACAATTACCATAAGACCCTCCTCCTCTGCAGTCTCTATGAATCTTGAAATATCGAGTCTTCCCGAAAAGTCAAACTCGCCCATTTTCGGCTCGTGCATGTTCCAGACGCAGTAGGTCTCAACAGTGTTGCACCCGAGCGCGCGCATTTTCCTAAATATATCGCGCCACGTGTCCGGCATATTTCTGAAATAATGCACCGCGCCGGATATTATCTTAACAGGCTCGCCGTCCTTATAAAACTGATTCTTTATTATCTCGAATTTCATGTTCCTGCTCCTTTTGCCGATTGCTTATATATTGTACCGACCGGCGTTTATGCTTCTTCTAAGTATACCACAATTTTCCCGCGATTACAACCTAAATATAGGCTTTTCGCCGCCCGTTGTCGAATTAAGTCGGCAAAAAGGCTGGAAAAAATTAGAAATACTATTGCATTTTCTGTAAATTTATGGTAAAATGCAAATGTCGGTAAAAAAATCATGTAAAACAATATAAAACATAAAATGAAGGAGAATAAAAATGAACGACACAATCAAAGTACTTGTAATTGACGATAACAGAGAAATCGCGGACGGGATACGCGAATATCTTGCAAAATCGGGGAACCGCGAAATTGAGATAGCCGGGTGCGCATACGACGGGAAGGATGGACTGGAAAAAATCGCCGCTCTCCAGCCGGACGCGGTGATTTTGGATATCGTGATGCCTGTCCTGGACGGCATCGGCGTGCTCAAGGCAATGCCCAGATACACCGGAATCAAGCGCCCCGCGGTCGTTATGCTCTCGGCTCTGGCTCAGGAGCATGTGTCCGGCATGGTGTCCGCCTACGGAGCGGACTACTACATGGTAAAGCCCGCGTCATACGAGATGCTTTTTGACAGAATAAAAATGCTCTGCCGCCCCGCTCCCTCCAAGCTCGGCACAGAGGTCAGACTTTCTCCTCAGAAGGAAATCAGCCCCAAGGAAATGGAAATCCGCGTCACCAACATTATCCACAACGTCGGCGTTCCGGCAAACATCAAGGGCTACCAGTACCTGCGCGACGCTATTTTGATGACGATAAACGACAACGAAATGATAAACGCCGTTACAAAGCAGCTTTATCCCGAGGTTGCAAAGAGGCACAAGACCACCTCGTCCAGGGTTGAGCGCGCAATCCGTCACGCCATCGAGGTTGCGTGCACCCGTGGAAACGAGGAGTGCTTTTACAATCTTTTCGGCTACACCGTGAGCACCTTAAAGGGTAAGCCCACAAATTCGGAGTTCATTGCCCTTATCGCCGATAAGTTAAGGCTTGAAACCGCCGCTTGCTGAAAACAAAAGGCTGTACTTTTAGTACAGCCTTTTATTTTATTTAAATTCATCCAGGCTCTTAAATGTGAAGCCCTGTTCGCGCGCGGAATCAATAATGTCACCGAGCGCGGAGGCATTGTCACTTGATACGGCGTGAAGAAGCAGAACGCTTCCGCCGTAAAGATAAGGAATCACACTGTCCTTGGCATACCCGGCGCCCTTTTGATTGTCACGCTCCCAGTCGCGGTAGGCAAAGCTCCAGAGCACTGTTTTGCACCCGGCGGCATTTGCCGCCGCAAGCGACCGCTCGCTGTATGCGCCCTCGGGCGGTCTGAAATATGTAAGATGTTCGCAGAAGGTCTCGTAAAACTTAAGGTCAAGCTCGTTAATCTCATTTTCCATTGCCTCAGCCGTGCCGAGCGACGGCATGTTCGGATGGCGCACGGTGTGATTGCCCACGATGTGCCCCTCATCCAGCATCCTTTTTATAAGGTCAAAATTGCCGTCAATATATGGGCCGGTCACAAAAAAAGCCGCCGTCACGCCTTTTTCTTTGAGCGTGTCTAAAATGACGGCGGTGTAGCCGTTTTCGTATCCCTCGTCAAAGGTCAGATAAAGCGGGTTGCCCTCGGCGCTCCCCTCGTAAATACACGAATATTTCTCCATCATGTCCCGCTGACCCTGCGTGAATTCGGACGGTGCGCCCGGCTTTTTCACAAAGCCCCAGCCGAATGAGTCGTTCGAAAGCGCGTTTATCTCTGCCTCCGTCATAACCGGTTCGGGCTCCGGCTCCGGAGTTTCCTCAATTATTTCCGGCGCCGGTTCCTCGTTTACTTCCGGATCCTCCGGTGCCTTCGCGCATGCAGAAAGCGCAAGCATAAGTGCAATAACAACTGATAATTTTTTCATTTTTCAGCCTCCTTATACTTTATATATGCGTGTCTTTTTAATATACACTTAAAATACATCGACAAATTCACTTATTTATGATTATATATTGACAAAAAACGTTAAATAGTCTATAATTTAATCAGGACAAAGCATCAATTAAATTATAGGAGTGTGTAAAATGGACCAGAATAGAATTGATTTATTTATCATGACCAACCAGAAGTATTTTCCCCCGGAAAAAATCATGTATTTAAAGGAGAAGCTGGGAACTGTTGACGAACAGAAATTATCATTAATTTCTACAGTTGAGCTTAAAGACCCCACAACGCTTTTGCTTATTTCAATCTTTCTCGGAGGTCTCGGCATTGACAGATTCATGCTCGGTGACACCGGCATGGGCATATTGAAGCTTTTGACAGGCGGCGTGTGCGGAATTCTCACCATTGTTGATTGGTTTACAATTTCAGGTAAAACCAAGGAATTAAACTTCAATAATGTTATGGCTCTCATCTAAGCTTAAAGAAATCTTTGTTCAGGATATTGCGGCAATTATTGCTTTCGCAGGATATTTGCTGATATCATTAAAATTCGGCATTTCCTGCCCTATACTTGCCGTATTTCACATTCCGTGCCCCGCGTGCGGAATGACAAGAGCCATGTTTTCGCTGATGAGATTTAACCTCGCGGACTATATCAGGTATAATGCGCTCGCATTGCCGGTTGCATTTGCAATTATATTGCAAATGCACAAAGGTTTGTTTTTCAAATACAAAGGCATAATTGATGTCGTTTCAATTTGTATAATTGTTTTGAATTTCATTTACTACATATACCGCTTGATTATTTGAAGCTCACTTAAAGTCCCGTTTATAACGGGACTTTTTCTATGTATAAAAAAGTGTGCGCTTAAAGCACACACCTTAAAAATTCTTTTGTTCTTTCGTTTTGCGGATTTGTGAAAAGATCTTCCGGCTTGCCCTGTTCCATGATCACGCCGTCATCCATGAAGATAACGCGGTCCGCCACGTCACGTGCGAAGCCCATTTCGTGAGTAACGACGATCATCGTCATTCCCCCGTCGGCAAGCTCCCTCATGACCTGGAGCACCTCGCCCACCATCTCGGGATCAAGCGCACTGGTCGGCTCATCAAAAAGCATAACGTCCGGATTCATCGCAAGCGAGCGCGCAATCGCAACTCTCTGCTGCTGACCGCCGGAAAGCTGATGCGGATAATAATCCGCCTTATCGGAAAGTCCGACTCTGTCCAAAAGCTCATATGCCTTTTTCTCCGCGTCCGCCTTCTTCATCTTGCCAAGGTCAACCGGAGCGAGCATAATGTTCTTTTTAACGGTCAGGTGCGAAAACAGGTTGAAGTTCTGGAACACCATGCCGATGTTCTCGCGAGCCTTATTTATATTGAGCTTTTTATCCGTTATAACATTTCCGTCAACCGTTATTTTCCCCTCGGTCGGCATCTCAAGTCTGTTAATGCAGCGCAGAAACGTGGACTTTCCGGACCCGGAAGGACCGATAATGCACACAACCTCGCCCTCGCAGACCGTCAGATCGACCCCGTTTAAGACCTTAAGGCTGCCGAAATGCTTATGCAGATTTTCAACTATTACCTTTTCGTTCATAATTAACTCTCTTCTCAAGATATTTTGATATAACCATAAGTATCGAAATTACAATAAGGTAAGCAATCGCAACGTAAATATATGTCGCGAAGAACTGGTACGACTTTCCGACGTAAATCTTAGCCTTGTTGACAATGTCTGCAAGACCGATGACCGAGAGAATCGACGTATCCTTTATCGTAATAATAAACTGGTTTACCATCGAGGGAAGCGCAACCTTGAATGCCTGGGGAAGCACTATCTTAAAAAGTGTCCTCGTCTCGCTTAAACCAAGGCTTCTCGCCGCCTCTTTCTGTCCCTTGTTGACCGCCTGGATTCCTCCTCTGAATATCTCGGAAAGATACGCTCCCGCATTTAAGCTGAGCGTGATGATTCCGGCGGTGAAAGGATCCAGTCTGAACGCGGGATTAATGAGCTTCTGAATAAGCTGAGGCATACCGAAATAAATGATGAACGCCTGAACAATCATGGGCGTGCCGCGGATTATCCAGATGTAGACCCCGGAAATGAAGCGCAGTAAGGCATTTTTCGAAATGCTTAAGAGGCACGAAACCAGACCGAGCACCATGCCGATTGCAAGCGCAATAAGCGAAATGAGCACAGTCATTTTGATTCCTGCAAGCAGTAAGGGGAGTGCCTCGTTATAAACTCTCACAAAATCCATAAACTAATCACCAACATAAATTATTTCAGCATAGCAAATAATGCTATGCTGAAAATAAGCATTAATAAGTATTGTCTCGCCGCTTAATTATTCAGCAGCCTCTTCATCAGCAACGTCAGCGTCAGCCTCGGTGTTCTCCTCGGGAGCAGCTTCCTCATCGTCAGCGCTCTTTGTGCTGTAGCCGTACTTAGCAAGGATCTCGTCATACTTGCCGTTTTCCTTGATGTCAGCAAGACCCTTATTGAAGAGGTCAAGAAGGTCAGCGTTTAAGCCCTTCTGTACTGCGAAGCCGTAGAAAGCGGGGTTCTCAACGTCGCCGACAGTCTTTAATGCAAGACCCTCGTCCTTAATAGCCCACTCAACAACGGAGCGGTCCTCGAAGCATGCAACGTTTGTTCCGTTAAGAACTGCGGTGTACATCGTGGGAGAATCCTCATAATAAGCAACCTCAAAGCCGATCTCTTCAGCATACTTCTCGGTAAGCTCAGCGCTCATTGTGCTGGTCTTAGCCGCAACTGTCTTGCCCTTTAAGTCCTCAACAGACTTAATGTCGCTGTCAGCCGCAACAACAAGTATCTGACCGTCCTCAAAGTAACCGTCGGAGAAATCGAAGGTTTCTTTTCTCTTATCGTTAATCGTCATTCCGGCAATCATACCGTCAGCCTGACCGGACTGAACCGCGCCCATAGCCGCGTCAAATCCTTCGTTATGCATCTCATACTTAAAGCCCTGATCCTCAGCGATTGCTGCAAGAATATCCATGTCAACGCCGACATATTCGTTTGTCGCATTATCAAGATACTCAAACGGAGCGAATGAGTTATCGGAGTAGATAACATATGTCTTTTCTTCGTTATTTTCTTCTTTCTTCGTGCATGCCGTGAAAGCGCCGAACGCCATTACTGCCGCAAGAAGTGCCGCTAATGTCTTTTTCATTTTACATCATCCCTTCAAAAATTTCTTCCATTATATCATAATATACCTCTCTTGTCAATCTGTAGGCAAATTTTATTTTTCTCATGATTTAACAGTATGTTTAATTGTACCAAAAATATACTTATTTAACCTTATATTCTTTGAAAAGTTTGTCATCAGTTTCACAAACTTTTGCGAAATTTTTTTGTTTATGTGAGCAAAAAAACGGAGTATCTGCTAAAGATAAGCAGATACTCCGAAATATTTATTTTAGTTTCTGGGATTCTTGATGTTAGCCTGAGCAGCCGCAAGTCTTGCGATCGGCACTCTGAAGGGAGAGCACGATACATAGTCAAGACCGATCTTGTGGCAGAACTCAACGGACGAAGGATCGCCGCCGTGCTCACCGCAGATACCTACGTGGAGGTCGGGTCTTACGCTCTTGCCGAGCTTTATTGCCATTTCCATGAGCTTGCCTACGCCGATCTGGTCAAGCTTTGCGAACGGATCGTTCTCAAATATCTTAGCGTCATAGTAAGCGTCAAGGAACTTGCCTGCATCGTCTCTTGAGAAGCCGTAGGTCATCTGAGTAAGGTCGTTTGTACCGAAGCAGAAGAATTCAGCCTCTTTTGCGATCTCGTCAGCCGTGAGTGCCGCTCTCGGAATCTCGATCATGGTACCAACCTCATATTCAAGGTCAGCGCCGGCAGCCTTTATCTCAGCGTCAGCCGTCTCAACAACAGTCTTCTTAACATATTTAAGCTCTTTGATGTCGCCTACAAGAGGAATCATGATCTCGGGAGCAACATTCCAGTCCGGATGAGCCTTCTTAACATTAATAGCCGCTCTGATAACAGCCTTTGTCTGCATCTTCGCAATCTCGGGATAGGTAACCGCAAGACGGCATCCTCTGTGACCCATCATCGGGTTGAACTCATGAAGAGAATTGATGATGTTCTTGATTTCCTCAACGGTCTTGCCCTTTGTCTTAGCGAGAGCCTCAATGTCAGCCTCTTCCGTGGGAACGAACTCATGAAGCGGAGGATCCAAGAATCTGATGGTAACGGGGCAGCCCTCAAGAGCTTCATAAAGAGCCTCGAAATCGCCCTGCTGCATCGGAAGGATCTTGTCGAGTGCTTCTTCTCTCTCCTCAACGGTGTCGGAGCAGATCATCTCTCTGAACGCGTCGATTCTGTTACCTTCGAAGAACATGTGCTCCGTACGGCAAAGACCGATACCCTCTGCGCCAAGCTCTCTTGCCTTCTTGGCGTCCTTGGGAGTATCTGCGTTTGTTCTTACGTCAAGAGCTCTGTACTTGTCAGCCCAGCCCATGATCTTTCCGAAGTATCCGCCGATAGAAGCGTCAACCGTCGGGATAATTCCGTCATAAATCTTACCGGTCGAACCGTCGATGGAGATTTCGTCTCCCTCATGATAGGTCTTGCCGGCAAGAACGAACTTCTTGTTTTCCTCATCCATAGCAATGTCGGAGCAGCCGGATACACAGCAGGTACCCATTCCGCGGGCAACAACGGCAGCGTGGCTTGTCATACCGCCTCTTACCGTTAAGATACCCTGAGCCGCCTTCATACCCTCGATGTCCTCGGGAGAAGTCTCAAGACGAACCAAAACAACCTTCTCGCCTCTCTCTTTCCAAGCCTTAGCGTCCTCAGCGGTGAACACGATCTTACCGCATGCAGCACCGGGAGATGCAGCAAGTGCCTTCGCGATGGGCTCTGCCTTCTTAAGAGCCGCCGCGTCGAACTGCGGGTGAAGAAGAGTGTCAAGGTTTCTGGGATCAATCATCGCAACTGCTTCTTTTTCTGTTATCATGCCCTCTTCAACAAGGTCGCATGCAATCTTTAATGCAGCCTGAGCGGTTCTCTTACCGTTTCTGGTCTGGAGCATGTAAAGGTGCTTGTCCTCAATTGTGAACTCCATGTCCTGCATGTCTCTGTAGTGGTTTTCAAGTGTATGGCAGATACCTACGAACTGCTCGTAAACTTCAGGCATAACCTCTTTAAGCTGGTCGATGTGCTGAGGTGTTCTTACTCCTGCAACAACGTCCTCGCCCTGTGCGTTCATAAGGAACTCACCCATAAGGTGCTTTTCGCCTGTTGCGGGATCTCTTGTGAATGCAACACCGGTACCGGAGGTCTCACCCATGTTACCGAATGCCATCATCTGAACGTTAACTGCGGTACCCCATGAATAGGGAATATCGTTGTCACGGCGGTAAACGTTGGCTCTGGGGTTGTCCCATGAACGGAATACTGCCTTGATAGCGCCCATTAACTGCTCCTTGGGATCGGTCGGGAATTCCTCGCCGATCTTGGACTTATATTCAGCCTTGAACTGAGAAGCAAGCTCCTTAAGATCGTCAGCGGTAAGCTCAACGTCCTGAGTAACGCCCTTCTTCTCCTTCATCTCGTCGATAAGCTGCTCGAAATACTTCTTGCCGACTTCCATAACAACGTCGGAATACATCTGGATGAATCTTCTGTAGCAGTCCCAAGCCCATCTGGGGTTGCCGGACTTCTTGCTCATAACCTCAACAACTTCTTCGTTAAGACCAAGGTTAAGAATTGTATCCATCATACCGGGCATGGAAGCTCTCGCACCGGAACGAACGGAAACCAAAAGGGGATTTTCCATGTCTCCGAACTTCTTGCCGCAGATCTTCTCCATCTTGCCGATGTACTCCATAATCTCAGCTTCAATGTCAGCATTGATCTTCTTGCCGTCCTCATAGTACTGTGTGCACGCCTCGGTCGAGATCGTGAAGCCCTGGGGAACAGGGAGACCGAGATTTGTCATCTCAGCAAGATTTGCGCCCTTACCACCGAGAATTTCTCTCATGGAAGCGTTACCTTCGCTGAACAGGTAAACATACTTTTTCATCAAATAAACCTCCTAAATATATCTTAGCATATCAATAATACACTAATTTCCCGAAGAATTCCACTATTTTTTTAATTTAACCGTAAATTTTTTTTGCTTATTTCGGCTTTTTTATAATCTCCCACAAAAAACCGCGGTTTTTTTATAGCATTTTTACTAATTTTTTATAATAATCCAGCGTTTTGATCTCATCGCGGATGTGAAAGGCAATAAACGACTCCGACATCTTAAGCGCTTTTAAAACGGTTTCCCCGTCCGGTCTCAAACCGTAAAGTTTTTTCGAAAGCGGCGACTTTAATATGTAGCTTATAAGCGAAAGCGCCCCCTTATCCGCCGGTCTGAGTCCGGCAAGGCTCGCGCAGGAAGGGCAGAGCACGCCGCCCGAAAGCGCGGAGAACGCAAACGGTCCCTTTTCGCTCTGGCAGTTGACGCACTCGTCCGTCTCCGGCGTAAATCCCGCGGCGGATAAAAGCTTTAGGTCATACAAAAGCTTCATATAGCTGTGTTCCGCCTCAGGCTCGGCAAGCATGTAAAGGCTGTTTAACAAAAGCTTTACCGTTACCGCCATGTCCTCCGGCGCAAGGTGCCCCGCAACATCCGCCATATAGATGCCCAGAGCAAGCTTCACGCAGTCATCCCTCAGCTTATAAAAGCTCTCTATACATTCTGCCTGGCTTAAACTGTAGACCTCGCCGCGGGGACCCGTGAGCACAAATTCGGAGTAGCACAAAAGCTCCGACGAGACTCTGTTTTTGCTCTTTATGCTCCGCACGCCCTTGGCGCTGACAGATATCTTTCCCAAAGACTCCGTCAGCACCGTGAGCATTTTGTCATAATCACCGTAATTGACCTGCCGTATCACTATGCCCTTCATTTTTATCGGCTGTGCCACTTTCTTTTCTCTCCTTAGACGACTCGCCGCTTTTGAGCTTTAAGTAGTCGTCGATCTTTCCCGATTTATAAAAATCTGCATCCTTCACACTTTTCACCTCCGCATTTATTTTGCGGAGATATGCGCGCAATATTAAAGGAATGTTTTGCCGTCAGTTTTTAAATCCGAGCGTTTTTAAATCGCTCTCTGTGTTTCTCCAGTCGGAGCGCACCTTGACCCAGAGCCTTAAATATATCTTTTTGCCGAAAAACTTCTCCATGTCAGCTCTGGCATAGCTTCCGACCCTTTTTAACGCTTCGCCGCCCTTGCCGATTATGATTGCCTTATGCGAATTTTTCTCGCAGTATATCGCCGCCTCGATGGACAAAAGATTTTCCCCGTCCGTGAACTTTTCTATCTCGACCGCCGTTCCGTGCGGAACCTCCTTGTCAAAGAGCCTTAATATCTTTTCTCTTATGATTTCCGCCGCAATCGTTTTTTCCGGCATATCGGTCATCTGGTCGGCGGGGTAGTACATCGGACCCTCGCCGATAAGCCCGAGCACGGATGAAATCACCTTGTCCGCACTCTCGCGGAGCGCGCTCATGGGAAGCACCTCGGCAAAATCATAAAGCTCGCTGTAGCCGGCAATCAGGGGAAGTATCTTTTCCTTTTCCACCGTATCAACCTTGTTTATGACAAGCACCGTCGGGATTTTCCTTTCCTTAAGCTGATTTATGATGCTTTTTTCCTGCTCGCCTATATCCTTTGCCGCGTCCGCGACCATGACCGCGGCGTCAACGTCCGTAATGGTATCGGAAACGACCTTGTTCATGTATTCGCCGAGCTTTGTTTTCGGCTTGTGAACCCCCGGAGTGTCAACGAATATGAGCTGATAGTCATCCGTCGTCTCAATCGCCAAAATGGCATTTCTCGTCGTCTGCGGCTTGTTTGAAACGATGGCAAGCTTGTCCCCCGTTATTTTATTCAAGAGGGTGGATTTTCCCGTGTTGGGTCTGCCGACTATCGCGACAAAGCCCGATTTGAATGTTTTTTCGCTCATTTATTTTTCCTCTGTTTCTCTCGGCAGATTGATTGCCGTTAAAATCTTCTTTTCCTTTGCCTGCATTTTTTCGCGTTCTTCTTCCTCCATGTGGTCATAGCCTAAAAGGTGGAGCATCGAGTGCACGGTCAAAAAGCCGACCTCGCGCCTTTCTGAATGCCCGAACTCCTTTGCCTGCTCCGCCGCGCGTTCAAGCGAGATCACTATGTCGCCGAGCACTAATTTCTCCCCGTCATAGACCTTACTTTCGGGAATCATTTTTCCGCCCCGGTCAAACGCGGTCATCGGGAATGACAAAACATCCGTCGCCCCGTCACGATTCATGTATTCTTTGTTAAGAACCGCAATTTCATCGTTCGTGCAAAGCGTCACGCTTATCTGGCAGTCGTCCGTCAAGCCCTCCTCGGCAAGCGCCCCCCTTGCCGCCGACTCTATCACATCGTCAAAGTCAGCCTCGGGCGCATTATCGGTTCTTTCAATTATCAGCTCCATTTTCCGGCTCCTTATCGTATTTTATTCTTTTGTGGAAATAGCTCTCCTGCATCGCGACGAACGCATCGATTATCTCGCCGAGCTCGCGGAATGACAGATTGCAGCTGTCAAGCTGCCCGTCCGTCATCTTCCCGCGCACGATCTTTGTCACCATAGCGCGGATGGACGCCTCATCCTTTTCGTCAAGGGAGCGGACCGCCGCTTCGCACGAGTCCGCAAGCATAACGATTCCCGCCTCCTTGGATTCCGGCTTCGGACCCGGATAACGATAGTCGTCCTCCTTCGCGTCGGGATCCAATGCCTTTGCCTTGTTATAGAATATTCCGGCAAGCGTTGTCCCGTGGTGCTGGGATATAATATCCCTTATATCCGGAGGAAGGCGGTACTGCTTCGCAATTTCAAGCCCGTAGTAAACGTGCCCGCGCAGTATGTCCGCCGATTCGGACGGCATCAGCGCGTCATGCGGATTTGTCCCCATCTGATTTTCAAAGAAATAGTCCGGTCTCTTTAATTTCCCGATATCGTGATAATATGCACCGACCCGCGCAAGCTGATTGTCCGCGCCGATCTTAATGCACGCCGCCTCGGCAAGATTCCCCACCATAAGGGAGTGATGGTACGTTCCCGGCGCCTCAAACATCAGCCGTTTCAAAAGCGGCTTTTCCGGATTTCCCAGATCGTTTAGCTTAAACGGAGTGGCAATGTTGAAAATGTTTTCAAAAACCGGGGTTGTTCCGATTATGATGACCGAGGTCAGAAGTCCGTTTGCCGCGCCGTACAAAAGATAGCGTGCCGCCTCGTCAATGCTCTTGCCGGCAAAAAGCGCCGCCATGGAGGATGACACGGAGCCGGCAATAACCATTAAAAGCATCGCCTTTGCATAGCCCGAAAGACCCGCAACCTTTTTAAATATGACCGCGCCGATAAAGGAATAAAGCACCATTGCGATAAGGTACTCCTCGCTCTGCCCGAGCATGACCGCCGCCGCTGAGCAGATGTAAATGTTCGTTACGACCGAAAGCTCCATGTTTATAAACGTCGCAGTAAGCACCGCTCCCACCGGAATGGGAATAAGGTAAGCATACACTCCCGTAAGGCGCGACGAAAGCATTAAAATGACAAGCATGATAAGCGGAAGCAGAAGCGTTAACAGAAGCTTGCCGGTCCGGAACGCGCCGGAGCCTTTTTTCCTTATGTAGTACGCGCCGATGATATAAACGAACGAAAGGAATAAAAGCGTTGCCAAAGCATATTTTTTACTGATGCTGCGCTCGCCTTTTAAAAGTCCGATGTCGGATAAAAGCGCTATCTGGTCATCGGTTATAACCTCGCCGCGGCGCAGAATTATCTGGTTTTTCTTATAGACGGCAGGCTCCACCATGCTCATTGCCTTTTCCTTTTCGGCATTTGTGAGCTCCTCGTCATAGCTCTGATTTATCCTTACAAAATTTTTAAGTATCGCCTCGGCAGTGTCGAGATTACTGCCCGAAACGCCCTTTGCATCAAGCTGAGCGCGCATTTCCTCCGCCGCCGCAGAAGTATCCGAAACGCCCTTGTCCATAACATAGGCAAATACCGCGCGCACGGTTGACGAGAAGGACGATAATTCCTCGGGCGTCATGACCAGAAGGTTTGAGAGCGTGTCCGAATCCAGCCCGATCTTTAAATCTCCCGCCATGAACTGGATCTTGCCCTCCATCGTTATATTCATTGCCCTGACCTGGCTGAGCGATGCGAAAAGCTGCTGAATCTTCTCCTCGGCGTCGCCCGTGGTGTCATAGTCTATCTTGTACTGAGGAGCAACCTGCGCAGCCGCGGCTTCGCGCCGGCGGTTCGTCGTCGCCGTGTCCTCGATCTCGCGCGGAGCAAAAATATCCGCATCGCAGATATCGCCCGTCTTATAGTCATAGCTTTCCGGCACGGAAATGCCCAGAATAATCGCAAACGACAAAACGAACGACGCGGCAACAATGATCCATCTGATAAAAGAAGAATTTTTCTTTTTCATCTTTTCCTTTCCGCCGCTTTTGCGGCTCTTTCTCTTTCGTATTTTTCATAGCTTTTAATAATCTTCTGAACAAGGGGATGCCTTACAACATCGCGTTCAGACAGTGTGACAAACGCTATACCTTCGATATTTCGGAGCACCTTCATCGCCTCTTTAAGCCCGGAGGTCTTACCGTCCGGAAGGTCAATCTGCGTAATGTCGCCCGTCACGATAACGCGCGAGCCGAAGCCGATTCTGGTCAGAAACATCTTCATCTGCTCGGGCGTGGTGTTCTGCGCCTCATCCAAAATGATGAAAGCGTCGTCCAATGTTCTTCCGCGCATATAGGCAAGCGGAGCGACCTCAATCTGTCCGCGCTCGAAATACTTCTGATAGCTCTCGGTGCCCATCATCTCATACATTGCGTCATAAAGCGGTCTTAAATAAGGGTCGACCTTCATCTGAAGGTCTCCGGGCAAAAATCCGAGCTTTTCGCCCGCTTCGACTGCGGGGCGGGTCATAATGATTCTCGAAACCTCTTTCTTTCTGAACGCCTCAACCGCCATCGCGACGGCAAGAAACGTCTTCCCCGTGCCGGCGGGACCGATTCCGAAGCAAATGGGATTCTCCCCGATAGCCTTTATATATTCCTTCTGTCCCAGTGTTTTTGCCTTTATCGGCTTGCCCTTTGACGTAATGCAGACAAAATCGCCCGAAAGCGTGGAAACGCTTGACGCGGTTCCCGCCTCCGCCATCGAAATGCAGTACCTTATTCCCTGCTCGGTAAGCGGTTCGCCGTTTTTCAATACGCTCATCATAGCGTAAAGCGCGTCATGCGCCCTTAAAACGTTTTCCTCCGCTCCCGTTATTTTTAAGGAATTGCCGCGGCTTACTATCTGCACCGAAAGCTCATGCTCCAAAAGCTTGATGTTAAAATCAAAGCTTCCGAAAAGCTCCGGTATTTTTGTCATATCGTCAATCTCAAAAATTTTCTCAGTCACTTTTATTCCTCCGTATATAAAAGCTTTTTTAACGCAATGTTGCTTTCGCACTCGACCGTCAGCGTCACCGAGGCGTTTTCCCCGTCCGGCTCCCATTTTGCCGTAACGTTTGTTTTCTTTTCGTCGGGATGCTCTTTGTCAAATTGCTCCTCGAGCCTCTTTTTTTCCTCTTCAACCGCCGTTTCGAGCGGAATAATGCTCTCAAGAGTATATGTTTCCTTGAATTTCACTTTTTTAACCGTAACCGGAAGCAAAACGTCCCCGAATATCTTAACTTTTTTTTCCTCCTCGGCTTTTTCACATTCCTCAAACGGGTCCTTATTTGAAAAGGAAAAATTCATTCCGAATCCGCAGATGTTTACGCCGTAACGGCATTTTTCGCGTCCTGTCGGGCGGACGGTCTTTTTCTTCACCGCCGCTGTTCCTTTTTCTTCCTCCCAGTATGACGCCAGAACGACTCCGTCGGCGTGAAGGCGCCCTCCGCCGGAAATCAAAACCTCTCCCGCGGTCACGGTATCGCCCTCTTTGACCAATGGCGTGCCGCGCTTTACGGTAATGCTTTTTATAACTCCGCTTCGCGAGGCTATAACGTCGCACGGCTTTTTCACATCCTCTGGCGCCGGGGCGGTGCTTTTTTCCCTCACATGTATATAGAGCACGGTGCCCCGTATCTCGGGATATATCCAGGCAAGGCGCGGTTCAAAGCGCAGTGCCTCATCCTCAAATTTCCTTACATCTAATTTGTATTTTACCACACCTTGCTTAAAACCGCAATACTCTGCGACAAATTTTATCTCCTCATCGGTCATATTTTCGTTCCCGTCAACACGGACGGTCCATATAAACGCGTTGGAAACAATCAGGACCGCCGAGAACAAAACGAGTCCCGTTAAAAGCGCACGGCGCGACTTATAGCGCGAAAGCGAAAAGATGAGCCCGGATTTTTTAACGATTCTCACGCGGCAGCCGGATCTTTTCGCCGCCTTGCGCATTTTGGCGAACGCGGGGCGCGTGCACCTTAAAAGCATTTTCCCTTCGCCTGCTTCGACGCCCCAAAGATGGACACCCGAAAGCGCGGCAAGATTTATAAACCTTTCCGGAAACGCGCCCTCAACCGAAATAACAAGATATCCGCGCAGATAATTCAATAACCGTAATACCACAAAATATACCCCTTTATATGAATTCTACTCCGGTTATCTCACCGGAAACGCTTATAATTTCGTCTGTAATGTGAGACAGCGTCATACCGCTGCCCGTAACCTTTACGATCTTTCCGCGCGTGTTTACCTTCACGCTTTCCGGGGCATAGGATATGATGCCGCGGTAGTTTTCTATTGTTACCTCGCGCTCCCCGGCAACGGTTATATATGACGCACCGTTTGCCAGCGCCCCCGAAAGCTCCTCGGGCACGTCGGCGTTTTTCTCTTTCTTCAAGGCGTTCACCCCCTTTTACTAAATTTATGCCGGAGGCACCGTCTTATTACCATTCACTGGTGCATAGAATATAAAAAGAGGTGATATTGCATTGAAAAAATTTGCAGACAGGCTGTATGCTTTTTTGATTTTGTTTCTGACTCTGATGCTCCCCTTAAAAAGCGACGCGGCAAGCGAAGCGGTAAAAAGCGGTGTTGAAATTTGTCTTTCCGTGCTTATCCCGTCGCTCTTTCCGTTCATTTTTTTCTCGTCGCTTTTGTCTTTATACGCCGGGAACATAATCTCGGCACTGTTTTCAAAAATACTTTCTCCGCTTTTTAACATAAGCCCCGACGCCGCCTCCGCCGTTGCCTTAGGCACTCTCGGCGGATTCCCGACAGGAGCCGCGGTCGCCTCCGAGCTTTACGGTGAAAAAAAGATAAGCCGTATCGAGGCGGAAAGGCTCCCCGTTTTTTCAAACAATGCCGGCGTAATGTTCGTCATTTTCGCGGTCGGCAAAGGCGTCTTCGGCAGTATAAAAACCGGTATCGCTCTTTACTCCGTTCACCTTCTGGCATCGCTCATCACAGGAATTTTAACTCGCCCGTTCAAAAAGGAGCGCGAAAAAAAAGAGACCTTAAAAACGGCTCTTTCGGATTTTTCCCCGCCTCCCATTTATACCGCGTTTTCAAAGTGCATTTTCTCCTCCGTCCGCACCATGGCGGCAATCTCGGCTAACTTTTTAATCTGGCGTACGGTGAGCTTTCTTTTGTTTTCCGATACCGAGGGACCGCTTTTCGGTCTCTTGAAGGGGCTTTTTGAAATGACCGGCGGGCTTTTTTCACTTGGAGACAATCCGTCCTTCCCGATTGCCGCGTTTTTATTGGGATTTAACGGGCTTTGCATCCATATGCAGACCGCGGCGGTCTTCTCCCGGCACAATCTGTCTCCCGCAAAATGCATTGCCGGAAAATTCGTCTGCGCGAGCATTTCCTTTGCTCTTGCCACGGCGGTCAGCCGTGACAGGGTTTTGCCTGATATAAAAGCGGCGGTTATTTTAGCCGCTGCTGCAGCCTTATTATCATTGCCAATAAAAAGAAGCCCGGGGTCACCGACCCAGAGCCCTTTTCCAGTAAAATAAATATTGCTGAGCAAATCCCGAGTATTCGCCGAAAAGCTTTTCCCCGTCCTGTCCGCCCAGGTCCTCCTCCACAACGCGCTTTATCCACACGTCCTTCGGAAAAGAATCGAACCTTGCCAGCGAAAAAAGAAGAATGCAGTCGGCAACCTTGTTCCCCACGCCGTATATGTTAAGAAGGCTCTTTTTTGCCTCCTTAGTCGTCATCTCGGAAAGCGCGGCGGGGTCAATCTCTTTGTCCAGCACGCCGCGGACGGCTCTTTCTATGTATTTTGCACGGTAGCCGACCCCGAAGGCTTCATAATCCGCCTCTGTCACGTCGCGGAGCGCTTCGGGGCTCGGGAACGTGTAGTACGTTTTGCCTAAAAGCGATACCGGCTCTCCGTATGCACGGCAGAGCATCTCCACGCTCCTTTTTATCTTGGGAATGGAACTTTGCTGAGAAATGATGAAGGATATCAGCGTTTCAAAAAATTCCTGCTTTAATATTCTTATTCCGCCGCCGTAGCCGACCGCTTCCTTCACTGCCGGGACAACGGATATCTTCTCTTTTATCGCACCGTAATCTCTTGCCGTGTCAAGATACTGCTCCCAGAGGGGCATATCCTCATCTTCCGCCCCGGTAATTATTATGTCGCCGGAGGAGTATTTTATATTGACCGCTCTTCCCATGGCAACGCCGGTATAGCTCCCGTCATGTTCTCTGTTCCACCTGAAGCACTGACCGCAGTCAAACGTATGCTCGGGCAGAAAATCATGCTCGAGCCTTATCCTTGTTTCCTTCATTTTCCTCCTCCTTTTTATAATTTTTCAAATTCGGATGCCGTATTCCAAGGGTTGTCGCTTTTACTCATTGCCGTGATAAGTCTTCTTGCGGGCGAGACAAGTCCTGAGTCAAAAAGCCAGACCACTACGGAACAGATCGCCTCATACACCGGCTTTTCATTGGGAATAAAGCAAACCGGTCTGATTGAAGAAAAAGGAACATATATGTCAGTCTTCTCCGAACCGATGTGCATTACACACGGTTCGTTATGACCTGTCATTGCCATAAATATGGCATTATGCGTGTACTCGTCCGCAATAAAAACATCGACTGAATCCATCCAGTCCCTGTTTGTGAGCGAGGAATACGATTCCTCTATAAAACGCCCGTTTTCTACCGCTCCCTTTGCTGCTCTGCAAATTTCGCGGTATTTCGGATTTCTTAGTAACGGATCGCCGTCAACCGCCGCAAATGTCGCGTGCTTTTTAGAGTCGATAAAGGCGCACCTTTTAAATAGCAGTGCCGAAAACATTTCCGTGTCTTCATCATCCATCTTCGCCTTCGCCGAAGTAATTATATGTACCGGTCTTTTGCCGTTTCTGAAAATGATATATTCTTTATAGACCGCTCCCACAAGGTTCGCCGCACCGACAACGTCCCAAAGCTGACCGCATGAGTCTAAAATCAAAAGACTGTCCGGATCACACCTTATGTCCTCAAGCCTTTTGCCCCAGAGGGCGGTCTGAGTACGCCGTCCGATCATTCGGATAAGCTCCTTGAGATATTCTCTGATTTTCTCATTGTAAGTCGATATATAAAGTTCCGTTTTTACCGCCGCCTTTACCTGTATGGTTTTATGTCCGAAAAGATTTCCCTTTTGATCTGCCCGATAATGTAGTAGACCGGAAAGCCGAGCGCAAACCACAAAAGCGTGTACGGCAGACATATCTGCCCCGCTATGTTATAATCCATGCCGGAATAATCCCATACGTTCATTTTTAGAAATATATTAAATATTATACCGAAAAGAAGCTCCGTGAGCGTTATTGTCACCGCCGAGGCAAAAAGAAATCCCAACACCCCGGTTTTTTTCTGCACGGCGGAGAGCAAAAGCACCACCGTGCCGCCGGCAAGCGCCATGCTCCAGTGGGTTTTTCCGCGCCACAGAACCTCAATAAAGCAATAAACATATCCGCCGAATATAAAAAGCCATATTTTTTTCAAGACAGCATCCCCTTATAAAAGCTATACTTGAAATTGTGCCCCGAAACGGCTTTTATGATACTGAAAAAGGCGGTGCTTTTAAACACCGCCTTCTCGAAAATTAAAACGAATTTTTGCGTCTCTCGTCTTTATTTACCACTCTCACGATTATCGCCGAAGCCTCAGCTCTTGTGATGCTGGTAGAAGGAGCGAAGGTGCCCTTTTCATCATTACCCGAAAGTATACCCGCATTATAGAGGAGCATTATCTCGTCATAGAATCTTAAAGATCTCTTAACGTCCGGAAGTGAGGTAACGCTGTTTATCTTGTCATACTCCGCGGAGGGAAGAACGTGTGCGAAGATATATGCCATTTCCGCTCTTGTCGCCGCCTTGTTGTAATTTAAGAAGTCACCTTTGTTTATGATCTTTTTGCTGATTGCGTAATCAACATAATCATCATACCAGTTTGCACCGGTCGTCTTAAACTTTGTATCGTCACCGTAATAGGTGTCCGCAACACGCGCCGCGATCGTGATCGCCTCAGCTACGGTTATATTTCCCAATGGGTCAAACTTCTTGTCGCCCTTGCCCTGAACAAGACCGTAACGGTATGCGCTCTTGATTGCGCCGGTCTGATTTTCTCCGTACCACGCGTTCTCGTCAATATCCGTAAAGAGCGTTGACTTATAGCTCGTCACATAGGTGAAATTCTTCATTCCGCCCGTATTTGTATTATCTTTGGCATTGTCCTTAGTATCGTCCGCCTTGGTAACGGTAATCACAACTTTACCCGTGAAGGCATCGCCATCCACCGAGCGCGCGCTATAGCTGATCGTTACCTTTCCGGTCTTTTCCGGAATAAAGAAGATGTCAGAAACGTTAATGTTTCCGTTTCTGTAGTAGCACTTATCGGTTGACGAAAGCTCGTCGTTCTTTCCGATGTAAAGCGTGCCATAGGACGATGACGGAAGCTTAAACTTAACGTAATCAAGATTTGCGAAGTAAAGGTCCTTGCTCTCGGCGTTAAAGTCGCTCGATTCAAAATATATCTTTTCGCCGACCTTGCCGGAATACTTTATATCGTTCGCAACCTCATCATCGTTGCGCGAGCTGCCGGATGAGCCGCTCGACGAGGAGGTGGACTTTACCGTAATCTTGATCTGTCCCGTATAGCTTGTCCCCTCAACCGAATATCCGGTATATTTTATCGTTGCCGTGCCGGAATATGTTGATTTCGGCACGTACGATACATATTTTATGTATTCGTCGCCCGACTCATAGTAGTATCTGCCGGAAGAAACCTTGGAATCGTACGTGCTTCCGTTTCTGTCGCTGTACTTATAGTAAAGATTTCCCGAAGAAACCGTGCCGAAACGGATATAGTCAAGTCTTTCGCCCGTTGCGTTTCTGCACTCCGTGTTAAAGTCGGATGTCGAGCTGAACGTAATATACGAGTCGTTCCTTACAGAGTAGGTGATGTCTTCAGCCGTTTCGATATTCTTTGTATCAATCTTTACCGTGATGCTTCCGTTATAGGAATCGCCGTCCAAGTTAAAAGCCTGATAATCAATTATAACCGAGCCCGAATAGCTTGCCGGCGGAACATAGCCGACAAGATAAAGATAAGGCGACTTGCTGTAGTAGTACTTCGTGCTGGTTCTTACGCTGGCTCTCGAATCCTCTTCATTGTCATAGTCGTAATAAAGAGATCCCTTTGACGGAGTCGAAAACTTAACGTAGGATACCTTGGCGCCTGTCAAATTCATGCACTCCTTGTTGATGTCCGACGCATTGATGAATACAACCTCTCCGGTTGTTTCATATGTAACGCCGGAAGATCCGGTATCAAATCTTAATCTTATCATTCCCTCGTACTCTTCATCATTCGAGTCGTACGCATAATACATAAGCTCAACATTGCCGGACACATTTTTGTTCGTAACAAATGTTACCTTGTCGATAGTATAATTCCCGGAATCCGAGTCGTTCCTGTAATATCTTGTGGACTCACTCACTTCCGTATTGTATCTGTCGGATGCTCTGTAGTCATAATAATACGTTCCGATACCGGAGGAAGGAAGCACAAACTTCACATAAGAAAGCGTAAAGCCCGCGTTTCTGCACACTCTGTTGATCTCGGAGGACTCTATTGCAAGCTTACTGCCCGGCTCAAGGTCGTATGTGATCTTATCAAGATCGCCCTTATTTACGCTTGCGGTAACCTTGATCTTGATCGTTCCGGTGAAAGTGGACCTGTCGTTCGAGTAACCCTTAAAGGTTATCTCTGCGGTGCCCGTGAAGGATGCCTTCGGAACAAAGTAAACATCGTTTATAAGCTTATAGCTTGAACTTGACGAATTTCTGTAATATCTTGTGCTTGCCGTAACCTTTGCTTCCTTGCTTCCGTTAAAGTCATACCAGAGCGAGCCCTGGGAGGACGCCGGAAGCTCAAAGGTCACATAAGAAAGATTGTCCTTCGTCTGCTCTAAGCAGTATTTTTCAAAGTCAGTCACTCTGAAGGATACCGCTTCGTCATTTTCGGTCGCATAGCTGATAGCGGAGCTCTCCTCAGCTTTTGACTCTGCCAAAAGCTGAGCACCCTCGTCAACCTCATCCGCGGCATATGCCGGCACAGCCGAAGCCAAAAGCGCCGCAGCAATTAAAAATGCCTGAAGCTTTTTTAACATATTTATGTACTCCTTTCCCTCTTTTGCAAAATAAATATATTTGATTAAATTATACCATTTCGGCGCATAAATGTCAATATCCGCGCCGTTTTATAATTATTAACTTTTTATTGACAACGCCCCAGTTTCAGCGTCTTTTCATACGCTTTTATGACCGCGTCCATTACATTTCCCGAAAAAGCGGAGCTTTCAAGTGCTTTAACGCCTTCTATTGTGCTTCCTCCGGGCGAGCAGACCTCGTCCGTCAGCACGCCGGGATGTTTTTTCGTTTCAAGCGCCAGAGCGCACGAGCCCTTTATCATTGTGAGCGCATAGAAAAGTGCCTTTTCCTTTTTAAGTCCGCAGTAGACCGCACCCTCGGAAAGCGCGTCCGCAAACATATATAAAAATGCCGGACCGCAGCCGGACACGGCGCTTGCCGCATCAATTAAGTTTTCCGGTATCTCGTCTATCACTCCCGAAGCTTCCAAAAGATCGGAAAACTCTCTTTTCTCCTCCTCGGTCACAGAGGGGGATGTGCAGAAAAGCGTGAGCCCCTCGCCCACAAGAGCCGGTGTGTTCGGCATGATTCTTATTATTTTCGTTTTTCTCCCGAAAACATCCCCGAGAGTCTTTAACCCGACTCCGGCAAGCATTGAAACAACAATGTAATCGTCCGTCCGCTCTTTTAAAACGGGAGTTATCTCCTCTGCCGCGGAATAAAGATTTCCGGGCTTAAAGCCCAAAAACACAAATTGCGAGTCCTTTGCCGCATCGGCAGGCTCGCCGTACGAAACGCCGAGCAATTTTGCCTTTTCCTTTGCGTGTTCCATCGTTTTGCACGATAAGATCATTCTTTTTTCGCCGTGCTTTTCCGCCGCGGAGGCAAGCGCAAATCCCATGTTTCCGCACCCAACAAATCCGGCTTTATATTTACACATAAAAATTCCTCCTACCTTACCTGTCCGGTTCCTTCGATAATATATTTGTATGTCGTAAGCTCATCTAAGCCCATCGGACCTCTTGCGTGAAGCTTCTGCGTGGAAATGCCCATCTCGCATCCCATGCCGAACTCTCCGCCGTCCGTGAATCTTGTGGACGCGTTTATGTAGACCGCCGCGCTGTCCGTATTGTCCGCAAAATACCTTGCCGACTCATCATCGCGCGTTACGATTGCCTCGCTGTGCCCGGTCGAATGGCGCATAACGTGCTTTGCCGCCTCACAGCATGAGTCAACGACCTTTACGGCTAAGATATAGTCCAAAAATTCCGTGTCAAAGTCATCCTCCGCTGCTTTTTTGCCGTCGATTATCTGTGCGCTCTTTTCGCAGAGTCTGAGCTCGACCGGAATTTTGCCGACGGCGATCCTGTCGTCAACCAGCCTTTTTTTAAGGACGGGTAAAAACTTTTTTGCAATGTCCTTATGAACAAGGCACACCTCCTCGGCGTTGCAGACGGAGGGGCGCGAGGTCTTCGCGTTTTCGATTATATCCGCCGCCATGGCGATATCCGCCGTCTTATCGACAAAAACATGGCATATCCCCGTTCCCGTCTGAATGCACGGAACGGTCGCGTTGTTAACGCACGCCGAAATGAGCCCTTTGCCGCCGCGCGGAATCAAAAGGTCAACCTTGCCGACCGCGGTCATCAAGTAATTTGCGCTCTCGCGGCTCGTATCGTCTATGAGATTCACTATGTCGGGATTCATGCCGGCTTTTTTAATTCCCTCTTTTAATGCCGAAACAATGGCTTTCGCGCTTCTGTGCGCTTCTTTCCCGCATCGCAGAATACATGCGTTTCCGCTTTTTAACGATAGAGCTGCTGCGTCGCTCGTCACATTCGGGCGGCTTTCATAGATAATTGCAACAAGCCCCAGAGACACCCTTTTTTTATGGATGACGAGCCCGTTCGGGCGCTTTGTGACCGAAATGTCTGTATTCACCTTGTCGGGGAGGGCTAAAATTGCCTCTATCCCGTCCGCCATCGCGCATATGCGCTCACCCGTAAGGCGGAGGCGGTCCGTCATAACGTCGGAAATAACGCCCATTGCCGCTTTTATGTCCTCCTCATTTTCGGAGAGTATCTTATCCGTGTTTTCCCTTAAGCTCTCCGCCATCAAAAGAAGCATCTTATTCTTTTTTTCCGCCGATGCGTTCTTAATGTCCGGCTCTGCCGCCTTGGTAATATTTAAAATTTCCTCTGTTATCATATCTTCGCCTTCTTTCTGAAAAATGTCCCTGCTCTCCTGCCTTTGGCAATATCATAAAGAATTTCGGGATTTTTGCCGTTTGCGATTATCATGTCACACCCTGACTCCGTCGCAAGGCATGCCGCGGAAATTTTCGTAATCATTCCGCCAGTGCCCAGAGCATTTTCCGAAGGTCTTGCCAGCTCCTTTATCTCATCGGTTATCTCGTCCACTTCTTCTATTAAGACTGCGGAGGGATCGTCCTTCGGATTTTTGTCGTAAAGTCCGTCAATATCGGTCAAAAGCACCAAAAGATCCGCGCCGATGCTTGCGGAAACGACCGCGGAGAGTGTGTCGTTATCTCCGATTTTTATCTCCTCGGTCGCAACGGTGTCGTTCTCATTGATAACGGGAATCACCGAAAGAGCCAAAAGGCGCTCTATCGTGTTGTGGAAATTTTCCTTTCTCGCCCCGTCCTCTATGTCCGCCGCAGTGATAAGTATCTGTGCGACCGTGTGACTGTACTCGGAAAAAAGCTTGTCATATGTATACATAAGCTCGCACTGACCGACCGCTGCCGCCGCCTGCTTTCCCGGAATGTCTTTGGGGCGCTCGGAAAGCCCGATCTTGCCGACTCCCATTCCGATGGCTCCCGATGAAACCAAAATAATTTCATGCCCCTCGTTCTTAAGGTCCGAAAGCACCTTGCAAAGACTTTCTATTCTTCTTATGTTGAGTCTTCCGGTCGCATGCGCCAGCGTTGACGTGCCGACCTTGACAACCATCTTCATATTAACACATCCTTCTTTTTTAATATTTTACCATTATTCCGTCCTTTTTTCAATAGGCAATTTCACTTGACCGGGGGCATATTTTCGGCTATACTGTTATAAAGAGGTGGTAAGTATGTATGCAAACTACATTCCGGGGCTTTACAAAAGCCTTCCTTTTATTCCGCTCACCATCGGAGGGTGGGAGGAGCAGGAGGATATTGACCGCAGAAAAACAGGGATAGGGTCAAATCAGTTTATCTGGGTCACAAACGGCTCCGGTTTTTTTACCGCCGGCACGGAAAAAAGGATACTGGAACCGGGAGACGGGCTTTTCACAAGAATGAACGCTCCGCACTCCTATAAATCCGCAGGCGGCACATTTTCCACCATGTGGCTCACGTTTTCAAGCGGAGAGAGCCTTTTGGATTACTACGGAATAGGAGACTACCTCTTTTTTAAAGCTCCGGCGTCCCTTTCGGACGATACGGACCTTTTGATTTCCGCCTGCCGTGCGACCGAGTCTGCTCCGATGTGCTCCTCGCTCTGTATGGACTGGACGGTGAGGCTGCTTGACAGTGTGTTTGAAAAAAGAACGAGCAAAATAGCGCTCATAAATAACTTTATCGAAAAGAACATTCAAAGCCAGCTCACCATAACGGACATTTCAAAGGGCACCGGCGTGACGGAGTTTTACTTAACCAGAAAATATCCTCAGATCACGGGAATGACCGTGATGCAGACCCTTAAGGAATACCGCATAAACCGCGCGAAAACGCTTCTTGAATACAACTCAGCCTCTATCAAAACGATTGCATACTTATGCGGGTTTGCCGATTTAAGCTATTTCATCAAGACCTTTCGCACCGCAACCGGCAAAACTCCCTTAGCCTACCGAAAAACCGAAAAATAAAAGTCCCGCCTTTCGGCGGGACTTTTTTACTTTAACGTCTTTATCCTGTTTATATAGTCCTTCGTTTCCTTTGCCACAACCGGGCTCAATGCAAAGAGCGCGATAAGGTTCGGGAACGCCATAAGTCCGTTAACGATGTCGGCAAGCGTCCACACAAACGAAACCTTTAAATAGGGACCGCAGAAAACAGCGAGTATGTATAAAACTCTGAAGGTCATAAGCGCTTTTTTCTTGTTTCCCACAAGGTACTGAAGGCACTTTTCGGAATAGTAGTCCCAGCCAAGGATAGTTGTGAATGCGAAAAATACCAGGCACACCATCAAAAGAAACGCGCAGATGTTGTTCGAGAAGGGAAGCCCCTCGGTGAACGCACGGGTGGTTATCTCAACGCCCTCCAGTGTTTTGTCCATCGCCGGAACGTGAGAGCCTGTCAGAACTATTGAAAGACCCGTGATGGTGCAGATTACGATAGTATCCAAAAACGTTCCCGTCATGCATACAAGACCCTGGCGCACAGGCTCCTTTGTCTTTGCCGCTGCCGCTGCAATGGGAGCCGATCCGATACCGGACTCATTGGAGAATATGCCGCGCGCGATACCGTTTCTCATTGCGCTCTGAATCGTGATACCAATGGCACCGCCAAGCGCCGCCTTAGGCGAAAACGCGCTCTGAACGACTAAAACAACTGCCGAGGGCACCTTCGTAATGTTGCAGATTATTAAGATAAGTCCGCACACGAAGTAAACGACCGCCATAAAGGGCACGATGATCTCGGAAACCTTGGCAATCCTCTTGATTCCGCCGATTATTACGAGCGCCGCAAAGAGCGTTACCAATACACCCGAAATGACCGTCGGCCAGGCATAGCTGTGCTTGCCTATGTTAAACGCCGTCATTGCCTTGTCCGGGTCAAAGAAATTCTGAACCGCTGCTGTGATGCCGTTAATTTGCGTCATCGTTCCGATGCCCAAAATGCCGACGAGCATTCCGAAAATTGCGAAGATGACCGCAAGCCACTTCCAGTTCTTGCCCATTCCCTTTTCAATGTAGTAAAACGGACCTCCCAAAACACTGCCGTCCGAGTCAATCTCTCTGTACTTAACCGCCAGAAGACCCTCTGAATATTTCGTTGCCATGCCCAAAAACGCCGCAACCTCCATCCAGAAGAGCGCGCCGGGACCGCCGGCTGCGATCGCCGTTGCGACACCGACGATGTTGCCTGTTCCGATCGTTGCCGAAAGCGCCGTGCAGAGCGCTCCGAAGCTTGTAACGTCGCCCTCGCCGTCCTCTTCGTTCTTAAGCATATAACGAAGAGCCTTGGGAAGGTGCCTTACCTGAATAAACCCGGTCCTTACAGTGAGCAAAAGACCGACCGCCAGGATAAGCACGATAAGCGGCACTCCCCAAACATAGCTGTCAATCTTTCCAAGCACCGCGTCAAGTTTGTCCATGAAATCCAAATTTCCTGCCTGTGTGTTCATTATTAAAGCCTCCGATAAAAAAAGTCGCCGACCCGGGGTCGGCAACTTCAAAAAAGGCGTTAAAAAATTAACGCGCTTCGTCCTTTTGCCTGAGAGTTTCGGCGCAAAATACGCCTTGCCCCTTCGGCACTCAATTTAATGAGGTTCTCCGAAGTTCCCTTCATCTCCGGTTTTATCCGGAAACTTCCACGGGTCAATATTTAACTTTCTTAAGAGTAGCACATTTTTCCCCATTTGTCAACAAATTTTTTAAAATGCGTCCGGAGCCGGGTTTTTTACCGTGCGAAAGGGGGCCCACCCTTTCGCACACCCGGCTCCGGACAGAAGGAACAATTTATAATAAGGCATGAGCCTTATTAACATAAGTTATGACATAATGTTAATTATGTCATAACCCCCTTGGCATTTATCTTTGACGCTGGTCCGATAATGCCAAAATAACCACGCAAAAAAGACCGGGGCTTAAATATGGAAGTCCTCCGGTCTTAAAACCGTGCCTTAAACAATTTTATTGACAAAAAAACGGATGAATGATATACTTATGTATATACAAATATTGATAAAATCTTTAATTCAGGGCGACATAATTAACATTATGCCGTTTTTTTCAGCACAAAAGAAGCCCGAGATTCTGTATCTGGCGAAGGTGCACTCTGCCGGACTCCGCGGTGTATATCCTCGTTGTGTTGACGCTCGCGTGACCGAGTATGTCGGACAGTCTTACTATATCCTTTCTCGCCGAGTAATAGGTTCTTGCAAAAAGGTGCCTCAAATTGTGCGGGAACACCTTTTCCCTTGCGACGCCCGCTTTTTCACAAAGATTTTTAAGCATTTTCCAAATGTTTCTGCGCTCGAGCGGTGCTCCGTTTTTCGATATGAAAACGGAGCCTTTTTTTATTCCGCGTTTTTTTGCGTAATCCTTAAGCATTGCGCAAAGCTTCCCCGGAAGAAACACCGTGCGCACCCTGCCCTTTAACACGACTACCGCTTTTCCCCGCTTTACCGCCTCGCAGGTGATGAAGCAAAGCTCGGAAACTCTGATTCCCGTGCCCGCCATCGTCTGCATCAAAAGACAAAGTCTCTCGTCGCCGTGTTTTTTTGCCGATGCTACAAGTCTTTCGTACTCGCTTTTTTCAAGCTCCCTTTCCCTGTCGGCAAAAATCTGCGGGCTGATTTTTAAGGTCTTTACCTTAAGGTCGCCCCTTTCCGAAAACGCAAAAAACGCGTTGACCGACGAAAGCATCGAATTCACGCTTCTCGGCGCATAGCTTTTGCAAAGCTCCTTTTTATAGGAAATTGCTTTTTCCTTAGTGACCTCTTTGCCATTTAAAAAACGTACGAAATGCAAAATATCACGCATGTATTTTTCCACCGTATTCTCGCTTTTTTCTTCATTGCACAAATATTCTCTGAATTTTTTGACCGCGGCATCCGTCACCAAAAACATATTTATCAGCATCCTTTCAGGAATATATTTTATCATACGGCAAAAAAATATACTAAAAAAGGACGGTCAAAATTTTGACCGTCCTTTTTGGGGGAGAAGAATTATTCAATTGCAAGACGGCGCTTGCCTTCAATGGTTTCCGTCTTTTTCGGCATATCAAGAGTCAGAACGCCGTTTTCGTATTTTGCCTTGATGTCCTCGGTCTTGACTCCGCTTATGTCAAAGCTCCTCTGATATGAGCCGTACGACCTCTCGCAGCGGATGTACTTGCCTTTCTTATCCTTATCCTCATGCTCGGAGTGACGCTCCGCGCTGACGGTCAGAACATCGGAATCGACATCAATCTTGATGTCCTCCTTCGAAAATCCCGGCATATCGGCAATGAGAACAAACTTGTCGCCCTCGTCCTTGATGTCTGTCTTAAATTCGTCAAGACCGCCCGTCTTGAAGAAGTCAAACGGCTCGCCGAAGAACCTTTTTTCCATTTCCGCCATATCGTTAAAGGGATTATAATTTGTGAGAGAATTCTTTCTTAACATATAAATTACCTCCGAATATTTTGAACTTTGATTTTACTTTGATTTTCATTTATTTGTCTGTTCCATTGGGATTACCTCTTTTTTATTCCGGAAGGCTTTTCTTTTTGCCCTCCTCCTTATTACAGTTATCATTATACTCAAAAACCGGTACAATATTATTTAACTTTTGTGAACAAACCGTTAATTTTAGCACTCTATATAAGAGAGTGCCAAAAATGTCGTTCACCGTATATTTTTTGCCGAAATTATGCTTGACGGCACAATGAAACGGTGCTATAATCAACTAAAAATATAAGGGGGAAAATTATGCTGTATTTAAGATATCCCGGCTTTTTGAAAAAAGCCTTTACCATGAGCTATGACGACGGTGTCACTGCCGACAAAAGACTTGTCGGATTAATGGCGGGGCGCAAAATAAAGGGCACGTTTAACTTAAATTCCGCCTGGATCGACAGCCCCGGAAGGCTGACCGGAGAAGAGATAACCAAGGTCTATCTTGACTCCGGAATGGAGGTTGCGGTTCACGGACTTTACCACCTCCACATCGCGGACCTTAACGATCCCGAGATAATAAAAGAGGTTGTGGATGACCGCCGAAATTTAGAAAAAACCGCAGGCAGAATAGTGCGCGGAATGGCATATGCCTACGGCGAATATAACGAGCGTGTGATATCGGGCGCGTCCTCATGCGGAATCGTTTACTCAAGGACGGTGCGTTCGACCCATAACTTTAACCTTCCCCGGCGCTGGATGGAGTTAAACCCTACATGCCATCACAACGACAAGGCACTTCCTGACCTTTGGGAGCGCTTTACCGCAGAGAATGCGGACTTTCCCCCCGCACTTTTCTACCTCTGGGGGCACTCCTACGAATTTGACAACAACAATAACTGGGACATGATCGAGAGCTTCTTAGACAAGGCGGCAAACCGCAGCGATATATGGTATGCAACGAATATCGAAATTTACGACTATGTTACCGCATGGAAAAATGTCATTAAGTCGTTTGACGAAAAAGAGGTTTATAATCCCACGGCATATAAGCTCTGCTTCATTGATTCGTCGACGGGCAAAGAGCACGAGATCGCCCCGGGCGAAACGGTAAAACTGTAAAAAAATCGGACTCAGATGAGTCCGATTTTTTCTATTGCATCGCCTATTTTTTCCGCCATGCGGTAAAATCCCAAATCGTTCGGGTGGCAGCCGTCAACCGTCGCGTCGCCCGTCACGTTAAGGTCCGCCCCGTCAATAAAGTAAACGTTCTTATCGCCCGAAGCGAGTGTGTTTTCATAGGTTGCCTTAATTACATCGCGCCGCTTTTTGTCTGCCTCCCCAATAGGATTGGGCTTTGAAACCATGATGACCGGAAGGTCCGGATTTTCCGCGCGGATGATCTTGAAAAACGGCTCGTGAGTATTTAGAAAGATGCTCATATACCGGCGCGTTATGGTCATAGTCATAGCAGAAAACGTCCGCCCCCGTCTCCTTAATCACTCCGTTTATGTAATGCGCCATATATTCTTCGCCCCTCGCGCTTCCCGAAAAGCCAAGATTGATATAGTCCTTGCCGAGCCGGCGGGCTATAAGCTCCTGATACGCAAGACCCGGGCGCGAGGCGCAGCCCCCTTGCGTTATTGACGAGCCGTAGTAAATAACCGGCGCGCTGTCGCGAAACGGCTCCGGGCTTTTAAGCCGTGCTCCCTCGCCGATACCGACAGAGAGCGAGCGCACACCGCCGTAGCACGGCATAACGACTGTGTACGAGTGCATTTTACCGTCCGTTTCCAGAAGCGATGTGTACATTCCGAGCGAAAAGTCAAGCGGCGGCTGAACGGTCCTAAAATATTCATTGTCGCGGTATATGTCAAATCCGGCGGAAAGCACATAAGGCGCGTGCCCCATCGGGAACACCGAATTCAAATCCGCAATCAGCGCAATAAACTCAGAGTCGGTCGAAAACCTCACTCTTCCGCCCGCGGTGCAGGCGTAAAGTCCATATACGCCCTCATTCACCTTTTTTGCATCCTCTTCGGGCATTCTCACAAAGTGACCGTCAGCGAAAAACACACCGTTAATTTCAAACGGAGCGTTTTTTACGTCGCAGATTCTTGCATTTTCCGGAATGTTTCTCTTTGCGAGAAAATTTTTATCAATCTTTTCTATCTCCATCATTTAACCTCCGTTTATGCTTTTTCGGCAGCTTGTTTTTATCAATGAACTCCTTGAATTTATCATAGAGCCGCCGTTCCTTTTCGCTCATGAGAAAACATGTTCTGCCCTTGTACGCCAGATATCTTTCCTCGCGCTCATAAAGCTCTGCCATGCGCTCGGCTCTCCGGCGCGCCATCTTCCTTGTGATTCCGCAGAGCTTTTCTATGTCGGACGCTTTGGTTATCTTAAGCGCCCACAAAACGCATGCGGGAGCAAGCACCGACGCGGCGAACGCGTCCGCCGCCTCTTCGATAATGTCCGGAGGTCTTAGGGCGTGGCGGTTCCATGTTGTCGCCGTCCCGTCGTAGACCGCGCTTTCGGTCACCGTGTGTCCGCACACGATATGCGCGATCTCATGCATGACGGCACAGCGCATCTCGTCAATCTCCAGGTCTCCGCGGTAGAAAATTATGTATCTGCCCTGTATCTTGGACGTAAACGCATCGTTTTCCGTATAATCATAAAGATCTTTTTCATTTATCAGCTCTTCAGCCACGGAATATGTGACCGCAACTATGCCGCAGGCGCGGCAGATATCGCCGATCCTGACAGGAAGGCTCTCGGTTCCCGAGTACAATAAAAGATCCCATTCCTTACCGTGCAAAATTGTCTCCTCCCGACATTAAAAAACCTTGAAAAAACCGCTTTATTGTGCTAAAATATTACTCGATGAAGCTTTTTACTATGCGCTCCAATAAAACAAGGTCGTTCGCCGCGACCTTGGTGCCGATAATATCGCATATGGACGCGCGAAGTGCCGATTCACGGCTCTTGGTTATCCTCTTGTGCAGAGAGTGGTTTAAGTCCCTCGGCGGATTTTCCGTGAAATATTCGGGCGGAACCTCCAAAAAAGCGCAGAGACGGTTTAAATTCACCGCGCGTGGCTTTGACCTTCCCTTGAGCCAGGAATCTACATTCCCCTGCGAAATTCCCGTCGCCTTCTGAATCGAATAGGTCGTCAAGCCCTTTTCCTTCATAATTTTTTTGAGCTTCTGCGAAAACATCATTTTCATTCCCCCCTCGCGGTTTATATTATAGCACATCATCTAAAAAAGTCAATAAAAACATCTAATTTTTATTTTGGAGGTCTTTTCATTGCTTAACCTTTTAGTACCGGACGCGGTCTTTGATTCGATTGGTTCGATAACTCCCGATTTTTTTAAGAGCCGCTCCGTAAAGGCGGTATTTTTAGATATTGATAACACGCTGGTTCCCCCTCACACGCCCGCCCCCGATGAGGCGGCGGAGCGGTTCATATGCTCGCTAAGGGATTCGGGCATCACGGTCTGCCTTGTTTCCAACAACAAAAAAGAAAGGGTGGACCGGTTCAACACGCTTTCCCTTTTATCGGTTCACCGTGCGGCAAAGCCTTTGACCTTTTCCTACAAAAGGATTATAAAAAAGCTCGGCATAAAAAAGAGCGAGGCGGCGGCAGTGGGCGATCAGATTTTTTCGGACATTTCGGGCGCAAAAGCCGCCGGGATCATGGCAGTCTATGTAAAGCCCATTAAAATCGGGGGCGAGGGCGCGTTCGTGCATTTAAAGCGAAAGCTGGAAAAGCCTATCCTAAAAAGGCTCGGTATATAAAAAATGTATAATATTATGCCGAAAAAGCATGATATGTTAATGAAAAAACACAATTGAAACAAACGCGATAATATTGTATAATGAATATAATTATTATGCGCGGGAGAGGGTTTCAAAATGTATTCAAAAGAGGTTGTTATTAAAAATCAGGTTGGGCTCCATGCAAGACCGGCAACATATTTTATACAGAAAGCCAACGAGTTCAAGGATGAAATCAAGGTAACCAAGGATGAGCGCGAGGTTAATGCCAAGAGCCTTCTCGGCGTACTTTCTTTAGGTATTACAAGAGGATCGTCGATAAAGCTGACCGCTTACGGCGAAACGGAAAAGGACGCGGTCGAAGCTTTGGTTGCTCTTATTGAGTCAAACTTTGAAGAATAATATCTGATTTTTTAAAAGGCAGCCATAAGGCTGCCCTTTTTGTTTAAGGAGAAAAAATGACCGTTAAAGAAAAGCTTGCCGCGCTTCCCGATAAGCCCGGCGTGTACATTATGAAAAATTCCGCCGGCAAGGTCATCTATGTCGGCAAGGCGAAGGTTTTGAAAAACCGTGTCCGCCAGTATTTTCATGCCTCGGCGAACCACACTCCGAAGGTGCGCGCCATGGTGTCCAATATTGCCGACTTTGAATTTATTATTACAGCGACCGAGCGCGAGGCGTTCGTGCTCGAGTGTAACCTTATAAAAGAATATAAGCCGCATTATAACATTTTGCTAAAGGACTCAAAGACCTATCCGTTTATTAAAATTTCCTCCGGACGTTATCCAAAAATCAGCTTTACCAGACGGACGGAAAAGGACGGGGCGGACTATTTCGGTCCTTATACGAGCGCATACTTCTGCCGCGAAATGATTGAGCTGACCGAGAAGATTTTCCGTCTGCCGACCTGTAACCGCCGTTTCCCCGAGGACTTCGGCAAAAAGCGCCCGTGCCTTTACTATTCGATGGGGCGTTGCATGGGCGTGTGCACCGGACAGGTGAGCGAGGAGGAGTATAAAAAAGCAATTGCGGATGCCTCGGAATTCATAAAAGGTCACCACGGCGCTTTAATATCGCGCCTAGAGGGCGAAATGGCGGAGGCTGCGGAAAAGCTCCAGTTTGAGCGCGCGGCGGACCTTCGCGACAAGATAAGCTCTATAAAATACATTGCCGAAAAACAGACCGTCACCATCCTCACCGGGAAGGACGCGGACGTTTTCGCCTTCGCCGCGGAGGATAATGACCTTTCCTTTGAGGTCCTCCACATCAGAAACGGAAAAATGACCGGGCGCGAAAGCTTTCCCATGGAGGGCGCTTCCGGAATCGACGACGGCATCATAATGGGCAACTTCCTTTCCCAGTATTACGAAAACGACGATGCTGCCATCCCCGCGCTCATCATTACCTCGTGCGAGCCGGAGGACAGTTCAATGCTGGCGGACTTCCTTTCTTCAAAGCGCACGTCCTGTGTCGAGATACGCCACGCTCAGCGGGGAAAATATAAAGAGCTTTCGGACATGGCGGAGAAAAACGCCGAAAAAACGCTGCACGACAACCGCGAAGCCAAAATAAAAAAGAGCCTTAAAAAAAGCGCCGCGGAGGCGCTCGGAAAGCTCATCGGTCTTGAAAATCCCCCGTCGAGAATCGAGGCTTACGACATTTCGCACATCTCGGGGGCCGCCGCGGTCGGCGCAATGATTGTTTTTGCCGACGGTCGGTATTCGAAAAAGGACACGAGGTTTTTTAAAATCAGTCCCGATAACGCGGGCGACGATTACGCGAGTATGAACGAAGTTCTGACCCGCCGTTTCCGCCGCTGCCTTTCAGAGTACGAAAAGCTTTCGGACGGCACGCTTGACCCGGACGAGGCAAAATTTTCGCTCCTGCCCGACCTTATTTTGATGGACGGCGGAGCCGGACAGGTGAACATTGCGCTCTCTGTCCTGTCGTCGCTCGGGCTTTCGCTCCCGGTGTACGGCATGGTGAAGGACGAAAAGCACAGAACGCGCGGGCTTTTGTCCCCGCAGGGCGAAATCTCGATAAATCCGTCCTCACACGAGTTTCGGCTGATGACGGCGATTCAGGACGAGGTGCACCGCGCGGCAATCGGCTATCATCACCGTCTGCGCGAAAAAGAAATGGCAAAAAGCCCGCTCCTTTCCTTAAAAGGAGTCGGCGAAAAGACCTATGAAAAGCTGATGCGCCGATTTAAGACCGTTTCAAACATTAAAAAAGCCACGCTCCAAGACCTCCGCGAAGCCGTGGGGAAGACCGCGGCTGAGGCGATATACGATTATTTTAAACAAAAAAAGTAGCTGCTAAAACAGCTACTTTTTTTAAATCGTTAAATTATTCAGCTTTACGATTTGCGAAGCACTCGCTGCAATAAACGGGCTTGTCGTTCTTGGGAACAAAGGGAACCTTTGCTTCCTTGCCGCAAGCTGCGCAAACAGCTGTGTACATTTCTCTGTTTTCTCTCATGGAAGCCTTCTTTGCAGCTCTGCAGTCCTTGCAGCGCTGGGGCTCATTCTGAAAACCTTTTTCAGCATAAAATTCCTGTTCGCCGGCTGTGAAAACAAATTCTTTTCCACAATCCTTGCATACCAATGTCTTGTCCTGGTACATGTTCGATCTCCTCGCTTTGTGATAATAGTATTTAACCCTGACCGGATTTGCACCGATCTCCTGCTTTTACAGCCGGGCATATGACAATTTTTAACCGCCGGTCATAACGTCCGCTCGTCAACAATGCCCTCAAGCTTGCGCTTCACGCGCTGCAATGCATTGTCAACCGCCTTCTGAGGCTTATCAAGCTCTAACGCAATGTCATGGTACGTCCTTCCCTGCAAATAGTATCCGAGTACCTGTTTTTCAAATTTACTCAAAAGACTTTGAATTTTTTCTCCCATAATGCGATAGCGTTCTTTATTGATAATGATTTCCTCAGGGTTGGGGAGTGTATCTCTGCAAATAACGTCCATCAGGGCAACAGCCTCCTCGTCATCATCAAACAAGGGCTGGCTTAAGGAAATAGAATTATTCAAAGGACCGTGTTTTAACCTTGTGGCAGCCTTGATAGCAGTCGCTATCTGGCGCATAATGCATGTTTCGGCAAAGCTTTTAAAGGGGACGGAATGTGATGCGTCATAATCCCTCGTCGCTTTAAAAAGACCAATGAGCCCCTCCTGAACGAGGTCCTCCTTGTCCGCGCCGACCAGAAAGTAACGGAATGCCTTCTGCCTGACCAGTCCGACATATTTGCCGATCAAATAGTCCAGAGCGCCGTCCTCCCCCGTCCGGGAAAGAGTGATAAGCTCTTCATCGGAATAACCGGCATAATCGGATATGTTCAAGGCTGATACCTCCGTTCTTTGCCACATTAATCACAGTATACTAAAAATCGCTTTTCTTGTCAAGTGAATTTGTGAAAATAATGCGCCGAAAATTATTTTTCGGCGCATTATCACATTAAAATCCCGCTTTTTTTGCCAGAACGGGCGCCATATCGGTGTTCTCCCAGGGAAGTCCCTCTTTTCCGAAGTGACCGTAGTTGGTTGTCTTTGAATATATCGGCTCTCTCAATTTAAGAGTTTCAATAATTCCGTGCGGTCTTAAATCAAAGGTGTCCTCAACGATTTTTTCAATCTCGCCGTCGGAAATCCTGCCTGTTCCGAACGTGTCGACTCTGACGGAAACCGGTCTTGCAACGCCGATTGCATAAGCTATCTGAATTTCGCACTTTGAACAGATGCCCGCTTTTACAAGGTTCTTTGCAACATAGCGCGCCATATATGCCGCGCTCCTGTCAACCTTGGACGGATCCTTGCCCGAAAACGCTCCGCCGCCGTGGCGCGCGTATCCGCCGTACGTGTCAACAATAATCTTTCTTCCGGTGAGTCCCGAATCGCCGTAGGGACCGCCGATAACAAATCTGCCGGTCGGGTTGATATATATCTTTGTGTTCTCGTCCATCATTTCGGGAGCGATGACATAATCGATAACGTTCTTTTTGATGTCCTGTCTTATCTGCTCCTGCGTAACGGACTCCGAGTGCTGAGAGGAAACGACTACCGCGTCGATCCTTTCAGGCTCTCCGTTCTCCGAATACTCAACGGTAACCTGAGTTTTCCCGTCCGGGCGGAGATAGCTCATCAGCCCCGACTTTCTCACATACGTGAGGCGCTCGGACAATTTATGAGCAAGATAAATGGGAAGCGGCATAAGCGCGTCTGTCTCGGAGCACGCATATCCGAATATAAGACCCTGGTCGCCTGCGCCGGAATCCGGATCGTCCCCGTCTCCCACGCCCATGGCGATATCGGGAGACTGACCGTGAACGCTGTTCATAACGCAGCAAGTGTCCGCGTCAAACCCCATGGAAGAATCGGTATAGCCGATCTCACGCACGGTATCGCGCACGATCGACTGAACGTCCGCCTCCCCACGGCTTGTGATCTCCCCCATTACGTTGATGAGTCCGGTGCACGCCGTTACTTCGCAAGCGACCCTCGAATAAGGATCCTCTTTAAGATACGCGTCAAGTATTCTGTCGGCAACAAGGTCGCACAGCTTGTCCGGATGCCCCTCGGTAACGGACTCGGATGTAAAAAGTCTTTTCAAAGTTAATTCCCTCCTTCAAATGAGAAAATAGCAAAAACCCACACACAACAAAAAAATCTACTTAGCGTAGATTTTTGTTTACAAATCGTACAGTGGGAAACTGTCCTTTAGTTTTTGTATTTATAAAATTTACGCCATTGCGTTGAAACGCTTAACAAGAGCAGATTTTCTTCTTGCAACGGTGTTCTTGTGGAACACACCCTTTGCAGCAGCCTGATCAAGCTTCTTGATTACGTAAGTAACCGCCTTCTTAGCCTCGTCCTTATCGTTTGCCGCAACTGCAGCGTCAGCCTTTCTCAAAGCCGTGTGAATAGCGGACTTGATCATCTGATTTCTGAGTGTCTTCTTCTTTGTGATAAGAACTCTCTTCTTAGCTGATTTAATATTGGGCATGTAATTCACCTCCAAAAATTTTTTAATACATTTGGGTTACGGCAAAGAGGAGCGGCGAACGGTGCCGCACTTTTTGCCCTTAGTATTTTTCAGCAAAATATATTGTAGCACACTTTTTTATAAAATGCAACACTTTTTTTATTTTTTTATAAATATTGCAAAATTTATCGGTTTATAGTATAATCTTGCCGGGAGATGATTTTTATGAATTGGATCGGTTTAACGCTTTTCTACGGGGTCGCCTCGGGGGTCAGAAACGCGCTTCGGAAAAAGGCGCTCACCAAAAGCCCTCTTCTTGAGGTCCTGTTTTTATATACGCTTTTAAGCTTTCTTCTGATTGCACCGGTGTCGCTTGTTTCCTCGCCGGGCGACCTCCTGCTTTCGGACAAGTCGCTCTACGGTATCATACTTTTAAAATCGCTCGCCGTCTTTGTTGCCTGGATATTTTCGTTTAAGTCCATCGGCAAAATGCCGGTCAGCTTTTTCGGAGTCGTGGAAATGTCGGGCATATTATTTTCAACGCTCTTCGGTATCATTTTTTTTGATGAAAAGATGGGCGCTTATCAGTGGCTCGGGCTCCTTCTGGTCGTTCTCGGCGTTTCGGCGGTCAATTTAAAGCGTGACGGGGAGAGGGGCAAAGCCGCGCTCGTCCCCGTTTTGATGCTTCTGACCTCCTGCCTTTTTAATTCAGTCTCCGGCACGATGGATAAAGGCATCATGGCGCGGGGCGATATCACGCCCGGCGCGCTCCAGTTCTGGTTTATGCTTTGCATGACGCTTTTGTACCTTATATACATCATCATAACAAAAACGCCCGTCAGCATAAAAACCTATATAAAAAATCCGCTCATTATAATAATGAGCGTCATCTTCGTTCTGGGCGACCGCGCGCTTTTCACCGCGAACGCCGCGCCGGACAGCCGCGTCACCGTTATGATACTTATAAAGCAGTCGTCCGTTGTCGCCTCCATTTTAATGGGCAAGCTTTTATTCGGCGAAAAGCACATTTTATACCGGCTTTTGTGCGCCGCGGTAATAACATGCGGAATACTTGCCGCAGCGATGTAATAATTTTTATTTTACGGGGCACACTCATAAAAAAAGGAGTGTGCCTTTATTATGGCAATTTTAAACGTCGCCGCAGTATCGCTTTTTTCGCTCATCGCAATGTTTGTCTCGGTCAAGGTCATTGGAAACCGCCAGATGTCCGAGCTTAACATGTTCGACTATATCAACGGAATCACTATAGGCTCCATTGCCGCGGAGATGGCAACCTCGCTCGAAGGCGATTTTCTAAAGCCTCTGACCGCCATGGCGGTCTACACCGCGGCAGGCTGTTTTATCACCGTGCTCACATCAAAATCCGTCAAAATGCGCCGCTTCATCAGCGGCAGAAGCCTTCCTCTCATATACAACGGAAAATTTCTTCCCGGAAATTTTAAAAAAAGCAAGGTGGACTTAAGCGAATTTTTGAACCAGTGCCGCGTTCAGGGATATTTCAACGTCGGCGATATCGGCTATGCGTTTTTGGAGGAGAACGGCAAGATTTCGGTGCTTCCCAAAGCCTCCGCCCGTCCGGCAACGCCTGAAGACATCGGTAACATAATGCATCAAAGCGCCGTTCCCGAGGAAAGCCCGTTCATGACGCTGATTTCCGACGGTCACATATTATATGAAAACCTAAAGCTTTCGGGATTCGACGAAAAATGGCTTACAAGGAAGCTTTCCGAGCAAAAGATAGGCGCCGTAAAGGATGTATTCTTCGCCGCGGCGGACACCTCGGGCACGTTTTTGGCGTTCCGCCGGGAGAAGAAAAACGGAGAGGGAAACGACATGTTTCAGTGATCTGCCGTGCCGAGGAGCGCCAGCGCGCTCACACACGGCTCCCGGTCGCTACCACCTCTTCGCCTGTACCCGGAAACCCAATGGGTCCCCATAAATATAGTATGGAGAGGTCGGTTTTTTGTTATCCCTTTATTATCGGCGAGAGCTTTTTGTATACCAAAAGCGTTATCACCGAAAGAACGATTCCTTTTACTATGTTAAACGGCGTTACGGTCGAAAGAATAATCTCCCATACAACATCATTTGAAGCCTCGGGCATATAGAGCGGAAACATCAGAAAATAGTTTGCCGCCATTGCCGCGAGCGTGTAAACGGCTGTTGCCGCGGCGAAGCCGACGATTGCGGTTTTTTTCGTTTTATGCGACTTATAGATGAGCCCGAGCACCAAAACGAAGGTGCCGTTTACGACGAAGTTTGCCAGCTCGCCGACAAATCCGGTCGTCGTGAAAGCACAGTGAACGATGTTTTTCACCGCCTCAATTATAACTCCGCACAGCGGTCCGAGCGCAAGCGTTCCGATTATTGCCGGAAGGTCGGAAAACTCGATATCCAAAAACCCGCCGACCTTCGGGATAACCGCCGCCATAAGCTGCAAAACGACCGCCATTGCCGAAAGCATCGCGCACACTGCAATAAATCTTGTTCTTTTCATAAATATCCTTCTTTCTTTTAAGCGGGGACAAAAAAAGCGCCCTTAAAAAGGCGCCTCTCAGAAAGTGAGTTCTTCATCCGGACTTTACCGTCGGTTCGGGAATCTGACCCAAATCAGCTTTCGCTCTCGGACTCGTAGCATAAATGCTCATTACCGCCGGTGAGGAATTTCACCTCGCCCTACTCTTTTTCTTAAATTATACACCTAAGAAAAAAATTTGTCAATAAAAAGCTTGACAAAGCGATAAATAAGTGTTATAATAGCAGAGCAAAACAAGCAGAGGCATTGCCGCTTCTCACCGACCGACGTATGAGCGGTCCGGTAAATACGCAGTTTTTAAGGCGTTTTTTCGTTGCGGCAGTTTTCTGCCGCAATTTTTAATTTCGGGGGTGTTTTCAATAGCTATCAAGGAATTGATGATCAATGAAGAAATAACGGCGAAAAGCGTGCGACTCATAGGGAGTGACGGCGAGCAGCTCGGCATTATGGATACCGACAAGGCACAGTCGCTTGCGGATGAGGCAGAGCTTGACCTGGTTTTGATGTCGCCGAATGCGGATCCGCCCGTGTGCAAGATAATGGACTACGGCAAGTACCGCTTCGACCTTCTTAAGAAGGAGAAGGAAAACAGAAAGAACCAGCGCATTGTTGACACAAAGGAGATCAAGATGACTCCTTCCATCGACACACACGATTTCGAAACCAAAATGAACCACGGAAAGAAATTTTTGACCGCGGGCGACAAGCTCAAGGTAACCATCAGGTTCAGAGGGCGCGAGATCAATCATTCTTCATTGGGCGTTCAGCTTCTTGAGCGCGTGGCGGACGCTTTGTCCGAATGCGGAAACGTTGAGAAAAAGCCCAAGCTCGAAGGCAGAAACCTTTTTATGATCGTTGCGCCTATCGAGAAAAAATAAGTCACAAAGCAGAAATGCTTTAGAATAAATTTAACCGAGAGGAGTTTAATAGTTATGCCCAAAATTAAGACGCACAGAGGCGCCGCAAAGCGTTTAAGACTCACCAAAAGCGGTCAGATCAAACGCGGAAAGGCTTTCAAGAGTCATATATTAAACAAGAAGAGCACCAAGAGAAAAAGAAGACTCAGAAAGGGCGGTTACGTAAGCGTTTCGAACGCAAAGGTAATGAAGACCCTTATTCCCTACAAATAATACCAGGAGGAAAAGAGAGAAATGGCTAGAATTAAAGGCGCAATGAGCGCAAAAAAAAGACACAAAAAAGTACTTAAGCTGGCTAAAGGCTATGTTGGTGCCCGCTCTAAAGTTTATAAGGTAGCAAAGCAGTCCGTTATGAAGGCTCTTGACTATGCTTACATCGGAAGAAAGCAGAAGAAGAGAGATTTCAGAAGACTCTGGATCACCAGAATCAGCGCTGCATGCAAGATGAACGGAATGAACTATTCTCAGTTCATGAACGGACTTAAGAAGGCAAACATCACTCTTAACAGAAAGATGCTTTCCGAGATAGCAATCAACGATCCCGCGGCTTTCGCCCAGCTCGTTGCAAAGGCTAAGAGCGCATTAGCGTAAAGAAAAAGGGAACGGTCAGATTGCCGTTCCTTTTATTTTTGGAGGATATATGATCACACTGTCCGCTTCAAACGATAAAATAAAGCATATTAAAAAGCTCTCGAAAAAAAGAGAACGCGAAAAGTCCGGAGAATTCATCATTGAAGGCAAAAGGAGCGTGACGGACGCGGTCGCAAACGGCGCCTTTATCTCGTACATAATCTTTTGCGAGGGGGAAGAGCCTCTTTTTGACGAGTCTGTCCCGCAGTTTTCGACGGATAAAAAGACCTATGCCGATATCACGGACACGGAGTCGCCTCAGGACATGCTTGCGGTCGCGAAGATAGATTTATGCTCTGAAGAAGATATTTTAAGCGGCTCTTTTGACCTTTTGGTGCTCTGTGACAGGGTGCAGGACCCCGGAAACGTCGGCACCATTATCCGCACGGCGGACGCGGCGGGTTCCTCTGCGGTCGTTCTGTCGCCCGGCTGCGCCGATCTTTATAATCCGAAGGTCATCCGCTCGACTATGAGCTCGGTTTTTAACATCCCGATAGTTAAGGACGGCAATTTGCCATCTTTGATTCCGCAACTTAAAAAAAGCGGATACCGGGTGTTTTGCGGAGCGCTCCGCGAGGACGCGGTCTCGCTTTTTGACTCAGACTTTCACGGCAAGTGCGCCGTCGTAATAGGAAACGAAGGCTCCGGAGCGTCGGAGGAGGTCATCTCGCTATGCGAAGCGGTCAAAATACCGATGCGCGGGAAAGCGGAATCATTAAACGCTTCCGTCAGCGCCGGAATTTTAATGTATGAGGTTCTCCGTCAGAACGATAAATAAAAAAAGAAGGTTTTATTATGTGGCTTGTCTGTGCAATTCTTTCTTCGGTTTTCGCAGCACTCACGTCGATTTTAGCCAAAGTCGGGATCAACGGAGTCAATTCCACCCTCGCGACCGCGCTCAGAACGGTTGTCGTTCTCATAATGGCGTGGGGCATGGTGTTTTTGACAAATGCACAGTCCGGCATCGCAGATATTGATAAAAAGAGCTGGATATTCTTAATTCTTTCCGGTCTTGCAACCGGCGCGTCGTGGCTGTTTTACTACAAGGCGCTTCAGCTCGGCGAGGTTTCGCGCGTTGCCCCGATTGACAAGATGAGCATCGTTTTAACGCTCATTATGGCGTTTTTATTCCTGCACGAAAAATTCACGGTAAAATCGGCAATAGGTTCAATCCTGATCGCTGCCGGAACACTTGTAATGGTTCTTTGATTTTCAAACCGCAAAAAAGGACGGACAAAGGCAAAGGCGGTCCGCGATAAGAAAGTAATGGTTTTACGAAAAAAGTACTGTAACCTAAGGTTACAGTACTTTTTATATTCAAAACAACAAAAGTAATGCGTAAAACTGCCTTAAGGCACCATAAAAGCAAGATTTTTCGATGAAGTGCAAGGCAAAAAAGTGAAAAATCCTGACGGATTTTGAGCTTTTTTAACGCAGTAATTCGCGAAAAAGATGCTTTAAGGGCTTTACTGTTTTATCGCGGGACGCCTAATTTTGCGGCATTATTTTATTCGGCAGCATAGCCTTCTACATAGTTTTCGTTATATTCCTCTGCCTTTGCGCGCAGACTTTCAATGTTCTCCGCAATGTGTGTTGCAACGCTTTTCCCGGAGTCCATATCGCTTATGAACCTTCTGCACATTCTTATCCAGATTCCGTTGCTGAATGTTCTCGGAAGGTAATATGCATTTTCAAGCGTTTCCTCCCAGATTGCATAATCCTCATCGCACATGTTGGGCTTATAGACCTCGTCGGTCACCATATTCGCCTTCGAGTCCACCATGTAGCACGCAAGCATGAACGCGCAGGGAAGCTTGTCCTCGGAAACACCCTGGGGGAAGAGGAAGTGAGAATCGGTGAGATATCCTCCGGGCTTACCGTCCTTATTGGGATAGTTGATGTATCTTATAGTGTCGTTCGTTTCCTGTATGACTTCGCTTTTCACAAGGTTCGGCATAACCAGATCGCGCATTATAACATTTCTCTGCGAAACCGTGCCCGTGCTTCTTATGTCATACTGCGGATTGGTCAAAAGCTCCGCCCAGTAGCCGAGCCACTCAACATTTTCCGGTCCGTCATAGATAACGGAAACCGCGCCGGTCTCCCCGTCCCATTCGGACATATATTTTGCCGAAATATGCGGTCTGTTAAGATAGCCGCTTGTAGGCGCGCCGAGTGCGACGCCGGCTTTGTTTATCTCCTTATACGCCTCCATGTCCCACTTGCCCTCTTTGTAATATTCATAGGGCGTCTTTATGCCAAGCTCCTTCATCCAGGTCTCGTTATAAGCAAGGTACCAGACCTCCTGCATGGGAAGCGAGCTTACGCCGTAGTACTCGCCGAGCCACTTTGTGCCCTCGACCGTGATTTTGTCTATCTTATCGTTATTCTCAAAGTCAATGTATTCGCTGATAGGAGTGTAAAGCTCCTCGACAAAGGTCAGCGGAAATACCGAGATGCCGAAGCAGTACTGAATCTCCCACGGATCGCCGGACATGATGCCTGCCACAAGGTCATCATCCAGTCCGTCGCCGCCGCCTACCAGGAACGACACCTTTGTGCCATACTCCTCGGTGAACTTATCGGCGCCTGCCGCAAACTCATAGTTTAACGGATCGTCATTGAAAAGTCTGTAGCCCGCAACACGGATCTCCATGTCGCCCCAGTCCTCTGTGTTAAATGTTACTTTTCTGCCGCAGCCCACAAATGACGCGGCGATAGCCAGGCATAATACAGATGCAATGATTTTCTTTGCCATTTATAATCCCTCCCTTTTACCTTTATTATATTACTGTTTTTTCAGCTTACAACTCACTTTACACTCAAAAAAGTGGACTTTTCGCTCACTCGCCCGTTTTGTAAAACCGCCGCATAAGGTTGTGAAAATCTTACATATCGGATTTTTTTGGGATATAAGTCTGCCCGAAAAGCCGCATTTTCAAGGTTATCTGCACGCTGAGCAAACGGGGACGGGGATTTTTCGGTCGTAAAACATAAAAAAACGGGACGGATTAATCCGTCCCGTTTAATCGGCATTATTTTAATTATTCAGCTGCTGTATAGCCTTCAACATACTTTGTGTTGAACTCTTCAGCTTTAGCCTTAAGGCTCTCAGTGTTCTCAGCGATATGAGTTGCAACTGCCTTGCCCTCATTCATATCCTTAAGGAACTGGTTACCCATATCAAAGATACCCTTGTAGAATATTCTGGGAAGGTAATATGCGTTATCCAAAGTCTCCTCCCAGATAGCGAAGTCTTCCTCGCTCATGTTGGGCTTATAGGTCTCCTCTGTTACCATTGTGGACTTAGAGTCAGCCATGTAGCACGCAAGCATGAATGCGCAGGGAAGCTTATCCTCGGAAACACCCTGGGGGAAGAGGAAGTGAGAATCCGTAAGATACGAGCTGATGGAACCGTCCTTGTTGGGATAGTTGATGTATCTTATCGTATCGGTGGTCTCCTGAGTAAGCTCATCCTTTATAAGGTTGGGCATAACCTCATCACGCATGATGGAGTTTCTCTGAGAAACGTATCCGCCTTTTCTGATGTCATACTGAGGATTGGTTAAGAGCTCACCCCAGTAGCCGAGCCACTCTGTGTTCTCGGGGCTGTCATATGTAACGGTAACTTCGCCGGTATCGTTATTCCATGTAGACATGTACTTTCCGGGAACGTGAGGTCTTGTCATCGTGCTTCTGGAGCCCGCACCGAGTGCCGTTGCAGCCTTGTTTATCTCCTTGTAAGCTTCCATGTCCCACTTGCCCTCTTTGTAATACTCATAGGGGGTCTTTATACCGAGTTCCTTCATCCAGGTCTCGTTATAAGCAAGGTACCAAACCTCCTGCATGGGAAGCGAGCTTACTCCGTAGTAATTACCGAGCCACTTTGTGCCCTCAACCATGATCTTGTCAATCTTATCGTTATTGTCATAGTCTATGTAATCGTTAATGGGTGTGTAAAGATCTTCAGCGAAGGTCAACGGGAATACCGAGATACCGAAGCAGTACTGGATCTCCCAGGGATCGCCCGACATGATGCCGGAAACGAGATCGTCGCCGAGTCCGTCGCCGCCGCCTACCAGGAACGATACCTTTGTACCGTACTCTTCGGTGAACTTATCAGCGCCTGCCGCAAACTCATAGTTTAACGGATCGTCATTGAAAAGTCTGTAGCCCGCAACACGGATCTCCATGTCGCCCCAGTCCTCTGTGTTAAATGTTACTTTCTTGCCGCAACCTACGAAAGACGCGATAATAGCCAAGCAAGCAACAACCGCAATGATTTTCTTTGCCATTTTTTACTCCTCCATATTTTTAATTCCCTCTCGGGTACTATGCCCCGGAATGCCGCCGGGACACCAATGTAAGAGTATTATATACCAAAATATGCTCCGGGTCAAGAGTTTTCTTTAAAAAAGTGCACATATGTTTTACTTTTTTACACATTTTCCGTTAAAAATCAGCATTTTTGACCAAAAAGGATTCCCGGCGGTTGATTTCTTTCGAGTTTACTGTTATAATATATAAATCAAGCTTTTGGAGTTGGTTTTTTTGAGAATGAGGAAAAGAGCGCATCTTGCCGAGCGTATCGAAGGGTGCGAAAGCTATATAATCGAGAGCGCGGACGAGCTTTACGCTTTTGCCGGAGGCAAGCCCCTCGCAATTGAAATCGGATGCGGCAAGGGACGGTTTATAAAGACTACCGCGCTTAAAAATCCCGAAACGGCGCATCTTGCCGTGGAGCAGTGCGAAAACGTCGCCATCCTCGCGGCGGAGGGCGCAAAAAGCGAGGGAATAGAAAATCTGCGATTTTCGATGAAGAACGTCGCTCTTTTGGACGATATAATAAAGGAAGGTACGGTCAAAAGAATATATCTTAACTTTTCCGACCCGTGGCCCAAAAAAAAGCGCGCCAAAAGAAGGCTGACGCATCCGGACTTTCTAAAGCTTTACAAAAAGTGGCTCACGCAGGACGGGGAGATTTTTTTCAAGACGGACAATGCTCCGCTTTTTGAGTTTTCGCTGAACAGCTTTGCCGGAGAAGATTTTCTTCTTTCAAACATTACGTTTGACCTTCATGCGAGCGATTTTGAGGAAAATATCATGACAGAGTACGAGGAGCGCTTTGTAAACGAAGGAAAGCCGATATACCGCCTGGAGGCACGAAAAAGAGCATAGGCAGATGCCTATGCTCTTTTATATATCTTAAAAAACCGGATTTCGGGCGTGTCCTTAAAGTCTGTAATCTTAAGCTTTATTTTGACCGCGCCCTCCGGAACGGCGATAATTCTCTTATGCGAGATGACAGTTCCCGAATATGAGAATATTTCTTTTCCTTCCTTGTCCTCTGCCGAAAGGGTGTAGCCCGTCACGCGCTCGCCCTTTTCGATGTTTTCTCCGACCGCTGCATAAAGAGCGCTTCCGCCGCCCGATATCTCATATTCGTTTTCTCCCGTTTTTATGAAATTCTCCGCCTCCGGAGTGCCGAACACCGCCCTTACCTTATCGCCGAATTTCTTAAATTCGGCAGCGTCCTTTTCGGGAACAAGCCCTCTTTCATCAATAGCCATGCCGATTAAAAGATTGCCGTTTCTGCCGACAGATTTTAAATAGCGGTCAAACAATTCCTCCGATGAGAAAACCGTGTCATCCTCACCCGGCGCCCAGAACCATCCGTTCGCGTTGGCGCGGTGCGGGTCGCGGTTCGGCATGTCACACTCCGCCGGGCACCACACATCGCCGAACGTATCGCCCGAATCGGGGCGCTCTGTCGTCCCGTCATCATTCATATCGGAATATGAAAATATCGCGGAGCAGTTTTCTCCCGCCTCGGCTCTCTCGTTTCCGCACCAGCGGACAAGCGACTTTATTTCGCGCGGACCCTGAAAAACGACCGCGTTCGGCTGAAGCTTTGCCAAAAGGGGCGCAATGTCCGCTCCGCCGTCAGACGGCTTTAAGCAGCCCCCGTCAAACCATATTTCAAAAATATCACCGTAATTTGTCCAAAGCTCGGTAAGCTGGGCTATAACAAGCTCGTTATAGCGCTTCTGATCCTCCGAAAGACCGCTTCTCGCCTTTCCGGGATTATCGACCCCAAAAAACTGATTGCACGAGGAACTGTAGTAAAGCCCCGGACGGACGCCGAACTTTTTGCATGACGCGAAAAAGTCCGCTACCAAATCACCTTTCCCGTTTTTCCACGGAGAGCTTTTAACACTGTAATCATGCTCCTTTGTCTGCCACAGGCAAAACCCGGTGCAATGCTTTGCGACAAGCACCGCATAGCGCGCGCCCATGTCCTTCGCGGTCTTTATCCACCGGTCCGTATCAAGCGCTTCCGGGTTAAAATCGGACGGGGGAATAGGCTCGTCCCAATGAGCTCTGAAATCATATCCCGGGTGAAACGACGTCAGGTCATAGTGGATGATAACGCCCACCTCGGCGTCCGCCCACAATACCTGTTCCTTTGTCGGCAAAACATTAATATTTCCCATGCCGTACCCTCCTTTTTCCATGATTGTAGCACGGGGAAAAAGCAAAGTAAATGCAAATTTCAGCTTTAAAATGTATTTTCCGAAAGCAGGCGCAAAACCTCTTTTTTATCGGGCGGGGCGGTTCCAGTTTTTTCGCATGCCGCGGAGCCTGAGGCAACGGCAAATCGGACACATTCTTTTTCGCTTTTATTTAAAATGTGCGCCGCGATGAACCCCGCGGTCATACTGTCGCCCGCTCCGACGGTCGAACGCGCGCATATTTTGGGAGCTTTTATAAAAAATTCCTCACTCCCGGAAAAGAACACGCCGTTTTCCCCGAGGCTTATCATGACGTTTTCGCAGCCGAGCTCCTTTAAGTAAGACGCCGCCGTTTTATAAGTATCTCCGAATGTGAGCGCCTCCTCCTCATTAGGCTTGATAAGCCACGGGCGGATCTTTTTTATGTCCTCTTCGTTCATGCTTTTTGAGTCAAGCGCTATTCTCACTCCCGAAAGCCCGGAAAGAAAATCGGTCACAGAGTCCTTATCCGCTCCCAGAGGAAGGCTGCCGGAAAAAATCAGAATATCGCCGTCCGAAAGGGCGGCTTTTGTTTTTTCGAACACGTCAATAAGTGCCCCGGCATCGGAAAGCGTAAAATCCGTGCTGATTCTCGTTTCCACGCCGTCACTCCCGCGCACGGTGATGTTTTCTCTGACCGCCCCGCCTGTCATAACGGGTATCAGGCTGAGCCCTTCATTTTCCGCTTCATCAATAAACTCTTTTGCATTGCCGCTTCCCAAAAGCACGGCGGCAAAATTTTCAATACCGAATTCGGACAGTGCGCGCGAGGTATTTATTCCTTTTCCTCCGATAAAACTCCCCGTTTTTTCGGCACGCATTTCCTTGCCGGGCAATAACCGCTCAAGTGCATAGTAAACATCAAACGCCGGGTTGAGTGTAAGCGTTACGACCACTTTTATCACCTCTTTTTTATTTTATCACATTTTTATTTTTTTGCATAGTATTTTTCTCATTCGGGCAAATTAAAAAAGAAAGGACTGATTTTATGATTAAAGATTTAATTACAACAGAAGACTACACCAAAGAAGAGCTCTTAAAAATAATCAATTTAAGCCTTGCGATAAAGAAAAGCATACGCCGCGGTTATTATCCCCCGCTTCTTAAAAATAAAACTCTCGGAATGATATTCCAGCAGAGCTCCACGCGCACAAGAGTTTCGTTTGAAACGGCAATGGAAGAGCTCGGCGGTCACGCGCAGTATCTGGCGCCCGGGCAGATTCAGTTAGGCGGTCACGAAACGATGGAGGACACCGCGCGCGTGCTTTCGCGCCTTACCGACATTTTGATGGCGCGCGTGGACGAGCACAAGACCGTTGTCCGCCTCGCGGAGTGTGCGTCTATCCCCGTTATCAATGCGATGAGCGACTATAACCACCCCACACAGGAGATAGGCGACGCGATCACCATGGTCGAGCACCTTCCTAAGGGCAAAAAAATCGAGGACTGCAAGATAGTCTTTGTCGGCGACGCGACGCAGGTCTGCGCCTCGGAAATGATGATTGCGACAAAGCTCGGCATGGATTTCGTGCACTTCGGACCCAAGAGCAATTTCCTTTCCGATAAATTTCTTGAAATCGGAAGAAGAAATTCCGAGATTTCCGGCGGCAGCGTGACCGTGACGGAGGACGAGGACGAAGCGCTCAAAGGCGCCGACTTTGTTTATACCGACGTGTGGTACGGACTTTACAACGCCGAGCTTTCAAAAGAAGAGCGCTTAAAAATATTCATGCCCAAGTTCCAGGTAACCGGCGCCATGATGAAAAAAGCGTCGCCCGACGTTAAGTTCATGCACTGCCTTCCGGCAAGCCGCGGCGAAGAGGTTACGGACGAGGTGCTCGATTCTGACTACTCCATTGCCTTTGACGAGGCGGAAAACCGCCTGACCGCGATGCGCGGAATCTTAGTTTACCTTCTCCGCGACTCGTTAGGCTGCGAGGCGGAGCGCGAAGCCTTAAAGACCGAAGTTTTCTCCGAGCTTTCCAAAATCTTCTGATAAGCTCACATTAAGGAGGTTTTTTACTTGACAAAGAAAAAATTCCGTCTTTTTGACGCGGTGCTTGCCGCCGTCTGCATCGTGCTCGTCGTGGAGTCCGCTCCCGGCGCGGCGGCAATCGGAAACGCGCAGTTTTTCTGGTGGATATTCCTGCTTTTGGGATTCTTTATGCCGTACGGGCTGATCTCTGCGGAGCTGGGCACGGCGTACGAGGACGAAGGCGGAATCTACGACTGGGTAAAGCGCGCATTCGGAAAGCGCTGGGGCTCGCGCGTCGCATGGTATTATTATATCAACTTTCCCTTGTGGATGGGCTCACTCGCGGTGCTCTTTACCGACCTTTTGCAGACGCTTTTCGACATCACGCTTTCCGTTTTCGGAAGCCTGCTTTTGCAGCTTTTATTCATCTGGATAGTGGTTTTCATAAGCGGCTTTAACGTGAGCGATAACAAATGGATATTAAACATTGCCGCTATTTTCAAGGCGATAATCATGCTTTCGCTCGGCGTGCTCGGAATCTATGTCGCCGTGACGCGCGGCTCTGCCAACGCGTTCACGCCCGAGAGCTTTATTCCGAGTCTTGACGCGGCGGGGCTTTCCAACATTTCGGTTATAATTTTTAACTTCCTGGGCTTTGAGGTCGTGACGACCTTTGCCTCGGAAATGAAAAATCCCGGAAAGGAAATTCCCAAGGCGCTTGTTTTGGGCGGAGTCCTTATTGCGTTTTTCTATATCCTGGCGTCCTTCGGAATCGGCGTTGCCATTCCGGCAGATGAGCTTGCCGCCTCCGGCGGACTCATCGAAAGCTTTATGACGCTTACGGGCAAGAGCTCCGGCGCGCTCATCATAATATTCGGGCTGATGTTTATGTATACGCTTTTCACGAACCTCATTTCCTGGTCGTTCGGCGTTAACTATGTCGCCCAGTACGCGGCGAAGGAGGGCTCCCTTCCCAAGGTATTCGAATCGTCCGACAAGAACGGTATGCCGCAGGGCGCGAATATCGCAAACGGGGTCATCGCCTCGCTTGTGGTGCTCGCCGCCCCCTTAATTCCGAGTCCCGACCTTTTCTGGAGCTTTTTCGCTCTCAACATGGTAACGCTCTTAATGTCGTATATCCCGATATTCCCGGCGTTTTTAAAGCTCAGAAAGACCGATCCTGACAGAAAGCGCCCCTACAAGGTTGGCGGCTCATCGGGGCTTTTGAATCTTTACGCATATCTTCCGATGGTGCTTTTGACCGTTTCGGTAATACTGTCGGTAATTCCCTTTAACCTCTCGTCCGATGAGCTGGGCTCCAAGCTTCCGCTTCTTTTGGGCACACTGCTTGCCGTCATCATCGGCGAGGTCATCGCCTCGCGCGCCGTAAAATCACAGAAAGGACAATAACTATGAAAAAAATAAATTCAACACCGAAAAAAGATAATTTCCGCATGCCTGGCGAGTTTGAGCCTCACTCCGGCTCCTATATGATATGGCCCGAGCGCCCGGATAACTGGCGAAACGGCGGAAAGCCGGCTCAGAAGGTCTTTGCCGAGGTCGCAAAAGCCATTTCCCGTTTTGAGCCCATCACGGTTCTGGTAAACGAAGACCAGTATCAGAACGCCCGCGCCATGTTGGATCCCGCCGTCCGCGTTATCGAGGCGTCGAATAACGACTCATGGGTCCGCGACTGCGGTCCGACCTTTGTCACAAACGGCGAGGAGATCCGCGGCGTCGACTGGGACTTTAACGCCTGGGGCGGACTTGTCGACGGTCTTTACTTCCCCTGGGACCTTGACGACGAAATCGCCTTAAAGGTCACCGAGATTGAGCGCACCGACCGCTACAAGGCGGAGAACTTCGTGCTCGAGGGCGGCTCCATCCATGTTGACGGAGAGGGAACCTTGGTCGTTACCGAGGAGTGCCTTTTAAGCGAAGGCAGAAATCCCTCTCTTTCCAAAGAGGAGATTGAAGAAAACCTCAAGGAATATTTAAACGTTGAGAAAATTATCTGGCTTCCGCGCGGAATCTATAACGACGAAACGAACGGACACGTTGACAACATCTTCACGTTTGTAAAGCCGGGCGAGGCGCTTCTTGCCTGGTGCGAGAACGAATCCGACCCGCAGTACGAAATTTCAAAGAGCGCGCTTGAGGTTCTGGAGCGCGAAACTGACGCGAAAGGCAGAAAAATAAAAGTTCACAAGCTCATTTTGCCCCGCCCCGTCCTCATCACGTCCGAGGAGTCCGAGGGCGTGGACGCCGTTGACGGCACGCTCCCGAGAAAAGAGGGCGACCGCCTTGCCGCAAGCTATGCAAACCTTTATATCATAAACGGCGCGGTGCTCTTCCCGAAGTTTAACGACCCGGCGGATGAGAGGGCGGAAGCGCTTTTAAAAGAAGTGTTCCCCGACCGCGAAATCGTCGGCATCTACGCCCGCGAGATACTGCTCGGCGGCGGAAACATTCACTGTATCACCCAGCAGGTTCCTAAAAGGGGGAGTATAAATGGCTGACCGCATAGTCATTGCCCTGGGCGGAAACGCCCTCGGAAACACTCCCGCAGAGCAGCTTGAAAAGATCCGCTTCGCCGCTCCTCACCTCGTTTCGCTTATTGCCGAGGGATATGAAATTATCGTAACCCACGGAAACGGTCCCCAGGTCGGAATGATATCTTCCGCCTTTTCGGAGGGTGCGAAGGTTAATAAAAAAATTCCCGCAATGCCGCTTCCCGAATGTACGGCAATGAGTGAGGGCTATATCGGCTACCACCTTCAGCAGGAGATTTTGTTTGAGCTCAGAAAGCGCAATATGCCCTGGCACGTGTCCTCAATGATAACACAGGTCGAGGTCTATAAATCGGATCCGGCGTTTTCGAACCCTACAAAGCCCATCGGCGCGTTTTTCACGCGCGAGGAGGCGGAGGCATTAAAGCACGAGTATCCGGACAAAACGTTTAAGGAGGACTCCGGCCGCGGCTACCGCGAGGTTGTCGCCTCTCCCACGCCGAAGTCGATCGTTGAGCGCGACTCAATACTGAATCTTCTTGACAATGAGTTCATCGTCATCGCCTGCGGGGGCGGAGGAATCCCAGTCGCAAAGGAATCGGACGGGCTCTACCGCGGTATTCCCGCCGTGATAGACAAAGACCGTGCCGCCGCATTATTGGCTGACGAAACGGACGCAAAATATCTCTTCATCTTAACCGCGGTCGATCGCGTTTCGATAAATTTCGGCAAGGAAAACGAAAAAGAGCTTGCCCAGATGACTGTCAAAGAAGCTCTTTCTTATGACGAAGCCGGCGAGTTCGGCGAAGGCAGCATGCGCCCCAAGGTGCTCTCTGCCGTGGAATTCTTAAAAGGCTCGCCCGACCGCGTCGCCGTCATCACATCGCTCGAAAATGCAAAAAACGCAATGTCCGGCGGCGGAACAAGAATAACACAATAAAGAAACGGAAGGCTTAAAGCCGTCCCGTAATAAAACAGTAACGTCCTAAAAGCATCTTTTTCGCGAATTGCTATGTTAAAAAAGCTTAAAATCCGTCAGGATTTTTCGCTTTTTTGCCTTGCACTTCATCAAAAAATTTTGCTTTTATGATGCCCATGGCAGTTTTGCGCATTACTTTTCAGAAACAAAATATAAAAGCACTGTAACCTTAAGGTTACAGTGCTTTTTACGCAAAACCGATACTTTCTTATCACGGACCGGCTAACGCCTTCCGTTTCTTTATACCTCTATCTTAAATTCGATTCCGTAGTGGTCGGACGGGAACTTGCCGTCCACAAGGTCATATATCACCTTGGACGACACCGGCTTAATGCGCTTATCTGCAAAGCAATAGTCAATGTGCTCGCCGGTATGGTTTTTGTCGTACCCGTGATAGGTGGTGTTAAAGTCCTTCTCCGTCACGGCGTTGACGTCCGTGAAAAACTCCGTCATCGTCTTATATCCGATTTTTTCGGGAGTCATGTTAAAGTCGCCCGTGCAAAACGCCGGAGCGTCCGAAATTTTCCCGCTCTTTGCCTTGATGAGCTTGGCGCTCTTTACCTGATTTTCGTCGCCGAAGCCGAAATGCGTGTTCATGAAAGTTAAGGTCTTTCCGCACGATTTGCACTTTAAAACGGCGTAGCAGCAGATTCTGTAGCAGCCGCACTCGTCCCATCCGCCGGACTCTTTTTCCGGAGTGTCCGACAGCCAGAACCAGCCTTTTTTAAGGCACTCGAACTTGCCGCGCTTGTATAAAATCGGGGTGGACTCCAAGCTGTGGTGCGCGCGGTACTGATTTATTATCTCATAGTCCGCTCCCCAGTATTTTTCGATAAATTCCATCCAGGCGGGCGTGCACTCCTGAAAGCCGATAAGGTCGGGGTCGCGCCCGTCAATGACCTTTTTAAGCCTCGGCGCGCGCTCGGCAATGGAGTTTCCGTCCGGGTCGTCGGTATATCTGATGTTAAAGGTTATAACTTTCGGCATTTTAATACTTCCTTTCTCACCATATCTGATATGGCAGCGCAAAGCGCATTATAATTGCTAAAATGAGTGCCAGCGCCAGCATAATTGACGTTTCGGACGCGTTCCTCCGCAGAATTATCGCTGCGATAACAAATATCAGCGCATTTAAAAGCTTCGTCACCGCAATGTAGTAAAGCCCGTAGCTGAACGCAGTGTTAATTAAAAGCGCCAATATGAACGCCGAAATTATTATCGGCACAACGCCTTTTTCCTTGGAAAACCACGTTCCGAACGCCAGAAACGGGCTCATTAATGTGAACACGATCCAGATGAACGCATAGCGCTCGGGATAGAACCCCAAAACAAAGTATGAATAAAGGTAATATGCCGAGACCATTCCGGCGAAGAACAAAAACGTGTTCACCGCCGCTCTTAACGGCGTTCTGCTGAAAACCGAAATGCACAGTCCGAGCAGTATCCACGGCGCAATCCCGCCGAGAAAATTATTTATATCAAGCAAATAATTGATCTCGCGGAGAATAAAGGGGAGCTTTCCCCCGTCAAGATATTTTGAAAATGCGCCGAGCGCGACTCCCAAAAGAAGGATGCCGAGCGATATTAAAATTTTCTGCCCGTCGCTTAACTTGCGTCCGCGGCTTTTGTGTATTATTTTCATACAATCACTCCGATATCTATACTACCACAGACGGTGCGCTTTTTCAAGCATTAATTTTCTGTCTTTGCTCAATTTTCTTCCATGAAATAAATCCATAAATATCGTTTGCAAGGAAAGCCGCAAAGCACTCGACAACGGAGATATAACCCGGATCGACAATCGAGGCAAGGCTCCATAAAATGATGAGCACAACGTCATTCGCGGCATAGGCGAGCGCGAAGTACGGCGTTCTCTGACCGGTTAAATAGACCGCCAAAAAGCTCGTCGTTACCGAAACGGTGCTCGGAACGATATTCGCCGTGTCAAACGCCTCTAAAATAAAATAAAAAATCGTGGTTACAATTATTGCCGACACCCACATGATAATGCGGTTTTTATTATTGAGCGAACACACCCTGACCTCGCTTTTGTTGCCCTTGTACGGGTTTTTCAGCCACGCGACGAGCGCATAGACCGACATCGGCATCGTCATACCGAGATAGGTTATCATTTCGCCGTAATACGAAAAGCCGTACGAAATAATGCCGTAGAGCAGGCTGAATACTATCATCAGCCCCTGACCTATCGGATTTCCCTTGGCGTTAACGATGATCGAGGTGACTCCGACGAGCGACGCGGCAAGCGTCAGATAGCTTTTGCCGTCAAACACGGCAAATGATAAGACGATAGCTGCTGCGGAGACGCTCCAGAGCGCGACCTCGGGTTTTGTAAAATAGTGATTCATGTTGTCCTCCTTAATAAAAAATAAGCACCCGTCCGCACATCTTCTGTGACCTAACGATGTGCAAGCGAATGCTTCTACCCGGTGGCAGTTTTGTTTATTTAATTTCAAAGTCGAGGCAGGCGCGCCTCTCTGTATGCGGGCGGACGATCGTGTCCGCGACCTTAACATGCTCGGGGTGAACCGAATAGCCGGCAAGCGCCTCGGCGCTTTCAAATGTTGAATCCAGCATCAGATCTGCGGTGGAGGAGGGAAGGTGCTCTGTCTGCACCCTGATGTCAATAAGTCCGGGAATCTTGCCCTTAAGACCTTCAAGAGAGCGCTTGATGTTTTTCCTGATTTCTTCCTTTTCACTGTTGGAATATGACGCTTTAAGGTTCCAGAGTATTATATGCTTTACCATAAAAATGCCCCCTTTAGGTTATTGTAGCATAAAGGAGGCATAATTGCAAGTTATTTTGTAATTTCGTCGTAAGCTTCCCACGCGGCTTTTTTATAGAAGCGGTGCCCTTCATTCCCGATAACGTGGACCGCCTTCCCGTCGGTGTTCGCGTAAAGCGACTTTGTAATTTCAAAGCATTTTTTCGCCGAATCAATGGGGAATATGGGGTCATCCTTTCCGGACACGATGATAAGGTTTCTCGGTGCAATGAGTCCCGAAAGGTCGCCCATGTCAAAGTAGTTTCTGATGTTCGGGATAAAGTTGCAGGTGCAGTGGAGCATAGCGGCTATCGAATCGTCATAGCTTGCGAATGCGCAGCTCGGAATAGCGGTCTTAATGCGCTCGTCATAGCATGCGGCATAAAATGTCGCCGTTCCGCCGCCGGAATTGCCGAGGCAGATTATGTTGCCGGAATCAATGCAGTCAAAATGCTTTATAAGAACATCAATTGCGCGTGAGATATCCAAAACGCGCTCGCCGATGGTCGTTCTGCCGATAAGAAGGTTTGCCATGGTGTGAAGCTGGCATGCCGGACCGCGCTCCGTTCCGCCGGATTCGCCCATTCCGCGCTGCTCTATTGTGAGCGCCGCGAAGCCTTTTTCCAGCGCTCCGACCGCAAAGTCGCGGTCTCCTCCGGAAATGGTCTCTTTATCGCCGGGATATTTCGGGCGCCCGAGCGAAATGTGCATGCCGGTGGAATGTCCCTGAAGGCAGATAACGACCGGGATTTTGCCCTTTGCGCCGTTCGGCACCAGAAGGTGCGCCGGAACAAAATAGCCTTCCTCGCTCTGGAAGGTGAAACGGGTCTCGCGGTAGTTTTCGCCGTCCTTTTCAAATTCAATCAAAAGCTTGTCGTCCTCCGCCGGCTCCGGCATGCCCAAAAGCTCAACGAGCTTTTCGCGCGCGTCCTTCTGCCACTTTTTAAAGTCCTCACCCGCAAAGCGCATTGACGGTTTGACCGCTCTGATCATTTTTAGTGTGTGTTTTGCCGGATCCTGATTTCTTTCCATTTTTATTCCCCCGTCACTCTTGTTTTTCCACATTATAGCACCGCGTTAAACACTCCGCCTTTGTTTTTTTGCTCTTCGTTAAGATTTTTTCTTTATTTTTTTGTCATTTGGCAAGGGTGCAAGTCCTTGGCGTATGCACAGAAAAAAAGCAGTGAGCGGAATTTAAAGCCCTCGAGAGCTAAAGGCAGCGAAGCGGCGCTGAGGCAATGAATTCGAGTCCGGAGGACTCATCAAGAACTAAAGGCGCGAGGAGAGCCGCAGCGGAAATGATTGAAAAATCCCTCAGAGTTTCCCTCCGGAAAACCCAGCTCCCTTTAAGCAAGGGAGCCTTTAAATGCCCTCCTTGCTAAAGGAGGGTGGTTTTTATGCAATAAAAACCGGGAGGATTTTTCGGCGCACACACCGTATTCACGCAACCCGCCCGTCACTGACTTTCGATGTCGGTCGCATCTGTGGTAAAATGGTTCACGGGGTGAGAGAATGTTTATCACAGAAGAAAAAATAAAAAATTTCAAAAACGACCTTATTAAACGCGAGAAGGAGAGGGCTACCGCTGAAAAATACGCCCGCGACGTGCGGCTTTTTGCCGAGTGCCTCTCCTGGAGAAGGGTGACAAAGGAGCTCGCGGTCGGCTACAAAGAGCGCATGAAGGCAACGCGCGCACCGGCGAGCGTGAACGCCGCGGTTGCGGGGCTTAACTCATTTTTCACGTTCTGCGGGCGGCACGATTTAAAATTAAAGAGCCTTACATTTTCCCGGAGCAGCTTTGCCGATAAGGAGCGGGAGATGACGGCGGGGGAGTACAACCGCCTTTTGTCCGCTGCGAAGGAAAAGAGCGAGCGGCTGTATCTCCTCATGCAGGCGGCATGCTCCTGCGGGCTGCGCGTTTCCGAGATCCGCTTTATCACGTGCGAGGCGCTGATGCTGCGCCGCGCGACGGTCGCTCTAAAGGGCAGAGTCCGCACGGTACTGCTTCCGGGAAAGCTCTGCAAAATGCTGATCAAATACGCCAAAAAGAACAATATAAAAAGCGGTCCTGTGTTCATAACGAGAACGGGGAAACCGCTTGACAGGTTCTATATCTGGCGCTCCATGAAGGCGCTTTACAAAAAGGCGAACGTTTCCGAAAAGAAGGTGTTCCCGCACAACCTCCGCCATCTTTTCGCGCGGACGTACTACAAGGTGCATAAGGACTTACTTCGCCTTTCGGAGCTTCTGGGGCACGTCAGCATGAACACCACACGCATTTACACCGCGGAGTCTTCGGAGATTCACCGCTCCAGAATCGAAATGCTCGGCTTTTTGCGGGAATAAAAGAAAAAAGCCACATAATATACATTACGTGGTAGTTTTATGCAGCCCTTTTCCTCGAAAAGCGAAATTAGGGTACTTTTATTATACTACTTTTGGAAAAGTATGTCAATATTTATCGGCAAAAATTATTTTTTGCATGGTTTTAAGACCGATGATGAAAAAATGCTTTCATCGGTCTTCTTTTCGTGGTCTTTTGCATGAACGGACCCGGCATTTGCCGGTTCCTGTATACATAGTTTACGAAAAACTTGAATATTTTTCGTAAACCGGTCCGAAAAAAATCCTTGTTGATTTTTTTCCAGACCACGTAATGTATATTCCGTGGTAAAATTTAATTTTTAGGAGGAAGAAAAAATGGAAATGAACGGTGTATTATGGGTTATAGGAATAATAGGTTGGATACTATGGATAGCGCTGGCTATAGATTTTGCCCGCGTTGCAGAAAGCAAAGGCTATGATAACGGCTACGGCTTTTGGGTATTTTTTACCGGAATATTTGGCATGATTTTGGTTGCCGCGCTTCCGGACAGAGGGTAAAACGTTACTGACAACAATAAAACCTCAGATAAAAACAGAAAATCAAATAAACTTCACGCTGCGGAGGAAAAAGAAGAAGGGAACGCTGACATTAAAGGAAGAGCTTGAGCTGATAAACGAGGATTACGAGCTCGGATATATCAGCGAGGACGAGCAGAAAGCCCGTCGAATGGAAATTTTGGCAAGGCTGTAAACTTAAAAAAGCCCCGTGATGCATTGCATCACGGGGTGTTTTATCATATAATTCCACAAATCGAATCGATCTCGCGGAGCTCAGCCTCTGTAAAGTTGGTGTTATTTATCGCCTTGATATTGTCAAGTATCTGCTCGGGCTTTGACGCACCGATAAGAACGCTTGTCACCGCGTTATCCTTAAGCACCCAGGCGAGCGCCATTTCCGCCAGCGTCTGCCCGCGGCGGTGTGCCAGCTCGTTAAGCCGTTTAATTTCCGATAGTCTCTCCTCGGTCAAAATGGAAGCCTTTAAAAATCTGCCGTCCGTCTTTATCCGGCTATCCTCCGGGATACCGTTCAGATATCGATCCGTAAGTGTGCCCTGCGCAAGGGGGCTGAATGCGATTATGCCCTTGCCGTTCTTTTCCGCGCTCCTTTTCAGCCCGTTCTGCTCAATCGCGCGGTCAAAAATCGAATAGCGGTTCTGATTTATAACAAACGGGCATTTGAGCTCTGAAAGAATCTCCGCAGCTCGCTCCATCATCTCTCCGTTATAGTTGGAAAGTCCGGCGTAAAGCGCCTTTCCGCTCTTAACGGCATAGTCAAGGGCGCCCATCGTTTCCTCAAGCGGAGTTTCCGGGTCCGGTCTGTGGTGATAGAAAATATCCACATAATCAACGTCCATTCTCTTTAAGCTCTGGTCAAGGCTGGCGATCAGGTACTTGCGGCTTCCCCAGTTTCCGTAGGGCCCGTCCCACATCTCGTATCCGGCTTTTGTGCTTATTATCATTTCATCACGGTAGGGAAGGAAATTGTCCTTCAGAATTTTCCCGAAATTGATCTCCGCTCTGCCCGGTTCGGGTCCGTAGTTATTCGCGAGGTCAAAATGGGTTATACCATTGTCAAACGCCGTTGTGCACAGCGCCTTCATATTATCATAAGAAGCGGTATTTCCGAAATTATGCCACAGCCCGAGCGATACCCTCGGCAATTTAAGTCCGCTTTTGCCGGAGTGGGCATATTTCATCTTTGAGTAACGTTTTTCACTTGCATTATACATCTTAAATACCTCCTGCTTTACAATATTCTGTTTAATGGTATCCCTCTCAATATCTCATTTACTGAAAGCAAAAGCCGAAGCAGTTTTGCTGCTTCGGCTTTAATAAACCATTCTCCATCCGACAACAGCCGTTGGAAACCGTTATCAATTATTTCGTGATAACAACCTGTTCGGTAGCACCGTTCCAGTTTACGGTTGCACCAAGGCTCTCAGAGATAAATCTGATAGGTGTGTAAGTTCTGTCGTTCTCGATAAATGCCGGAGAGTCAAGCTTAACTTCCTTATCATTTACAAGAGCGGTCTTTGCACCGATCGTGATAACGATTGTAACATCGTCAGACTTAACGGTAACTTCCTGCTTCTCCCCGTTCCACTCAACGGTAGCGCCGAGCTTTTCTGCAACGAATCTTGCGGGAAGCATTGTTCTGTCTTTTACGATCTTGGGAGCAACGTCGTTAGACGCCTTCTCGCCGAATACATCAGCGTCCTTCTCATCTATTGTGAGAACGAATGCCTTTTCAGCCGGAACAGTCCATACTACAACTGCTTCGTTTGCAGCAGCCGTTACGTTAATCTCGCCCTTTTTGAAGGTAACGGGAACGTTTGTGATTTTGCCTTCAGCGTCAACGGTACCTGCAAGGATTACGCCCTTTCCGTCCCACTCATAAGGAGCGGTAACAGTTGCGATTCCCTTAACGTCCTTATCGTCAGCCTTGATGGTTACGGTAAGAGTCTTTGCATTCTCAAGATTCTTTACAGCCTCGCCCTGCTTCTCGTTAAGCTTAACGTCCTTGTTAATTCCGATCTCAACGTTCTTAGCGTCAGCCTTTGCAATCTCAGAGATTGTCTTATCATCAACCGCAATCTTCGTATCTCCAAGGTTGATTTTAACATTCTCAACGTCGGACTCGTCAATGTTCTTTATGGTTGTGCCGGAAACCTTAACGGTGTCAATGTCCTTCTTGTGATCTGTAAGGTCGATTACAAGCTCATTGTTCTTTGCAGCTGCATCGATATCGTCCGCTGTAACGTCCTTAACCGTTGCGGTAGAACCGGAAACCGTAGACTCAATCTTGCCTGTCTTGTCATCCTTCTTATCACCGGAAGAACCGCCGGAAGGCTTCGTTGTGGAATTAGGCGTAGACGAAGAAGACTTCTTCTCCTTTATTCTGATTGTAAGAGAAGGATCAGCCTCTGCATCGTTAGCGTCAACCGACTTATAGTTAATTGTGTAAACCTTGTCCTTACCCTCGTAGATGTCAGTGTTACCTGTCATCTTGCCGGTGAATACATAGTCGCCGATCTCGGTTACTTCAAATCCGAACGCAGTCAAAGAGAACTCATCGGCAAATTTGTCAATAGCAGCAGCCTTTGTTCCGTCAGCAATTGCAAAATCGAAAGTAATCGTCTTTGCCCCTTTGTCAACGACCGGAGCGCTAACCGTGAATATGTCAGCTAACTCTGACGTAAATGCGCCCTCAGCAGCGAAGTCCGGAATGGTGATTCCGTCGGGATAAGATACAACTACCTTGAATGCACCCTTGACGTCAAGCGCATTAAAGTCACCCGTATAGCCGAGACCTTCAGCCTTGGTCTTTGCAAGCGCAACAAGATTCTTAACGCCTGTCATATCAAGAATAGCCTTAAGGTCATATGAACGGTCAGCCTCTCCGTTTGCTTCAACAACTGCGGTGAAGTTCGAAAACGTGCTGAGCTTACCTACTACCGATGTCTTAACTGCACTTTCAAGCGTGCCGGCTTTTCCTCCGAGGCACTCAAACAGTGTCTTGTCTTCGGCACTTACAACGCATGCGCACGAAATAACCATGAGCATAGCAAGTACCAATGCGATAAATTTTTTCATCTCAATTCACTCCTTATTAAATATCCACTGTAAAAATATACAGCCCACCTATCATGATTTATTATATATCTTTTGACGCGGTTTTGTCAAGAGAAAAAAGAGAAAAAGTTAAAAAACAGGCTTAAAAATACATTTTAAGGTATTCTTTTGTATTGCTGATCATTTCGTCAAAGAGTTTTTTGGTGTCGGCAAGCGATGTCGTTACCAAAGGATCGTGGCAGAATGCGTCAAACGCAAGGGAAAGATCGCGTTTCAAGCCCGCTTCGGTTACGAGAACCTGAGCGCCCGCGTTCCTTGAAATGAGGGGATATATCTCCTCCGGGACCTGGCCCGCAAATACCGGCTTAACGCTGTCTGAGGTGAATACCGCGTTTGTTTCGACAACCGCACCGATGGGAAGGTTCGGGATTTGCCCGCGGTTGGGAATGTTAACGTTGGTCACAAGCTTGGAAAGACCCAAAAGTGCGCGCATCTGGTGAACGCCCTCTTCACCGGTATTGTTTATCTTGCATACTTCTTCGCCGCTCACGCGTTTTCCGCTTTTTTCAAGTCTACCGACAAGGTCCTGCTTGCGCCATTTAACGCTCGTAAGTCCGAAGCCCCAGTTCTTAAATGCACTGTCGGGGTTTTCCAGGTACCACTTGCCCGGGCAGAACTCTGCCAGATGACGGTCGCCCGCCGCGGCAATATATCCGTATCTTAAGAAAAGATTTATCTTCACTTTTTCCTTGCTTGCCCACTGGCGGTTAATCCAGTTATCGTCCGCATTCTTGCCGAATCCGGACTCGGCATGTTTTTCGCAGAAGCTACGGTAGATGGGGAAGAGGTCGGTATTTCTGTACTTCGCTTCCGTTATCCATGTGAAATGGTTAACACCCAGAACGTTTATGTCGATATCTTCTCTCGTTGCATCAATATCCAAATCTTCCTTTAATATACGGCATATAAATTTCTGCGTTCCGAAAACCTCATGGCAGCATCCGAAAGCCTTAATTTCCGGAAATACCTTGTAAAGAGTATTCACGCATACCGCCATCGGGTTTGTGTAGTTGATTACCCATGCGTTCGGGCAGTTTTCCTTTATCGCCCTGCCGAATTCCTCATACATCGGAATCGTGCGCAACGCTCTTATAATTCCGCCGGGTCCGGTCGTATCTCCGACGGGCTGGTAAATTCCGTATTTTTCGGGCGCGTGAACGTCCGACTCCATCTCGTCAAATGTCGCGGGAAGGATAGAGATTATAACAAAGTCCGCACCGGTGAGCGCGTCGTCGATTTTTTCAACCGCCTTGTAGTGCCACTCAGATTTTGCGCCCTCGGCTGAATTATACTTGTTTCCGATTATCTCGTTGTGCTTTGCCGCCTCAAAGTCAATGTCGTAAAGGCTGACCTCGCCCGACATGTCCTCGTTTGAAACAAGGTCGCTCATAAGTCCCCATGCCCAGCCTCTGGAGCCGCCTCCGATATACGCTATTTTAACGCCGCTTGCTTTTCCGTTTTCAAATTTCATGTTCATCATCCTCTTTTCGGATTTATTCCGGGCTCTTTGCCTCGGTCAAGTGCATTGTAGCACACCTAAAATATACATGCCTTAAGTTTTTTGCCAAGGTTATGCGGTTTCTTTAATTTTTTGCGGTCGAATCATTGATGGTTTTTATCGGCGCTTCCCGAAAACAACAAAAAATTATCCGGCATAAGGCATCGGGCGTTCATCCGCCGCCCGGCTAAAAAATCTGTAATTTTTTCTTGACAAACTGCGCAAAATACAGTATAATATTATTTGTCGGTTTGCTATTATAGCTCAGATGGTAGAGCGCATCCTTGGTAAGGATGAGGTCACCGGTTCAATTCCGGTTAATAGCTCCACAAAACGGAACAAGCAAAAGCTTGTTCCGTTTTTTTGTTTTAATTTTTTTGCATGCTTTGTTCCTTCTTTTCGCTAAGAGAGGTGAGTTTTGCCGGGAAGGATGCACCCGTGCGGTCGATTCATGAATCGACCCTATGGGTGCATTAGCATAGTGGGTGCAAAACATAAGGCGGGAGGATGAAGGCATCCTCCCCTACGGGTGCATTAACATAATGCGCGGGAATCCGTAGGGGGCGCCATCCTTGGCGACCCGCGGTGGGTGCGCAATTAAGATTCTCTCCCTCAGTCACCTTACGGTGACAGCCCCCCGTCAGGAGGAGCCTTTAAGAGCCCTCAAGAGCTAAAGGTAGCGTAGCGGCGCCGAGGCAATGAATGGCAGTCCGGTAGACTCATCAAGAACTAAAGGCGCGAGGAGAGCCGCAGCGAGACGGTGGCATTTGCGGAGCAAATGGCGGGAGGATTTTTCGGGAGGGTCACGAAAAAACATGCGTACACCCGGGCGGTCGATTCTCAGAATCGACCCTACAGTGCAGTAACGAAAGTAGGTGAATTGTAGGGGGCGATGCCCACATCGACCCGGGAAAGAGGGTGCGTAAAATGCGTGGGTGCACCGATAAATCCCTCAGTCACGGCTATGCCGTGCCAGCTTAAAACCGCCTTTGCGGTTTTAAGTGCGTGCGACAAAACCTTGAACGGTTTTTCGCACCTAACGGAAAAAGACTTTGTTGTCTTTTTCCGCCACGCCTTTAGCAAGGGAGCCTTGTTATTATCTTTTCCGGCGCAGCCATCCCCTACGGTGCGCGCCGGCGTAATGAGTGCGGAGCACAAAAAAGAACGCAGATTGCTCTGCGTTCTTTTTATTTAACAAGATTCTTACTTTATCTCGTAATCGTAAACTACAACGTCAACAGTGTCGCCGTCATAAAGCTTAGCAAATGCGAGGTAAACCGTATCGCCGGAACCTGTCGAATCATCGATAGAGTCAACATAGTCAGCAATAGAGGTGTCTACAGAAATCGCGTTCTTTCTTGCGCCGTTCTTTACATAGTAGATGTTACCCTTCATGCCAGCGCCTGCAGTTGCGATATTCTCGATTACAGTGCCTTTATATTTATCAGCAATGTCAATTGCCTTACCGGAACCTGTAGCCTTGTCAGATACGATAGCACCGAACAAATAAGCTGCGCCGTCCTCGTGGTTGCCGTTGTCTACGGTATCACCGTAAACAGCTTCCTCGAAGGTGAAGAGAACGTTGATGGAGTCAACCTTGCCTGCGCCGTCAAGAGAAACCTCTATGATAGCACCGCACTCAACAGCCTCAAGACCCTCAGCAGTTGTTATCTTAGCAGTTGTGGTCTTATCGTTGCTTGTGATGTCAACATCATCAGCTACTACAGACTCAAGAGTAACTTCCTTACCGTCCATGTAACCGTCGATTGTAAGGTACTCATCATCGCCGTCAGAAACGATCTCTGCGCTCTTAACTACTACGAGAGAGGACTCTTCGTCGATCTTCTTACCAGCGTTGGTGATAACCATGCACTTGTAAGAATCTGTACCGTAGTCATATGCGAAACCTTTGTATTCCGTGTCATCCTTGAACATAGCATAGGTGGAAAGAGAAACGTCAGCCTTCTTGGTAACATCCTTAATGGTCTCGGTATCATCGATATCTACCTTGAAGATTACAGTGTTCTTGTCAGCGCCGCCCTTGTAGGTGATGCCGTTGAATCTGTTGGAAGACTCTTTGTAGGTTGCTGTGAAAGCTTCGCCTGCGAAGTTATCCTCGTCAACAGTGTCAGCCCACTTATCGTAGTTGTCGCTACCGTCATTAAGAATCGGAAGAGTGATCTTTGTGATGTCACCGTTAGAGTTGAGTGTATACTTAAATACTCTCTGAGTCTTAGCTACATCAAGCTTAAGGTCTGTACCGTCAAGGTTCAACCAGTTCAAAGTAGCGTCAGCAATTGTAGCCTTCTTGGACTTGCTGTCAGTACCGTTCATCTCGTCAACGTTCGAGTACTTAACAATCGAGCCGCCGTCGCTGCCGTAGATTGCAAGCTTGTCATAAAGCTTAGCGTCAACCCACTCACCCTTTTCGTTCATGAAACGAAGAGTGTAGCTGATTCCGTCAGAGAAGCTGTCATCGTTGTTTATATCAAGTACGAATGCATAGTTGCCTTCCTTAGTTGTCTCAGCCTCTTTGTAAGCAATTCTGTTCTTGTAGTTAAGATAGAATACGCCGTCATCGGTTCTGGAGATAGCCTTGTCATAGTTGAAAGACTTAGCATATACAGTACCGTCAATCTTGTACTCGTTCTTGTTAGCAGATGCAGTAGAAACATAGCCCTCAACTGTCTCAGAAGAGATGTATACGTTTACAACGCTTGCATCGTTAAGTCTTGTGCCCTTGTTGTATGCTACAGAAAGAGTGTCACCCTCTTTGATTGCGGAGAACTCAACCTGTACGCCGTTCTTGTAGAAGTTTACATACTTCTCATCGTCAGTAGGATCAAGAGTGATTGTCTTGTCATCCTTCTTATCCTTAATCTTGTAGCTCTTAGCTGTGATGGAGTCTACAACATACTCGGCGTTGATTGTCTCAACGAAGAGGTAATCTGCATATCCGTCGCCGTCGTTATCAAGGAATCTGATGAAGCCTTCTTTGTCCTTAGAGTCGATTACGTTGTCGTTAGCTGCATCAACATAGCCCTGGATTAAATCGATAACATCGCTAGCAGCATAACCATTGTCGTATTTACCATTTCTGAATACCGGAACGTCGTTCTTTACGTTAACCTTACCGGTTGTTGTATCGTCAGCGTCAACGCTTGCATAGTATTCGAACTGAACCTTCTTGCTAACCTCTTTAACGTCATCCTTGCCGAAATCGTCAAATGCAACGTCAAGAGCAGAGTTCTTGTTAGCCTTGGGAGCTATTGCAACGAGCTCGTCAGAACCTTCGTCGAAGTCTCTAACGTATGCGGTTACAGTGTATCCAAGGTAATCCTCAGCATATGTGTCGTTAGCGTCTACAGTGTAGTCTGTGTCGATCTTGTCAGCCCAGTCGCCGTCGCCGGCATCCTCGAGAGCTCTCTTTGACTTGCCGTTGATCGTGTTAAGATGAATAGTAACGTTCTGGTCTTCCTTATCCTGGAAGTTGTCCTCGGAAAGGAAGGTCGATGTTAAGATACCTTCAACCTTGGTAACCTCAAGGTAATCCTTTAAGAGAGTGTCCTCACCCTTGATGTAGTCGGGATCGCTTGCGCTCCACTTTTCAGGCTCCATGATCTTTGTCTCAAGAGAGTTGAATACAAGTCTTGCAACAACCCATCTCTTAGCAGCGTCGCCTGTTAAGCCGGTAGCACCCTTGGTGATCTTAGCTACGTTGTTAGCAACATAAATGTAACCTGTGGGATAACCGCCCTTGATGTTTGCAACAGGAGTGTAACCAAGCATTGCAACAACCATCTTTACGATTTCCTCGTAAGAAACGGGAGACTCGGGATCAAAGATGCCGTTTCCGCGACCAGCGATGATACCGTAGTTTGCAGCATAGTTTACATAACCTGCAGCCCAGTGAGTCGAGGGAACATCTGTGAAGAGTGCCTGATCTGCCATCCCCTTAGCCGAATCCTCAGCGTTAAGAGCGCATACAAGAACTTTCGCAGCTTCCGCTCTGGTGATTGTGTTATCAGGAAGGAAGGTTCCATCCTCATAACCGTTGATGATTCCCAGCTTGCTGAGCATCGTTACAGCTTCAAGATAGCTTGCATCTTCAGCAACGTCCGAAAATGCGAAAGAGCTCATCGTGAAGAGAGTAGCGCATGCCAATACAAGTGCGAGAACTTTCTTGAGATTTTTCATAACCTCAATTCCTCCTTATAAAAAATTTTTTGTTGGCGAAAGAATCCGCTTTCCGCGAGCCGGTTCCTTTTTTACCTGCCGCGCATCGAAAGCCCGTACGAATACGGTCCTCCCAACCATGGCTTCATTATAGCATTGACCAATTTATAAGTCAATGCTATTTACCGAGTTGTTACACAACTGTAAAATTGGAATCATATTGCTGCAAAAAAACGCAGTCTTTTTTCGCCCTAACCATTTTATAATATTATTTTTTTCATAATTTGTCAAGCATTTTTGCAATTTTTCTTCATTTGTCACCGTTTTGTTACATTACAGAAGCGAGGTGCGCCGCAACATAAATGACCGATTGTTACAATGGCGGGGAGATGAAGAAACTTATTTTGCAGCGGTTAAAGCCGGGGCGGTGCGGGTATGAAATAGAGCCTTTAATGCCCTCCTTGCTAAAGGAGGGAAGAGCCGAAGGCGAAGGGAGGATTTTTCGGGAGAATCGTGAAAAACATGCATGCAACCCCAGGCGGTCGATTCGTGAATCGACCCTACGGTACATGGGCGTAATGGGCGGGCACATAAAAAGGCGGGAGGATGAGGGCATCCTCCCCTACGGGTGCACTAACGAAAGCGGGTGCAAGATAAAACAAACAGGATGTCGGGGACGCCATCCCCTACGGTGCACTAACGTAATGAGTGCAAAAAGGGAGGATGTGGACATCCTCCCTACGGAGCACTGTCTGCGTGCCCTTTTATTTTTTACTTTCCTATTATATAGCCGTTTACCGAGAGCGCGGCACGGCGCGCGTCCGCCGCGGCATCCACCAGTGACAGTGCAGAGCCCTCTCTCACCGCGCCGACCGCATAAACGCCTTCTGTTTCCGTTTCCATTTTCTCATTTACGATGACCGCGCCGTCGTCCGTCATCCTCACATGCCCCAAAAACACGTCGCTGTCCGGTTCCAGCTCCGGCGCGACAAACACTGCCTCGACCGGCATGGAGTCGATCTCCATCGTTTCCTTACCGACCACCGTCATGGCCTCCAAAAGGAACATACCCTCATTGATCCCGGCAATCAGCGAATTTTCGTAAAGCTTGATTTTCGGAGTATTCCTTATTTTCTCGATCAGCCGTTTTCCGGCTCTCAAATGCTCCTCCGGACAGATGAGATACACCGCTATACAGAGCTCGGCAAGCTCCAGCGCGTATTCGCATGCCTCTTCTCCGGAGCCCCAGACCGCCGCGTTTTTCCCTTCGATTGCCCTTCTTCCCTCCGCGACCGCGTGAAAGATGCCGAGCCCGGTAAGCGCGCGCTCGTTTTCAAGTCCCATTTCGCGGATTCTTGCCCCAGAGGCGATTATCACCGTATCCGACGTGTAGGAGCCCTTGTCGGTCGTTATGCTTTTCGTTTTTTCCGAAAGCTCCATATCCGTCACCCGTTCGTGCAGTATGCGGACTCCGGAAGCGACAGCCGCCTTTTCCATGCGGTCGGTCAGCTCCTCGCCGCTTATCCCGTCCGGAAAGCCGGGAAAGTCCGGCACGTTTTTTATCTTGAGCGCCATTCCGCCCGTATACATCGCTTCGAGCAGGAGCACGGAAAGCCCGAGTCTTGCGCACGCAGCCGCTGCGTCAAGCCCGGCGGCTCCGCCGCCTATTACGATCGTATTATATTTCACGCTACCGCCTCCCGACGTTTTTTTCTATATTTTATCACAAAACCTCATCATAAGTCAACATTGCCGCATTAATTGCCCCGAAAAGGCGCTTTTCAATCTCTTCGGTCTGCCCTTCGTCAATCGGATTTTTTCCTTTTCCGACCTCTACGGTAAAGCCCGGTCTTTTGAATTTATCCACGAACCAGTCCTTCATTCCGCCGAAGGACGCCTCCTCCTCGGGCTCCTCCACGGCGTATCCGCTTGCCTTCGCCATGGCAGCGGCAATCTCTGAGCTTCCCGCGGGATAGAATCCCTTAAATCCGTGATATATCACCTCGCCCTGCGAGTGGAGGCATATTACCATATCGAAATTCTCGCTGCGCACGAAATTTACCACCGCGCGCGTTTCCGGCTCGCTTTCGGGGTAGCGCCCGGCGCAGCGCGAGGGACCGTGCGGTTCGATCTGTCGGAAGTCCGCGTCGTAATTATGATTTAAGTCCACTCCGTTCGCGTTTGCCTGCCACGAGCGGTATATATCGTTCCAGCCGTTCATTCTTCTGAGATTCTCATATATCGCCGTGCTCTTGGGAAGCAGTCCCTGAGAGACCGCCGCGCCGTCCGGGTTCACCATCGGCATTATCCAGACGCTCCAGTTATCCGGAACTTTTCCTTCATTATAATAGTCCGCAGCGAGGCGCGCCGTAATATATTCGTTTCCATGGTGCGTGCCGTTTATAAAAAGCTTTCTTTTTCCGCTCCCGAGCCTGTACCACCAGAGCTCGCGTCCCCAGACGCTGCGCCCGGCGGAATGTGCCTCAGCCTTATTCATTGTCTTTAACAGCTCCTCGTACGTAAACATAATATAGCCCTCCCGTAAATTTTTTAAATTTGTTATTGAAGAATACGAAAAATTGTGCTATCATATTATTGTATGACTATCGGATATAAATTTATTACTTGGGTGAGGCTTTTATTATGGCAGGTTTCTCTATAGGCAGGAATCAGGTATTCTGTATTCCGTGCGAATTTGTTGACTACTGCATGAAGGACGCGAATCCCACCTTCGTTGCGGTTTATATTTACGGCTACCGTCAGTGCTATTCGGAAAATCCGAAGTCCACGGTTGCCGATGTTGCTTCGTCGCTTTCGATTCTGGAGAGCGACGTTATAAAGGCGTGGAAATACTGGGAGAGCCGCGGAGTCGTGACTCTTACATATAATTCGGAGTCCGACCCGTCGGACTTTCTGGTTCAGTTTTCGGACCTTTCGGGCATGGCTAACAGTAAGGAAACAGCTGCCGAGGACGAAAGAGCGCCCCGCCCGGCGTACAAAATGAGCGAGATTGCCGACCGTCAGTCGTCCGACCGCGCGCTTTCGGAAATGTATGAGCATGCGCACATGCTTTTGGAACGTCCGCTTTCGCAGAACGATACGCTGACGCTTTACAGCTTCTACGACTGGCTTTCGCTCCCGGTCGAGGTTATTTTGATGATTATCGAACACTGTGCGTCACTGGGCAAAAAGTCGATGCGCTACATTGAAGCGGTCGCCTTATCGTGGTACGATATCGGAATCAACACTCCCGAGAAAGCGTCCGCCCACCTTGCCGCTCTTGAAAAGGCGGGAAAGACCAAGCGCCGTTTCAAAAAGCTTCTGGGCATATCGGGACGCGATCTTAATGACGCGGAGTATCACCATTTGGTCGAGTGGAGCGAGAACATGGGCTTTTCCGACGAAATGATAAAGCTTGCGTATGACAAGACCATCATGAATACCGGCAAGGCAAGCTATCACTATATGAACGCGATCTTGAAAAACTGGCAAAGCGCGGGCATCAAAACGGTTTCCGAAGCGGACCGCGAGGTTAAAACCGCGCCGAAGATTGCCGCAAAGCCGGCTGCGAAAACGAAGTTCGCTTCATATTCGGGCACCCGCTCCTATTCGGATGAGGAGCTTGACAAGATTGCCGAAAAAAGCACGGTAGCGACAGAAAAATGATAAGGAGGTTCATCCATGCCGTACGATAAAAGCATCGCAGCCGCGGTCGCCGGAGAGTTCGAGGCGAAAAAGCGGGCGAGAGGGGAGCTTATAAACAGCAGGCGTTCCCTTTTATACTTAAATATCCCGGAGCTTAAAAAACTGGACGATGAGATTGCCTCCATAAGCTTTTCCGTGTTCCGCCGCGTGGCGGACGGGTTTGACCCCGACAAGGCGGCAAAGGAAATTCATTCGCGCTCGGTCTCGCTCACAAAAAAACGGGACGCGCTTATAGCGGCAGCCGGGTATGACAAAAACTTCTTAAATCCGCCGTACGACTGCCCTTACTGCCGCGACGAGGGGTTTATCGACAATACCTACTGCGAGTGCTTCAGGAAAAAGCTGATCGAGGCGGTGTTCTCGGAGTCCAACCTGGCGAAGCTTTCGAAAAACCGCTTTGAGGATTTCGACCTTTCCTGGTATCCCGCCGAATCGGAGGATAAAAAGGAGCACCCGCGCGCCATCATGGAAAAGATATTAATCGTCTGCAAGGACTTTTCAAAAAATTTTGACTCGTCAGACGATAATCTTTTATTTACCGGTCCGACCGGGCTCGGCAAAACGTTCCTCTCCTCGTGCATCGCAAACGAGCTTATCGGAAGAGGTGTGAGCGTTATTTATCAGAGTGCCAGCGTTGTATTCTCGCTTCTGGACCGTGTCAAGTTTTCCAAAAACACGGAGGACGCCGACATTTACACCGCAAAAAGGCTCATTGACTGCGACCTTTTAATATTGGATGATCTCGGGACCGAGTTCATTTCAGACTTTTCCTCGTCCGAGCTTTTCAGAATACTTAATACAAGGCTTTTGACAAGGAAAAAGACCATTATCAGCACAAATCTTTCTCTTGCCGACATTAAGCGCATATATACCGAGCGAACGCTCTCACGCATCGTAGGCGACTATACTATATTAAAATTCTGCGGAAACGACATCCGCTTATTAAAAAAATTAAATAATAAGTAAGTATTATTAAGGAGGATTTTTCTTATGGCAAATCTCAAAACTCTGGCGTACGACTTCGGTGCAAGCTCGGGAAGGGCTATTTTAGCAGAGTATGACGGCAAAAAGGTAACGCTCAACGAAACGCACCGCTTTTCCAATGACTTCGTCGCGGTCGGGAAGGACCTTTACTGGGACATTTTAAGGCTCTTTTTTGAAATCAAGACCGGAATCAACAAGACTGCAATGGAAGGAAACCGCGACATCGCTTCTATCGGTATCGACACCTGGGGCGTTGACTACGGACTCCTTGACAAAACGGGAAGGCTTTTGGCAAACCCGCACAACTACCGCGATCCGAGAACGTTCCCTGTATTTAACGACATTGAAAAATACATAAGCAAGGACGAGATATATTCCGAGACCGGAATTCAGTTTGCCAACTTCAACACGATTTATCAGCTTCTTGCAGACAAGCTCTCCGGCTCCCCGGCGCTTGAAAATGCCGAGACTATGCTCATGATTCCCGATCTTTTCAATTACTTTTTAACCGGTGAGAAGGTTACGGAGTACTCCATCGCCTCCACGAGCCAGCTTTATAACTCGGTGACGGACGACTGGGCTTGGGGCATCATCGAAAAGCTCGGACTTCCCAGAAAGATATTTACAAACGTTATCCACCCCGGAAAGATCATGGGCAAGGTGCTTCCCGAAATTGCGGAGGAGCTCGGAATCGGCTCCGTTCCCGTTGCCGCGGTCGCATCGCACGATACGGCGTCCGCCGTTGCCGCTGTTCCGGCGGAGAAGGACGAAAGCTATGTTTACATAAGCTGCGGAACCTGGTCGCTTCTGGGCGTCGAGATCGACAAGCCTCTGATTAACGAGCTTTCGGCGAAATACAATTTCACCAATGAGGGCGGAATCAACAAGACTATCCGCTTCCTTAAAAACGTTATGGGTCTCTGGATCATTCAGGAGAGCCGCCGCCAGTGGAAGAGAGAGGGTAAGGCGCTTTCGTTTGACGATATGGAACAGGCAGCATGGAACGCAAAGCCCTTTGAAAGCTTCATAGATCCGGACTACACCGGATTTTCAGGTCCCGGCAATATGCCCAAATTTATCGCCGAGTTCTGCAAAAACACAAATCAGCCCATTCCGGACGGTATCGGACCGGTTACCCGCTGCATCGCGCAGAGCCTTGCAATGAAGTACCGTTATTCGATCGAGTGCCTTGAGGAGATATTCGGCAAAAAGATTGACGTTGTTCATCTCGTAGGCGGCGGAATCAAGGACAAGATGATATGCCAGTTCACGGCGAACGCAACGGGCAGAAGAGTCGTTGCCGGTCCCGTTGAGGCGACCTCGATGGGTAATATCGCGGCTCAGCTCATGGCTCTTGGCGAAATCAGGACGCTGGACGAGGCAAGACAGATCGTTAAAGCATCGTTCGAGCCAGTCTGCTACGAGCCAAAGGACACTGCCGCTTGGGACAGTGCATACGAAGACTTCAAAAAGATTCTTAAATAATTTAAGTGCACCGACCGAAAGGTCGGTGCACTTTTTCACGTTCCCCGCACTTGACACATATAATATTTTTTAGTATTATATTTTTAACGGAGGAAGGGCTATGGACGCATTTATTTTATTTTTAGAGATAGTGGGCACGGTTTCATTCGCATTGTCGGGCGCGATATCTGCCCTTAAAAAGAACATGGACATTTTCGGCGTATGCATACTGGGCATTACCGCCGCGGTCGGCGGCGGAATGATAAGAGACATTACGCTCGGGCTGACGCCGCCGTCCGCGCTTTTGGACTCACGCTATATTTTAATCTCAATCATCACGTCGGTTCTGATTTTTATTCCGAAAATCCGCCGCTTTATCACGTCGCGTCCGCATTTATACGAAATCTTAATGCTCGTGACGGATTCTGTCGGGCTCGGCATATTTACGGTCTGCGGTCTTAAGGTCGGCATAGACTCCGGATTTTCGGAAAATCCGCTTCTTTTAACCTTTATTTCCGTTGTGACCGGAGTCGGCGGCGGTGTGCTGCGCGATGTTTTTGCCGGCGAGCGCCCCTATATCTTTGTCAAGCACATATACGCCTGCGCCGCGATTGCCGGCGCGCTCGTTTCGTACCTTATATGGGACTTCGGCGAATATTACGCGATGAGCGCCGGGCTTATATTAATTGTTGCGATACGTTTTCTTGCGGCAAAGTTTCACTGGAGTCTGCCCAAGGCAAAAGAATTCTAAAAACGGAGATTTTCATAATAAAGGGCTGAGGATTCTCCTCAGCCCTTTATTTCGTCAATTGTGACTTCCCTTTTAAGCTCCGCCGACCTGTAGAAAAGGTCAATAAACGCTGCAGTATTAACGGTTTCCTCCGGACGTATCATAAGGGGCGCGCCCTTTGTCATAACGTCCGCCACATGGTCTATCAAATGGAAGTGACCGCCGAACTCCTTTGTTTTATACTTATCGTCATTTGTAACCTTCGGATAAAAGTCCGACTGAAAGCTTCCGGCGCTTCCGTAAAGCTCCAAAGAGGGGAGAGAGAGCCCCGCAGAGTCGCCGACAATCTTCATTGACGTTTCGTCCGGCAGATTGACCGCCCATGCAACCTTAAAATTTACCCTCGCGCCATTTTTGAAATACGCGCTTCCGGAGGCAAAATCCTCAACGTCAAATTCTTCGGAATTGTAGCTTCGCTTAATATCCACTCCGCCGAGCGCTCCGCTTTCGGAGAGGCTGCTTTTAAGCTGCTTTTCCCGATGTGCAATCATTGCGCATGCAGTGCCGGAAACGGACTCTATCTCAGGGTTTCCCATAAGCCACAGGAGCGAATCTATCATGTGCACGCCGATATCCAAAAACGCGCCTCCGCCGGACTCTGAGCGAATGTGAAATTTTCCCCACGCCGGGATTCCGCGGCGGCGGATCCTTGAAAGCTCCGCATAATAAATATTTCCGAGAACGCCTTCTTCTATCAGCTCGTGCGCGGCAATGCGGTCGGGCGTATAGCGCATGGACTGGCACGCTATTAAGAGCCTTCCCTTATCTCTTGCAAAATCATACATTTCCTTCGCGTCGGCATAGGTATAGGCGACTGGCTTTTCGCAAAGAACATTTGCCCCGTGCGAAAGCGCCAGAAGTGTGTATTCCTTGTGAAACTTGTTCGGCACGCAGACGGAAACAAGATCCGGTCTTTCCTTTATAAGCATTTCCTCCGCGTCCGTGTACCAGTTCCCGATATTAAAGCGCTCCGAGGTCTCGCGCGCCGCCTTTTCCGACACATCCGACACCGCGGAAACAAAGAACACGTCCTGCCTGTTCAGATATGCCGGAATGTGCGCCTTATTGGCAATCATTCCGCAGCTTATTATGCAAACCTTAAGTCTGTCCATAAATCAGATCTCCTTTGTAAATCCGAGAGTTTCATTGTCGGGGCGGGTTGCCCTGTACTCAAGCCCGACATATTCCGAATATCCGGTGTCCTCGATAAATCTTAAAATATTTTTCCAGTTAAGCTCGCCTGTTCCGGGTTCTGTCCTTTTCGGACTGTCCGCCACGTGAAAATGCCCGATAATACCGATATTTTTTTCGATCCTTTCCATGATGTTGCCCTCAGTCCTTTGCTGATGGTAGATATCGAAAAGCATTTTAACGTTTTTGCTTCCGACCGCGCGGATAATTTCGGATAGCGGCTCGCTCTCCGGCATAAAATAATTTTTGCGGTCGCAGGCGTTAAGCGGTTCAACCACCAGTGTAATGCCGTTTTTTTCGGCGTACGGTGCGGCTGCGGCGAGCGAGGAAAACACGTTTTCCTTCTGCTCTTCATATGTAACGCCCTTTACTGTTTCGCCGATAAGGACGATGAGCTTTCTGCAATCTAACATATCGCACACGCCCGCCGACTCCTCGATTGCCCGTATAAGGTCGCCCGAGCGCTTTTTATTTAAAATTCCGCGCGAAAGGTCATATGAAAGCGCCTCGTCATTTTGAACATCAATATTCATAAGGCTTAAGTGCATTTCGTTTTCTTTCAAGACCTTTTGCACATTCAAAACGTCCTTTGCCGACCATTTCCAGAACTCGACCGTGTCTATCCCCGCGGCCTTCACCGCGGCGAATCTCTCATAAAAATCAAGATACGAAAACATCATGTCAATGCAGACGGAAAATTTCATCCTTTTCACCTCAATATTATTCTACATTGGTTCTACGTGAAATACAATGTATAAAAAAGCAAACTGCTTGTACAAAACAAGCAGTTTATCTATTATTTTTTAATCTCGGATGGGGAGCAGCCCATAACCTTTTTGAACAACTTTGAAAAATACGCCGTGTCCGGTATCGCACACGCCTCCGCCGCCTCGGAAACGGTGTATTCTCCGCTTTTTAAAAGCTCCTCCGCCTTTTTAAGTCTCAAGAGATTTCTGTATTTCACGGGCGTTTCTCCTTTATACTCCACGAAAAGGCGGCGGAACGTGCTTGTGCTGACATGGCACATTCCGGCAAGCTCTTCAACGCCCGTTTCCGAAAGATAGTTGTTTTCAATGTGCATGATTCCCTTGTATATGCTTCTGTATTTTGCCTTGACCTCTTTTTTAAGCTTCATGAGTGCGATATTTTTTAAAAGGAGATACACCCTTGCCTTAAACTCCAGTCTGTAGCCCGGCGCACCGGTAAGCCAGATGTTTTTAAGAACAGAAAAGCTCTCCTCAAAGCAGTTTTCCTCCGCCGGAACAAAAAGCGAGACTTTGTCCGAAAGCTCGATGTGCTCATTATCGTTCCAAAGCGTGAAAAGCAGCGTTTCGTATTCACCGACCTCACCCTTTTCCCATTCAGAGTAATACTCGCAGTCACAGGGAAGATAGAGAATCGCGCCCGCGGGCGCGGTAAGGTACGGTGCGTCCTTCTCCGAAAGCGAAAATGTCATGGAGCCCTTTTTTATATAAAATAGCCTTGAAAACGGCTTGTCCCCGGCACGGCACAGTGTCGGCACCGGCGGAACAACGTTATAATTAAACGCAAATGCGGTATTTTTTATTAAAAGGTCTCCTGCGAAAATTTCCGATATGTCGGCAATCATTTTTCTCACCCCGTTATTATATTTCTGCAAGGATGTGCTTTTTCCTTTATTTATTGCACGAAAAATACAAGTTAACGCATGTTTTATCTATTGCTATTCTTTTTCTTTTCGGCTATAGTGTACTTGTACAAAAAAATCAATGAGGTGATTTTTATGGGAATTAAAATAGGCGTTGTCGGCGCCGGATTTTTCTCGGGCGACTTTATAAGGCTCTTTAAGCTTCATCCGGATGTTGAGGAGGTCGTTATAGCGGACGTTGTGCCCGAGCGCGTGAAGGACGCAATGGCGCGCCACGGCTTAAAGCGTGGCTTTCTGGGGCTTGACGAAATGCTCAAAGAAGCTCCGGACATTGACTCTGTTGCGATTTTCACGCAGCGCCACCTTCACGGTCCGATGGTTATAAAGGCACTGGAGGCGGGGAAAAACGTTTATTCCGCGGTTCCGATCGCGTGCGAGATCGACGAGATCGGCGAAATCATTGAAACGGTTAAGAAAACGGGCAAGGTGTATATGATGGGCGAGACGTGCTATTACTATCCCTGTGCCATCTACTGCCGCGAAAAATACAAGGAAGGCGGATTCGGCAAGTTTGTTTACGGCGAATCGCAGTATTACCACGATATCAGCGAGATGTACGCCGATTTCAAGCACTCCGCGGGCGACGATTGGAGAAAGCCCGCAGGCATCCCGCCGATGTTCTATCCCACACATTCCATTTCGATGATTCTCTCCGCACTTCCCGGCGAGCACATTAAGAAGGTTTCGTGCTTCGGCTATGAGGACCGCAATGCCGACGGCATATACGGCAAGGGCAAAAACTACTGGGACAACCCGTTTTCCAATGAAACGGCGCTTTTCTCACTCTCCGGCGGAGGTGTAATGAGAGTAAACGAGTTCAGAAGGGTCGGCATCAACAAGCCGTCGTCCTACATTACCGCATTTTACGGCGATGAGGGCTCGTATGAGTGCAGCGTCACTCAACACACCTTCCAGCGCGGTCACAGCGCTCCGGACGGTCCGAGAATTGAATATCTTGACGAGCTCATCAACACCTATCGCTATGTTGAAGACAAGCACTCAGGAACAATGGACATGACCAAGGACCCCTGCTCCGTGCGCTATATTGAAGGTTTTTCGCCGATTCAGGACCTTTCAAGGCTTCCCGAGCCGTTCAGAGAGAAAAACATTCACCCGCACTTTAACTCGCACCCCTTCTTAGTGGACGATTTTGTCCGCGCAGTCAAGGCAGATAAGCTTCCTCCCAACAATGCGTGGGATGCGGCACGTTACATGGTTCCCGGTCTTATCGCTCACGAATCCGCATTAAAGGGCGGAATCACGATGGATGTGCCGGACTTCGGCGACGCTCCCGAAAGCTTCGCTCCCTTATACAAATAAAAAACACGGTGTGCATTAATGCACACCGTGTTTTTTATTTTATTAAAGGGTTCCGAAAAGTCTGTCTCCGGCATCGCCGAGTCCGGGAACGATATAGCACTTTTCGTTAAGCTTTTCATCCTGCGCGCCGATGTATATATCAACGTCGGGATGTGCCTCTGTCAGCGCCTTAACGCCTTCCGGAGCGGCAATAAGGCACATAAACTTGATCTTCTTTGCACCTCTCTGCTTGATAAAGTTGATTGCAGCTACCGCACTTCCGCCTGTTGCAAGCATCGGGTCAACAACTATAACGGTTCTTTTGTCAATCTCTGTGGGGAGCTTGCAGTAATATTCTACGGGCTCGTGAGTTTCGGGATCTCTGTAAAGTCCGATGTGTCCTACCTTCGCGGAGGGAATAAGGCTCAGTATAGCGTCTACCATTCCGAGTCCCGCGCGGAGTATCGGAACGACCGCAACCTGCTTGTCAACCTCCTTGCCCTTTGTTTTAGCAATCGGAGTTTCGACCTCGATATCGTGAAGGGGCAAATCTCTGGTCGCTTCATAACCCATCAAAAGAGCTATTTCGTTCGCAAGAAATCTGAATTCCTTGACCGTGGTCTCCTTTTTTCTTAAAATCGTGATCTTGTGCTGGATCAGCGGGTGATCCATAACTGTGATGTTTGACATTTTATTTCTTCCCTTCATTAGTAGTTATATATTTTTCCGCATAGAACGCCGGAGCGTTCTATGTTACCCTGCATAATAAAGCCCGTCAAGATAGTCTGACAAAATGAGTCCGTTTACCAGTCCCTCACTGACATATATCCATCCCTTGTCACCGCTTCCGGTTTCGATGTATATCCAGTTTTTAAGGTCTGTTTTAACTATCGAACCCGCATATCCCGATTTTAATAAGATGTTCGGGTGCGCCTCGTCGGAATATGAGCTTTCAAGGTCGTTCTTCACCGTAAAGGATGAATATTTTCCGATGGTATAAAACTCATCTCCGACCGGCTCTATCCTCATTCTGGAGTTTAACTTAAACTGGCGGCGGATCAGCATGGTGTGAACAAACTGAACTCCGATGTTCGCCGTTATGCTGCCGTCCATATTTATGCTGACGGCGCCCCAGTCGTCGCCTATCGGCGTATTATCGGTTCTCACCGCAATATCACCGACGCTTTCGACTCTGCCCATAAGATAAAGCGTGGTTCCGGTGTACCTGTATATTGCAAGCGCCGAATCGCCAAGGTCCTTCTCAACAACCGCAATTTCCTTAAAACTGTCGCTTTTGTCAATGTCGATCACATAATAGCGGCTTTGCGCGGTATCACACTCACCTCCGAGAACCGTCACATCGTTGACGGTAACGGCATAGCTTTCGCCGTTGGTCGTTATTTTAACGTTTTCCTCCGTGCCGTCCGTGTATAACTCTCTTTTGAATTCCTTGGCAACCTCCGTGTAAGACTCGGAAATCATCTTTGCATTAAGCTGTCCGGCGCGGAAAAGCATTACGGACGCCTCCGCCCTCGTGAGTGTGTGGCCCGGGCGAAAGCTCTTGTCCGGAAATCCCGTGATAAGCCCGCTTGCCGCCGCTGCGCCGACAAGCTCCTTTTTACCTATAAGGTCATTATCGGTAAAATCGGGCGCGCCGGGCGAAAGCTGAAGCGCGCGGCTCATCCACACGGCTGCCTCTTCTCTCGTGATATACTTCACCGGTTCGAATTTTTCGCCGTATTCTTCCGTAAATATAATCGTGCCGTATGCCTCTTTAATATAGTAATAGCTCCACCGATCCTTTAAAACGTCCGAAAACGGCGATTCCTCAGTCTCGCTTTCTCTTTTCGGCGGGTTTTCGAAAAGCTCCCTTGTGTTTGCGTCCTTAGCCGATACGATCATGAGCATTTTCAAAAACTGCTCCCTTGTAACAGAGCTGTCCGGCGCAAAGCTATTGTCCGATACGCCGTTTATAACCCCTTCCATCGCAAGCGCTTCTATATAAGGCTTTGCCCAATGGTTTGCAGCATCGTCAAACAACGCCGCAAAAGGAGCAATTGTAAAGATAAAGAAAAATACAGCCGTCAGAGCAAGTAATTTTTTCATCCTTTTTTCCTTTCTATCTTTGATACTTTTTTAAGTATCCGATTATGGCTTCAAGCTGATCTTTGTTGTAGTATTCGATTTCAATCCTGCCGCCTTTTTTCTTTTCTTCAAGCAGGACCTTTGTTCCGAGGCTGTCCGAAAGGCTCCTTTCAAGGTCCTTGACCTCCGGCGTCTTTTCGCTTTTCTTTGCGGGTGCCTTTTTTTCTTTTTCCGAGTTAAGCGCCGCGGCAAGACTCTCCGCACTGCGAACCGAAAGCCCGTCCGAAACTATCCTGTCCGCTAAAAATTCCTGTTTCTTCTCATCCGCGACCATCAATATCGCTTTCGCGTGACCGGCGGATATCCTTTTTTCTATCAAAAGCCCCCTCACCTTTTCAGGGAGAGTCAGTATTCTCAAAGCATTCGCAACTGCGCTTCTGCTTTTTCCGACCTTTTTGCTTACCTCCTCCTGTGTGAGCGAATGTTCGTCCATCAGGCGTTTATAGCCCATCGCTTCTTCCACGGGGTCAAGATCCGTCCTCTGGAGATTCTCTATCAGCGAGACCTCCAGCTCCTCAAGCGACGAAAAATCGACAATTCTGACCGGTACCTCGGAAAGACCCGCTAATTTTGCGGCTCTCCAGCGCCTTTCCCCGGCAATAATGGAGTAAAATCCGTTTTTCTCGTCCTTAACCGTTATCGGCTGAAGCACTCCGTATCTTTTGACCGACTCCGAAAGAGCTTCGAGCTCTTCTTCGTCAAAGTGCTTTCTCGGTTGTTTTCTGTTCGGCTCCACAAAAGCCGTGCTGACGAAAACAAATTCTTTGTTTTCGTTTCCTTCAGTTATTTCTTCCGTCGGAATAAGCGCGTCAAGCCCTCTTCCGAGTCCTTTTTTCGCCATAGCTTTTTCCCTTTCGTTTTATCTGTTGTATTTAATGACCTCGTCCGCCAGCGCGCGGTAGCTTTCCGCGCCCTTGGAGCGCGAGTCATACGTCAGCACCGATTCTCCGAAGCCCGGAGCCTCGGAAAGCCTGATATTTCTCGGAATCACGGTCTTGTAGACCTTTTCGCGGAAATATCTTTTAACCTCGTCCGCCACCTGAATTGAAAGGTTTGCCCTTCCGTTGAACATCGTCAAAAGCACGCCCTCAAATTCAATGTCAGGGTTGATGCTCTTTTTCACCCGTTTTATCGTTCCTGTCAGAAGCGCCAGTCCTTCAAGCGCATAAAACTCACACTGTATGGGAACCAAAACCGTGTCCGCCGCGGCAAGCGCATTGAGCGTTACCAGTCCGAGGGAGGGGGGACAGTCTATTAAAATAAAGTCATAGTCCCCTTTAACTTTAGCAAGCGCCTTTTTCAGTCTGTATGCTCTGTCCTCCGCGTCAACAAGCTCGATTTCCGCTCCTGAAAGCTCCACGTCCGACGGGCACACATAAAGGCGGTCGTACGTCGTCTTTACAATCACAGAGCTTATCGGCTCGTCTTCTGTTATAACATTATAGAGAGTTTTTTTATTTTTTTCAACCTTGATTCCGAGCCCGCTTGTGGCGTTGCCCTGCGCGTCCGAATCAACAAGAAGAATCTTTTTGCCTTTTTCGGCAAGTGCGGCGCTTAGGTTCACCGCAGTCGTCGTTTTTCCGACTCCGCCTTTCTGGTTTGCGAGTGCAATCACTTTCCCCATAGCGTTCCTCTTTTCATTTGTTCGTCTTTTATAAGTATATCACACTTCCTTTTAAATTGCAATCGTTTCACGTGAAACATTTAAAAAAATATTCGGCGGAGTGTTTCACGTGAAACACTCCGCCGACAAGGAAGAAGGGGGTTAATGAAGAACCTCTTCGGTTCAGGCTTTTTTTATGCTGATTTTATAGATAAAGCTGTCGGCGTCCTCGGACTGCTCAATCTCGGTCTTGATTCCGGACTTGTCCAAAAGCCGTATCGCTTTGTTAACCGTATTGCAAAATATCTTCTGTTTTTTCGCTTCCTCGCTCATGACCGCCTTGAATGCGTTAAGGCGCTTGCTTTCAGCCTCGTCCTCCGACAACCGGTCAATAAGGTTTTCCGTCTTTGCAACGTTTAACTTTTTTTCTATTATCAGCTTGAGGGCTTTTTCTCTGCTTTTTTTATTTGCAAGTCTCAAAAGCGCCCTCGCGTGTCTTTCGGTAAGTCCTGCTTCAAATATTGCTGTTTTCGATTCGTCATCAAGCTTTAAAAGCCGTAACTTGTTTGCAATAGCGGACTGACTCTTTCCGAGCTTTTCCGAAAGCTCGTCCTGCGTCATGTTGTACTCATTCATTAATCGTGCATAACCTTCAGCTTCTTCGAAAAATGTCAGATCCTTTCTCTGAAGGTTTTCCAGAAGCGCTATCGCCGCGCTCTGTGAATCGCTTAAATTGACTACTATCGCCGGAATGGTGCGCTTTTTTGCCATGCAGCTTGCACGGTAGCGCCTTTCCCCGGCAATAATTAAAAAGCTTCCGTTAGCCTTCTTTTTAACCGTTATCGGCTGAATGACTCCGTACTCGTCAATGGAGGCGGCAAGCTCCGCCAGCGCCTCAAGGTCAAAAAACCTTCTCGGCTGGGTGGGATTTGTTTCGATTCTTTCAAGCGGTATGTCAATTACTTTTTTCGGTATTTCTTCCGAAAATACGGCGCTTATCATTTATATCCTCCTTAAAAAAGGACCGCTTTTATTCAAAAGCGGTCCTTTTGTGCTATCTTTTGAACAAGTATATGATAACACTTTTTCCATTTTTTGTAAATAATAAGTTTTCGCCTTTTTTCGCCGCGCTTGTGTCATTTAAGCGGGCTTTTTGCCGGTTTGCCGGCTTTTCTGGGATATTTTTGCGGTGTTTGCGATATTTTTTTTATTATAACGGCGCTGTGGACTATCCCGTCCGCAACGGTTAAGCGCTTTATCTCCTCCGTTTTCCCTCCGAGCGTTTCTACAGCGCTTTTTGCCTCCTTTACCTCGCTTTCGGGATCGGGTCCCTTCATCGCCAGAAAATATCCTCCCGTTTTTACCAGAGGAAGGCAGTATTCCGAAAGAACCGAAAGCGGCGCTACCGCACGGGAAGCCGCAATATCAAAGCTTTCGCGAAGATGACTGTCATGCCCCGCATCCTCCGCCCTTTTGTGAACGGCGCTTATATTTTCAAGCGAGAGCTTTTCTATAACCGTGTTTAAAAATCCGACTCTTTTTTCCAGCGCGTCAATAAGCGTTACACAAAGGGAGGGGGCGGCAATCTTTAACGGCAGCCCCGGAAAACCCGCGCCGGTGCCGACATCCGCAATGCTCATGCCATCTTTGATTATTCCGAGCGTTAAAAGCGACAGGCAGTCCGCAAAATGCTTTATTCTGATCTCGCTTTTCTCTGTTATGGCGGTGAGATTCATCACCTTGTTATGCTCCGTTAAAAGCTCCGAATATTTTTCAAGGTCAGAGCACGCCTTTTCGGAAATCTCAACCGGATAAATATTCTCTTTAATAATCTCACCCTCTTTTGTTCTGGTCAAGATAAATGTACAAAACCGCTATATCGGCGGGCGAAACGCCGGATATTCTTCCCGCCTGACCGATGTTTTCGGGTTTTTTCCTTTTAAGCTTTTCGCGCGCTTCCTTTTTAAGCCCGCTGATAAGGTCATAGTCAATATCCTCGGGAATCTTCCTCTTTTCAAGCTTTTTGAATGCGTCCACCTGTTCTTTCTGCATTTTTATATAGCCGTCGTATTTAACCGCGATATTAACCTCCTCCGAAACCGCATAGGGAAGGGGAGGACGGTCGGGATCTGAGTCCTTTAACACAAAGTAATTAAGCTCCGGGCGCCTTATAAGCTCGCCCAACTTAAATCCCGTTGTTATCGGGGTGCTCCCGAATCTTTCAAGAACCGGGTTTGCCGCTGCCGGAGAGATGTTCTTTTTCTCGCAGCGGTCAATTTCCTCTTCTATCATGCGCTTTTTTAATAAAAACGCCTTGTATCGCTCCTCGGAAATAAGCCCGAGCTCATAGCCCTTTTCTGTGAGTCTTAAGTCCGCATTGTCCTGGCGGAGCAAAAGGCGGTATTCCGCACGCGAGGTGAGCATCCTGTAAGGCTCCGCGGTTCCCTTTACGGTAAGATCGTCAATAAGAACACCGATGTACGCCTCCGACCGGTCAAGCACAAACGGCGGCTTTCCATTTACCTTAAGCGCCGCATTGATTCCCGCCATGAGTCCCTGGCACGCCGCCTCCTCATAGCCGGAGCTTCCGTTAAACTGACCCGCTCCGAAAAGTCCCGATATTTCTTTAAATTCCAGGGTCGATCTAAGCTGAGTCGGATCCAGACAGTCATACTCTATCGCGTAAGCGTTTCTCTGAATCTTTGCATTTTCAAGTCCCTTTATGGAATGAAGCATTTTGATCTGCACATCCTCCGGAAGGCTTGACGACATGCCCTGTACATAGAGTTCTTCCGTGTTTTCGCCCATCGGCTCGATAAATATCTGGTGGCGCTCCTTATCCGCAAAGCGCATAACCTTATCCTCGATGGACGGGCAGTACCTCGGACCCGTGCCCTTGATGGACTTGTTAAAAAGCGGAGCTCTTTCAATATTGTCCTTTATGATCTTATGCGTCTCGGAATTGGTGTAGGTTATATAGCACTCCGCCGTGCTGGGGCGCATATTTTCGGTTTCAAATGAGAAGGGGAGGGGCGGATCTTCTTCCGTCTGATGCTCCATCTTTGAAAAGTCCACGCTTCTTCTGTTTAAGCGCGAAGGCGTTCCCGTCTTAAAACGCATAAGTCTGACTCCGGCTTTTACAAGGCTTTCGGAAAGTCCCTTTGCCGGCATCATCCCGTCCGGTCCGCCGTCGATTTTTAATTCTCCGATAACTATTCTGCCGTTTAAGTACGTTCCGGTCGCAATGATACAGCACGAAACGTCATACACCGCACCGGTGTTGGTGACAACGCTTTTGACCTTTCCGTCCTCAAAATTTATGTCCGTGACCTCGCCCTGCTTTAAATCCAGATTTTCCTGAAGCTCTATCGTGTGCTTCATCCGCTCGCGGTACTTCATTCTGTCAATCTGCGCGCGGAGAGAATGAACCGCCGGACCTTTTCCGAGGTTCAGCATTTTTATCTGTATATATGTTTCGTCCGCCGCTTTTCCCATTTCACCGCCGAGCGCGTCTATCTCCCTTACAAGGTGACCCTTCGCCGTTCCGCCGATGTGCGGATTGCACGGCATGTTCGCCACCGCGTCAAGATTAACCGAAAACATGATTACGGAGCATCCCATTTTAGAGGCGGCAAGCGCCGCCTCGCAGCCGGCGTGCCCCGCTCCTATTACCGCAACGTCATATTTTCCCGCTTTGAAAAGTTCCATTAAAATTCACCTATTTTCCTATGCAAAACTTTGAGAACACCTCTCCTATTACCTCATCCGAAACGGTCATTCCGGTAATTTCCCCGAGGTGCGAGACCGCCGTCTCCAAATATATCGAACAAAGGTCGACCGGCGCGCCGCTGCCAATTTCTCTGAGCGCTTTTTTTATCATTTCGTCCGAGAAGGCGAGAGCCTCCTTATGCCGGCTGTTTGTAATCATTACAGAGTCGGACTCAAAGTCTTTTCCCATAAGGCTTTCGTATATCCTGTCCGTAAGAAGCGACAGCCCTTCTCCCGTCTTTACCGATATTTTTACCGGGTCTTTTATATAAGAGGGGAGAGAGCACTCCTCCTTAAGTTCCGACTTGTTCCGAACGGTAATTACCTTTTTTCCGGAAAGAAGGGAATATATTTCTTCGTCCGCTTTCTCAAATTTTCTTGAATTATCGGTCACAAAAACGCAAATGTCCGCTTTTTTTATATATTCGCGCGCTTTTTCAACGCCTATCTTTTCAACCTCATCCGTATCCTCGCGTATTCCCGCGGTGTCCGCTATTCTTACGGGAACCCCTTTAATGTTTATATATTCCTCTATCACATCGCGCGTGGTTCCCTCAATATCCGTGACTATCGCGCGGTCGGTTCCCGTTAAAGCGTTCAAAAGCGAGGATTTGCCGACATTCGGCTTTCCGCATATCGCACATAGAGCCCCTTCTCTTATGATTATTCCCTTGTCGGCATTATTTAAGATTTTTTCGGTTTCTTTTTTAATATTTTCAAGTTCCTTCTTAATATCTGTCCCGGAAAGCGAATCGGGATCCTCGTCCGGAAAATCCGACGAAACGGTGATATATCCTAAAATTTCTATAAGGCGGCTTCTTAAACTGTTCACGGGATCCTTTAATTTTCCTTCGAGCTGATTTACCGCGGTCGACTGTGAAAGCGCGGTCTTTGAATCAATAATATCTCCGACCGCCTCCGCCTCCGAAAGGTCTATCCTTCCGTTCATGAATGCGCGGAGAGTAAATTCTCCGGGCTTTGCCGGGCGGGCGCCGTTTTTTAAGACCGCATCAAGGGTCATTTGGGCTGAATATATTCCGCCGTGCACGTTTATCTCCACGATATCCTCGGTGGTATAGCTTAAGGGCGCCCTCATCACCGAGCAAAGGCACTCGTCTATCACCTTTTCCCCGGACATTATTTTTCCGTAGTGAATCGTGTGCGTTTTTGCGTCCGAAAGCTTTGTTTTCCCCCTAAAAATCCTGTCCGCCGTTTCTATCGCCCTGTCGCCGCTTATTCTTATTATCGAAATCCCGCCTTTTCCCAAAGCCGTGCTTATCGCCGCTATCGTTTCCGCCATAATATCCTCCGCTTAACATAAAAAAGCGGCTTACAGTGCCGCTTCTTTACAGTTATTCCTGATTTTTTCTGTAGCCGCCTGCCATGCCCTTATACGCTACAATAACCTTTCTGTTGGGATCCTCTCCCACCGAATAAGTTGTTACCTCAGGATAATCCTGAAGAGCTTCGTGAATTATTCTTCTTTCATAAGGATTTTTCGGCTCTATTACCATGTTCTTTCTGTACTTAACTGCCTTAGATGCCGTTCTCTTAGCCAAAGAAACCAAAGATTCTTCTCTTCTCTCCCTGTAATTTTCCGCGTCAATCGTAACTTTTATATAATCGTCCGACTTCTTGTTTACAAAAATATTCGTAAGGTACTGAATGGAATCTAAAGTCTCTCCTCTTCTTCCTATCAAGAGTCCCAATCCTTCGCCCTTTAATTCGATCTTTAAAAGATTGTCCTTCTCATTAAAGGATACTTCCTGCTCGATATTCATTCCGAGTCTCTCGGTAACGTTTTTTATGAAATCCTTGGCGCGGGACACTTCTTCTCTTTCTCTTAAAGTGACCCTTACCTTTACTTCCTTGTTTCCGAGAATTCCGAAAAGACCCTTTGTCTCCTCTATTATTTCAATATCAACATCGTCCTTCGAAGCGCCGAGCTCTTTTAAAGCCAGATTTACCGCCTCGTCAACCGTTTTTGCTTTTTTCTCTGCAAATCTCATTATTTTTTTCCTTTCCCCGTATTAGCCACGGAAGGATATTTCTTTTCAAAATACTTTGTCAGAATATACATCTGAGCAACCGATAACATTGTGCTGAAGAACCAGTAAACGCCGATGCCCGCCGAAAGAGTAAACGTAAAGAATAAAGTCATTAAGGGCATCATAAGGTTCATGCTCTTCATCGTCTGCGCCTGCTCTCCCGTAACCGGATTAATTTTGGATGAAACCCAGTTTGAGAAAAATGCCGCACCGGTTGCTAAAATAGGGATTATCCAAAGCCACGATAACTCACTTATAGAAGGAGTTGCGGAAAGATCAAGTCCCAGAAAATCAAAGTTTACAAGATTGAACTTTGACGCAATATCTATCTGAGTAACTCCGAGCGACGCATCTTCAGAATACTTTGTAACAAGCGAGGCAACATCGTTAATTCCCTCTATCTTATCAGCCGATGCACAAAGAGAACGGAGAGCTTCTAAAGCATAATCTGCCGTAATCTTTCCCTCGGCAATTATTTTTTCTATAGCGTCAACCGGATTGCTTCTTAATATCCAGTTAATGGGATGCTGAATAACTCTGTAAAGTCCCAAAAGAATTGGGAACTGAACCAGAAGGGGAAGACATCCTCCCATAGGGTTAATGTCATACTTCTGATAAAGCTTCATCGTTTCTTCGTTGAGCTTTTCCTTGTCGTTTTTATACTTTGACTGTATCTTATCAAGCTCCGGCTTTATCTGCTTGGTCTTAACCATTGTCTTTTGCTGCTTAACGCCAAGCGGAACGAGCAGTACCTTAACTATAACCGTAAACAAAATTACGGCAACGCCGTAATTTCCGACAAAGTTATAGATAGGATTAATAATATAGCTCAGTATGTTGGCAAAAAAGTCTATTATTTTAATCACTCCTTAATTTTTTACGGAACGGGATCATATCCCCCCGCATTAAAAGGGTGACATTTCAGAATTCTTTTAACGGTTAAAAAACCGCCCTTTAACGCACCGTATTTTTTTATTGCCTCATAGGCATAGGCTGAACACGTGGGGTAAAATCTGCAATGCGGCTTTGATAAAGGAGAAATATATTTTCTGTAAAGTCTGATAAAAAAAAGAAATACATATTTCATTTTCCGCACCTCATAAGGCTTTTTTCAAACAGCCTGCCCATGTCCTTTTTCACTTCAAAAAACCCTGCCTCGGGCGTTATGGTTCTTGCAACAAAAACTATATCGTAACCCGAGGCATATTTTTCAAAGCATCTGTAGCTTTCTCTGATAAGCCTTTTCGACCTGTTTCTTTTTACCGCAGACCCGATCTTTTTACTTACCGTTATTCCCATGCGGCAGATTTTAAGTCCGTTCGGATAATAATACATTACCACGCTCTTTGACTTCTCACAGTGTCCCTTTTTATAAAGCTTTGTGAAAATTGAATTGCTTTTCAGCGACAGCGTACTTTTCATGCTAAAGATAATCTCTCCTTCTTAAAATTAAGCGGAAAGAACCCTTCTGCCCTGTCTTCTTCTTCTCGAAAGAACTTTTCTTCCGTTTTTAGTGCTCATTCTGCTTCTGAAACCGTGCACTTTTTTTCTTTTTAGCTTATTGGGCTGATATGTCCTAAGCACAAAAAACACCTCCTTAAAGTAAAATAAAAAATTACAGACTTTTTTTTATTATATATACTAAAAAATTATTTGTCAACCGAAAAATTAATTTTTTTACAAAAAAGATAAATTTAATCTTGTAAAAAGGAAAGTTTTTTGTTATAATATATGAGATATGAAGATTTATGCGGTTGATAACTTATCCACAACTTTATTTAAGCCATAACGCCGTTTTTTAAAAAAATCAAGGATTTATCCACAGTTTTCAACACCTTTTATACACAATTGTGGATAAATAAGGGGGTAATAAACTTGTCTGCACTGTCGGATATCTGGGCAAAAGCATGCGAATACATAAAGGATGAGCTTTCCTCAAAGGTTTCATACAGAACATGGATCGAATCCGTAGTTCCTTATAGGATGACAGACTCTGAAATCTTTTTGTCCGTTCCGACGGAGATTAATAAAAATATGCTCGAGCAGCGCTATAACGATCTTATTATAAACTCGGTTCTTGAAGCTTCAGGCAAAAAGTATGATATTTTTATTACCGTCGGGGAAAAAAAAGAGGAGGAAGAAGAAAAAGAAAACGAAAAAACCTCATCCTCCAAAAAAGAAAAATATTCAAAATATACCTTTGATAATTTCGTTGTCGGAAAATCAAACGAACTTGCACAGGCTCTGGCTCTCGGTGCTGCTGAAATGCCCGGCAAAGCCTATAATCCTCTTTTCATATGGGGAGGAGTCGGGCTCGGAAAAACCCATCTTATGCACGCGATGGAAAACTACATAAACGAAAATTATCCGAAGCTTAAAACTCTTTTTGTAACGTCGGAAACCTTTACGGTTGAGCTTATCGAAAGCATCGCCAAAAAGAGCACGGACGCTTTCAGGGATAAATACAGAAAGATTGACGCTTTGTTTGTTGACGATATTCAGTTCATCGCCGGCAAGATTTCGATGGAGGAGGAATTTTTCAATACCTTCAATTCTCTTTTTGAGGATTCAAAGCAGATAGTTTTATCAAGCGACCGTCCTCCGAACGAGATTCCGAATCTTGCGGACAGACTAAAGTCCCGTTTCGGATGGGGCTATCTTGCAGACATTCAGCCTCCCGAATATGAAACGAGAGTTGCAATTTTAAAACAAAAGGCGGAAAACCAGAATATCAATATTGACACAAAGATACTCATGTATATTGCCGACAATATAACAATGAATATCCGTGAGCTTGAGGGAGTTTTCAAAACACTTTCCGCTTATTCGGGGATTTTAAATAAAGAGGTAACTCTTGAAATGGCTGAAGATGCTATAAAAAAATACAGAACGGCGGCGTCTTCCAGGGTAATAACCCCGGAAATGATAATAAAATCCGTTTCATCTTTATTCAGAGTAAGGGAAGAAGATATTACCTCAAAAAGAAAAACAAAAGAAATAGTTGTTCCGAGACAGGTTGCAATCTATCTTTGCAAAAATCTTACGGAGCTTTCCTATAACAGAATAGGAGAATATTTCGGAGGAAAGGATCACTCAACCATCATTCACGCGGTAAAAAAGGTTGAATCATTAAAAAAAGAGGATCCGGAGGTAAGCGACAAAATAGAAAATATCACAAACGATTTAAAAAACGGATGACCTTATCCACTTTATAAACAGTATGTGGATAATGAATTTTCATTTTATTAGACATTTTATCACCAAAAAAATTTGTTTAAAATCCTTGGTATATGGGAATAATAATAAATTTTTCACCTTATCTACAGATACTACTATAACTGAATTTAAATATATATTATTTATAAAAAAAATCAATCCAAAGAAAAAAGGAGAATCATCATGATTTTTCAGTGTCAGAAGGAAATACTTTTAAATACCTTGAACATCGTTTCAAAGGCAGTTTCGCAGAAGGCTTCTCTTCCTATATTGGAGGGAATATACATAAAAGCCGAAGCGGAAACTCTTACTATTGTAGGAAACGATATGGATCTCGGAATAGAATGCCGTATTCCGGCACAGGTCTATGAGGAGGGAGGAATAGTATTAATTGCAAAGACCTTTATGGACATCGTGAGAAAGCTTCCCAACGATACCGTTACATTAAAGGTAAACGAGAACAGAAACGCGGTCATTACCTGTCAGAACATAGAATATAAGATTTTGGGTCTGCCGGATGATGAATTTCCTTCGGTTCCCGAAATTGAAAAGGAAAATGAATTTACCATAGAAGAGGGAACCTTAAAAAATATGATAAGAAGAACTCTCTATGCGGTTTCCCAGAACGAAAGCAGAATTGTTCTTACCGGTTCCTTGTTTGAAATAAAAGGAGATAATTTAAATATAGTGTCGGTTGACGGGTTCCGCCTTGCATTAAGAAGAGAAAAGGTAACTTCGAGCGGTGACTTTTCGTTTATAATTCCCGGCAAAACCTTGGGAGAGCTTGTCAAAATATTAAAAGACGATGATTCAAAGGTAAATGTAGGACTTACGGAAAGATACGTTTCCATAAAGACGGAAAATGCAAAGGTGGTATCAAGACTTATAGAGGGAAATTTCTTGAATTATGAAAAAACCATCCCTGCAGTTAATAATTACAGTGTTGTAATTCCCGTTGCAAGCGTGACAGAAAGCGTTGAACGATGCGAGCCCATTATTGCCGCGGATGAAACAAAGAGCCCGATAAGATTTCACTTTACTCAGAAGGAGCTTGTTATAAGGTGTATCACCGCAACCGGTCAGATAGTCGATACATTGGATATTCCTTTTGAAGGAGAGGAAACGGAGATTGGGTTTAACAACCGATATATTCATGACGCTTTGAAGGCAGCGGAAACGGACGTTGCAAAGCTTGAATTTAATTCAAATTTAAGCCCCTGTATCATAAAGCCGCTGGAGGACGATTCGTTCATTCAGATGGTTCTTCCCGTAAGACTTAAAAATGAAAATTGAAAGGCTTAAGATAATTGACTTCAGGAATTTTAAAGATCAGGAAATATTCTTTAATCCCGAGGTTAACGTCATAAGAGGTAAAAATGCACAAGGTAAAACCAATCTTTTGGAGGCGGTTTATCTTTTTTCAGCCGGAAAAAGCTACAGACCGGCGGGAGATAAAGAGCTTATAAGGTTCGGCTGCGACTCTTTCTTTCTTGAAATGGATTTTTTTAATGAGGACCATAAATACAGAGGGAAATTTATGGTAAACAGAGATGGAAAAAAAGATATAAGCTTTAACGGTATTCCTCTTTCTAAAAATTCTCTTTTATCGGAATATTTTAAGACTGTTCTTTTTTGTCCTGAGGAAATTGATATAATAAAAGGTGAAAAGGAAATAAGGAGAGAGTTTTTAGATGATTCGATATCCGTTCTCCGCCCGAACTATGTAAAAATCTTAAGAGATTACAATAAATGTTTAAAGCAGAAAAATACTTTGCTGAAAAAAGGAAGCTCCCGTGAAATAAATATGATGATGGATGTGTGGAATCAGAGGATGACGGAATACGGAGCACGGCTCTTCATGTATCGCGGAAGCTTTATAAAAATGATAGAGGAATATGCAAAAGAAAAAATGGATGAGCTTACCTGCGGAAAGGAAAGGCTCACGGTAAAGTATGTTCCTTCGGTGGCTTTGAGAGATATTAACGATGTTGAAAAAATAAAAGAGGATTTCAAGGAAAAAACAGAAAGATTAAAAAACGCGGAAATTGAAAAAATGCAGGCTTTAACGGGACCGCACAGGGATGACGCGGAATTTTTGATAAACGGAAAGAATGTAAAGCTTTTCGGCTCCCAGGGGCAGCAGCGGTCAGTCATTCTTTGCTTAAAGCTTGCCATGACGGAAATTATAAAGGACAGAACGGGGAGCTATCCCGTGCTTTTGCTTGACGATATTTTAAGCGAACTCGATAAAAAAAGGCAGTCTTACTTAACCGAAAAAATAAAGGGAAAGCAGACAATAATAACCTGTACCGGTGCAAGCGGATTAAGAAAAAGTAAAAGATCATTATTTTTCACCGCGGAAAACGGAGAAATAAAAAAAGAGGATTAAAAATATGTATCTTCATATAGGAGGAGATTTTCTTTTGAGAAGCGAAGACATAGTAGGAATTTTCGATATTGAAAATACGAGTATTTCAAAGCTTACAAAGGAATTTTTAAGAGAATCCGAAAAAAGAAAAAAGGTAATAACAACGTCATATGACCTTCCGAGGTCATATGTGCTCGATAAAGAAAGCAAAGTATACGTATCACCCATTTCTCCTGCGACTTTATTAAAAAGAATAGAGAGCGACAGGTCGGAAAGAAAGGACTTGGATTATGAGCGCAAATAACAATAATTATGATGAAAATCAAATACAGGTATTGGAAGGTCTCGAAGCCGTAAGAAAAAGACCCGGTATGTATATAGGATCAACTTCATTAAGAGGTCTTCACCATCTTGTATATGAAATTGTGGATAACTCGATAGACGAGGCACTGGCAGGCTTCTGTACCGAGATAGAGGTTACCATAAACGAAGATAATTCAGTAACCGTAAAGGACAACGGAAGAGGTATTCCGCACGGAATACATCCCAAAATGGGAATTTCGACGATTGACGTTATATTTACCGTTCTTCACGCCGGAGGAAAATTCGGCGGCGGCGGATATAAGGTGTCCGGCGGTCTTCACGGCGTCGGTGCATCTGTTGTTAACGCTCTTTCCAAAAGACTTGAGGTAAAGGTGTCAGACGGTGAAAAATTATGGTATCAGAGCTATAAAAGAGGCGTTCCGGACGGTAAGGTTCATGAGATAGGATTGACCGATAAGACAGGAACGGAGATAACCTTCTGGGCGGACGATGAAATTTTTGAAGAAACCGTTTACGACTATGAGGTCCTGCTTAAAAGATTGAGAGAGCAGGCATTCTTAAACGGCGGAGTAAGAATTATTTTCACCGATAAGAGAAAAGAAAATCCGGAAAGAGAGATACTTCACTATGAGGGCGGAATAAAGAACTTTGTTTCTTATATCTTTACCGAAAAAAACAAAAGAAAAAGCGACCTTTTGGCGGTAAATGAGGATGTCATATATGTAAGCGGCAAGAAGGACGGAAGCATGGCGGAGGTTGCCATGCAGTGGACGACCGGATATGACGAAACGATAGAGTCCTTTGCAAATAACATTTCCACGACCGAGGGAGGAACTCACGAAACGGGATTTAAATCGGCTCTTACCAAGGTTTTGGTGGACTATGCAAAAAAATATAAGCTCATGAAGCAGGATGATGAACTGACCGGCGACGATGTGAGAGAAGGTCTTATCGCCATAATCTCCGTAAAACTGGAGGAGCCGCAGTTTGAAGGACAGACAAAGACCAAGCTCGGAAACTCCGATATGAGAACGCTGGTCGAAAACATGGTAAAAGAAAAGCTTACCGACTTTTTGGAGGAAAATCCGACTGTCGGGAAGGCGGTAATAGAAAAGGCGATGTATGCGGCGAAAGCAAGAATTGCCGCAAGAAGCGCGAGAGAGGCAACGAGAAAAACTCCGCTCGGTTCAAGCTCGCTTCCCGGAAAGCTTACGGACTGTATAGTGAAGGACCCGACAAAGACGGAGATATACATAGTCGAGGGAGATTCTGCGGGCGGCTCGGCAAAGAACGGGCGCGACAGTAAATATCAGGCGATACTTCCGCTCTGGGGAAAAATGCTGAACGTTGAAAAGGCGAGAGCGGATAAGGTTTACGGGAATGACAAGCTCACGCCGGTAATCCAGGCGCTCGGAACCGGAATCGGCGAAAACTTCAGCCTTGAAAAATTAAGATACGATAAAATAATAGTCATGGCGGATGCCGATGTTGACGGTGCGCATATACAGACGCTTTTATTGACATTTTTCTTCAGATTTATGACTCCTTTGATAGAGACCGGTCATATATATCTTGCGAAGCCTCCGCTTTATAAGCTCTCAAGGGGCAAAAAGGCACGCGTTGCTTTCAGCGACGATGAAAGGGACCGGATAAGTGAGGAACTTAAAGACGGCGATGCCGGAGCAAAGGTAGACATCAGCAGATACAAGGGTCTCGGAGAGATGGATCCCGAGGAGCTTTGGGAAACCACAATGGATCCCAAAAACAGAATACTTTTAAAAGTCACTATGGAGGATGCCGAAAGGGCAAACGATATTTTCAGCGTTCTTATGGGCGACGAGGTTGAGCCGAGAAGGGTGTTTATTGAGGAAAACGCTCAGTATGTACAGAATCTCGACATTTAAGTCAGTAAAATCGGAGGCAAAAAATGGCTAAAAAAAGTAAAAGATATGAGGATTCTCACTTTGAGGAGCACTTGGAAACACAGACAATAGTCAATATTGATATAGAAAAAAGAATGAAGGAAGCGTTCATTGACTATGCAATGAGCGTTATTATGAGCCGCGCCCTTCCGGATGTAAGGGACGGTTTGAAGCCGGTTCACAGAAGGATACTGTACTCGATGTATGAGGAAAATCTCACATCGGACAAGCCCTTTTTCAAGTCGGCTACAACGGTCGGAAACGTTATCGGCAGATACCATCCGCACGGCGACGCATCGGTTTATGACGCGATGGTAAGAATGGCGCAGGATTTCTCGATGCGCTATCCTTTGATTGACGGGCACGGAAACTTCGGAAGCGTTGACGGGGACCCGCCCGCTGCTTACCGTTATACCGAAGCGAGAATGAGCAAAATTTCAAATGTTATGCTCGAAAGCATTGATAAAAACACGGTCGACTTTATTCCTAACTTTGATGAAAAGAGAAGAGAGCCCGTTGTTCTTCCCACGAGAATTCCGACACTTTTGGTAAACGGCTCGTCGGGAATTGCGGTCGGCATGGCGACGGAAATTCCTCCCCATAACCTTTCCGAGGTATTGGACGGTGTTATCGCGCAGATAGAGGACCCGGAGATTACGGTCGAGGAATTGATGGAATATATAAAGGGTCCCGATTTTCCGACCAAGGGCACCATCATGGGAAGAAGCGGAATAAGAAGCGCTTATGCGACCGGTAAGGGAAGAATAATCATAAGGGCAAAGGCTAGAATAGAGGAGCATAAGAACGGAAAAGCTTCTATAATCGTGACGGAGCTTCCCTATAAAGTAAATAAAAAGGACCTGGTAGAGTCTATCGCAAATCTTGTCAAGGATAAAAAGATAGAGGGACTTGACGATATTGACGACCACTCGTCCGACAGAGTCGGCATAAGGCTCGAAATTTTCTTAAAGAAGGACGCAAATCCTCAGGTCGTTTTAAATCAGCTTTATAAATATTCGCGCCTTCAGGACAGTTTTTCGATAAACATGATAGCGATCGACAACGGAAGACCGAGAACGATGGGTCTTAAGGATATTCTGGACAGATTTATAAGGTTCCAGGAGGAGATCGTTACAAGAAGAACGAAGTTTGACCTTGAAAAAGCGGAAGCCAGGATGCACATATTGGAGGGATTAAGGATCGCCCTTGCCAATATTGACGAAATTATTAATATCATCAGAAATTCTTACGATAACGCTAAGGAAAACCTCATAGAGCGTTTCGGCTTTTCCGATATACAGGCTCAGAGCGTTCTTGATATGCGCCTTGCTCAGCTGCAAAAGTTAAACGGCGAGAAGATTGAAGCAGAGTATAACGAGCTTGAGTCGAAATGCCATGAATATAAGCTCCTGCTTTCGGACAAGAAACTTTTGCTTGACCAGATAAAGAAAGAGCTTTTGGAGATAAAGGAAAAGTACGGAGACGAGAGAGAAACCGAAATCGAAAATATCGTTGAGGAAATTGAGGACGAGGACCTTATCGAGAGAGAAGACTGCGTTATAACGATGACTCACTACGGATATTTAAAGCGCACAGTTAGCTCGACCTATAAGAGCCAGCACAGAGGAGGGCGCGGAGTGTCCGGACTTCAGACGAGGGAAGAGGATTTCGTTGAATATATCTCCACCGCGTCGACCCATGACTATATAATGTTCTTTACCAATAAGGGCAGAGCATATAAGCTTAAAGGCTATCAGATTCCGGAGTCCGGCAGACAGGCAAAGGGCTCTGCCATAGTAAACCTTCTTCCCGTAGAGAAGGACGAGAAGGTTACCGCGATGATTCCGGTAAGCGAATTTTCAAGCGATAAGTATCTTACCATGCTCACCAAAAAGGGCATAATCAAAAAGACCTCGCTCGACTGCTACGGAACGACCAGAAAGGGCGGTCTTATCGCGATTGTGATTGACGAGGATGATGAGCTTATAAGCGTTAACTTGACCGACGGAGAGAACGATATCATGGTCGGCACGAACAAGGGAATGGTTATCCGCTTTAACGAGTCAGATGTAAGACCTCTGGGCAGAGTGACCCGCGGCGTTAAGGCAATAACGCTCCGCGAGGGAGATTTTGTTGTCGGCATGGCAAATGTCGATAATGAGTCCGAGCTTATGATAGTAACGGAAAACGGCTTCGGAAAGAAGACCGGGTTTGACCTCTTTAAGACTCAGAAGAGAAGCGGTATGGGTCTTATCGGGTATAAAACCTCCGAAAAAACGGGAAATGTTATCGGCGTAACGGCGGTAAATGAAAATGACGACCTTATGCTTATTGCGTCCGACGGCGTGATAATAAGAATGTACACCGATGAAATCAATTCTATCGGAAGAGCGACAAGCGGCGTCCGCCTCATGCGCCCGGGCGACGGGGTAAGAGTTATCGGTCTTGCAAAGACCGCGCACGAGGATGAGCTTCCGGAGGGAACAGAGGAAGAAAAGGCAACGGAATAAAAAAATAACTGCGCCGGAAAATTTTCCGGCGCAGAAATGTTTAAAAATATGAAAAAGAAGATAATAATATTAGTGTTTCTCATATTCTGGGCGGCGGTTTTTACTTTGGTGTACCGCTATTCGATTAAAGACAGGGTCGAGATAAGATATCAAAGAAGCGCGGAAATTGCCGGGGAAGAGGATTTTTGACCAAAAGAGAAAAAAACTCTTGACTTTTGGGTATTTTTGTGGTATTCTAATATAGCTGTCACATCCGACAGCAACATGGCGGCATAGCTCAGCTGGCTAGAGCAAACGGTTCATACCCGTTAGGTCGGCGGTTCAAGTCCACCTGCCGCTACCATATCCGGCTCGTTGGTCAAGCGGTTAAGACACCGCCCTTTCACGGCGGTAACACCAGTTCAAATCTGGTACGAGTCACCAAAAATCGGTAAGTACGGTCAGTGCTTGCCGATTTTTATTTGTTACCTGTTCACTTTCCGCCGTTTTTCGGAAAGTGAAGAGGTGCGGTACAAACTCGTGAAAGCGAGTTTTTTAAATAATTATCTTAACAGACTGTCGGCAGTTATGCCGAATAGATCGGCAAGCGCGAGAAGCTCAATATCTGTCACAAACCTTTGCCCGCTTTCGATTCGCTGAACGGCGTTTTTGTCTATATCGAGCCCGGAAAGCTGAAGCCTGTCGGCTAAAACCCGCTGCGATATCTTCAGGTTTTTTCTTAATTCTGCGATTTTTTTACCGCAGATATTGTTTGATCCGTCCTTTGATTTATTAATAAACATAAATTTTTCTCCCTTTTTGACATTTAGTACTTGTCAATAAAGAAATTATATGCTATAATAGCGTTAAAAATGACATTCAGTAAATGTCAAAAGGAAGGATTATATATGAAATATTGTTCAAAGTGCGGAAAAGAAATTATGGATGAGGCGGTAATATGTCCCGCATGCGGATGTCCGCAAAAAGAAATGACAGCCGCAAGTTCGCAGGATGCAAGCAGCTTCGGATGGGGACTTTTAGGCTTTTGTATTCCCGTCGTAGGACTGATTTTGTATTTGGTATGGAAGGACGGGACACCGCTTAAGGCAATGTCTGCGGGAAAGGGCGCTCTTATCGGGTTTATTGCCGCGATTGTATTATATGATTGTATTATATATAATATATGCAATAATTGCGGCGATCTTTGAGGCGTCTCTTTATTACTATTAAATGACCGTAAAAAAATTTCTTGCAATTGCGTTTATGTGCCATCAGAAGCCGGAAAGATCCTTTTTCATTAACGGAAAGCAGTTCCCTTTGTGTTCAAGGTGCACCGGTATTTTGGCGGGATATTTTATCGGTATCATTTTGGCAATAATCACGAAGTGCAGGCATAATTTTGTTTTTCCGTTGCTGCTGATTCCGATGATAGCGGACGGTACGGTTCAATTGGTGTTTAAGCGGGAAAGCAATAACTGCCGCCGGTTTATCACGGGAATAGGGGGCGGCATCGGAATAGTATATATATTTATCAGCATCCATATTTTGACCCTTCGCCTGGTAACGGTTATTTTGGACTACCTGATGAAGTGATTTTAATAAAACAACCATCTTTTTGTGCCGAAAAGTATAAATATAGGGTTGTTTTATTTATTTACTTAGTCCCCTTTTTGGTGTATAGTCTTAATATACGAAAAAGGAGGAGTTATTGATGAAAGCAAGAAAAATGAGCGAAGAGCTTAAAAAAAGCGTGTTCTATCAGATATTCCCGAGAGCGTTCACGAGCGAGGGAACGCTTGCGGCGGCTGAGAAAATGCTGCCCGAGGTGAAGGAAATCGGCGTTACGCACGTGTACCTCTGCCCGATATTTGAAATGGACGACGATATGGATAAAAGCCACTGGAGCGACAGACACGCAAAGAGCGGCTTTGACAACCCGAAAAACCCTTACCGCATGAGCGATTATTATAAGATTGACCCCGAGTACGGCACGGATGAGGACCTTTTATCTTTCGTCAAATATGCGCATAAATTGGGGCTTAAGGTGCTTTTGGACCTTGTGTACCTTCACTGCGGACCCAAGGCGGTGTTCATAAAGGACCACCCGGATTTCATTCTGCGCGACGAGGCGGGAAATCCCGTTGACCTTGACTGGCATTTCCCCGGCATAAACTTTGAAAGCAAGGAATTAAGGGAATATCTCTGGCGCAATATGGAGTATTTCGTGGAGAAGTTTGACATTGACGGCTACCGCTGCGACGTCGGCGACAGAGTGCCGCTCGATTTCTGGATCGAGGGCAGAAAGAGAATTGAGAAGATCAAGCCCGGAATCGTAATGTTAAACGAGGGCGTTAGAGGCGACTTTTTGGTTGAGGGATTCGACCTTGACTACAGCTTCGGACTTAACGCCCATATGTGCCGCGCGCTTGCCGGTACTGAAAGCGCGGAATTAACGCGCACGGAGTGGCAGCACGTTCACGATACATACCCCGAGGGCGGAAGATGCATCCGCTATATGGATAACCACGACACGGCAAGCGACAGCTACAATAACCGTTATGAAAAATCGTTCGGGCATAACGGAATGGAAGCCGGATTCATATTCATGTACACAATGGACGGCGTCCCGCTTTTATACAACGGAAACGAGGCATGCGATGACGCGCGCCACTCGCTCTGGTCGAACCGCGATTTCGGAAAGCTTTATATCAACTGGGAAAACGCGCTCACCAAAGAGGGCAAAAAGCGCCGCTCGTTCTTAAAAAAGCTTGCCGCAATGAGAAAGGATAATCCGGCGTTTTATGACGGGTCGTTTGAGTGGCTTGAAAATTCGTGCCCGGAGAAGGTCTGGACATATAAAAGAGAGAAGGGTAAAAAGCGTTTCGCGGTTATAATCAACACCTCGGGTGAGAAGGAGGAATTCACGGTTTCTCTTGGTCATGAGCCTGAAAGAGTGCTCATTTCATCTCATGTCAGCATAGTAAAATCGGGCAAAGAGCTTAAGGTTACCGCTTCCCCCAAGGGCTATACGGTATTTGAATATTAAAAAAAGGTCGGCGGATAATTTCCGCCGACCTTTCTACAGCCATTTTTTCTTTTTAAAGTACCAGATGAGCAAGATGACGATTGCAACGCTGACTAAAATTACCGCCGGGTAACCGTACGGCGAATATAATTCCGGCATAAACTTAAAATTCATGCCGTACCAGCCTGCAATAAGCGTCAGAGGCAGAAATATAACGGTCACGACCGTGAAAAGCTTCATCAGTTCATTTTGCTTTATCGAAAGACGGGACTGGTACGCCTCGCGCATCTGCGTTACATTCTCCTGAAGGTTTACGACCGCGCTCAAAAACCTGTCCGTCCTCGTGCCCAAAACTGCGATACGGCGGGCAATATTGTCGGACAAAAGCGCGTTGTCGTTCGCGCTCATTTCGTCAAATATCGAAACGAGCTGCTCATAATACCGCTTGCGCCGCAAAAGCTCCTTCCGAAGCCCGGATATCGTTTTTACCGCAACGCGTTCGGACGAGGAAAAAAGCGCGTTCTCGTGCGCGTCGATTTTTTGCTCAAACGCGTCCAGAGAATCCATATCGCCCTTTAAGAGACGGACGAAGAAGGCGTAAAGCGCTTCCTCGTTCGTCCTGTTTTCAAATAAGGAATCCGTCATGCGAGTGACCGCCGAAAGCGCGGAGTCATTCTCGCAGAAGAAGAAAAGGTCCTCGCGGTCGATATAAATCATTATTTTCGGAGTTTTTACCGAGTCGCTTTTGACATCGTAATAATCAAAAGCCAGAAGGTCAAAATTCTCAAAGCCCTCGAAGCTTTCCGTCTGCCCCTCGTTGATATAGGAAAACACGTGACTGTCCATGAATCCGGACACCTTGGCGGCATTTTGAAAAAGTAAAATATCCTTCATTTTACCGTTCCAAATTAAAAGCGTCAATGATGCGGTCAATCTCGGAGTCGTCTATCTTTACCATTTTGCCGAGCGTTTCGGCGTTGACAATCGCCTTGGCACTGTACTCGGCAACCTCAAGGCGGTCAAACGCGTTTAAGAGCGACGTTCCCATAACGATGCAGCACTCGTTCTCTACAAGCGTGACGGGCGTTTTAAGGCTAAGCTTTTTAGCCGTTTCCTCGGGCTCTAAGTACGTCGAGCCGAAGGGCAGCTTTTCAACGTCACGGAGCATTATGTAGCTTTCGGGAATAATGCGCGAGTCAAGAACCGCGTCCGACACGGAGAAAGCCATGAGGTTCGGCGGATGCGCCAGAATCACGGAATTTATCTCCGGATGAATATCGTAAATAAATTTATGGAAGAGCACACTGCGGCTCGGGTTTTTGCCAAGCTCCTTCATGTTTCCCTGGATTTTGACAAGATCCTCGGGCTCCAAATACTTCCTGTCCTTGCCGTAGGGAGTGATGATGAATCCGCCGTCGGGCATCCTTTCGGAAAATGTGCCCTGCGAGCTTGTGAAAAGGCGCTGGTGATACGCTCTCTTAATAAGCGAGCACATGGAGGCGCGCGCCTCTTTTTCGGGGCTTGAAAAGCCCTCGGGAACAAATTCGCTTAAGCGGACGTTGTTTTTAGCCTCGGCGACTGCAATCGCGCGGTCCGAAAGAGTGTGAAGAGCTCCGATTTTCGTCGCCTGAAGCTGGATTCTGGCGCAGTAGTCAAGCGTTTCGAACGCCTTGAACGCCTCGAAAAGGTCGCTCTTTCCGACAACAACGCCGTGATTTTCGAGCATGACCGTTGAAACGCCCTCAGAAAACACGTTTGCGATGTTCTCCGAAAGCTCACGGCTTCCGGGAAGCTCATAGGGCGCATAGCGCACCTCGCCGCAGACAGTGTCTATATTCGGGATAATGTTCGTTTCGGGCACCATTCTCGCAATGGAAAAGCCCAAAAGTGCCGGGGGATGTGCGTGAAGCACCGCCTTTATGTCCGGGCGCCTTTTATATATTATACTGTGGAACGGAAATTCCGAGGAGGGCTTGTGCCTGCCGATGATTTCGCCGGACGGGGTAACCCGCACCATATCGTCGCGCGTCAGGGAACCCTTGTCGATGCCGGCGGGCGTAATCCATATGTCGCCGTTATCGTCAAGAATCGAAAGGTTGCCGCCGGACGTAGTTGTCATTCCGTAGGAGTAGATGCGCTCCATTATGAGAACGAGCTGATCCGCCGGGTGCATAAGCTTAAAATTCATAACAAAATCCTTTCTTTAATATATTTATATCTTTATTATACTATCGGAAAAAGACGGTGTAAAGAAAAAAATTTTACAATTATATTATTTTAAATTTAGGAGAAATGAATAAAACGGGAGCGCGTTTTTATATAAAGTCGCTAAATTTTCGATTTTTTTAAAAAAACACTTGCAAAATCTTTTAAAATCTGTTATTATAATATTTACCGTGACGAAATGGAGGTGTTTTAAATGGCAAAATGTGATGTTTGCGGAAAAGGCGTAACATTCGGAATCAGAGTCAGCCATTCTCATAGAAGAAGCAACAGAACGTGGAAAGCTAACGTTAAGAAGGTAAGAGCGCTCGTTAACGGCACTCCCAAGACCGTATCGGTTTGCTCACGCTGCCTGCGTTCGGGCAAGATAGTTCGCGCTATCTGATTTATCTGAATATAAGCTTATTAAAAGAACAGGTTTTACCTGTTCTTTTTGTCTTTTGAAATCAATTCGGTTAAAACCGAGAAAAAGACTGAAGATGATAAAAGATGTGAGGACTCGCGGATAAGGGCGAGCGAGGAGAAGATATCTTTACCTCGGCAAAGCATTGCAAAAAGCGCCGGGACAAAGGAAAATGCCGCACCGAAAATAATAACAAAACGGGTCACATCCCGCAGTTTAAGCCATGAAAAAAGCAGATATTTCAATGAAATCACCCTTTTTTACAAACATATATGTCGAATACACTCGTAATATTTATTATATTAGTATAGCTTCGGAGCAAAATCAAGTTGTATATTGTGGAATATTTACATATATTGTTAAATAATTGTTACGGGCGCTTACAAACGGCATCCGAGTTTCGGGGCGCTACGGCAAAATTTGCGTTTTTACCGCGCCCAAGATACTCAGCAGATTATTTGCGTGAGAGGGGCAAACAAAAAAGCACTGGACAAATCCTCCGAAATGGTTTAAACTTAATAGAGGATACGGAGGGATGACAGGATGAGGAAAATAATAAAGTCAGACACGGAATATATTATGGAGGAGGGAAATGACGGTTTTATTTTCATAATTCGTGAAAACGAATATGAAAAGGCGGTTGTAATCGGGGAAATTACAGTCGCCGCAGCAGAAAAGTTTTTAAATGTTCTGGCAGATAACGATGTTTTACCGGGACACCTACTACCGGTCGCAGAGGATCATGACTTTGCGACCATAACTTTGACGTCCGCCTTTTAGGGCGGTTTTATTGTATCCGGAAGATTCGGCAAAAAGCTGCATGGATCGACCGGGAGAGGCTAAAGTTACTTAAGCACTTGTTTTTTTGGAAACGGTGTGGTATAATACGCTCATAAGCTATTGCTCTTAAAAAGAGCAATAGCACCGGTGGCTTAAAAGCCCCCGGGCGCGACGGGTCCCGCCGCGCATTCGCTTTTCTAATGCTTCGCAAAAATGCCCTTGCAAGCAAGCATTTATTGCTCGCATTATAATACGCCCGCAAAGAGCGCGGACTTTCCAATGCATCGCAAAGAGCCCGTGCAGGCAAGAGTTTTCGCTCACATTATAATACGCCCGCAAAGAGCGCGGACTTTCCAATGCACCGCAAAAACCCGTTGCAAGCAAGCATTTATTGCTCGCATTATAATACGCCCGCCGGGAAAGCGCGGACTCGCTTATTTTGATATGATACGAAAACTTTCTTGCGAGCAAGAGTTTTCGCACCAATCAAAAATTTTTACGCCGGCTTGAAGGCATTATTGTTTGAATTATAATGCACCCGCAAAGAGGCTGGATTTAGCCGCTCGCTGAAAATTATATACTTCGCGAAAAGCATTTATAAAATGCCTTCGCGCGCGATATAATTTTCACACGGCAAAAGCCGCCCTTCGCGGCGCTGAATAAATGCGTGCGATAAAGAAAAAAAGCGAAGAACAAACAAGGAGTGAGAATATGTCATACCGAAATGAAAACAGGAGCTTTTTTTCAGAAAGGCTGGTAAGAAAGGTTCCGGACGCGAAGGAGCTTATTTTATCCGCTCTTATTGCCGTTATCGCCGGCGTTATTTTTGCCGTTTCCGCGGTATATTTAAAATTTGCCGCGGTGATCATATGGGCGGCGGCAGCTTACGGAGCGTATTACCTTATTGCTTCGCTCCTTTTTAAGGAATATGAGTATATATTGACCGACAGTGTGATAGATATTGACCTTGTTACCGCGAAAAGAAGCAGAAAAAGGCTTAAAAGCATTGAGCTTACCGAGTGCATCGAAGGCGGAAAGGCGGAGCCCGGGAAAGCGGGGGAATATCTTTGCCCGTCAAAAAAATCGGACAACCTTTATTATCTTGTGAGAAAGCATAACGGTGCGAGCGAAACCGTCATAATCGACCCGAATCCGATGATGGTGGAAGCGTTCGGCTGCTATATGGGAAAGAGCTTTAAGGGATGATTTACGGTATCGGGACAGACATTGTCAGAACAGAGAGAATGAAACGCTTTTGCGAACGGGGGCTTATGGCGCGCTGTTTTACCGAAAGCGAAATAAAGCACTGCAAAGAAAGCCGCAGCATGTATGAAACGGCGGCGGGAATTTTTGCGGCGAAGGAGGCTTTTTCCAAATCGGTCGGAAAGGGCATTTTCGGCGTTTTAAAAGGCGCGGAGGTGTGCTACGATGAGGGAAAGCCGTTTTTTAATTTAAAAAACGGGCTGGGGGAAGGGCTTTCTTTCAGCCTGTCAATATCGCACGACGGGGATTATGCCGTTGCGTTTGTGGTTGCGGAGGTAGAGGGATGTATTTAAAAGCGGTTACATCGGATATTATGCGTAAGGCGGATGAAAACGCGGAAAAGCTTTACGGTATCGGCGAGGAGATTTTAATCGAAAACGCAGCGTCGGCGCTTTATGAGGAGTGCCCGAGGGTGAAAAGCGCGGTTATCCTGGCGGGTCCCGGCAATAACGGGGCGGACGGGTTTGCCCTTGCGAGAAGGCTTTTTTTGTCGGGGTGCGAGGTCGAGATTCTCACGCTTTGCCCGGTTCGCCACAAAAACGCGGAGATTGCATCTAAGCTCGGAATAAAAATAAACGATTTTTATGAAAGAGAAACAAACGAAGCCGAGCTATATATAGACGCGCTTTTCGGAACGGGACTTTCGCGCCCGATTGCCGGAAAGGCGGAGGAAATGATTTTATACATGAACGGGCAGACGGGCATGAAAATATCGGTCGATGTCCCGAGCGGAGCCGATTCCGACACGGGAGCGGTTGCCGGAGCGGCGGTCAGGGCGGATAAAACCGTGACATTTGCCTTTGCAAAGATGGGGCTTTTCCAGTTCCCGTGCGCGGATTATGCCGGCGAGGTCGTTATAAAGGACATCTTCCTGCCCGACACCGTGGGCGACACGAAAAGATACATCGTGAAGTCGGCAGGTATTCCTCTGCGCGCGAAAAACACACACAAGGGAACGTACGGTCACCTTGTCATGCTGACGGGGTCCGAATCCATGTCGGGCGCGGCATATATGTCCGCCGAGGCGGCGGTAAAGTCCGGGTGCGGACTTGTGACGGTTCTGGTGCCGGACGCGATAGGAAATATTTTATCGGCAAAGCTGACGGAGGCGATGGTTGTTCCGCTCCCGTCGGAAAACGGCGCGTTCAAGAGGGAAGCTTTCGGGAAGGCGGAAAAATATTTTCCGAAGGCGGACGCTCTTTTATTGGGCTGCGGTATTCGCAATACTGAAGAAACTGCATATCTTGTTAGGGAGGCAGTGTCAAAATTCAAGGGAAAGAAAATAATAGACGCAGACGGTCTTAACGTCCTCGCCGATTCGCCGGAGCTTTTGAAAGGCTCCGTAATCACCCCTCATCCGGGCGAAATGGCGCGTCTTATGAAAACGGATATTGCCTCGGTCGAAAAGGACAGAGTGCAGAACGCGGTATCTTTTGCTGTAAAATACGGCTGCACCGTTGTGCTTAAAGGAGCACGCACGGTCACGGCATATCCTGACGGGCGCGCATATATAAACGACGGCGGGAACCCGGGAATGGCAAACGGCGGAAGCGGCGATGTTTTAGCCGGACTTATCGCGTCGTTCACGGCGCAGAAAATTCCGGACGCCGAGATTGCCGCCGTATATATTCACTCCCTCGCCGGCTCTTTGGCGGCGAAGGAAAATTCCGAAAACGCAATGAGCGCCACCGATATTATCAAAATGATACCGCCGGCAATAAAATCCGCATACGGTGTATGAAACGGGGAAAATGTGTGCAGAATAGGAAGGGGTCGGAAAAACTGCCATTTAAAAAGCCTCGGTTCATACATAAATGGAAGCGGGCGGACTATTATCCACAAACTGTAATTGACTGCAGGGCAAAAAAGATGTATAATCAGTATATATCTTATTTATGTCTTAACGGGGGTTAGGTTTATGGGTAACAAAAAAATACTGATCACTATGCCCGAAGCCTTGCTTTCCGAGGTCGATCAACTGTCCTCGGAAGAAAACATGAGCCGGAGCAAATGGATCAGGGAATCCGTTGCAGGGAGCGTAAAGGCAAAGCGCCGCGATAAAACGGCAAAGGCGCTTAAAGAAGGCTATATTGCAATGGGAAAACTGAATGTTCGCCTTGCCGAGGAAAGCGTTATTGCCGATAATGAGCAGCTTCTGACCTACGAGCTAAAGTTATCGGAGAGTGAATGATTTGGTTATTAAAAGAGGAGATATTTTTTATGCGGACTTAAGTCCCGTAATCGGCTCTGAACAGGGCGGAGTGCGCCCTATACTGATTGTGCAGAACGATGTCGGAAACAAGTACAGCCCCACGGTTATCGCCGCGGCGATAACCTCGCAGATAAACAAGGCTAAGCTTCCGACGCATATTGAGATCGATTCAAGGGAGTACGGGCTGACCAAGGACTCGGTTATTCTGCTTGAACAGATAAGAACCATCGATAAAAGAAGGCTGAGAGAAAAGATCGGCCATTTGGATTCCGAACGCATGAAAAGCGTGAACGAGGCGATATTCGTAAGCTTCGGCTTGTCGTGCGATGAGGGCTGAAAAGCATTTTTAAAAGAAGGGGTTTTGCTTATGAAAAATGAAAAGAGAAAAAAGGCGGCTCTCACGGCGCTTTTAATGACGGCGGCGTTTGCCTTTGCGACAGGCGCGGCGGGAACGGACGACGATCCTTTAATATCTTTAAGCTATATCACAAACGTTGTTATGCCGTATATTGACGAGGCGGTCTCGTCGGGCAACGCGGCGTTTGAGGTCGTTGAGGTGCCTAAGGGAGGAACAGTCACACTCGGAGCGAGCAGCGAGGCTATTTTAAGAAGCGGAGACGGGACGGTCGTTTTGGCATCGGGCGCGGCAGGCGGATTTACCGATGTGACGGACGGGCGCGACATTTCGGGCGGCGAAGCCGTTAAGGCGAACCACCACCTTATCTGCCCGAGAAACGACGGGCGCAGTATCAGGGCGGAAAGCAAAATATATATAATGATAAAGGGCGCTTACGAGCTTAAGTAAGTGCGGCGCTTAAGGAGAAATGCATTATGAGAAGGATCATCTTTGCCGCGCTTTTATTTGTGATTGCAATGGGAGTAAGCTCCTTTGCCGCGGCGCCCGAAACGGTCAGGATCGGAATCAATCCGTCAAGCCCGTCCTCTTCTGTTACACTTTCGTCGGACGGGGGAATTTATACATATTCGGAATTCGCAAGGGGCGAAAACGAAGCGGGACCTTATTTTGTTTCAAACAGCGTAACGGTAACCGTGTCTGAAGCCGGCACCCTTACGGTCAACGGAACAGATTCGGGGGAGACGGCGGCGGACTTTTTTAAGGGCACCGAGACGATCGTATGCTCCGGGAAGACCTACCGCGGAGATATAAGACTTACCGTGTCAAACGGCGGCATCGTTATAATAAACATCTTGAAGCTTGACGATTATCTTTACGGAGTTGTCGGGCGCGAAATGTCGGAGGGCTTCCCGATTGAGGCGCTCAAGGCTCAGGCGGTCGCGGCGAGAAACTACACGGTCATTTCAATGGGACGGCACGCTGGCGACGGGTTCGACCTCTGCGCCGGTGTTCATTGTCAGGCTTACGGCGGCGTTGCCTCCGAGGGTGAAAACGTGCGCCGCGCGGTGGACGAAACGAGCGGAAAGCTCCTTTTGTATAAAGGGGCTCCGGTTCAGTGCTATTACTATTCGAGCAACGGAGGATACACGGAAAACAGCGAAAACGTCTGGGTCGCAGAGCTTGGCTATTTAAAAGGCAAGAAGGACCCGTTTGAGGATGCGTCGCGCATCTCGGGCTATAACTGGACTGTTATGTTCACGGCGTCCGAAATCAAAGAAACGCTCGCAAAGAGGGACATAAATATCGGCGACATAACCGACGTTAAGGTCGTCAAATATTCCGAAAACCACCACGCGCTGGAGCTTGAAATTACCGGAACGGAAGGAAAAAAGAGCTATTATAAGGACAATATCAGGGCGGCGATGCCGCAGAGCTTAAAAAGCACGCTTTTTACGGTCGCAAAGTCCGGCGGGGCATCGGACGTTAAGGTGCTCACCGCAAACGGACTCATCTCAAAGCCGGCTCCGGATTCTCTTGTATTAACCGGCGGAGGACGGGAGAAGATAGGCGGCTCGGCGGGCGAGGTCACATTCACGTTTACCGGCAGCGGCTGGGGTCACGGCGTCGGAATGAGTCAGTACGGCGCGATGTTTATGGCGGAGCAGGGCTACACCTATGAAGATATATTGAAATTTTACTTTACGGATACGGAGATAGGCTGAAAATGAAATTAGAAGAATTTGACTATGATTTGCCCGAGGAGCTGATTGCCCAGGAGCCTTTGACGGACCGCGCGTCGGCACGTCTCATGGTGCTTTCGAAAGATACCGGAGAGATCCGGCACAGGATATTTTCCGATGTGACTGAATATCTTAATCCCGGCGACTGCCTGGTGCTGAACGATACGAGGGTCATCCCGGCGCGGCTTATCGGCACAAAGGAAAAAACGGGCGGCGCAATTGAAATGCTGCTTTTAAAAAGAAAGAATACGACGGACTGGGAGGTAGCCTTAAAGCCCGGAAAAAGGGCAAAGGAAGGCGCGCGCTTCGAGTTCGGGGAAAACGGCGAGCTTAAGGCGGAAATACTTGAAATAGTCGAGGGTGGAAACAGAATAGTCCGCTTTTATTATGACGGGCTTTTTGAAAACGTTTTAGACAGACTGGGGCAGGTTCCGCTTCCCGGATACATAAAAAAAGAGCTCGGCGACAAGGAGATGTATCAGACCGTATACGCTAAGTATTCGGGCTCTGCCGCGGCGCCGACCGCCGGACTTCATTTTACGAACGGGCTTTTGGATAAGATCCGCGAAAAGGGAATCGACACGGCATTTGTTACGCTTCACGTCGGGCTCGGCACGTTCCGCCCGGTCAAGGTGGAAAATATTGAGGAGCACAAAATGCATTCGGAGCATTTCATCATAGATTCGGACGCGGCAGAAAAGATAAACCGCACAAAATCGGGCGGCGGAAGAGTCATCGCGGTCGGCACGACCTCGTGTAGAACGCTTGAATCCGCGGCGGATGAAAACGGAAAGGTTGCCCCGTGCGAAATGGACACGAGCATATTTATCTATCCCGGCTATAAGTTTAAGACCGTGGACGCGCTGATAACGAACTTTCACCTTCCGAAGTCCACACTCATGATGCTTATCTCGGCGTTTGCCGGAAGAGAGACCGTAATGCGCGCATACGAGGAGGCAATAAAGGAACGCTACCGCTTCTTCAGCTTCGGCGATGCGATGTTTATTCGATAGGCATATTGACAACATCACGGTATCGTGATAAAATGGTGTTGAGAGGTGGGGGAAATGCCGGTATTATCGAGGTTTTACGGAATAATCATAAGAATGTATTTTTTACAGAGCGAGCACAATCCTCCGCATATACATGCGATATATAATGAGGATGTTGCAGCAATTGATTTTATGACCGGAGAGGTGCTTGAAGGAAGCCTTCCGAAAAAAGCACTGGATATGGTCAGAGAGTGGACCGAACTACACAGAAACGAATTGAAGGAAATTTGGGAAACACAGGAGTTTAAGAGCATACAACCACTTGAATAAGGGAGTGAATTTATGTTCCATAAAATAAAAAATGTTTTTCCGATAAAGGATTTTAAACTGAGCGTGCAGTTTGCACAGGGCGTTACCAAGATATATGATTTAAAACCTCTGTTTAATAAGATTCCGGCATTTTCCGAACTTAAAAAGAATCCCGGTGAATTTGAATCTGTCAGAGTAGATGTCGGGGGGTACGGCATTGTGTGGAACGATGAACTGGACCTGTCGTGCGATGAATTATGGGACAACGGGAAGGAAATTAAGACACCGTTTGACGGACTTATGGCGTTTTCGGACGCGACGGCACTTTGGGGACTTAACGAAAGCACACTCAGAAAGGCTATAAGCTACGGTAAGCTTGTAAACGGAGTGGATGTTTACAAATTCGGGAAACAGTGGGTCGTTTCGGCGGAGGCTATGGAAAGAGAGTACGGTTCTGCCGGACGTTAGACAAAAGAAAGAGGAAAAGAATGTTTGAGGTTATAAAGAAAGAAAAAAACGCGAGGCGCGGGAGATTCACCTGTCCGCACGGTGTGGTGGAAACGCCGGTGTTCATGAATGTCGGCACCGCGGCGGCGATAAAGGGCGGACTGGACGCTGAGGACTTAAAGGAGCTCGGCTGCCAGATTGAGCTTTCCAATACATATCACCTTCATGTGCGCCCGGGAGATGACGTTATATACGAAATGGGCGGTGTCCGCGCTTTTATGAACTGGTCCGGTCCCGTCCTTACCGACAGCGGAGGGTTTCAGGTATTCTCGCTCGCCGATTTGAGAAAGATCAAGGAGGAGGGCGTGTCCTTCAAGTCGCACATTGACGGGAAAAGCATATTCATGGGACCAGAGGAAAGCATGAGGATACAGTCGCACCTGGCGTCTACCATTGCGATGGCGTTTGACGAGTGCATCGAAAACCCCTCGCCCTATGACTACGTTAAAAATTCCATTGAGAGGACAACGCGCTGGCTTTACCGCTGCAAGGCGGAGTTAGACAGGCTCAATTCGCTTCCGGAAACTATAAATAAAGAACAGATGCTTTTCGGGATCAACCAGGGCGGAACGTACAGTGACCTTCGTATCGAGCATATGAAGGCGATAGCCGAGCTTGACCTTCCGGGCTATGCGATAGGAGGTCTCGCGGTCGGCGAAAGCGCCGAGGAGATGTATGACATCATAGAGCATGTCGAGCCTTATATGCCTTCCGACAAACCGAGGTATTTAATGGGAGTCGGCACCCCGGTAAATATTATCGAGGCGGTTTGGCGCGGGGTGGACTTTTTCGACTGCGTTATGCCGTCGCGAAACGCGCGGCACGGACTTTTGTTTACGAGCCGGGGCATCGTGAACTTAAACAATAACAAGTATTTAAAAGACACATCGCCCATAGATCCCGAATGTAACTGCCCGGCATGCCGCAATCACTCCAAGGGCTATATCAGGCACCTTTTGAAGGCGAAGGAAATGCTCGGGATGCGCCTTTGCGTTCAGCACAACATTTATTTTTACAACAAGCTCGCAGCGGATATCAGAGAAGCGCTTGACGAGGGAAGATTTGAAGCCTTCCGCCGCGAGAAGATTCCGGTATATTCCGAAAGAGCTTAAAAAATACTTGCAAATGAGAGCGCGGTGTGTTAGAATAACTCTAAAGGCTTAAAAACGGAGGGAAAAAAATGAAGGACCGTAAGTTAGGCGTTTCCACGGCGTCATGCGGAAGGCTTGACCGCGAGGTGTTCTCATCGTATAAAGAAGCCGGTATCCAAGCGCTGGAAATATCGCTTTCCCCGGAAAGGACAGAGTCTCTTGACGCGGGGGAGGTATTAAGGCTCTCCGGCGAAACGGGCGTAGAGGTCTGGTCCTTTCATCTGCCGTTTTATCCTTTTGAGACCAACAATATCGCAAGCCCGGATAAAGACATAAGAAAAAATTCGGTTCTGCTCCAGTCTGAATATATCAGGAAAGCGGCGCTGACCGGCGCAAAGATCGCGGTTATTCACCCGAGCGCGGAGCCAAACCCCGAAAATGAGCGGGCGGAGCGGTTAAAATGCGCAAAGGAATCGCTTGCTTATCTTGCGGATGCCGCGTCGGGGAGCGGAATGACTCTTGCGGTCGAGGATCTTCCGAGAACTTGCCTCGGCAACTGCGCAGAGGAGATAAAAGAGCTTATAAGCGCGGACGGGAGACTGAAGGTCTGCTTTGATACGAACCATCTTCTGGTTGGCGACAATACGGAGTTTGTCCGTGCGCTGGGCGAAAAGATTGTGACAGTGCACATATCGGACTATGATTTTTCGGACGAGCGCCACTGGCTGCCGTTTGAAGGAAAAAATGACTGGGCAAGGATTATGGCGGCGCTTGATGACGCGGGTTATTCGGGACCCTTTATGTACGAAGTCCCGCTCGCGGACGATCCTCGCGATACGAAAAGACCGCATTCTTTTTCGGATTATTATAAGAATTACAAAATGTGTATGGACCGGATAAATGCCGAAAGGCAGTGACCGGTTAAAATAAAAAAACGGAGGTAAAAGTTATGATGACAATTTACGCAGCAGGAGACACTGCGGCTGCAGCGGCAGGAACCGCGGCGGGAAGCCAGTGGTCGAGCCTCATTATTATGGTGGCGATCTTTGCGGTATTTTATTTCGTGCTCATTCTTCCTCAGAAGAAGCAGGAGAAAAAACAGCGCGCGATGATTGACGCGATAAAGCCCGGCGATGAGATCATCACGATAGGCGGAGTTTACGGCAAGGTTCAGACCGTTAAGGACGATTATGTTGTTATCGAGTCTACCGCGGACAAGACAAAGATCAAGTTCGCAAAGTCCTCTATCAGCAAGTGCCTGACAGAGCATGACGAGCCGGAGGCAAAATAAGAATAAAAATAACCTTCTCTGAATAACATAAGTTATAAAGAGGAGGTTTTTTTATGACTGATAACGAAAGAGCGGGAAAAAGCCTTTTTGTATATACCTTGTCAAAATGCCTTTTGCTCTCGCTTGTCTTAACCGGGGCGCTCTTACTGGCTCTCGCCGCGGTATATCTGATAGGCGATATAAAAGAGAGCGTCGCGCGGGCGCTGGTTACGGCGTCGTCAATTCTTTCGGTGTTTTTCTCGTCCGCGGCGGGCGGAAGGAAATTAAGGAAGCAGGGGCTTATATTGGGCATTGCGACCGCGCTTTTATATGCGGCAGCCTTATATATCACGGGATTTATGGCATTCGGCTTTCCGGGGTTTTCCAAGGGAGTGCTTCCCACCGCGGCGCTCCTTGCTCTGGGCGGAGCTTTGGGCGGCATAATCGGCGTGAACATACGGGGCAGAAGATAGGGAAAAAGAAGGATTTTTATTAAAAATCCTTCTTTTTTTGTGTCTTTTAATAAAATTTTAGTTGACTTAAACCGCCGGAAGGTCTATAATAGATATGCTATACATTTTTTTAGGAGGAGAAAGCATGAGAGCAAAAAACATTATTGCATTTCTGCTGATCGCCGCTGTGATATTTATGGCTTGCTACGTTTGCGTGTTTGACGTAACAATCGGCGATTACAGATTCCCGGATGCTCTTGATGAGGAGTACGGAATTAAGCAGGGACTCGACCTTGTCGGAGGCTCGCTTATAGAATTTAAGGCGGAAGAGGGAGTTACTCCCACGACCGAACAGATGGAAACGGTCACATCCATTATGAGAAACCGTTTGGACAGTCAGAGCTATTTTGATGCGACGGTTGCCGTTCAGGGTGATGACACCGTCAGAATTGAGATACCGAATATCGACGATCCGTCGGAAGCGGTTTCCATCCTCGGTTCAACGGCTCAGCTGACATTCCGCGACTATCAGGGCAATGTCCTGATGGACGGGTCGGACGAGTATGTCAAGGACGCGAAGATGAACTACGGTCAGATATCGGAGACGAGCGGTTCGCAGTATTTCGTAACGCTGGAGCTTACCGCGGCAGGTCAGGCGGCGTTCCGCGAGGCGACAAGCACGGTACTTAACTATCAGTCGGATAACAACAACTACATCGCAATTTATCTTGACGATAAGTCTGTTTCCGAGCCCAGAGTTTCCGAGGTTATCGACTCGGAGAGCTGCGTTATAACCGGCAACTTCGATAAGGATTCGGCAAACACGCTTGCCGCACAGATAAGAAGCGGTCAGCTTCCCTTTAAGCTTGAGGTTTCTCAGCTTCAGAGCGTCGGACCTACCTTGGGTGACGAGGCGCTTTCAAAGAGCCTTATCGCGGGCGGAATCGGTATACTTTTGGTTATCGTATTCATGATTGCCATATACCGTCTTGCCGGCGTTGTGGCTTCAATCAGCCTTTGCGCATACACGAACCTGGTCGTAATCATTTTGATCAGAATCGGTGCGACGCTGACACTTTCGGGTATTGCGGGTCTTGTTCTTTCAATCGGTATGGCGGTTGACGCTGACTGTATCATATTTGAGCGTCTTAAGGAAGAGCTCAGAACAGGAAAGACGGTCGGCGCGTCTATCGACTCTGCGTTTAACAGAGCAATGATCGCGATCTTCGACGCGAATATTACAACAATGATTGCCGCAGTCGTTCTTTATATGTTCGGCACGGGCTCCATAAAGGGCTTCGCCGTAACGCTCGGCGTTGGTACGCTTGTAAGCTTCTTTACGGCTATAATCCTTACCAAGATTATGGTTAAGCTTCTTGTAAACGGATTTGGTATAAAGAGTTCCGGCTGGTTCGGCGTGAAAAGGGGTGCGGTAAATGAAACAGTTTAAATATACCGAAAAGAGTAAATATTTTGCTATCGTATCATTGGTTTTGGTTCTTGCCGGAATCGTAGGGCTCCTGATACACGGCGGTCTTTCCTACGGTATTGACTTCACGGGCGGTACCACGATCCAGCTTGATATGCAGGGCGCCGAGTTCTCGACGGACGATATTGAGTCGATCGTATCGGGCATTATCGGCGAGGGCGACGTTCAGGCGCAGCTGGTTGACGGCGGAAAGTCGGTTTCCGTAAAGACTATCGAGCTTCCTTATTCCGACGGCGGGGCAAATGAGAAGCTTGAAAACATTTTCTCCGAAATCGAAGCAAAGTACAATATCACGATTCCCGCAAGCGAGAGAAACGTGACGACAATCAGCGCGGGAACCAGTAAGAAGATCCTTACCGATTCTATGTATGCGGTTCTTATCGCGGTTGCCCTGATGCTTTTATACATCACGGTAAGATTCGAATTTTTATCCGGTGTTTCTGCGGTTGCGGGACTTATCCATAACATTGTTATAATGATAGGCTTCTATGCATTATTCAAAATTCCGGTAAACAATTCATTCGTAGCGGCGATACTCACAATAGTCGGATATTCGATTAACAACACCATCGTTATATTCGACCGTGTCCGTGAAAACTTAAGAAAGAACAAGAGCGCGTCTTACGAGGAGATTGCCGATGCAAGTACGGCACAGTCATTAAACAGAACCATAAACAGCTCCATCACGACTCTTATCACTATCGGAATGCTCTATATCTTAGGCGTTAACTCGATAAGAGAATTCGCGCTTCCGATCATCATCGGTATCATAGCAGGTACCTACGCTTCCATCTTCCTTTGCGCACCGCTCTGGGTTAAGATGAAGAATGATGTTGCGAAACGCAGAAGAAACAAGGCTGCAAATAAAAAGACCCCCGGCAAGAAAAAGTATGTCGGCGCACCGAAGAAGTCGGAGCAGTAATATAAATAAAGGGTTGGGATCGCGATGAATGTTTTTCCCGCACCTTCAAAGTGCAAAGAAAAAGAAGGCAGTTTTGTCTTTTCTGAAAGCGAAACGCTGTATTTTATCATTGATAAAAACATTAAAAATGAGTTTTTCAAGAAAAAATGCGCGGAGCTTTGGAAAAACTTCACTGCCGGAAAGTCGCATCTTGTGCTTGTTGAGGCGGACGGGCTTTCGGGTTGTGCGCTGATCAAAAAAAGCAAGGATTATCAGATAAATAAGGATAAAACAAATTATGAGTACACGCTTGAGTGTACTCATAATGGTATATGGGTTTTGTACAGCGAAGAAAATGGACTTATTCACGCCTTTTCCACACTGCTTCAGATGATCGGTCCTTACAGTAATAGAAACAAAAACTTTAAGATTCCGTGCTGCACCGTTTCGGACAGACCGGTGCTGAAGCTGCGCGGCATCCACCTTTGCGTGTTCCCGGAAACCTCGCTTTTGTTTCTGCAAAAGGCGGTAAGACTCTGCGGACTTTTAAAGTATTCGCATGTGATACTTGAATTCTGGGGAATGTATAAATTCAGCTTTATGAAGGAGCTTGGCTGGAGGGACGGATACTCAGCCGATGAGCTTCGCACGGTCATTGAGGACGGCAAGGCGTTCGGCATTGAATTTATTCCGATGTTTAACCACCTGGGGCACGCCGCGCAGTCAAGGTTTAAGGCGGGCAAGAACGTCTTGATAGACAACGCTCCGGAGTATGAGGAATACTTTGAACCCGGAGGATGGACGTGGAAGGTGTCAATGCCTGAGGTGAGGGAGCTTTTAAGGTCGGCACGCGCAGAGCTTTGCGGGCTTTTCGGTGAGGGAGAATATTTTCACGTCGGATGCGACGAGGCATATATCTGCGACGGGGACGATGACGGTATGGACGGGGCACAGAACCGCGCTTTTGTAGACTTCTTAAACTCCACCGCGGCAGAAATTGAGGAAAGCGGCAGAAAAATGATCATGTGGGGAGACATGTTTTTGGACAGAAAGGTATTTAAGTTTCCCTACTGCCACAATGTTTCCAACAGATGCGCGGATTCGGAACGCAACCTCGCACGGCTCAGTAAAAAAATAATTATTGACGACTGGCAGTATAATATCGGAGGCGACAGGGACGAGTCGGTGAAGTATTTTGCAGAGAGGCGGGAGCCCGGAACCGTCGTATTGTCGCCGTGGGAGGGTTATAATAACGTCAGTGCGGCGGAGAATATCAACGGAAGATGCGCTCTGGCGAAGAATCATTCCCTTTTGGGCGTTATCGCCACGACGTGGAACACGGCTGGGAGAGACACGAAAAACATCATATACGCCGCATGCCAGATGTGGTCGGAGGACGATAAGTATGCCGACCGGAGGACATGGGAGGTCTACAAGTGCGTCGGCATGCAGAACTTAAGAAAGCTTCTGCCGAGCGGAGGAGACCTGAAAAAGTCCGGCTGGTTTGAGGGTGAAAACATTATCCCGTATGTGTAAAGCAAAAAGGTTCTTCAGCTTATGCTGAAGAACCTTTTTAATAGAGAGAAGGAGAAATGAAAAGTATTTTTTATATAAGTGACTTATAAAGCTCGGCAATCTCCGAAACGCTTGTGTCCCTCGGATTTCCGGGTCTGCATGCATCGTCAAACGCGGACTGTGCAAGGAAGGGGATATCCTCCTCTTTCACAATGTCCTTTAAGTCCTTGGGAATGTTAACGTCGGACGCCAACTTCTTGACAGCATTGATTGCCGCCGCACGGAACTCGGTCTCCGTCATGCTTTCGGTGCCGGGAACGCCCATCGCCGCAGCGATGTGGCGGTATTTTTCGCCGGTCGCCGGAGCATTGTATTCCATGACCGTGGGAAGGATGATGGCGTTCGCAACGCCGTGGGGAGTGTTATAAAGCGCGCCTAACGGGTGAGCCATCGAATGAACGATTCCGAGCCCGACATTGGAGAAGCCCATGCCGGCAACATACTGCCCGAGTGCCATGCCCTCGCGCCCCTCGGGCGTGTTCGCAACCGCGCCGCGCAGCGAACGGGAAATGATTTCGATTGCTTTTAAGTGGAACATATCGGAAAGCGCCCATGCGCCTTTCGTAATGTAGCCCTCGATTGCGTGGGTCAGCGCGTCCATTCCGGTTGCCGCGGTCAGTGACGGGGGCATTGACGACATCATGTCCGGGTCGATAACCGCAATCACCGGAATGTCGTGAACGTCAACGCACACCATTTTGCGGTGCTTTTCCTCGTCGGTAATGACATAGTTTATTGTAACCTCCGCCGCAGTGCCGGCAGTCGTGGGCACCGCAATGATCGGAACCGCCTTGTTTTTGGTGGGTGCAACGCCCTCTAAGCTTCTCACGTCGGCAAATTCGGGATTATTTATTATAATGCCGATTGCCTTTGACGTGTCCATTGCCGAGCCGCCGCCGACCGCAATGAGCGCGTCCGCACCGAACGCTTTGAAGGCTTCAACTCCGTCCTTAACGTTTGTTATGGTCGGGTTTGCCTGAAGACTTGAAAATACAGAGTAGGAGATCTTCTCGCGGTCAAGAATGTCCGTTACCTTGGCGGTGACGCCGAATTTTAAAAGACCGGGGTCGGTAACAACTAATATTTTCTTAAAGCCCCGCGCCCTGATTTCGTCGGGAATGGAATTTATCGCCCCGGCGCCGTGATAAGAGGTTTCATTCAAAATAAATCTGTTTACCATCTGAAAACAACTCCTTTTTTCTTTGGGCGGAAAGTTTACCGCCCTTCTGACTACATAATAAATCAAAACGGCGGATAAGTCAATGGATATGAGGTAAACAAATTGTTAATTTTTTGTCAATTAAGCGAGAGAAAAGGAAGTTGACAGTTTTTTGATTACTTTGCTCTTTTGAATATTAAAAAAGGTACTGCAGCTTTTAAGCTGCAGTACCTTTTTCGTAAAACCGTTACTTTTTTTGTAGGATTTTTTACTTTAACTCCCTTGCTCCGTCGCCGATATCGAAAATGTAGAACGAAGCCTCGTAACCGATCTTGTCTTTATAAATCTTTCCGACTGTCTCGATAAAGTTATCGATCGCGTCATTTTTAACGATGCTGACAGTGCAGCCGCCGAAGCCGCCGCCCGTCATTCTGCTTCCGATAACGCCGGGAACGCCCTGTGCGGTTTCGGCAAGCGTGTCAAGCTCCTCGCCCGTTACCTCGAAAAGGTCGCGCAGCGACGCGTGCGACTGGTTCATGAACTGACCGAACGCCTTAATGTCGCCCTCTTTTAACGCCTTGACAGACTTTAAAACGCGGTCGTCTTCATATATAACATGGGTGACTCTTCTTTTAACGGTCTCGTTGCCGATTGCGTCCTTATGAGCCTCAAACTCCTCGGGAGTGATTTCGCCGAGGCAGTTTTTTTCGGGCATAACCTTTTTAAGGTCGGCAAAGCCCTGTTCGCACTGGCTTCTTCTCTCGTTATACTTGGAAGCGCCGAGCTTGTGCTTTTTGTTCGTGTTGGATAAAACGAGCTTGCAGTCGCCGAGCTCAACGGGAACAAGCTCATATTTAAGCGTGTCGCACTGCAAAAAGATTGCCATGTTCGCCTTACCGTTTGCCGAGGCGAACTGATCCATAATGCCGCAGTTTACGCCGGCATAGTTGTGTTCCGCTCTCTGCCCTATCAGCGCCATTTCGGTCTTGGTTGCCTCTTTCCCTCCGGCTTCTGCGGAAAAGGTCGAAAATACGCATGCGGTTGAGACCTCGATTGCCGCGGAGGAGGAAAGACCGCCGCCGTGGGGAACCTTATCGTCATAGAGCATATCGGCACCGGTTAAGGTGTAGCCGTCCTTCATCATCTCGTCAATGATTCCCGCCTGGTAGTTTCCGTAGTGAAGGTCCTTGTATTCCCCGATTTTGTCCATGTCGATCGTTACAAGATCGGGAAGGTCGGTCGCCTTTAAGCGGATGATTCGGTCGGAGCGCTTTCTCACCGCAATAGTGGTCGAAGCGCTTATCGCCGCCGGGAAAACATATCCTCCGCTGTAGTCGGTGTGCTCGCCGATCAGATTAACGCGCCCGGGAGAGGTGAAAAAGCGGATTTCGCCCCCGTCGCCGTAAAGCTTTATAAATTCGGACTTCAAAAGTTCAAGATCTGCCATTTAATACACGTCCTTTCGGTCAGGCAGGTGTCTGCCTTATAAAATATTCATATTAAGTATAACACGCAAAAGGGAAAATTTCAACTTATTTTCTTATTTTACTTGTGTAAATTTCTATTTTGTTTTATAATAGATGCAAGGAGACTTGCCGGAGCAAGTCTTTAAGGCTGACGCCTTTCGCATTACATGCGACTTGCATCATTGACGGCTGCGTAAAAATGCCATTGCAAGCAAGCATTTTTACTTATGGTATAATAGATGAAGAAGACTTGCCGGAGCAAGTCTTTAAGGCTGACGCCTTTTCGCATTTCATGCGGCTTGCATCATTGACGGCTGCGTAAAAATGCCATTGCAAGCAAGCATTTTTACTTATGGTATAATAGATGAAGAAGACTTGCCGGAGCAAGTCTTTAAGGCTGACGCCTTTTCGCATTTCATGCGGCTTGCATCATTACTTACGGCATAGCAGAAAGGAAACGGGGTGGTATTTTGCTTTTTGATGACGAACGCGCGGAGGATATCGGCGGCGGATTTTCCGTCATCCAGTCAGACTCGCTATTTAAATTCGGGACGGACGCGGTGCTCCTTTCAAATTTTGCAAAGGTTAAAAAGGGCGGGAGCGTTCTTGACTTTTGCACGGGAAGCGGAATAGTGCCCCTTTTGATGTATAAGGACAAAAAGGCGGAGGATTTTGAGGCGCTTGAAATTTCGGAAAAAGCGGCTTCCATGGCGAAAAGGACGATGGAATTAAACGGCATTTCGGATAGGATCCGCGTAACAAACGGGGACGTGTGCCGTGCCGCGGAAATATATAAAGGCAGGCAGTTTGACCTTATCACCTGCAATCCGCCGTACATGAACGACGGGGGAGGACTTAAAAATCCCAATTCGGACAAGGCGGCGGCGCGCCATGAGATATTCTGCACCCTGGAGGACGTTATCAAAAACGCGTCAAAGCTCTTAAGACCGGGCGGGAATTTCGCAATGGTGCACAGACCCCACCGCCTGACGGACATTATGAGCCTTATGCGGGAATATTCGCTTGAGCCCAAGCGCCTTGTGATAGTCTCCGATTCTCATGGGTGCGAGCCGTCGATGATACTTATCGATGGCTTGAAGGGCGGAGGGCGCTATCTTAAAACCTACACAATGTTTATTAAGGAGAATTAATAATGGCGGGAAAGCTTTATCTTTGCGCAACGCCGATCGGCAATCTGTCGGACATAACGCTGCGCTGTCTGGAGGTCTTAAAAAGCGTTGATTTAATTGCGGCGGAGGACACGAGAAGAACGCTCACGCTTTTGAATCATTTTGAAATATCAAAGCCCCTGACAAGCTACTATGAGCATAACCGTAAGGAAAAGGGAGTTTTCCTGGCGGAGGAAATGGAAAAAGGAAAAAACATCGCCCTCGTGTCGGACGCCGGAACCCCGGCGATAAGCGACCCGGGCGAGGATCTTGTTGCGATATGCATCGAAAGGGGAATTAAAGTCGTTCCCGTTCCCGGTCCCGTTGCCGCAATCAACGCGCTTATCGGGAGCGGAATGAAAACGGGAAGATTCACCTTTGAGGGTTTTTTGTCCGTGAATAAGCAAAGCAGGCGCGAGCATCTTTTATCCGTCGCGAAAGAGAGGCGGACGATGATATTTTACGAGGCGCCGCATAAGCTTTTGTCAACGCTGCGCGATTTTAAAACGTATTTCGGAGGGGAGCGGGAAATCTCGCTCTGCCGTGAGCTTACCAAGATTCACGAGGAGTTCGTTCGCCTGACGGTTGACGGGGCAATCGCAAAATATGAGGAAACACCGCCGAAGGGCGAGTTCGTGCTCGTTATTGAAGGCGCGCCCGAGGAAAAAGAGGATTACTCGCATATAAGCGTGACCGAGCATGTTGCGCGCTATATTGATTCCGGAATGAGCGAGAAGGACGCGATGCGCGCCGCCGCGAAGGACAGGGGCGTTAAAAAAAGCGATATTTACGCTGAGTATAAGCTTGGAGGCAGAAATGAATAAAACAAGGATGATATTTGTTCGCCACGGAGAGAGCGAGGCGAACCTTAACGGAATCTTTGTCGGGCATATTGATTCGCCGTTAAGCGAAAAAGGACGTGCGCAGGCAGAGATGACCGCGGAATATTTGAAAAACGAAAAGATAGACGTGTTTTATGCAAGCGACTTAAAGCGCGCGTTTGAAACCGGGAGCATAATTGCAAAAAAGCACAATAAAAAGGTCATTCCCGATGAAAACATGCGCGAGATTTATGCCGGCGAATGGGAGGGCAAAAAGTTTTCGGAGCTCCCCTCGCTTTATAAGGAGACTTACGGCTTGTGGCTTTCCGATATCGGACGGGCAAGACCGGACGGGGGAGAGAGCGTTTTGGAGGTTTATGAAAGAATAACCTCCGAGGAAAAAAAGCTTGCGCGTGAAAACGTGGGAAAGACCGTTCTTGTCGCGACTCACGCGACACCGATCCGCGCCGTCACCTGCCTTTTGAGGAGTGTCGACCCCCGCGATATGAAAAGTGTGCCGTGGGTTCACAACGCATCGGTCACGGCGGCGGATTTTTATGAGGACGGAAGAATCGACCCCTTGGTTTACGATAAATTTGACTTTATGGGAGAGTGCGCGACCGCACTTCCCAAAAACGTGTGAGGGCAGATATGGGACTTACGCATGAAAAAACCTTCGTTTCGCTGAAGGATTTAAATATCGGTATAAACATAAACCGTCCGATGGCGTGGTGCGATGAGACACGCTGGCAGATGATATATCACTATCACCGCGAGCTGGAAATCATCTATGTTGACAAGGGCTCTTTGATATGCGGCATCAACAGCGACAGCTTTAAGGTGACGGAGGGCGACATCGTGTTCTTCCCGAGCATGACGCCGCATTATACATATACCAACGAATCGGGAAGCGCAAGAAGCTATATTCAGTTTTTAGAGAGCGACTTTTTCAAGACGGGAAAAACCGAAGGCAGCCTGGACGAATTTATGAGAGGCTGGGCAAGGTCATACTATGTTTTCAAGGCGGGAACGGAGGAAAACAAGGAGTTTTCGGACTGCATTGAAGATATATTTTATGAATACGCGATGAAAAAACCGTTTTACGAAAATTTCGTTCTTGCCGGAATATACCGTCTCATGGCGATACTGTACCGCAGGGGATGCGTTATAAATCCGGAGCTTGAGGTCGACAAGGCGCAGATTGAAAAGATCATGCCGGCGGTGGAGTATGTGGAGGAAAACTACCGTTCAAACCTGACACTGTCCGAGGCGAGCGGAGCGTCGGGGCTTTCCGAATATTATTTTTGCAGGCTTTTTAAGAAGGTGACCGGGGCAAACTTCAACGATTTTATAAATTTCGTCAGAGTGAGAAAGGCGGAGGAGGGGCTTTCCGGCACGGCAGACCAGATAGCCGAGGTCGCGGCGGCTGCGGGCTTTAAGTCCAACGCCTACTTTAACTATGTGTTTAAGAAGATCAAGGGCTGCACTCCTTCGCAGTACAGAAAATACAAGCGGCAGGTAAAAAGATAAGAAAGGCGTACTTAAAGTACGCCTTTCTTATTGTAATGACCGGATATATTGCTTTGGTGTGATGCCCTTTATTTTTTTAAAGCATCGGATAAAATATGACGAGTCGCAAAAACCGCTCTTTTCCGCAGTCTCGGCGACAGAGGCGCCGGAGGCAAGCATTTTGCAGGCGTTTGAAATGCGCACGCCGTTTAAATAACTGTGATAGCTGATGCCGGAGGCGGAGCGGAACTTTTCGCAGAAGTAAAACTTACTGTAGCCCGTTTTTTCGGCAATACGGTCTATAGAAAGCTTTTCCGAAAAATGCTCGCCGGTAAAGGCGATGATTTCGCGAAGCTCAGAGTTGTCAAGAGATGAGCGGCTTTCTTTTTCGGCGTTCTCATCACGCTTTGAAAACTCCTTTAAGACCGAAAAAATTCCGATCACCGAGGAAAGCGAGGTAAAAATACTGTCCGAAGTCATGAGCGAAGTGACAAGCGGAAAAAGAAGAGAGTAAGCGTCCGGCGCGGGATTTACCGACTCCAAGGTCACGCCCTCTGACAAAAGCATGGCGCTGATATCCAGAATCGGCAAAAATCCGTCCAGCGAGAGCTTAACGTTTAACATACTTCCGCCGCTTTTTAAATAGTGCATCGAGTGAACCGTTTCGGGAGCAATGAAAAAAACCTGCTTTCCCGAAAGCTTGTACGGGCGCCCTCCTATGCGCACCTCTCCCTGCCCGTTATCAATGAGTAAAAGCTCGATCGTTTCCGCGTAGTGCGGAGCGACGGAATATTCGACATCGAAAACGGAGGGAATAACGGTCCACGGCACATTGCGGACAAAATCCTTATGTTCCTTAAATGCCGTAAATATATTATTCATAAACCTATTATAATATAAAAATCACAAGAAATCAACATTTTTTCATAATTTTTGGCATTGAAAAGGCAAAGAAAACGCACTATAATCAAAGTATATAAAGGAGGAGATATCATGGTCAAAGCAGTTATAATAGGATTTGCGCATATGCATGTTAATGAGATTGCGCTCTATATTCACGAGCAGGAGGGAATAGAGCTCGTTGCCGCGGCGGACGTTTTGCCCGAAATAAAGGAGATCGTTCCCGCACGGTATACGAGAGAGTGGAACAAGGAAAACGTCAGAAAAAACTACTGCGGCAATATTTACGATTCTTACGAGGAGATGATTGACAAGGAAAAGCCCGACATCGCGTTTATTCTCTGCGCGAACGTAAATAAGCCTAAAATAGTGGAAGCATGCGCAAAGCGCGGCGTTTCCGTCAGCATCGAAAAGCCGATTGCGGTAAACTATGAAGAGGCAAAGAAAATTGAAGAAACCGTAAAAAAGTACAACATAGAGGCGATGGTGAACTGGCCCGTTCTCTGGCGCGGATATATGCTTGATATGATGAACGCGTATAAAAGCGGCATTGTCGGAAAATTAAAAAAGCTTTACTATATTAACGGTCACACAGGTCCCCTCGGCGCGGGCGCAAAGCACAGAGGCGTTTCGGAGACGGCGGACGAGATGACCGACGAGGCAAGAAAGAGAACCTGGTGGTACCAGAAAAAAATGGGCGGCGGCGCGTTTTTGGATATTCTCTGCTACGGCTGCATGTATTCCGCGCTTTTGCAGACTGATGAGCCCGTCGGCGTTACGGCGTACGGCGCGAATTTGAACACTCCGTATTCGGACGCGGAGGATAACGTCACCGCCATCATAAGATATCCCGAAACGGTGACCGTTGCCGAGGGAACGTGGACGCTTCCGCAGAAGGTTCTGCCGGCAGGCCCCGTCATCATCGGCGAAAATGGCGTTATTTACACGGTGAGAAAGGAGGGCGGAGCGGACGTTTTAGCGGTCGATATGTACGGCAACCCGCTCCCGGTAAAGACAGAGCCGCTTCCCGAAAACATGAAAAACATTGCCGCTCACTATATCAATTCGAAAAAGACGGGCGAGCCTTTAACGCGCGAGGTGACGCTTGAGCAGAACATGAAGGTCATGGCGCTGCTTGACGCGGCAATAAGGTCCGCCGAAAGCCACAGGGAAGAAAGCGTGAAAAAATGAGCATTGTAACCGACATTGAGCGCGCGTCCGTTCATGACGGCCCGGGAATAAGAACAGTCGTGTTCTTTAAGGGGTGCCCATTAAACTGCGCATGGTGCCACAATCCTGAGTGCATAGACCCGAAGCCCGAGATGATGTTCTATCCCGAAAAGTGCATCGGCTGCGGGCAGTGCGCAAAGGGATGCTATTCCGGCGCTAAGGTAATGTGCGGGAAAGACATGACGGATGAGGAGATAATGGGCGAAATACTGTCCGACCGCGCATATTACGGAAATGACGGCGGGGTCACATTTTCCGGCGGAGAGCCCATGTGGCAGAAGGACGCCGTGAGCCGTCTTGCCGATATGTGCAAAAAAGAGGGCGTCGGCACGGCAATCGAAACGTCTATGATCATCTTTGACGAAAAGGTGTTTAAAAAGATGGACCTTGTGATGTGCGACCTTAAGATATGGGACTCGGATAAGCACAAAAAATACACGGGCGTCGGAAACGAGGTCATAAAAGAGAACTTTAAAAAGCTGGACGGACTTGGCATCCCCTTTATCGTGAGGACTCCTGTTATTCCGGGGGTCAACGACGGGAAAGAGGAAATAGGAAAGATACGCGGATTTTTGTCCGGATTTTCCAATATAGTGAACTATGAGCTTTTGGCGTACCACCCGCTCGGAATTTCAAAGGCTCATGCGCTCGGGCGCGAACAGGAAAAATTCACTTCGCCCGGGAAAGAAAAAATGGAGGAGTTAAAGACCTATGCTGACTTACAAAGATAGAATTAAAAGTATGCGCGACACAAAGATCCGCCATACGCTCGAGAAAAAGGAGCAGGACGGATTTATGGATATCGACGATTTCGGAACGGTGCCGCTTCCGGAGGATTACAGCGTCGACCCGTGGTACAACAGCCCGAATTACAGTTTTTATGACCTGGACGGCATGAGTGAGAATTTCTGCCGCGTCATAGACGCGCATCCGGCTTACGTCGACCCGATGGAGATGCTTGCCGGAAGGTGGCGCGACATGTTAGTGCACTACCGCGGCGACAAGCACTTTTCTCCCAAGTGGCAGACTAAAAATTCACACATACATATACTCACCGAGGAGGAGAAAAATGACGTCGGGAGTAAGCGCTGGGACGAGATACGCTTCCCGTATGACGATTTAAAGCCCTGGCAGGAAAAGTACAACATTACCTCCGGTATTGACGGGGACGCGCACTTGGCGTGCGATTATAGGATGGGCTTTGACATGGGCTTCGGCGGATTTTTGGAAAAGATAGAAAAATACAGAAAAATAAATCCCGATAAAAAGGCGTTTTATGACGCGGAGGAAAAGTGTGTCCGCGCGATAATCCGCTTTATCGACAGGCATATTGAAAAAATAGAGGAGCTTATCATGTCAGAGGAGCGCCCCGAGATAAAGGAAAGCCTTTCGGAAATGCTCGCTGTCAGCAAAAATGTAAGAACCGGCGCGCCTAAAACGTTTTACGAGGTCTGCCAGTGGACGGCGTATTTTAACTGCGCGTCAAGAATATACACGCGCGACGGCGCGGGATTCCAGCTTGATACGCTGCTTTATCCCTACTATGAGCGGGACATAAAGGCGGGAATATTGGATGATGAAAAGGCAAAGTTTTTGATTGCAAACCTCTTGCTGATTGACCCGCACTATTATCAGATATCCGGTGTGGACGAGAACGATAAGGACCTTACAAACCACCTTTCATATCTTATTTTGGACGCGGCGGATGAAATAAATATTGCCGCGAACCTCTCGGTCAGAGTGCACGAAAACTGCGACAGGGAGTTTCTTAAAAAGGCGGTCGGCTGCCTTTTCAAGAACAAAAACGGCTGGCCGCGCTTTTGCGGAGATAAGCCTTTGGCAGAGGGATATATGAGAAACGGCTTTGACAAAAAGACCGCGCGCGAGCGCATCGCCGTCGGCTGCAACTGGATGTGCATCCCCGGGAAGGAATTTCCGATGAACGACACGGTAAAGATCAACGTCGCGAAGGTGATGGAGGAAGCCTTAAAGGATATGAAGCATGAGAAGGAGCGCTCAACCGAAAGGCTGTTTGAGCTCTATAATGCTCACCTTAAAAAGGCGGTCGAAGTCGTTGCCGCGGGCGTTAACCTTCATATCGAGCATCAGGCAAAGGTCACTCCCGAGCTTATCATGAACCTTATGATGCACCACACGATAGAAGAAGGAAAAGACATATCCGAGTGCGCCGAGATGTACACCGTCGGAGTGGACGGTGCGGGTCTCGCGGTCGTTGCAGACTCGTTCGGTGCAATGCAGACGCGCATTGAAAAGGAAAAGGTGCTCTCGTGGGATGAGCTTTACGAAAATCTTGAAAACAATTTCGGCGGTGAAAACGGAAAAAGAGTCCGCGCCATGTTAAAGTCCGCGCCGAGATATTGCCACGGCGGCACGGTATCGGACGAGTGGGCAAAAAGACTTACCGATAGCTTTGTTGACAAGGTGCATAACCAAAGCATGCCTGAGGGCAGAAAGCTCATCCCCGGCTGGTTCTCGTGGGCGCGGTCGATAGAGTACGGCTCCACCGTCGGCGCAACGCCGAACGGCAGACTAAAAGGCGAGCCGATTTCGCACGGTGCAAACCCCAATCCCGGCTTCCGCGCGGACGGCGCGGTCACCGCACAGGCAAACGGAATCGCCTCTGTTCAGTGCGGATACGGCAACACCGCTCCCCTTCAGCTGGAGTTCGATCCCGGAATCACCGCGGACGAGGGCGGCGTGGAAAAGGTCTTAAATCTTATCGAAACGCACTTTAAGATGGGCGGCACGCTGATTAACATCAACATTCTGGATAAGGATAAGCTTTTGGCGGCGCATAAGGACCCGAAGCTTTATCCCGATCTTGTGGTGAGGGTCACGGGCTTTACGGCGTATTTTGCAACGCTTTCAAAGGAGTTCCGCCAGCTCGTTGTCGACAGGTTCTTAGTGGGAATGTAATAAAGCTTAAGACGGGCGCCGCACATATTTTTGTGCGGCGCCCGATAGCGAAAAAAATGCTTGACAGATTGCGTATAAATGTGATATAATCAATTTGTTGCATAGGGGTATAGCTCAGTTGGTAGAGCAGCGGTCTCCAAAACCGCGTGCCGTGAGTTCAAGTCTTACTGCCCCTGCCAAAGAAAAAGACGTCCTGTCGGGCGTCTTTTTCTTTGGTAAAACGATTTTTAAAATTTTTGCCGCGGCACTAAAAGAAAGCCGAGGCTTTACAAAAGGGATATCATTTGCTGCCCGCCGCAAAACCGACAGTGCCGCGTCCCTTAAAATGCCTTCCGGCACTTTGATGAGCCTTATTACCGCTCGATCGGGCTTTCGGTTAAAAGCAAGAAAAATCTCTCTCCCGCAGCCCGTAAATTTATTGAGTTCTGCGAAAAGAGAGACGAAGGCTTATTATGAAAAGTCGGGTACCGGCGCGTCCGAAATAATGCCCGTTATGTCCTTATATGAGCACAGGTTGTGAAAATAGCTTTTTTGAAATTTGTCCCCGGCGCAGAGAAGGTATGACTTTTCGGAGCGCTCTATCATGCGGAGTCTGACGTAGTTTTCTTCATCGGAAAAATCTGTAAGCATGCCGGACGGGGATAAGCCGCGGCACGAGAAAAACGCAATGTTTGCATTAAAGTGCGCGATAGTTTTATACGCCTCCTCGCCGATGAGCGCACTGCACGAGGGCATAAGCTCACCCCCGGTGGAGATGGCTTTTATACCGAACTCGCCGAGCCGGGAAAGCGTTTTTACCCCGTTCGTTATGACCGTGAGGTGGTTTTTGGACGCGAGGTACGGAATCAGCGTGTACGCGCTTGACGAAGCGTCCATAAATATCACATCGTAATCGGACACAAGACCGATCGCCTTTTTCGCAATCAGAATTTTCGCATCCGACTGCTCAAGCTCGCGCATTACAAAGGGAATCTTTAAAGACGATATACTGTCCTCAAGGATTTGGGCGCCTCCGTGCACCCTTTTTATAAGCCCCTGCTTTTCAAGCCGCGCAAGGTCGCGGCGGACGGAGGAGGCGCTGGTATAAAGCTTTTCGGAAAGCTCGCAAACCGTCACTTTCTTCTTTGCCAGGAGTAATTTTAATATTTCTTTTTCGCGTTCTTTGCTCATATGAACCCTCCAAACAGTCAAAAAAATGACTGTTTTTTCATTTTTAACGGTTTTTATTGACTTAATGCTCAATTTATTATATAACTGTTTTTGAAAGATGTCAACCAAGGAGCTGATTTTGAATTGATAAAAACAAAGCTTCAGGCGCACCGGGGAGTATCGTCCGAGTGTCCGGAAAACACGTTTTCCGCGTTTTACCGCGCCCTTTTTCAGGGATACGATGTTATTGAGCTTGACCCGGAGTACACGCTCGATAAAAAAATAGTAATTCTTCACGATGAGGAGATAAACCGTACGGCGAGAAATTCCGACGGGAGCGCAATTGAAAGAAAAATAAATATTCATTCTGTCACGTACCGCGAGGCTAAGGCGTTTGACTACGGCATAGCCTGCGGGGAGAAGTTCCGCGGGGAGGAGCTCCCGCTTTTTTCGGACGTTCTGCACTTTGCCGCAAGAGAGAACATAAGGTTAAAACTTGACGGCAAGATTGCATCTTTTCCGGAAGATGTCCTGACCGCGCTTTTTGACGAGGCAAAGCCTTACGGCAATATTTTGTCATTCACCGCCGCAAGCGCTGACTTTGCGAAAAAATGCCTTGACGCTGTGCCGGACGCCAATCTGGATTATGACGGGGCGGTGACCGATGAGGCGCTGGCAGCGCTTTCAAAGCTTGTGCCCAAGGAGCGGCTGACCGTGTGGCTTCCCTATAAATGCGCGGAAACGTCATGGGTCCGTGTGCCGTTTGCCGATGAGGAGAGCGCAGAGCTCATAAAAAAATATGCCTCGCTCGGCATATGGATAATTACGGGATATGACGCGTACCGCGATGCGGCGGCGCGTTTTTCTCCCGACATTGCGGAAACGGACGGGAGAGTGAAGCCCTTTAAGAATCCGGGTCTTAAGTTTGACATGCACACCCACTCCGAAAATTCGCACGACTCCGACTGCCCGGTGGCAAAGATGGCGCAAAGCGAGCGTGAGCGCTCCGTGGCGGGCTTTGCGGTGACCGATCACGCGGATATTGAGTACGCCGATAAAGTTGACATTAGTGCGATCGCGAAAAAAGCGAGAGAAGACATATCGGGAGTCGACAGTAAAATCAAGATACTCTGCGGCATAGAGATAGGGGAGGCGATATGGCACAGGGAAACGGCGGAGCGCCTTATAAGAGAATATGACTTTGACGCGGTGATTGGCTCCGTTCACGCGGTGCGGTTTTCAGGGTACGACATGCCTTATTCCGGGATAGATTTTGGGAAAATGGGAAGGGAAACGGCGAAAGAGTACCTCTCTAAATATTTTTCCGACATGGAGGAAATGATTAAGACCTGCGATTTTGACATTTTGGCGCACCTTAGCTGCCCGCTTCGCTACATCAACGGAAAGTATGCGCTCGGGATTGACCTTTCGGAGTATTCTGACAGGATCGACGGGATATTAAAGCTCATCATATCGCGAAGTATTGCGCTTGAGGTAAACTCCTCGTGCGTTTATCCGGGGAACGGATATAACGTCTTTATGCCCGAGGAGTGGGTGATAAAAAAGTATCTTGAGCTTGGCGGATACCTGATAACGACGGGGTCGGACGCGCACACAGAAAAAAACGCCGCGAACGGATTTACAGAGCTTTATGCGCTTTTAAAAAGACTCGGCGTAAAAAATACATATTATTACGAAAAGCGGCACGCTATAGAGTGCACGTTAAATTTTTAAGAAAAGGGGAATTAAAATGAAAGCAGCGGTATTTTACAAAAAACACGACATTAAAATTGAGGAAATAAAAAAGCCGGAGCCGGGCGCCGGCGAGGTGCTTATAAAAGTTATGGCGTGCGGAATCTGCGGAACGGACGTGCACATTTTCGAGGGCGACGAGGGAGCGGCGGCAACGCCCGCCGGAACGGTTCTCGGGCACGAATTTTCCGGAATTATCGAAAAAACGGGTGCCGGCGTTACGGCGTTTAAGGAAGGCGACCGCGTAACGGTCGACCCGAACAAGCTTTGCGGGAAGTGCGCCTACTGCCGCTCGGGAATCGGTCACTTCTGCGAGAATATAATAGGTATCGGCACAACGGTAAACGGCGGATTTTCCGAATACGCCGCGGTGCCGGAGTCTCAGGTCTATAAAATAGCGGACACGACCGCGTTTACCGAGGCGGCGATGTGCGAGCCCGTTGCCTGCTGCCTTCACGGAATCGACCTTTGCCATATCACCCCGGGCGACACGGTAGCCGTCATCGGCTGCGGAATGATCGGCATGATAATGCTTCAGCTTGCGAAAATTTCGGGAGCGGCAAAAATCATCGCAATCGAGCCGGACCGGGGGAAACTTGAAAAAGCGAAAGAGCTCGGCGCCGATATTGTGATAGACCCCTTAAGCGAAAACGCCGAAGAGGTTATAAAAGAAAACGGAATCGACCGCGTTGGGGTCGTTATCGAGTGCGTCGGAAGACCCGGCACGATGGAGGAGGCAATCGGCATTGCCGGAAAGAAATCCACCGTTATGTTTTTCGGACTCACCGCACCCGACGAAACGATATCCGTAAAGCCCTTTGAGCTTTTCAAAAAGGAGATCGAGTTAAAAGCGTCCTACATAAACCCATACACTCAGGGGCGCGCGCTGGCGCTTATCGACGGTAAAAAGATTGACGTTTCCTCCATGGTTAAAACAGAAAAGCTTTCCGAGCTTCCGGGGATACTTTCTGACAGGAAGAAAAGGAGCTTTAAAATAATCATCTGTCCGAATGAGTGAGGCGGTAGTAAGAGGGCGAGACGGAGTGCTTTAGGAAAAACAGGCGGTTAAAATAAGTCACGTTCGAAAAGCCTGCGTCAAGCGCAATGTCAATCACGCTCTTTTTCGTGGAAATGAGCTCGCCCTCGGCTTTTTCAAGCCGCAAAGTATTGATGAACTGCTTTACGGTAAGCCCGGTCTCGCGCCTGAACAGGCGCCCCAAATATTTTTCGTTCACGAAATAGAGTGCGGCAAGCTGCTTTAGCGTTATGCTTCTGGTGTAGTTAGATCGGATATACTCTTTAATCTCGTGCACGCGCCAGTTTTTATCCGTGCTTTCGGGCAGTGCACCCTTCTGCGATAAAACGAGCTTAATATAGCTTTCGACCGCCTTTGCGGAATTTATAAGGCTTTCGGCGTCATAAAGAAATTCCGCTCCGGAAAGTGCGTTTTTAAGTAATTTTGAATCAACCCCCGTAAAACGGGAAGCCTTGGATAATTTTCCGAGGCTTTTTTCTCTGTCCGTCACGGCGTTTCCGGCATAGATGATGCAAATGACCGAGCCGTTCATGACGACTGGCAGAGAGTATTCGTAAAGCCCGAAGGGGCAGAGCCCTGAAAACGGCTCCTTTTTTGCGACCGCGCGGCGGTTCGCTCTTGTTTTGCAGCGCATGCAAAGGTCAAAGCCTTTGACGGTGGACTTTGCCGTGTCGCAGAAAGGCTTTGAATGAATTTTGTATTTTTCGGGGAGGTTTAGCGGCGCATAGCGCAGAACGCCCGAAACATCATGCACCGAAATGTGCATCTTCCGCTTTTCCGTCAGCGCGCGTATAAGAATGTAAAGCCCCGAATATTCCATAAAATCACCTCTGTGAGTGAGATTATAGCATAAAAGTATCTTTTGTTCAAGCTTTTGTTTCTTTTATATAAGACATTTTCGCGATTTATAAGTATGATAAGGTAAAAGGGGGCTTTTTCATGGAGAAATTTGACGTTTTGGTTGCCGGCGGAGGGTTTGCCGGAACGGCGGCGGCGATAAGCGCGGCGCGCGGGGGAAAAAAGGTCATGCTGTTTGATAAATTCAATGCGCTCGGCGGCGCGGCGGGAGTCAACCTCGTGACACCGTTTATGCCATACTGGACGGTTAATAAGGAAACGAAGGAGAGGGAATATTTAACCGGCGGAATTTTTTCGGAGATAGTGGCTAAATTAAGGGAGCTCGGTGCGATTGACGGCGACGATAGGTTCAGCGACGAATATTTAAAGCTTGTCTTAAACCGCATGGTAAAGGAAGCGGGCGTTAAGGTGCTCTACCACGCATATTTAAAAAGCGTGGAAAAAGGGGGGCGGAGGATAGAGAGCGTAACGGTCTCGGCGCTGGGACAGGATATAAAAATCGCTGCCGACACGTTTATCGACGCGACGGGCGACGGCGTTTTGTCATACCTTGCCGGGTGCCCTTTTATGCTCGGGAGAAACGGGGACAATCTCTGTCAGCCGATGACGCTTTGCTTCAGGGCGGCGAATGTTGACGTTGGGCGCTTTTACGCCGAAATGCCCGAAATGCAGAAGCTTTATAAGGAAAAGCAGAGCTCAGGCGAGATCAAAAATCCGCGCGAGAATATCTTAACGTTTGTCGTTCCGGCAAAGGGCATCATCCATTTTAACACAACGAGAGTTGTGAAACTGAACCCGACCGATCCGTTTGACGTGACGGAGGCGGAATTTTCAGCGCGCGAGCAGGTGTTTGAGCTCTTTAACCTGTTAAAAGCAAACTTTTCGTCAATGAAGGACGCAGACCTTATTGCGACGGCGGCGGGAATCGGCGTGCGCGAAAGCCGCATGATAGAAGGCGAGTACATTCTGACGGCGAAGGACCTTAAAGAGTGCACAAAATTTCCCGATTCCGTTGCCTGCGGCAACTATGACATTGACATTCACAATCCCGAGGGCACGGGCACAAGCCACTATTATTTTGAGCCGGGAGAGTATTACACGGTTCCCTACCGCGCGCTCACCGCGAAGGATATGGATAATCTTTTGGTAGCGGGAAGGTGCATATCGGCGGACCATGAGGCACAGGCGTCAATCCGTATCATGCCCATCTGCGCGTCAACCGGCGAGGCGGCGGGAACGGCGGCTTTTCTTGCTCCGGGCGGAAGGGTAAAAGAGGTTGATATTTCAGCCTTAAGAGAGAAGCTTAAGGCAGCCGGCGCGATAATTTAAAAACGACAGGATTATTATATAAAAAACAGAATTTTTATATTGAAACCATGCTGTAACCGACTTATAATGAAAGTAGGAATACATAAGGAGGGAACAGTAAATGCGGAAAATTTCGGTATTATTGCTTATCGCCGTGCTCGTACTGGGCACGGCTGTTTCGGTGGGCGCGAGTGAGGATATTAAGCTTTTGCCGGATAAGGTAACGGACAAATATCTTGTGAATACCGACGGAGGAACTATAAAAAATCTTACGCGCAAGGCATATTTTTCATTTCCGGGCGTGGATATGACGGGGATAAGCTCCGTATCCGTGCACGCGAAAAACGATATCGACGGAACGTCGAACGCGATGACGCTCGCCATTATTTTGGACGATCCGAAAAAAGGAGAGGTTTTGGGATATGTTAACCTTTCCGAGCCCGGAGACGACATTATCGCGCGCGCATCGCTTAAACGGGCGGAAGGAACGCACAACGTGTATTTTTACTGTTACTATGACTCTGTGGGGGCGAGCGACGTTGCGGTAAAGGAGATTGCTTTAAGCAAAGCGGAATACAACCGTAATACAACGGAAAGTAAAGTTTCCGACGATTACATAAAAGACGTTTATTCCGATACTTGGGCGGGAACGGACTCACTCGGCAGGCGCATTGCGGACTATGCCGAGGCGGGAGACTTAAAGACTGACGGACGCACCGTGGGTATGTTTTACTGGAACTGGCACGTATCGGACGCAAAGTCCGCCCGTGCGACCGTGATCTCGGACGTCATAAAGGCTCATCCCGAGGCAAAGGAAGACTATGAAAACGAAGTGTGGGATCAGAAGGGCGTTTACTACTGGGATGAACCGGTGCTCGGATTCTACACATCAAATGACTATTTCGTGTACCGCCGTCACGCCGAGCTGCTTGCGGACGCCGGAGTGGACATGGTGTTCCTTGATTATACAAATACACACACATATATCCCGGAGCTTGCCGCTATGGTAAACGCGTTCCGAGACGCGAAAAAGTCCGGCGTCAACATCCCGCGTATTTCGGCGATGACGCTTCATCTAAAGGGCGACGGAAAAAAGCAGTTTGAAAATCTGGTTTCAATATATTTTAACTGCTTTGTTGAAAACGACTATACCGACGTGTGGGCTTACTGGGACGGAAAACCCCTGCTTTATGCAAATTCCACACCCGACGCGGCGCTTGCAAATGTGGACGGCGACAATGAACAGGAAAAGAAGCTTTTAGATGATATAAAGGACTTTTTTACCTTCCGCGAACAGGGCACGAGAGACTCTGAAAACGACGGAAAATTAAACGACGGAAAGTGGATGTGGCTTGAAAACTTCCCGCAGATTTTAAGAAGCCCCGACGAGACGGGAAGACCGGAGTGCGTATCCGTCGGCGTTTCGATCAACCATTCATATGTATACGGCTACTCGGCGATTGGCGTTGCCTCCGACCCGCACACGAAGGGCAGAGGCTATTCCGAGGTGTTCGGCGAGGATTATTCGGAAAACGGAGCAAGAATGGCATACTTCTTCTCCGAGCAGGCAGCGCTCGCGCTTACGGCGGAGCCCAAGATCGTTATGATAGACGGCTGGAACGAGTGGACTGCGGACAGGAAGGCTATATACAGCGGATTTAAAAATTCGTTCGTCGATTGCTACACCCCGGAGGACAGCCGTGATTTTGAACCCTCACGAGGCATTTTGGGCGATGACTATTACATGCTTTTGATTGATTTTGTGAGAAAGTATAAGGGCGTTCGCCCCGTTCCGGTTGCGTCCGGCGCAAAAACCATTGACCTTTCGGGCCCGGAAGAGCAGTGGGACGGAGTCGGACCGGAATTTTTAAGCAATGACGAGACCTATGAAAGAGATTTTGACGGCAGAGCGAAGGCGAAAAGCATCGCGGGCGACAAGATGGAGCCCTGGCACTATAAAACAACCGTGAACAACGCAGTTAAATCGGCAAAGGTGTCGTTCGATGATGAGAGCATCTACATTTTAATAAAAACATTTAACCCGATCGTTTCGGACAAGGAAAATTTCCTCCACATTTTCATAGATTCGGACAGAAACCGTGCGACCGGCTGGGAGGGCTATGACTACAGCATCAATGTTTCGGGAAAGGGCGACATTTCCTCATATTCGGACGGCTGGAAAAAGATTGCGGACGCAGAGTATAACTTAGGCTCCGATTCGTACACGGTGAAGATTCCGAGAGCACTTATAGGCGAGACGGGAACGGTGGATATGGAATTTAAGGTGACCGATTCCGTGGCGGCTGACAACATTCTTGACTTTTATTCGGAGGGTTCATCGGCACCTATCGGAAGGCTTAACTGGGTATACACCGAGAAGGCAGAAAAGACCCTCGGACAAAAAGAAAGAAATGCGCTTTTAAACACCGCGGTCGTTAAGGCGGGATGCGAAAAAATGGCTGTCGGCGGGGCGGTCATGACGGTTTACGAAAAGGACAGACGCGTTACTCCGTTTTTGATGAACGGCACGCTCTATGTTCCGGAAACCGCATATAACGAGATCATGGGCTACGGGCGCTCGAAAACAGAGTATTTAAGCGATTACAATATGTTCTTCACATATCATTACGAGCTTTCGGACGACCTTGGGAAAATTATTAATTACAACTGGACGAACGGAGTTTTAGGCTCGGGAGAGATATATGTAAACGGCAGGCTCAAATGGATTTCCGCACCGGTTTTGGCAAATGACGGAATAATCTTTGTTCCGCTGTCGCTGATAGAGGAATGCTACGGCAAGCGCGTCACGGATCTTGGCGGAGGAAGCTTTGCGATCTCCGACGGGGAATATGACAAGTCCGCCGTATCGTCAGCACTTTCGTTATGTGAGGAGGAAGCAAAATGAAAAAAATAATTTCTTTTTTCCTGGCAGCTTTAATGTCGCTTTCCGCGGTCGCTGTTTCGGCAGAGGCGGAATTTCTTCCGCGCGGCGGATGGACGGCAGAGGCAAGCTCGGCGGCGGGAGGCTGCGAGGTTGAGAAAATTCTGGACGGAGACGATTCGACTTACTGGCACTCAAGCTTTACTGTAGCGGACGGACAGGTAGTGGGAAAGGACAATCTTCCGTTTATTTTGACCGTCACACTGCCTGAGGAAAAAACGGTCAGTGGAATAGCGCTTACTCCGAGGCAGAACTCCGCGACAGGAAGAATCCTGGGAGCAGAGGTCTATGCGGCGGATTCAAAGGAGCCGGACACTTTATATCTGCTTCAGAAAGATATTGCGTTCAACTACGACGAGACGGTGAAGGAGATCTCCTTTGACAAAAACATCACGCTTAAAAAGGTGGTTTTGAAAATCACCGCCGGAGGAGCGGATTTCGGAGCGCTGGCGGAGTTTAACCTCATTAAGGCAGCAGGCAGCGCAAAGGTGATGCCCAAGGCTTATTCGGAGGAAAAATTCAAAAAGGCGGTTATAGGAGACTTTTCGAAAAAAGACGGCGACAATGATCGGAATAACGACGATAAGTCGGAATTTCTTCCGCGCGACGGATGGATGGCGGAAGTAAATTCCCAGAGAGGAAACAACATCGGAAACATCTTGGACGGGGACAGCTCGACCTACTGGCACTCGAATTACACGAATGAAGGCTCGACCATTACCGGTCACGATAACCCTCCTTACGATGTAACGGTGACGCTTAATGAAAAAACAGCGGTATCGGGCGTTGCATTCTTGCCCAGAGGCGGTACCGGAGACATTCTGAAGGGCGAGGTTTACGGGTCGGACAGCGCCTCGGGAGACGACTTTCAGCTTTTGGCGGACAACTTAGAGTTCACTGCCGACAGGACTTATAAGTACATTGAATTTGACAAAAATGTCAGCCTTTTAAGAGTGAGACTGCGCGCTACGGAAACGGTCGGCGGGTACGGCACGATGGCGGAATTTAACCTCCTTCCTCCCTCGGGCGAAAAAGAGACCGTAACACCGAAGGATTATTCTCTCTACAACCAGAAAAACGGGCTTTCACCGATCGACACATCGACCTTTACGGCGATATATGACGGAGAGAACATTCAGCCTTTGACAAATCTTTTTGACGGATATGTGCCCAGAGTGTGGCAGACAGAAGAGATCCCGGAATCAAAATTCCCGGTTTATCTCACCATTGACTTAAAGAGGGAGCTGGGCGTCAGAAAAATCGTCGTTACTCCGAGACAGACTGCCGATTTTCACGGACTCTGGATCAATGTAACGGCGGAAAAAAGCAGTGACGGCAAGACATGGGAAGTTCTTGGAAGCTACTCTTTTGAGAAAGATTTGAAAGACAGAATTTTTGACTTTGGAAAGGATATAAAGGCGCGCTATTTCAGATTTAGAATAGAAAAAGCCATCGGAGGAAGAGTCAGCGCGGCGGAAATTTATTTCTACAGGTCAAAGGCAGAGGAGGAAATAGATAAAGCCGAGAGAGCGGAAAAATACGTTCTTAAGATCGGCTCGGACGTTCTTATAAGCGAAAAAGGCAAAGAGAAAAAAGAGATAAAGCTTGACACGGCACCCTTTATATCGTCATCGACAACGCTCATTCCCCTGCGCGGTCTTTTGGAGGAAATGGGAGCCAAGGTCGACTGGAACGGCGAAACGCGCGAGGTAACGCTTGACGACGGCGTTTACAAAATAAAGATGCAGATATGGAGCCGTCTCGTCTATGTTGACGACCCGAAATACGGAACGGTGCGCTACACGCTTTTGCAGCAGCCTATGATAAAGGACGAAAGAACATTTATTCCGGTTCGTTTCGTGTCGGAGATCCTCGGCTATAACGTCGACTGGAACTCCGAAACAAAAGAGATTACGATTACCAAATAAAAGGTTGACTTTTTATTCCCGCTCGTGTAAAATAGACCCATAGTATGGGAGGGACAGTTTATGACAGGAATTATTGATGCAAAAGAATACGGCTTTTTTGCCGACGGAGAGCATTTTAACGATGCCGTGATGGCAAAATACATTGAAAACGATTACAAAACCCCGATATTTTTCCCGGAGGGAACATATCTTTTTTCCGAGACGATCGCATTTCCCGATCTCTGCTTTGTCGAGCTGGCGGCGCACGCGGAGTTTAAGCTTGAATCCGATGAGGTAAAAGATTACTTTATCACCTTAAGAAGAGGCAGAACCGGCGGGGGATACGGCTTTAACTGCTACATAAAGGGCGGCTTTATTAACGCCAACAACAAGGCGAAAAACGGAATCGGCGTTTACAAAACGCGCCATGTTGTGTTCGAGGACTTTTTCTTGAAAAACGTGCTTGAAATGGGAATTGTGACAAGGACCGAGGAACATCCGGACGGTCAGTCGTTTTTCAGAAATGTTTTGATTGAGAACGACTTTGCGCTTCCCGGCACGGTCGGAGTGTATGACAACGCGTTTGACACGCACTTTGACCAGGTTGAGGTCGTTAATTTCGAGACTGCGTACAACACGATATGCGGAAGATTCAACTACTGCTCGGCATGGCTGCGCGACAATTCGACGATAGAAAATTCAACCTTTGCGGTCATCCGCGGTCATGACATTGTTTTCACCGCGCCCGCGGTGGACACGTACCGCTACGGCTTTAAGATTGTTGACCCGCGCTACAACGTTTCGATATCGGATATGCTCTGGATAACCAACGGCGGAGTTTACACGCCCGAGCTTCGGGAAAAGTTCCCGAGAGTGATTTTCAACGCGGACTACGACACGGGAAGCTATGTTGTTTCCGGGCTTAAGATCAACAATGAGGACAATCTGGAGTTTTCAAACAGGGAGCTTTTCCGCTCCAAATTCTTAAATGTCAGAACCGTGGGCGACTTTGACCCGTATGAAACGATTAAATATTTCAGAAACGATAATGACGAGAGAACCGGAAAAGCCGGGGGCGACCTTGATTCGTTAAGAACAGGGCTTTACGAGTGCTCGCTTTTCGGTGAGACGGGAGCTCTTGAAGTTAAGAAAACGGGGAACATCACGCTTCAGCGGTTCATGGGCGATAAAACCTTTGCCTACAGAATAAATAAGGGCGAGGGCTATACAGACTGGATAAAGAAATAAAATAAACGGTGCAAAATTTGCACCGTTTATTTTAATATCTCGTTTGTAATGTCCTCTTCAAACTGGCGGGTGTAGAGCTCTTTATAGTACCCGCCTTTTTCGAGAAGCTCGGAATGTGTGCCCATCTCGGCAATCTTACCGTCCTTCACCGCAAGTATCAAGTCCGCGTCCTTCACGGTCGAAAGACGGTGCGCAATCATGACCGATGTGCGCCCCTTGGTGATAGACTCCATGGCGGACTGAATCTTTCCCTCGGTCAGCGTGTCGACCGAGGCGGTCGCCTCGTCTAAGATCAAAATTCTCGGGTCTGACAAAACGGCGCGCGCAAAGGATATGAGCTGCTTTTCGCCGACGGACAAAATATCTCCGCCTTCGCCGACGGGAGTGTCAAGCCCGTCCGGCAGACGGGAGACGACCTCATCCGCATTAACTGAGCAAAGCGCCGCAGAAAGCTCCTCATCCGTCGCGTCCGGCTTCACGGAAAGAAGGTTTTCTCTGAGCGTGCCGGAGAAAAGGTGCGGGGTCTGGAGCACATAGCCGATCTGAGAGTGAAGCCATAACAGTGAACGCTCCTTTAGATCGCGCCCGCCGATAAGGATCTTTCCCTTCGTGGGCTCGTAAAACCGGCACAGAAGATTGACTAAGGTGGACTTTCCGGCGCCCGTTTCACCGACAATGGCGATGTGCGCGCCCTCCGAAATATTTAACGAAAAGTCCGAAAGAACCTCCTCGTCCCCGTCGGGATAGGTGAAGGAAACATGGGAAAATTCTATGTCGCCCGCGACCGGCTCCCAGTTTTCCTTTTTGGGGTCGAAGATTCCGCCGTATTTTTCAGTGACAATGTCGGAATCCTTAACAAGCGGCTCTGTTTCAAGAAGGTTTGTCACACGCTCAATGTTGACCTGACAGTTGATGAGCCTGAAAATTACCTTGACCAGGTAGCGCACAGGCTCCACCATGTTCCCGGCATAGGTCATGAAAACCGAAAACGTGCCGATATCGCTTTTTGCGATATATCCGCCCTTCCATAAAACTATCGCAATCGCGGCGGAGGCTCCGAAATCCATAAATCCCGAGAAAAGCCCGTGAAGGCGCGCCGCGTGCACGGATTTTTTATACATCGTTTCGGTCTCGCCGAAAAATCTTTCTGCCATTTCCGGCTCAATAGCGAGCGATTTTATAGTTTTCGCGCCGACGATTGCCTCGTTAAACTTGCCCGTGATTCTGGAATTGGACTCTCTTATTTCGCGGTTAACGCCTACAAGCCTTGTCTGAAAAAGCGCGAATAAGACCACAAGGAGCGGAAGCACCGAAAGCACAAGCAGCGCAAGGTGCGCGTTCATGTAAAACATTGCCGCGGTAAACCCCAGAAGGTTTAATATGCGCCACAGAGTGTCAAATAACGACCAGGAGAAAAGCTCGCCGATGCGCGACGTGTCGCTCATTAAACGCGAGTGGATGTAGCCGACGCTGTTCTGATTGTAATATGAAAGCGACAGGGTCTGAAGATGGGTAAATAGCATGTTTCGGAAGCGCTGGTTGATGCGCATTTCAACGGTCGTTGCGAGCGAGCAGGAAATGTAGTTCACCACGCCCGTGCCAAGGAGCGTTAAAAGATATGCTATCGTGAAAATTCCGACCGTGGAAAATTCTTTTTCGGTGACAAAGGTATCGAGCGCGTACTTCTGAAACTGCGGGAGCAAAATGTCAGCCATGCTTCCCAAAAATGCGGCGGTAAGCATTACGGCGATCTGACCTTTGACATGCCCGAGGTAGGGAATGACCTTGCCGACCCCGAAAAACTTAAGGTGAGTTTCGTTATTATTCAACGCCGTTTCCCCCCTTTAAGCTCTGCGCTTCATAGATTTTTTTGTAAATGCCTTCTTTTTTGATAAGCTCGGAATGTGTGCCCTCGGCTGTAACTTTCCCGTGCTCCAAAACGATTATCTTGTCGGACGAGGAGAGCGTGTTTATTCTGTGCGAAATGATGATTACCGAGGAGTCTTTGCTCTTTTCCTTTATGGCGCGGCGGATAAGCGCGTCAGTTTTTAAATCGACCGCGGAAAGCGAATCGTCAAAGATCATTATGGGCGGGTTTTTGACTAACATTCTTGCAATCGCGGTGCGCTGCTTCTGACCGCCGGATAAGGTGACTCCGCCTTCGCCGACAAAGGTGTCGTAGCCCTTCTGAAAGCTCAACACCGTGTCGTCAAGCGCAGCGTCGCGCGCAGAGGAGCGCACCTCGTCAAGGGCAGCTCCGCTTTCGGCAGCGATGTTTTCTTTGATTGTCTGCGAGAACAAAAACGGCTCCTGGAGCACAAGTCCGATGTTTTTCCTCAGGTACGGCGTGCTGATATCTTTTATATCCACACCGCCGACGGTGATTTTTCCTTTGCCCTCGGGAAGGGGATAGAGCTTGTCAAGCAGCATAACGAGCGTGGATTTTCCGCTTCCCGTCGTGCCTAAGATTCCGAGCGTTGTCCCGGCTTTCATTTTAAAGCTGATGTCGGAAAGAATCTCGGACGACTCCCCGTACGAGAAAGAGACGTGCGAAAATTCGATATCCTTATGCATATCGGGAGTCAGCGCGTTTTCAGGTTCCTTTTCAACGGGGGACGACATGATTTCAAATATTCTGTCAATCGAAACTCCGGCGCGCGAAAGGTCGGAAATCAGCCTTCCGAGCTGGCGTATGGGCCAAACCAAAAGCGAGTTGTAGGAAATGAACGCGACATATCCGCCGGGCGAAATCGCACCTTCGGCAGTATAGTAAGCGCCGAAAATGATGACGAGCATTACCTGGATGCCGGACAAAATGTCCGACACGCTCCAGAAGCGCGACATGGTCTTTGCCATGTTGACCCACAGCCCGGTATAATACTCGTTGTGGTTTTCGAATTTTTCCCTTTCCTGCCTTTCGAGCGCGAAGGCGCGGATAACGCGCACGCCGGAAAGGTTCTCCTGTGCCATGGCGGAAAGCCTGCCCTCGTTCTCGTCACACTTTTTAAATCCGGCGTGGACCTTTTTGTGAAAATAGAAAGAATAAAGCAGGATAAACGGCGTCGGAATAAACGCAATAAGCGTTAAGCGAAGATTCATCGGCGCCATGAAGGAGACCGAAAGTACAATTAAAAGCACGGTTTTAAACACCGATGTCAGCTGATCGGACAAAAAGCTCCTCGTCGTTTCGATATCGGACGTGCACCTTTGTATAATGTCGCCGGTCGAGTGCTCACTGTGCCAGGAAAACGGGAGCTGACCGATGCGGCAGAAAAGCTTGTCGCGCATCGACTTAACCAGCGTTTCGGAAGCCTTTGACGTGTATACGCGCGACGAATACTGCATTATGATCTGCAAAAGCGCGGTGATCAAAATGCCCGCTGCCGGGATATAAATGTTTTTTGCAATGAAAGAAAGCCCGCCGACGCGCTCTAATAAGCGCGACACAAACTCGGGATAGTTTCCGGCAGAGCCGGTCAAAGAATCGACCGCGACTCTTATTATCTGCGGATTTATCATGTCGATAAGCGACGTCAGCGCCGAGTAAATGATGCTCAAAAGAAAAAAGCGCTTCGATCCGTCCAGAAAATTAAGCAAAAGCGCCGCTTTTTCACGGCGCAGATTATTTTTCAAAATAAATCCCTCCCTTATAATATGATAAAACGGAAGGCATGATTTGTCAAGTGATATAATTTATCGGCGCAAATAGCACAGGTATTATGCAAAATTACATGAAATAATGCATATATATGCATAAATATAAAGAAAATGCTTGACAAATGCAGTGTTTATGCATATAATTACATTAAATTATCTTGCGGGAAGGGAGAAACCGGGCAAAATGAAGGTGTTTGTTGACGGGAAAGCCGGAACGACCGGGCTTAAGATATATGACAGACTTAAAATGAGGGCGGACGTGTCGCTTATCACGCTGCCCGAGGAAAAGAGAAAGGATCTGTCCGCACGGAAAGAAGCAATAAATTCGTCGGACGTCACGTTTTTTTGCCTGCCGGACGATGCGGCAAGGGAATCTTTAAGTCTTTGCGAAAATAAAGACACCGTTATTATCGACACTTCCACCGCACACAGAACGGCTCCGGGCTGGGCGTACGGGTTTCCCGAGCTGTCCGGCGGGCACAGAGAAAAGATAACATCGTCAAAGCGCATCGCGGTTCCGGGCTGTCACGCAAGCGGATTTATCGCGCTTATCTATCCTTTGATTGAGGCGGGAGTGACAGAAAAGGACGAGTGCTTATCCTGCTTTTCGCTGACCGGATATTCCGGCGGCGGGAAAAAGATGATTGCGGAATATGAGTGCGAAGGAAGAGATTTCCGCCTTGATTCGCCGAGACAGTACGGCGTCGGTCAGTGTCACAAGCACTTAGCCGAAATTAAGGGCGTGACCGGGCTTTTAAAAGCGCCGGTGTTTTCGCCCATAGTTGCTCCTTACTACAGCGGTATGGAGGTAACGGTTCCGCTCTTTGCGGACGGTAAGAAGAAAACCTTAGATTATATAAAGAAGGTATATGAGGAAAAATATACAGGTCCTGTCGTTATGTTTGACGAAAACATGGGAGAGGGCGGATTTATTGCCGCGAACGAGTATTCAGGGCTTGACATAATGAAGATCGGCGTTTCGGGAAACGATGAGCGCATTATTCTGACCGCGCTTTACGATAACCTCGGAAAAGGCGCGTCCGGCGCGGCAATTCAAAACTTAAATATCGTTACGGGGAAAGATGAAACAGAGGGGCTTAAGGTAAAGGAGGAAAAGTGATGGAGATAATTGAAGGCGGCGTTTCGGCGGCGAAGGGCTTTTTATCGTCCGGCGTTCACTGCGGAATCAGGAAAAACAAGTCAAAGCGCGATCTTGCGCTTATCTACAGCGAAAAAAAGGCGGCGGCAGCTGCGGTATATACAAAAAATCTGGTAAAGGGCGCACCGCTTAGGGTAACGCGCGAGAATCTGATGGACGGGTACGCTCAGGCAGTCATCTGCAACAGCGGAAACGCGAACACCTGCAATTCCAACGGAAGGGAGATTGCAAAAGAGACCTGCGCGCTCTTGGCGGACGAGCTCGGGATAGATGAGAAGGACGTTATCGTCGCTTCCACCGGCGTTATCGGGCAGAAAATGACGATTGACCCGATAAAGAATGGGATACCGATGCTTAAAGAAGCGCTCGGCAAAAATTCGCGCGAGGCGGCGGAGGGCATTATGACGACCGACACGCGCTTAAAAGAAATTGCCGTTAAGTTTTTCATAGGCGGCAAGGAGTGCCGGATCGGCGGAATCGCCAAGGGCTCGGGAATGATACACCCGGACATGGCGACGATGCTCTGCTTTATCACCACCGACTGCGCGATAACCCCCGAAATGCTTAAAAAAGCGCTTTCGACCGACGTTTCGGAAACATTCAACATGGTGAGCGTGGACGGGGACACTTCGACCAACGACATGGTAGCGGTGCTTGCCAACGGCATGGCGGAAAATGAGATGATCTCATCCGAGGGCGAGAGCTTTGATATATTCATGAAAGCTCTAAACACGGTAACCGTGAACCTTTGCAGAAGGATTGCCGCCGACGGAGAGGGTGCGACGAAGCTTGTCGAATGTAAGGTATCGGGCGCGAAGGACCTACAGACGGCAAAGACCGTGGCAAAAAGCGTCATCTGCTCGTCGCTCACCAAGGCGGCGCTTTTCGGGGCGGACGCGAACTGGGGCAGGGTGCTCTGCGCCATCGGCTACAGTAAGGCGGATGTGGATGTGGATAAGATAGACGTTTCGTTTGCCTCAAAGGAAGGCAGCATCTTGGTCTGCAAAGACGGCGCGGGAGTGGACTTTTCCGAGGAGAAGGCAAAAAAAATACTCCTTGCCGACGAGGTGGAGATATTGATAGACTTAAAGTCCGGCTCATACTCCTCGACCGCGTGGGGATGCGACCTTACTTACGATTATGTTAAAATAAACGGCGACTACAGAACCTGATAAGGAGGAGTTTTAAGTGGAAATTTCAAATGCAACGCGCGCGTCCGTGCTTGTGCACGCACTCCCTTACATTCAGGAGTACACGGGCAAGATAGTCGTAATCAAATACGGCGGCAACGCCATGGTGAACGAAAAGCTTAAAGACTCCGTAATGCGTGACATTATTCTGCTTTCGCTTGTCGGCGTTAAGGTCGTTTTGGTTCACGGCGGAGGACCCGAGATAACGGCAATGCTTGACAAGGTCGGCAAAAAGAGCGAGTTTTTAAACGGGCTGCGCGTGACGGATTCCGAAACCGTGGACATTGTGCAGATGGTGCTTGCGGGCAAGGTCAACAAAAGCCTTGTTAATCTTATCGAATTAAAGGGCGGAAAAGCCATCGGTCTGTCGGGAATCGACGGGCACATGATAAAGGCGAAAATGAAGGACGAAAAGCTGGGCTTTGTCGGCTCTGTGGAGGAGGTCAACGTTCAGCCGGTCATAGACGTTCTTGAAAAAGGCTATATCCCGGTCATTTCGACCATCGGGTGCGACAGCGAAGGGAACGTTTACAACATCAACGCGGATACGGCGGCGGCAAAGATAGCCGGCGCGCTCGGCGCGGAGAGCCTTATTTCGATGACTGACATATGCGGAATACTTAAAGACAAGGACGACGAGTCTACTCTTATCTCTGAGATTAAGATAGGCGATGCGCCGGAGCTTATCAGAAGCGGCGTCATCTCGGGCGGGATGATTCCCAAGGCGGAATGCTGCATCAACGCCATAAAATGGGGCGTTCGCAGAGTGTTTATTATTGACGGAAGGATACCTCACTCGATTCTTATAGAAATGCTGACAAACGAAGGTATCGGAACGATGTTTATAGACAGGTGATGTTATGGAAGATGTTATAAAAAAAGATTCGGAATATATCGCCGGCACGTACGGCCGCTTTCCAGTGGTGCTTAAAGAGGGCAAAGGCTCGCTTTTGTACGATGAGAACGGGAAAGAATTTATCGACATGGCGTCCGGCATCGCGGTCGCAAGCTTCGGTTACGGGGATGACGAGTGGGTGAAAGCCGTGACGGAGCAGGCGAAAAAGCTTCCCCACACGTCAAACCTTTTTTACTCCGAGCCCTGTGTTTTGCTGGCGGAGGAGCTTGTAAAAAGGACTCATATGGGCAAGGTCTTTTTCTCAAACTCGGGAGCTGAGGCGAACGAGTGCGCAATAAAGGCGGCGAGAAAATGCGCCGAGGAGGAAAAGGGGAAAGAATATTACAACATAATCACGCTCAAAAACAGTTTTCACGGGCGGACGGTGACAACGCTTGCCGCAACGGGGCAGGATGTGTTCCATAACTATTTCACACCGCTTACGGAAGGGTTTTTGTACGCCGAGGCGGATAGCTTTGACTCAGTGGCAAAGCTTGCAAAAGAAAACAAATGCGCCGCAATAATGTTTGAACCCGTTCAGGGTGAGGGCGGAGTGATGCCGCTCTCTTATGACTTTCTTAAAAAGACTGCGGAGTTTGCAAAGGAAAACGGAATTTTACTTATTGCCGACGAGGTGCAGACGGGAAACGGACGCACGGGAAAGCTTTACGGCTATATGCATTATAACGTAGAGACCGACATCGTTTCCACCGCGAAAGGCTTGGGCGGCGGGCTTCCCATCGGCGCAACGATAATGACGGAGCGCGTTGCCTCGCACTTAACTAAAGGAACGCACGGATCCACCTTCGGCGGCAACCCGGTGTGCGCGTCCGGAGCGCTTTCGGTCGTAAAAAGGCTTACGGATGAATTTATGGCAGAGGTTGCCGAAAAGGGAGATTATATAAAGTCTGAGCTTTCCGGCGCGAAGGGCGTTGTAAGCGTTTCCGGGCTCGGGCTTATGCTCGGAATCAAAACGGAAAAAAGCGCGGACGAGGTGATTGCCCTCTGCCGCGAGCACGGAGTCATCGCCATTAAGGCGAAGGAAAGGGTGCGCCTGCTTCCGGCATTGAACATTCCCTTTGACCTTTTGAAAAAAGCGGTTTCGGTAATCAAAAAAGCGTGTGAATAGTTATTTTGAGGAGGGCGGAAGAACAAACCGCCTTCCTTTTGATTTTAAGGCACCCTCCTTATTTAAAAGGGATATGCTTCTTGAAAGCGCGCTCCGCTCAAGGCAGAGGTAGTCAGAAAGCTCCTCGCGGGTTTTGTCTATCTCAAAGCTGTCCGATTCATTTACGATTCTTTCGTGCTCCAAAAACGAAAGAATCTTTTCTTTTGAGGTTTTTTCCTTAAGGATTGATAAATGAAGGGTTTTTCCGCTCATGCGCTCGGCGCTCATTTTAAAAAGATTGGCAAGCACCGCGGTGTGGTAATAGCATGATTTTTCGCATGGGTGCAGAAGCCGGGCAAAGTCAAAGAAGAGCACCGATGAATCCGTTTCGGAGAAAAAATCGATCCTGTGTCCTTTGGGCGGGAGAAAGAAAAGCTCGCCGAACGCGTCCCCCTTTTTTAATATCTCGGTCTTATAAAGCTTTTCGCCCGAATAGTATTCGGCGCGGACAAGCCCATCTTCCGGAACAAGAACCTTTAAAATGCGCTCGGAGTCTGACGAAAATATTTTTTCCCCCTGCATATAGTAGTTGATCTCACCCGACATACAATCGGAGAATTTTTTTATGTCCGACCGCGGAATACCCGAAAATACCGTTGTTTTAAGCATTATGCTACACCCCTATATATAGATTGTGCTATTGATAAAATATACTATATATTGAATTATATCACAATATTGTTGCAATTGCAACAATATTTGTTTTACATTGTGAAAGTCATAGTATATAATAATGAAGCACGAAGAAAAAGGGTTTTGAGGGGAGTAAAAATATGAAAATTATTAAAAGAAACGGCTCGGAAGAAGAATTTGACAGACTGAAAATCAAAAAGGCGATCGAGGGCGCGAACCAGGCAACCTCCGGAGCAAGAGAGCTGACTGACAGGCAGATTGACTATATCTCTCTTGTTATCGAGGATTACTGTAAGGATATCGGAAGAGCAATGTCGGTCGAAGAGGTTCAGGAGCTTGTGGAGACCCATATTATATTACAGGGCGCTCCCGAAACCGCAAAGCGCTATATAAGATACCGCTTCACGAGAAATCTGGCGCGCGTGGCGAATACGACGGATAATCAGATATTGACGCTTATCGAGTGCAACAACGAGGAAGTCAAGCAGGAAAATTCCAATAAAAACCCCACGGTCAACAGTGTTCAGCGCGACTACATGGCGGGCGAGGTCAGCAAGGATCTGACAAAGAGAATACTCCTTCCGAACGATGTTGTCGAGGCGCACGAGAGCGGCATAATTCATTTTCATGACGCGGACTATTTCGCTCAGCACATGCATAACTGCGACCTTGTCAATTTGGAGGACATGCTCCAGAACGGCACCGTCATTTCCGGCACAATGATTGAAAAGCCGCACAGCTTTTCCACCGCGTGCAATATTGCGACACAGATCATCGCGCAGGTCGCGTCGAACCAGTACGGCGGGCAGAGCATCAGCTTAACGCATCTTGCTCCGTTCGTTCAGATCTCGCGCGAGAAGATAAAAAAGCAGGTGCTTGCCGAGATTGAGGATTCCGGCGCGATTGTTCCCGAGGACAAGGTCGATAAAATAGTTGAGACAAGGCTTCTTGACGAGATAAAGCGCGGAGTACAGACGATCCAGTACCAGGTCGTAACGCTTTTGACCACAAACGGTCAGGCGCCCTTCGTCACGGTGTTCATGTACCTTAACGAAGCGAAGGACCCGGTTTTGAAGCACGACCTTGCGCTTATTATCGAAGAAGTTTTAAAGCAGCGCCACAAGGGCGTTAAGAACGAGGCGGGAGTGTACGTTACGCCCGCGTTCCCCAAGCTTATTTATGTTTTGGAGGACGATAATATCTCTGAGGATTCGCCCTACTGGTATCTTACCGAGCTTGCCGCGAAGTGCACGGCTAAAAGAATGGTGCCCGACTATATCTCCGAAAAGATCATGTTCGAGCTTAAGAAGGATAAAAACGGAAACGGAAACTGCTATCCCTGCATGGGCTGCAGAAGCTTTCTGACTCCGTATGTCGATAAGGACGGAAAGCCCAAGTATTACGGGCGTTTCAACCAGGGCGTTGTAACCTTGAACCTTGTTGACGTTGCATGCACGGCGTGCAAGGAAGCTAAAAACGAGGAGCGCTTCTGGCAGGTGCTTGATGAGAGGCTGGAGCTTTGCCATAAGGCGTTAAAGTGCCGCCATGAGAGGCTTGAAGGCACGCTTTCCGATGCTGCGCCGATATTGTGGCAGTACGGCGCTATTGCCCGCCTTCCCAAGGGCGCGCCGATAACGGAGCTTTTGCACGGCGGATATTCCACCATCTCTCTGGGCTTTGCGGGTCTCTGGGAGTGCGTTTATGAGGTTACCGGCAAAAAGCTCACGGAGGAAGAGGGCGAAAAGTTCGGCTTGAGAGTCCTTGAGAAAATGAACGAGGCGTGCAAAAAGTGGAAAGCCGAGGAGAATATTGACTATTCAATCTACGGCACACCGCTTGAATCCACAACCTATAAGTTCGCGAAGTGCTTGCAGAAGCGTTTCGGCAAGATAAAGGGCGTTACCGATAAAAACTACATCACAAATTCCTATCACGTTCACGTTACCGAAAATATTGACGCTTTTTCCAAGCTTGCGCTTGAAGCGAAGTTCCAGGCGCTTTCGCCCGGCGGAGCGATAAGCTACGTTGAGGTTCCGAATATGCAGGACAATATCGACGCGGTGCTTGAGGTCATGAAGTTTATCTATAACAACATAATGTATGCCGAGCTTAACACAAAGTCCGACTACTGCCAGATCTGCGGATATGACGGGGAGATAATGATAAAGGACGTTGATTCAAAGCTCGTCTGGGAGTGCCCCAACTGCGGAAACCGCGACCAGGCGAAGATGAATGTCGCAAGAAGGACCTGCGGCTATATCGGCTCTCAGTTCTGGAATCAAGGAAGAACCCAGGAGATCAAGGAAAGGGTCCTGCATCTTTAAGCCATGAATTATTCTGCTATTAAAAATTATGACATTGCAAACGGGCTCGGAGTCCGGGTGACGCTCTTTGTCTCCGGCTGCACGCATCACTGCGATGGGTGCTTTAACGAGGAGACATGGAGCTTTACATCGGGAAAGCCCTTCACGAAGGAGACGGAGGACGAAATCATAGAGCTCCTTGCTCCGGACTACATAAAGGGGCTCACGCTGCTCGGCGGCGAGCCGATGGAAAAGGTCAACCAGGAGGCACTTTATCCCTTTCTGATAAGGGTGAAGGAAAAATATCCCGATAAAAACATCTGGTGCTATTCGGGCTATACCTTGGAGGAGATATTAAAAGGGCGCGCACATACGGATGTGACGGACGGGCTTTTGGAGCTTATTGATGTTTTGGTGGACGGGGAGTTTAAAAAGGAGCTTTACAGTATCACCTTAAAATTCCGCGGCTCCGCCAATCAGAGGATCATCGATCTTAAGGAAACCTTAAAACAGGGAAAAACGGTATTATTTTTAGAATAACCTATCAAACTCCTTATAAGAGATAAAAAGCGTCGCACGACGCTTTTTTCTCTTTAAAAAATATTTACTTTTTTTATGTTGTGTGGTAAAATAAAATAGAATAAGCATACTAAGGAGGAGTGAAATTGGAAAAAAGAACTGTGTTAAATGAAAATATTTCGCACTCCGGCCTTTTGAATATGGATTATGATGAGCTTGCCGCGCTGTCGGAAGAAATCCGCACCTTTTTGATCGAGTCCGTTTCGAAAACGGGAGGACATCTTGCTTCAAACCTCGGCGTGGTGGAGCTGACGCTGATGCTTCACAGATGCTTTGATTTTTCCGGGGACGACAGACTTATCTTCGACGTCGGGCATCAGAGCTACGTTCACAAGATTTTAACCGGGCGTATGGAAAAGTTCGATACGCTTCGCATGACGGACGGGCTTTCGGGCTTTCCGAGGAGAGAGGAGAGCGAGGCGGACCTTTTCGATACGGGTCACTCCGGCACGTCGCTTTCTCTGGCGGACGGGATCGCCACGGCGAAAATGGTTAAAAATGAGCCGGGATATGCCGTTGCCGTGATAGGCGATGGGGCTATGACCGGCGGTCTTTGCTATGAGGCGTTAAACAACATCGGAAACACGAAAAAGAATCTTATTATAATATTAAACGACAACGGAATGTCCATTTCAAAAAATGTCGGTGCGCTTTCGGATATCTTAATGCGCGTGAGAACGAGCAGGGGCTATTCGCGCGCGAAGTCGGACGTTAAGGGCGTTTTGTCAAAGCTTTCAAAAACCGGCTCGTCGGCGGAGAAATTTTTAAGGCATCTGCGCGACCGCATGAAATTCATGATGCTCCCGGGAGTTTTTGCCGAAAGCTTCGGCATTAAGTATTTCGGACCGGCGGACGGGCACGACCTTAAGCAGCTTGAGCACTATATTCTGCGCGCGAAGGCGGCGGGCGGACCTATCATGATACACGTAAAAACGGTCAAAGGCAAGGGCTATGATTTTGCAGAGCGCCAGCCTTCAAGATTTCACGGCGTTTCCTCATTCGAGGTGGATAACGGGACGACGCACAGCTTAAAGGGCGATTTTTCGGACGCTATGGGCATGGAGCTTTCCCTGCTTGCGCAAAAAAACGAAAAAATTGTTGCGGTCTGTCCGGCGATGACGAAGGGATGCGGGCTCTCGGGGTTTGCCGAGACTTATCCCGACAGATTTTTTGACTGCGGAATTGCCGAGGAGCATGCGGTGACGTTTGCCTCAGGGCTCGCGCGCGAGGGCATGGTTCCGGTAGTTTTAACGTATTCGACCTTTATGCAGAGGGCGTACGACCAGATTCTGCATGATGCGGCGATAAATAACCTTCATGTGGTCCTGTGCCTTGACAGGGCGGGGCTTCCCGGAAATGACGGGACAACGCATCAGGGAATATACGACCTTTCGTACCTCGGGAACATTCCGGGGGTTGCGGTCTTATCTCCGGCGACGTACGATGAGCTTGCCGAGATGACAGATTATGCCGTAAACCGCCATAACGGTCCGATTGCGATCCGCTATCCCAAGGGCAAGGAAAAGCTTGCGAGCGTTCCGCACTTTGAATTCGGACGCGCAAAGGTCATAAAGGAGGGAACGGATATTACACTGGTATCCGAAGGAATGATGATAAAAACGGCGCTTGACGCGGCTGAAAAGTCCGGATTCAGCGTTGAAGTCATAGAGCTTTCCACTCTGTATCCGGTCGATTTTGAAACAATCGGAAAGTCGGTTGAGAAAACGGGGGTTTTGTTGACTTTAGAGGCTAATATATCGCGCGGGGGCGTGGGCGAGCTCATATTCTCGCGCTTAAAGTGCAAAGGTGAGATCGCGGCGTTCCCGGAAAAATTTATCGAGCACGGACAGACCGGGGCGCTCATGTCGCGCTACGGGCTGGATAAAGAATCCGTTGCGAAGAAAATCGCGTCCCTTTGCGGAGGTAAAAATGAGGCTTGATCAGTACATGGTTTTAAACAACCTTGCCACCGGGCGCGACCGGGCAAAGGAAATGATTCTATCGGGAAAGGTGACCGTTAACGGCAAAGAGTGCAGAAAGCCGAGCACGGACATAACGGATGAGTGCGTCTCGGCGGAAGGCGATATGTTCGTGGGGCGCGGAGCAAAGAAGATTGAAAAAGCGTTCGGCTTTTTTAATCTTGACGTTTCGGGAAAGATTTGCATTGACGCGGGCGCCGGCACCGGCGGATTCACCGAATACATGCTCCTCTCCGGCGCGGCAAAGGTGTACGCGGCGGACGTGGGACACGGTCAGCTTGCCGAAAAACTGAAAAATGACGGACGGGTGGTAAACTTAGAGGGCACGGACATAAGGAAGCTTTCGACAGACGAAAAGTGCTCGTTTTTCACGTGCGATGTGTCATTCATCTCGTTAAAGCAGGTGCTGGAGCCGCTTTACAGCCTGACGGACGGTGCGGCAAGGGGCGTTTGCCTCATAAAGCCGCAGTTTGAGGCCGGGCGCGCTTTCATCGGCAAAAAAGGCGTTGTGAAGGACAAAAAGGTGCATGAAAACGTGATTGAGAGTATTCTGGAGTTTTCGCGCGGCGTCGGGTTTTACCCCGCCGGGCTCACATATTCCCCGGTCACGGGGCAGAACGGGAACATTGAATTTCTGCTTTTATTGGAAAAAGAGGAAAATCACTTTACCGCGGATATCAAAAAAACGGTAAACGAAGCATGGGAGGCGCTTTTATGAACATTGAAAAAACAATGGAAAATTTAAAAAAGAACAATATAATGCCTTTTTATGTGAAAACGAAAGAAGAGGCAAAAGAGAAGGTGAAAGAACTTTTGCTAAAAGGAGCGAAGGTCGGGGTCGGCGGCTCGATGACTCTTTTTGAATGCGGAATCATCGACCTTTTAAGAAGCGGGGACTACGATTTTCTGGACAGATACAAAGAAGGTCTTTCGCGCGATGAAATAAATGATATTTACAGGCAGTGCTTTTTTGCCGACGCGTATTTGATGAGCACGAACGCGCTTACCGAGTCCGGCGAGCTTTATAATGTGGACGGGAACTCAAACCGCGTTGCGGCGCTTCTTTTCGGCCCCGCCTCGGTCATCGTCGTTGCGGGAAAAAACAAAATCGTTAAGGACCTTTCGGAGGCGGTCATGAGAATGAAGACCATAGCCGCGCCGAAGAACGCAAAAAGGCTTTCGTGCAAGACCTACTGCGCCGCCGCGGGGGAGTGCATGGATAAGGAAAGAACGGCGGACGCCATGACAAAGGGATGCGCTTCTCCCGACAGGATATGCGCAAACTACACCGTAACCGGGCAGCAGAGAATAAAAGACAGGATAAAGGTAATTATAATAGACGAAGAGACCGGATATTAATTTTTGTCTGGAGGGATACATAGATGGATAAAAAACATGTTTTGGTTGTCGATGATGAAAAGAGCATCGTTGATATTTTAAAGGTGAACCTTGAACGCGGGGGCTATAAGGTGTCGACCGCTATGGACGGTGAGGAGGGGCTTGATAAAGCGCTCTCCAAGGACATCGACCTGGTGCTTCTGGACGTGATGCTCCCGAGGATGGACGGATTTGAGGTCTGCAAAAAAATCCGCCAGAAGAGCGAGGTCCCGATAGTCATGCTGACGGCGCGAAGCGAGGAGATAGACAAGATCTTAGGGCTTGAGCTCGGGGCGGACGACTATGTGACAAAGCCGTTTTCCGTGAGGGAGCTTATGGCGCGCGTTAAAGCGAACTTAAGAAGGACCGTTTCGCAGAGCGAGGAAAAAGAACCGTCCGGCGGAGATATAAACATCGGCGAGATTTCGATAAATACGGAGCGCTACGAGCTTAAAAAGAACGGAAAGCCCATCGAGCTTACCTTGCGCGAATTTGAGCTTGTTAAGTATCTGGCGGAAAAGCCGAACAGAATATGCACGCGCGACACCATATTAAGAGAGGTGTGGGGCTATGAATACGTCGGCGACGACAGAACGGTCGACGTTACGATAAGCCGTCTGCGCGACAAGATAGAGGACAATCCCGGCGAGCCTAAGTATATCATGACACGCCGCGGAGTCGGATATTATTTCTTCAAAGCATAAGTATAGGAAGCGTACTGCCATGTTTAAGAGTATTCAATGGAGGATATTGACGCTTTTTATCCTTCTGACCGTCAGCGTTATGACCTTTGTCGGGGTGTTTTCCTCGTGGGGCATATCCAAATATTACAACCGCCAGTTCGCCGAGGATATGACAAAAAACACATTCACTGATTCTATGGTGAGCCAGCTTGAAGGCGCGGCGTCAAGCTCCTTTTTAGATATGACAAAGGTGCTTTCCGCCTTCAGCGTGCGCATGGGAATAGACTCCTACCGCGAGGCATATGTCCTCTCGGGGGAGGATGCGTCATGCCTTTATTCGCTGTCCGGGAAAATGCCGGAGAATCTGAGCATCACGGCGAACATCATCGCCGCTCTTTCCGGAAAGACCGGAAGCGAAACGGACGAAACGGCGGACTATATGGACTTTGCGATGCCGGTAAAGACCGGCGGGCGCGTGAGCTATATAATATATGTGCGCGACTCCAAGGTTGAGATGTACGAGGTTATGAAAAGTATTTTAAAAAATATTTTTCTGGCGCTTTTGATCGGACTCGGCATTTCGGTTTTGCTCGGCTTTGTCCTTTCAAAAACGCTTATAAGACCGCTTATCCGCCTGGAAAACTCCGCGTCGCACATGGCGAAGGGCAATTTCACGGATAAGATAAAGGTCTCCGGCGAGGATGAGATAGGAAGCCTTACCAAGGCGTTTAACCACATGGCTGAGGAGCTTAATTTCACGATGAACGAGATGGCGTCGGAAAAGAACAAGATCGAAACGGTGCTCTCGTATATGACGGACGGAGTTGTCGCGTTTAATTCGGACGGGAAGCTCATCCACATAAATCCCGCAGCTATGCGGCTTTTGGATATCACGGAGGAGTCCGTCGGAAGCTTTGACGAGTTTTTCAAAAAGCTTAAAACAAACATAAACATGGGACAGTTTTTATACATGGCAAAGGAGCCGGCGGAGATGGCGATCGACTATTCAGGCAGGCATTTCATGGTCTATCTTGCGCCGATTGAGAGCGAGGAGAAGGTGACCGGTGTGGTTTCCGTTTTCCAGGACTATACCAAGCAGCAGAAGCTGGAGAACGCGCGCCGCGAATTTGTCGCGAATGTTTCGCATGAGCTGCGCACTCCGATAACGGTTATCAAAAGCTATACCGAAACGCTCATGGATTACCGCGAGCATGACGAAACGGAGGAAAATTTCCTTTCGGTAATAGACGGCGAAACGGACCGCATGACAAGGCTTATAGCCGACCTTTTGGCGCTTTCGAGGCTTGATAACGGAAATGACGACATGAGAAAGGCCCCCTTTGACCTTGCCGCACTGCTGCGTTTGGCGTGCGAGAGAATGGGAGTTGAGGCAAAGAAACGTTTGCAGACGATAGAGGAGCATATTAATGTTGAGGCGCCTTTTATAACCGGCGACCGCGGACGAATTGAGCAGGTCATCGTCAACATCATCGGAAACGCGGTAAAATACACTCCCGAAGGCGGAAAAGTGGAGGTTTTTGGTTTCTCCGACGAAAACAATGCATATATTAAAGTAAAGGACAACGGAATCGGAATCCCGAAGGCGGATATTCCGCACATTTTCGAGAGATTTTACAGAGTCGATAAGGCAAGAAGCCGCTCGGCGGGAGGAACCGGTCTCGGTCTTGCCATAGCAAAGGAAATTGTGGACGCACACGGCGGAAGCATCGGAATCGAGAGCGAGGAGGGGAAGGGAACTACAGTCACCGTCACCCTTCCCATCAAGATGAAAACAGTGCCGGAGGAGGAAAAAATTACATCCGACAATGTTAGGTAAAAATAATACCGTTGTAACAGTCCTGTAACAATGGCGTGGTATAATGAATCCATAAGGACGAAGAAAGGTTCTTGAATAAAAAAGGAGGTGCCGGCTTTTGAAAAAAATATTTGCAGTCATACTGGTGGTTTTAATGCTCATGTCAATGTCGGCAGTCTGCCTTGCAGCGGGCGTTTCGTATAAGGATGTAGGAAACGCCGCTAACATTCTGGTCATTAAAAAGCCCGAGAACGCTCAGTCGCAGTCCAATAAGAGCGTTTATCCGGTTTCCGGCGTTGCAGATCCCTACTGCACCGTTACTATGCTTACATATGATGCTGCCGATGACCTTTATTATCCGATAACGGATTCTGAGGGCAAGGCGCTTTCGACCACGGTTGGTGCAAGCGGACTGTTCTGTTTCAACGTTCAGCTTTCAAACGGCGATAATAATCTGGCTGTTCAGGCAGTCACGAGCGACCGCACGAGAGTGCAGAGGGTGTTCTTTAAGATAAACCTCGTATCGCAGGGCTGGTTCAGCAGCATAAAAAGCCTGATTAACGGATGGAGCCGTTAATCGGCGGGAGAAAAAAAGTGAAAGAACGAATTAAGAGTTTTATTTTGATACTGCTGGTTTTGTGCAGCGTCGGTCTTACTTCGGTTACATGGGTGGAAGAGAGGCTATGGCCGGAAGGCTATAGCCTTTTTGCTAATTTTAAGACTCTGCCGATAATAAGGAACTTTTTCGGCGAAATGTATTCCGAACCTCTTGAAAATTTAAAAAAGGCAAGAAAGATCGTTATCGCGGACGGAAACGGCAAAAGCAGCGTTTTTTACAACAGCGACAAGGCGTTTGATGATGTTTATTCGGATATCGGCACGCTTATAAACGGGTTCATGTCCGGCGAGATACCGGTCAGCGAGCAGTCGCTCTTAACAAGGGAAAATTTAAGGCAGATGTTAAACGAACAGGTAATGTATGCCTATGTCAGCTATCCCGTTGCGTCCACGCCCCAGCTTTTCGGGCGTTTGATGGGTGTTTCGGATTCGGAGAGCCTTTCCGGAGTTTCGGCGGTGAGGGACTTTTTCATTCTCCCGACCGGGAGCGAGAGCTTAGAGCTTCTGGCGGTCGATTATGAGGGAACCGGAGTATACCGCTACGAGCTTTCGTACGGCGGAACCGACAGGCTTATTTCTTCTTTTACGAGCTATGTTGCAAATGTCGATCCCGAGCATAACTGCATGCTTGCTCTGGAGATGAACTTAGATATTGCGGACGGGAACGAAGCGGTTAAAATGAAAACGGTGTTAGATTCGTTTTTGGTGCTTGATTCGGCGTCCACCGCGACAAATAAGCGCCCGGAGATTACAGGTCACAACCCGCTTGGCGCAGATTCCGGCGCGGCTGAGAGAGCAATCGAGCGGTTCGGCTACAACCCGGAGTCGATTCACCGTTATGTTGACGGCGAGGGGACAAGGGTTTATCTTGAGAACGACTCGATGCTTAAAATATACAAAAACGGAATCATAGAATATGAGGCGACGGATCCGGAGCACGGTATTTTACTTTCGGGAGACGGGTCGCTCTATGAGTCCTTAAACAGTGCCATAAGGTTCGCGGGGGACGTGTATTCTTCGTCATCCGGGGCGGACTTTAAGGTCAATGTTTCGGGAGACCTTTTGTATGAGCCGTCCGGAGTTATGACCTTTGTGTTTGACTATTACTTTTCGGGAACTCCGGTAACGGCGGATATATCGCTCGGCACGGAAAAAATGGAGCATGCCATTGAAATCACGGTCAGGGGCGGATATATCACGAAGTTTAAAATGCTTGTCCGCGAGTATGAGGAAACGGGCAACGATGTTGATATGATGACGGTCTATGAGGCGATAGACAAAATTGCGCTGATGTACTCGGAGAGCACCGAGCCCATACACGTCGCGGATATCTTCATGTCGTACGCCGAGGACGGGAAGAGCGGAATTGTAAGCCCCGTGTGGACTGGCTATGCCGACGGCGGACGTATCATTATAAGGAACTGACAAAAAGGAGGCAAAGGATGAACTGGCCGAAGATAAAAACAGTGTTAATATGCCTTTTTCTGGCGATTGACCTTTTTCTCGCCGGCTGGGACATTGCGCTCCACCGCGGAAAAAGCAAGGTGTCGGAGGAGGTCATTGAAAATACCGTGTCGCTTTTGGCGGACAGGTCGATAACCGTTTCCCCGTCGCTTTTGGGGCGGACGGTTCCAAAGATATCGCAGGTGACCGCGAAAAATCCGATGGCGGATGAGGCGGGCTTTATCGGCAAGATTCTCGGAACGGGCTATATCAAGGACGGGAACAGGTTCTACAAGCCCGGGAAAGAGGTTGAGCTTTCGGATAACAGCTTTACGATAAAGGAAAATAAAAAGATCGGTTCGCTTTCCGAGGCACGTTCATGGCTTTCGGATAACGGGCTTGACCTTTCGGGCACAGTTCAGACAGAGTATATGGGGTCGTACCTTTTCAGAACCGTGTATTCGGGATATGAGCTTTTCGAAAGCGGTGTCACGGTTACGTGCGACGGTGAAAACACGACTGCCAGCGGCATGCTTTTGTATGTCGAGGGCGGGAGCGGAAAAAATGAGGAGATACTGCATGTGACAAGCGTTCTTCCGCGCCTTGTTTCGGACGGTGCGGTAAACTGCGAGATTATTGGTATTACCCCGGGGTATATGTGCACGGCAGCGCCGGACGAACGCTTTTCCGAAACGGGAGCGATTCCGGCTTACAGGATTTTGCTTTCGGACGGGCGCGAGTTTTTTTACGAAGCAGTGCAATAATTTTTGTTTACAAAAGGGAGAAAATGTGATATACTATAAAAAGCGCGCCGGAAGGTGCGCATAATATGTGCCCGTAGCTCAGCCGGATAGAGCAATGGCCTCCGACGCCATGTGTCGTGCGTTCGAATCGCATCGGGCATACCAAAAAACAGGGGGATGTGCCGTGAGGCACACCCCCTGTTTTTTGGTGGGTTTAATCGTACGATTCGAACTTGTCGTGACGAGCGTTAGCGAGTTAGCTGCGGACGAAAAGTCCGCAGTCAGAATCGCATCGGGCATACCACGTCGGAACAAGTTATGCTTGTTCCGATTTTTTTATTTTAAAAAAATCTTCCGCAAGCTCCGTGAGTTCCTCCTTTTCGCAAAAAGGCACGCTCCTAAAGAGCCTATTCGTTTGTAAACGCACTCACGAACGGCTTTTTGTCACTACCACCTTTTTGCGGATTTGCGCCTTCGGCGCTTTTCACTTATTACTTTTTACATCTTCACTATTCACTTTTTCATTGTTCCTTATATTTGCCGATTTTTGTAAGGTAATAAGTAATAGGGAATAGTGAATAAGTGTAAGCAAATTAGGGCATCGGTGCCGTAAATAAAAAAGGGACTGAAAAATTCATTTTTCAGTCCCTTTTTATTATTCAAATATTCCGACCTGCTTTGAAAGAAGTCCGGTTGACTCCGGAAATAAAATGAGCATCAAAACAGGTGCAATGTAGCGGATCATAACGCGGTAGAGCTTTTTCCTTCCGAACTTTTCGCCGTTTCCCTCCATTTCGTCCGTCACGAATTCGGGTCCTGCCACCCAGCCTATCAAAACCGTCGAAAGCAGCGCAATAAACGGCATCATAACGCTGTTGCTGATGTAGTCGCCAATGTCCAAAAGCTGCCCCGTCGAGCCGTTGGGAAGCTTCACTTCAAAATAGAATATGCTGTATCCCAAAGCAATTACTGCGGACGCGGCAAGATAGATTGCCGAGAGGATCAGAACGGTCTTTTTTCGGCTTGAACGGAAGATTTCCATGCGGTTTGCAACGATAGACTCAAGCACGGATATGCAGCTTGTTAATGTCGCGAAAATCGCGGCGACAAAGAAAAGTATTCCGACAAAGATTCCGGCAGTTCCCATTGCGGCAAATACCTTCGGAAGCGATATAAACATAAGGCTTGTTCCCGCGCCCATGCCTTCGGTTCCGGAGAAAACGAATACCGCGGGAATTATCATCATGCCGGCGAGAATGGCAACGCCGGTGTCGAAGAGTTCTATCTGGTTGACAGACTTGTTAAGGTCGACCTCCGATAAACTTTCCGGAAAAGCAATGAAAAAAGCGTTTCGGTTTCGCATGAAACGCTTGCAAAGATTTTTTACATAAAAAAATCGGAACAAGCACTGGCTTGTTCCGATATGGTGACCTTATGGGGAGTCGAACCCCAGTTTGAGCCGTGAGAGGGCTCCGTCCTAGGCCACTAGACGATAAGGCCGATTACTCATCTATTATATAACAAGCTTTCGCATTTGTCAAGTGGTTTTTTAAATTTTTATTTTAACAAATGACACAGAAATTTAAAATATTACGTTTATTGCTTTTTTATTGCCCGATAATTAAATGTTTAAATTTTGCCAAAAGCCCGTTGACAACGGTAACCAAAATGCTATAATGAAGGTAAGGAGGAATATGGTATGACAAAAAATTACCTTAATAAAACACTCGCTTTAATAGGAACTTTGACGCTTGCCGCATCGCTTTCAGCATGCACGAAAAATGTTGCCGTGATCGGCGGAAGCGACGGACCGACGAATGTCATCGTTTCCGGTGCGGAGAAAAACAAGAGCGTGTCCGATGCGATGGGCGAGGCGGTGCTCTCATATAATGAAGGCGGGTATTTGGGGGGCGAGTGCCGCGCCGAGGGGCATATTATAATCGACACCGAAAAATCGGGCGATGACACGGTCGTTTACGCCGTGGTAAGCTACGGAGAGTACGGATTTGAGGACGGAAACTTTATCAAGGTCTCCGGTTTGGGTGCGGCTCCCGTGAAGGTCACGTTCGACAAAAACATGACTGTGACGGGCTTTGAAATGCCCGAGGACGGAGCATACTATGAGCCGTCGCTCCGCGAGATATTCAAAGACCGCTACGGCAAGCTTGAATCGTTCTCCAAAAAGTATGACGATCTTGGCTACAGTCAGCTTTTGGGTCAGGAGAAAAACTATGTAAAGAGCTATCTTAAATCCATCGGCAGAGAGGACTCTGAAGTCGGCGAATACGGCGACTTTGAACATCCGCTGCTTACCGACGAAGGCGTAAGCAGTGAAGTCTCAAACGCGCTTTTGGAAAAAAAGGAGCTTGCGGATTATCCGATGTGGATCGGCACCCGCGAAAAGGTTGAAGACGGAACAAGGTATGTTTACGAGCTTCAATTTAAAAAGGGCGATGAAAGCATAACTTATGTTAAGCATGAATATGGTAAGACTGAGCCGGTTGAAATTCTGACCTACGGCGCGAAGGACGGAAAAAGAATCATAGAATAGAAATAAAAGCGGAGGGGCGAAATGGAAGACAGAGAACTTGAAATTAAAAAAAGGAAAAGACGGCGCAAAAAAAGAAGAGACGCCGCCGTTGTCTTAGGAATACTCTTTATAATAGCCGCGCTTATCGTGTACGGGGTGTTTGCGCTCATCCGCTCAATGGTGAATAAGTCGAGAGCGGAGAAGGAGGCTAAAGCCGCGGCAGAAGCGGCGCGTGCGCTTGTACTCACGGAAGCCGAAAAACTGGCTGAAGGCTTTGACTATGACGCGGCGATGGAAAAAATCGCGGCATACGGGGGCTATGAGGCGGACGAGGAGCTTTCCGGCGCATATGAAAAATACTCAGAGGGGAAAAAGACCTTGGTCGAATACCCCGATATTAAGAACGTGACGCACATTTTCTTTCATACGCTTATTGTCGACCCGTCACTCTCATTTGACGGCGACTATAAGGAAGCCGGCTATAACCAGTACATGACGACGGTTGACGAGTTTAATAAGATACTTGAGGAAATGTATGACCGCGGGTACATTCTGATAAGCCTTCACGATATGGCGGAAATCGATGAAACGGGGAAGATGACGGCGAAAAAGCTTATGCTCCCCGAAGGGAGAATTCCATTCGTGATGTCTCAGGACGATGTGTGCTATTACGAGTACATGACGGGCGATGGGTTTGCGACAAGGCTCGTGGTGGGGGACGACGGGAGACCCACCTGCGAATACAAAAATAAGGACGGCAGCGTGACGACGGGCGACTATGACCTTGTTCCCCTGCTTGACAGGTTTATAGAAAAGCACCCGGACTTTTCCTATAAGGGCGCAAAGGCGATTTTGGCGCTCACCGGATATGACGGGGTTTTAGGCTACCGCACCTCGCCATCCGGGAACGGATATTCCGAGTCCGAAATCGCCGAGGCGAAAAAGGTTGCCGACGCATTGAAGGCGGACGGGTTTGAATTTGCGAGCCACAGCTGGGGACATCTGCGCTACGGCGATATCGAGTTTAACCGTTTCGCGAACGACGTGAAAAAGTGGAACGACGAAGTCACCCCCATTGTCGGAAAGACCGACATCATGATATACGCCAACGGCTTTGACATTGCCGGGATCGAGTCCTATTCGGGCGACAGATACAATCTGCTCAAAAGCTACGGCTTTAACTATTTCTGCAACGTGGACTCGCACCGTTACTGGGTACAGATGGGAGATGGCTATTTAAGACAGGGCAGAAGAAATTTAGACGGATACAGAATGTACTATAATCCCGGGCTCTTAAACGACCTTTTTAACGTTACCGAGGTTTTCGATTCCTCACGCCCGACCCCGGTTCCCGAAATATAGCGCTAATACATAAACAGCGGCATTTTGCCGCTGTTTTTTTCGTTTATTTGCCGTTTGAAAAAAGGGGGGAAATGAATTATAATAGTATAAAAGGGGGCATTACAATGAAATCGCAGGTCAAGGGAAATATAATGCTTTTCATCTGCGCGCTTGTCTGGGGCATTGCGTTTGTTGCACAGAGCGAGGGGATGAAGCATGTCGGCGCGTTCACCTTCCTTTCGGTGCGCTCGTTTATAGGCGCGGCGGTTCTGGTTCCGGTGATATTTATTTTTTCCAAAACGAATGAGGACAATGAGAAAAAAGAGCCTGAGGATAAAAAAATGCTCCTTAAGGGCGGACTGGCTTGCGGTGCGGCGCTTTGCGCGGCAAGCGCATTTCAGCAGTCCGGCGTGGCACAGGACACAGCTGCCGGGGACGCGGGATTTATCACTGCGCTTTACATATTGATAGTTCCGCTCATAAAAATACTTTTTGGCTCGAAAATCGGGATAAAGACCTGGATCGGGGTCGCGCTCGCGCTTTTCGGGTTCTACCTTCTGACGGAAAAGTTCGGCGGTTTCACATTCGGTTGCTTGCTGGTTTTGATCAGTGCGTTCCTTTTCGCGGTGCATATACTGGTGGTTGACCATTTTGTCGGCAAGGTGGACGGGGTCAGGCTTTCGTGCCTTCAGTTTTTCGTGTGCGCAGTGATATCCGGGATTTTAATGCTGATATTTGAAAAGCCGTCGTTTGAAGATATCTGGGCGGCAAAAAGTTCGATACTCTATGCAGGGGCGATGTCAAGCGGCGTCGGCTACACGCTTCAGGTGCTGGGGCAGAAATACACCAAGCCCACCGCGGCTTCAATGATAATGAGCTTAGAGTCAGTTTTCGCGCTTATCGCCGGGATGATTCTCCAGCCGGAGTCAAACCCGGTCAAGCTTATCAAGATAGCCGGATGCGTTTTGATATTTGCGGCGATAGTTTTGGCTCAGCTTCCGGAAAAGGAGATAAAGCATGTTTGATATTGTTCTCTGGGATATTGACGGCACACTGATGGACTTTAAAAAGGCGGAGCATGAGGCGCTTTATAAGGCGCTTTCCTCATTCGGCTATGTACCGGGCGAGGAAGACATCGCGCTTTATTCGCGCGTCAACGATTCATGCTGGAAACGCTATGAAAAGGGTGAGCTTGATTATGACGGGATTTTTACACTCCGCTTTCGCGAATTTTTCGATACTATCGGCATTTCGCTTGACATTGCGCGCGTGAACGAAGTCTACAGAAAGAACCTGGGCGAGGCGGTTTTCCTAAACGACGGAGCGCTCAGCGTTACAAAATCGCTCAAAGCCGAAGGCGTTCGCCAGTACATCGTCACCAACGGATATGCCGAAACGCAGATGAAAAAGGCTCAAAAGTCCGGGCTTTTGGGCATTATGGACGGGATATTCATTTCCGGCATCATCGGCAGCCCGAAGCCTGAAAAGCGGTTTTTTGACGAGTGCTTCAAGAGCATAAGAAATGTCGACAGGGAAAAGACCGTCATCGTCGGCGACTCGCTATCGAGTGATATTTCGGGCGGCAACAACGCGGGCATCCGTACCGTGTGGTTCAACCCCGAGGGGAATGAAAACGACAGGGGAGTTAATGTCTGGCGCGAGGCAAAAACGCTTTATGAGGTATATGATATCATAAAAGAAGAGAACGGAATTTAATTCCGTTCTCTTTTATTTTTTTAATGAGTTAATAAGCGCCCTGATTTTTTCGGGGTCGGATTCGGTGAAAAGCTCGGCACGGATCTTCGCCGCGCCGGGAAGTGATTTTAGATACCACGCGATGTGCTTGCGCGATTCCAAAACTCCGCGCCGCAAGCCCTTAAGACTTACCGCAAGGTCTAAATGCATGATTGCCGCCGAGAGCCGTTCCTCCGACCCCGGCGCTTCGCACTCGCCGTTTAAGTCAAGCTCGCGGAAAATAAAGGGATTGCCGAGCGCTCCCCGCCCGACCATAACGGATTCGCACCCGGTTTTATTAATCATGTTTTCCGCGTCGGCATAGGAAAATATATCGCCGTTTCCCGTGACGGGAATGTTTACGGATGAGACGACGCTTTTTATGGTGTCAAGGTCGGCTTTTCCGCTGTAGAGCTGCTCCTTGGTCCGCCCGTGAATATAGAGCCTGTCCGCCCCGGCGTGCTCCAAAACGCGCGCAAAGTCCGCCGCCGTGTCGGACGATATGCCCTTTCGGAATTTTACCGAAACGGGAAGATGAGTCGCACCCTTTACGGCGGAGACGATTTCGCCGGCTCTTTCGGGGTCCGCCATGAGCGAGCTCCCGTCCCCGTTATTCGCGATCTTCGGCATCGGGCAGCCCATATTGATGTTGATCTCGGTCGCATATGGCTCGACTTTTTTTGCACCCTCCGCCATAATCTTTGTCTCGTGCCCGAAAATCTGCACAATCATTTTCCCCTCATACTCCGAGGGGAGAAGGAGCGCGGTCTTCTTATCGTTATAGTGAAGCGCCTTTGCGCTTATCATTTCCGTGAACGGGAGAAAGTGCCCGAAACGGGACGAAACTCTCCTCATCACCTCGTCGGCGACTCCCGCCATGGGCGCTAAGTAGACTTTACAGGTCAAGGCGCAGATCTCCTTCTTTGATAATGCCGAATTTTCTCATAATTTCAGAGCAGAAAAGCGAGATGAGCGCCGGGAACAAAAAGTACATCGAGATAATCTCGACCATTGTGACAAGCGGGCTCATCCCGTCCGCCGTCATGGTTATGTAAGTGTTTATGGGACCGACAAGACCCGCCGTGCCCATGCCGGAGCCGATGGAATTTGAAATCATTCCCATCGAGGTGGAAACGGGCGCGAGGATTGCGCTTGAAATGATTGCCGGAAGCCAGATAACGGGCTTTTTAACGATGTTCGGCATCTGGAGCATGCTTGTGCCCAGTCCCTGAGCAACCGCGCCGCCGAAGCGGTTTTCGCGGTAGCTTATCGCGGCAAAGCCGATCATATTCGCGCAGCAACCGATGGTCGCCGCGCCGGCGGCAAGGCCGGAAAGTCCCATTGAAATGCCGATTGCGGCGGAGCTTATAGGAAGCGTTAAGAAAATGCCCATCAGAACGGAAACGATGATGCTTCCGATTATGTGGTGCTCGTCAACATTGATGTTTACAAGATTGCCCAAAAACGCCATAAATCCGGATATCGGAGGTCCGAGCAGCAAACCGACTGCGGAGCCCGATATTATCGTGACAAAAGGCGTTACGATGATATCGACAGGAGTTTTTCCCGAAACAAGCCTGCCGACCTCAATTGCCGTATACGCGGCGATGAATGCGCCGAGCGGTTCGCCGGGTGCGGAGAAGGTGAATACATTATCCGCATAAAATGTGCCCGCAATGATTTTTGACGCGTATGCGCCGATAAGCCCCGCCGCCGCTGAAGAGATGACCAAAAGCGGAGCTTTTTCGTTGAGCTTTACCGCAACGCCGATGCCGATGCCCGCACCCGTTAAAAGAGACGCGCACTGCCCGATCAGAACGAGGTAATAGCCCAAAGGACCGGGAATGTACGAGCCTATCTGCTTTATTATCGTGCCGATAATAAGCGTGGCGAAAAGTCCCAGAGCCATGCCGGAAAGACCGTCAATAAAAAGCCTGTTCAAATAGTTTTTTAAGTTTTTCATTTTAAACCTCCCCATTTTATTCCCTTTAATTATATCGGAAAAACAGGAAAATTACAAGCCATTTTGCAATTTAAATGAAAGGTTTAAAATAAATTTATAAAAAATATTGAAAAAGCTCTTGTATTTTTTAAAAAATCTGATAAAATGTAAGAAAGAAGGTCAAAAGGGAGGTGTAACAGATGGCATACAAAATTAACGACGATTGCATTTCTTGCGGTTCCTGCGCGGAAGGCTGCCCCGTTGAAGCTATTTCCGAGGGTGACGGCAAGTACGTGATAGATCCCGATAAGTGCATCGACTGCGGTGCATGCGCAGGTGTCTGTCCCGTTGACGCTCCTCAGGCAGAGTAAAAAAATAAAGACCGGGCAACCGGTCTTTTATTTTTTTTTGCATAAAAATTTCGTGCGCGGAAAAACTTAATAAAAAGGAGCGAATTTTATGCAGAAAAAAAGCACGGCGGTAATATTATCATTGCTTTTGGTGCTGACGGCGGCGTTTGCCTCCGTGCAGACGGCGAACGCGAAAAAACTTGAAAGAAAGTTAGGGTCGGACCTCTCGCGCTCATTTTATGAGCTTTTGGAGAACGTGGATAAGATTGACACCGCGCTTTTAAAGGCGGCGCTAAGCTCCGACTCGCACTCTTTAATAAAAAGCGCGTCGGAGATAAGGTCTGCGTCCGCCTTCGCGATATCCGACCTTTCGGAGCTCTCCTCGGGCGACGAGGGGGCGGCTAAAATCACGGAATTTTTAAATCAGGCGGCGGACTATTCAAAGGCTTCGGCGCTCATTCATTCGGACGGCGGCGCGCCGACGGACGGGGAGAAAAAGACCTTTCTTGAGCTTTCGCGCCATGCGTCGGAGCTTAAAAACGCGCTCGGCGGGATAAAGGATAAGGTCGCGTCCGGCGAGATGTCGCTCTCGGAGGCAGAGGAGGCGGTGCCCGCTTTTGGCGGAGCCATAGCCAAAATAGAGACGGACGCGTTTTCCGATTACGGAGGGATAAGCTACAAGGGTCCTTTTTCCGAGCATATGAACACGTTAAATTCCGCAATGCTAAAGTCGCTCGGCGAGGCGGATTCGGAGACCGCGCTTAAAAAAGCCATGGAATGTCTCGGCGGCCGGGTGGTTTTGGTGCCGGCGGGGGAGACGGACGGGCTCATCGCCTCATACGTTTTTTCGGGCGACTCGGCAAACACGCATTACTCGGTGGAAATTTCAAAGCACGGGGCGATGCCGCTTTCCATGACCTCGAGCCGTGTGTTTTCCGACCCGAGGCTTTCGCTTGACGAGTGCGCCGCAATCGCGAAGGAATATGCCGCCTCAATCGGCTATAAAGACCTCGTAAGGACTTATTGCGCGGACGAGGGCGTGACGGCGACCTTTAACTTTGCGGCTTCAGAGGGCGGCGTTATAATGTATCCCGACCTTGTAAAGGTGCAGATCGCGAAGGACTCGGGCTCTGTCACGGGATTTTCCGCGGACGGATATTTATTAAACCACAGAATAAGAAACTTAAGTAAGCCCGCCGTAAAGGCGGAGGATATTGCCTTAAGCGGGGACTTTGAAACGGAAAACATACGCCTTGCGGTCATCCCGACCGAGTATTCGGGCGAGGTTTACTGCTATGAAATTCCCGGCACGATAGAGGGCAGAAGCTTTTATGCCTATATAAATGCGGACACGGCAAGGCAGGAAGAAATACTGTTTTTAAACTAAAATAAGGGTGTGCATAATGCACACCCTTATTTTAATTTTCTTTTCCGGTAAGCTTTTCTTTTCTCCACTTGCCCGCCTTAATCTTGATGAAGCCGAGGACGGAGACCGCGAGGGCGCTTACCGCGTCCATGATAATATCGGTCATAGTGTCGATAAGCCCGGCGTCATATCGCCAGGTATCTGTCACAAGCTCGGTCGTCCCCTTGGGCGGACGGAACTTTTGCATATCCATATTAAAGAGCCTGTCGCCCGAGAACTCGAATATCTCCCAGAGCGCGCCGCACGCCAGAGCGAAGCAGAACGCAAAGAGGGAAACGAACACGGGGCTTAAATTAACGCTACTTTTTTCCGATTCGTTAAGGGAGTATACCAGCATGAACCCGATAAGTCCCAGTATGACGCCGGAAACCGAGTGAAGTAAATCGTCCCACCAGGGAATGATTTCGTAAAAGCTCCTGATTTCGCCCAAAAGCTCCGAGCCGAAAATAAAGAGCACGATGGCAATCTTCATCCCGCTTCCGAAGCGGACGCGGTTTTTCGTGATGTTTTCGACCGCCTCCGGAATAAACGTGAGCGAAAAGCCCAAAACGGCGGTAAACGCGTTGATAATGCTCGAATAATCGTTCTCCAGCACGGAGGTCAGGATCGTTTCAATGAATGCGATTACGAAAAGCACGCGCACAATCAGATTTATCTTGTCGTTTACGGTTGATTTTTTCTTTGTCATAGCTTCACCTGTTCCAATATTTATTTTCAAGCCTTCTGTAGCTTATCGCCTCGGAAAGATGCTCAAAAAGTATGTTTTCGCTTTCTTCAAGGTCGGCAATCGTCCGGGCAATAGATAAAATCGAGGCGTACGCGCGGACGGAAAGCCCGAGCTTTTTAAAAGCGTCCTCCAGAAAGGCGCGCTCGGAGGAGTCTAAAGCACAGTATTTTGAAAGCTGCTCCTCGGTCTTAAGGTCGGAATTTAACATGCCGTCGCCGTAGCGCTTTTTCTGCGCGGCGCGCGCAGCTTCTACTCTTTTTTTGACCTGAGCGCTTGTTTCGCCGCTTTTTTCCGTCAGCACATCAAAGGTCAGGCTTGACGCTTCGACCTGAATGTCCATTCTGTCTAGGAGCGGTCCGCTCATTTTGGAAAGATAGCGGTTGACCGCAGTCTGCGAGCAGGTGCAGCGGCGCCTTTTATCCCCGTAATATCCGCACGGACACGGGTTTGCCGCCAAAACGAGCACCATTTTGCAGGGGTATGTATTAACTGCCGCGGCGCGCGAAATTGTCACCTTACCGTCCTCCAAGGGCTGGCGCATGCCTTCAAGCGCTTTGGGATGAAACTCTAAAAATTCGTCCAGAAACAAAACTCCGTTGTGGGCAAGCGAAACCTCGCCGGGCTTCGCGTCCGCCCCGCCGCCGATAAGACCGGGAAGCGAGATGTTGTGATGGGGCGCGCGGAAGGGGCGCGCCGATACCATCGGCATATCCGAATCCAGAAGCCCCGCCGCGGAGTATACTCTTGTAGTGTCAATAGCCTCCGAGACCGACATGTCGGGAAGAATGGTCGGAAGCCTTTTGGCAAGCATGGATTTTCCCGAACCGGGGGAGCCGATTACGATAACGTTGTGACCGCCCGCCGCCGCAATCTCAAACGCGCGCTTTAAGCGGGGCTGACCCTTAACGTCGGAAAAGTCCACGTCATACACGCAGGCTTTTTTCATAAGTTCTTCGGGGTCAGACACCGTGGGAGTGAGCGGCTCATCGCCGGACAAGTGGCAGAAAACCTCGTAAAGATTCTTCACACCGTAGACCGTGACGCCGGAGGCTAAGGACGCCTCCTTTGCGTTTTCCTCCGGAACGAAAACGGACGAAAGCCCGCTTTCCGAAGCGGAAAGCGCTAGGGGAAGAGCGCCGTTGATGCGCTTTACCTCCCCGGCAAGGCTGAGCTCGCCGAAGAAGGCGCAGCCCTCCGCCTTTGCGTTTTCAATCTTACCGTCCGAAATCAAAAGAGCAACGGCGATGGCAAGGTCAAAAACGCTGCCCTCTTTTTTAATGTCCGCCGGAGCAAGGTTTATGACCGTTTTCTGAGGCGGCAGGTCAAAGCCCGAATTTCTGAGCGCCGCCTTAACGCGCTCCTTGGATTCCTTGACCGCAGTGTCCGGCAGTCCGACAATGTCAAACGACGGCAGACCGCGGAAGGAGTCCGCCTCAACGGTAACGGGAAAGCCCGTGACGCCGATGAGCGCAGCGCTGTTTACTTTTGAAATCATACCCGATCCATCTCCTTAAGAGTTCTTTTTGTAAATAATGTAAAGCCCGGAAAGAAGAAGATTCGGGTCGTATATTATCTTGTTTTTGCAGTGAGGCACAATGTATTTTGCGTGACCGCCGGTTGCGATGACCTTTGCCGGCATGTTAAGCTCGGACAAAAAGCGGTCAATCATCCCGTCCACCATCGAGGCGGTGCCGTACACAATGCCCGAGCGCATGCAGTCCGGCGTGTTGGTGCCGATGACGTGCTCCGGCGCGCGGTAGTTTATCTCCTGAAGCAGAGCCGCCTTTTTGGTAAGAGCGTTTAAGGATGTTGTGACACCGGGCATGATCGCGCATCCGATGAAATTGTTTTCCGCGTCGCTTGCGGAAATCGTCGTCGCCGTGCCCATATCAATGACGATGACAGGTCCCGAATACAAATTCAGCGCCGCGACGTTATTTGCCACAATGTCGCTCCCGAGCTGACCGGGATCGTTAGTCCTTATATTAAGCCCCGTCTTGATGCCGGGACCCAAAATGATGGGGTGAATCCCGATAAGCTTTGACACGGCGTGCTCCAAAACGTCCGACAGCGGAGGAACGACGCTTGAAATAATTGCCCCCGAAAAGGCGGTCTTATCAGCTCCGTAAAGCTCTAAAATACCCTTGATGTAGGTCGCGTATTCGTCCTCAAGCCGATTGTGGTTTGTTTCAAGGCGCGAAATGAAAAGAATTTTCCCGTCATCTATCGCGCCTATCACGATGTTTGAATTTCCGATGTCAACCGCAAGTATCATTTTCTTAGCCCCTTTTAGTTTTCTTTTGCAATTTCCCCGGCGACCGCAAGCGTGTTTTTACTTTTAGCGCTGCCGGTGTCCTTCGCGCGGACGACCGCCATATATATTCCGTCCGCCGGGATTCCTTTTTCCTTTAAGAGGGCGCTTTTTGAAAGGTTCACGAAATATGTGCCGCAAGACTCTGCGCCATGAGCCCATTCGGACACGGGAAGAAGAAAGTCTTCTATCTCGGGAAGAAGCATTTTGAGCCGCTCCTCATCAAGCCAGAGAATGTTCTCTTTTCCGGATTTTACGATGTTTGAAAGCGTTACCGTCATTGTGACCTTATACTCCGCACCGTAAATATCGGTATAGGAAAACTGGTCAAACTTAAGCTTTTTTTCCCCGTTTTTGTCTGCGTCCTCTCCAAGCTCGGCAAGCGAGGATATGGCTGACTCATACTCCGAAGTAAAATAGTATGAGCCGGCATAAAGTATCTCGGCATCATATTTTTCTTTTGTAAGATGCGAATAAAAAAAATATGACAAAACGAGAACCGATAAAAGCGCGATGATCAAAGGTGCTTTGTAGTAGTCATAAATATATTCTGACTTTTTCTTAAAGGAAAGCGCTTTAAATTTATCCGTCATTTGAGCGCGGAAAGAATCATCTTCGCCGCGGTCTCGGGATCGATCCTTCCGCCGTCGATACAGAGATTATAGTTTCTCGCAGAGCCCCACTTGTGACCGGTGTAGTGCTCATAGTGCTTCGAGCGGCGCTTGTCGGAAAGCTTTATAAGCTTTGCCGCCTCTTTTTCGGTGATATTTTTCTCCTTCATGACGCGCTCGGTTCTTATCTGGTCGGGCGCATGCATAAATACCGTGAAAGTGTCATATCCGTCCTTTAATATATAGTCGGCGCAGCGGCCCACTATAACGCACGGACCCTTTTTCGCAACAGAGGTTATAACGCGGCTTTCCGCAAGATAAATTTTATCAGTGAGACTGTTGCCCGCATCCGTAAAATATCCGCCGTAGCCCATTGCCGCAACGTTAAAGAGCATGCTTGTCGTAACCTTCTGCTCGCCGTCGGAAATAAAGTCGGCGTCCATCCCGCTCTCCTTGGCTGCCAGATCCACGATCGCGCGGTCATAAAAAGGAATGCCCAAAAGCTTGGAAAGCTCCTTGCCGGTGCTTCTTCCGCCGCTTCCGTACTGCCTTGCTATTGTGATTATTGTTCCGCTCATGAAAAAATCCCTCCTTGAAAAATTTGTAACTACAGTATACCACAAAAAAATAAAAAGGTCAAATGCTTTACAAAATAATATAAATGTAGTATAATATATTATCATACATTTATTAACATACAATAAATTATTTCCGGAGGTGTCCCATGATTGGCAAAATAGAAAACGTTTTGGGAGATATTATAATAGATGAGGCGGTCATCGCAAAGATAGCGGCGACTGTCGCATCGGCAAGCTACGGCGTTGTCGGCATGGCGTACAGGTCGACGGCGGACGCCGCGGCGAGCCTTTTAAAGGGCGAAACGTCGTCCAAGGGTGTGAAGGTCTCGATAGATGAGGAAAACAGACTTCACATTTCGCTTCACATTGTCACACAGTACGGGCTTAATATATCGGCGATATGCGAGAGCATTATTCACAACGTGCGCTATCAGGTCAGCGCTATGACGGGGTTTTCGGTTGAAATCGTCCGCGTGTATGTTGAGTCGATAAGAGCGAATGGCTAAGGAGGAAATGACAGTGATCAAAGAAATTTCCGCCGGAACTTTTGCTCTCATGATAAAGTCCGGCTCCAACAATCTTTCAAACAATAAAGCGAAGGTTGACGCTTTGAATGTTTTCCCGGTGCCGGACGGCGACACGGGAACGAATATGAGCTTAACGTTTAAAAACGCCGCAAAGAATATTCCTTACGACTCGTCATCGGCGGACGAGGTTGCACGTGCGGCGGCGTCCTTCACGCTCCGCGGGGCGCGCGGAAATTCGGGCGTTATCTTATCGCAGATATTCCGCGGTATCGCAACGGCAATGAAAGGGAAAGAAAGCTTTAATCGGTTCGATTTCGCCGCGGCGTTAAAAGAAGGCGAGCTTTCGGCTTACCGCGCGGTCATGAAGCCGACCGAGGGTACAATTTTAACCGTTATAAGAGCGTGCGCCGACGGGGCGAGGGAAGCGGAAAATGAAGAGGATTTTACCGCATTTTTAAAAGAGATCGTGGCAAAAGGAAATAAGACGCTTGAGGAGACCACAAACATGCTTCCGGCACTTCGCCAGGCGGGGGTTGTGGACGCGGGCGGTCAGGGTCTAATGTTCATTTTCGGCGGAATGCTCTCATACCTTGAAACTGGCGAGATTGTCGCTTCCGATGAAAAAGAGGAAGCTTCGGGAGAAAAGAGCGCGCAGTCGAAGATTGACGCGTCGGATATTAAATTTACCTACTGCACGGAATTCATCGTGGAAAAGTCCAGCCCGGCGATAAAGTCGGACAAAATGAAGAGCGCTATCTCCAAGATAGGCGACTGCATGGTCGTTATTGACGATGATGACATTATAAAGGTGCACATTCACACCAACAATCCCGGCTTCGTACTGGAGCACGCGGTGCGCCTCGGCGAGCTTTCGACCGTGAAGATTGAGAATATGAAGCTTCAGCACAGTAACATTGTAAATAAAGAGGAAGCAAAGCCGGAGGAGAAGAAGGAAGAAGCAAAACCCGCCGTTCCGGCAAGCAGGAACGCGGTTATTGCGGTCGGCGCCGGCGCGGGAGTCGAGGGGCTCTTTTCGGACCTCGGGGCGCGCGTTATATCGGGAGGGCAGACTATGAATCCCTCAACGGAGGATATCCTCTCCGCGGTCGACGCGGTAAACGCCGAAAATATAATCATTCTTCCGAATAATAAGAACATAATCATGTCTGCCGATCAGGCGGCGGAAATATCCGATAAAAACATTTTTGTCGTGCCGACAAAGAGCATACCGGAGGGCATCTCCGCTCTCGTGGCTTTCGAGCCGCAGGCGTCAGGCGGCGAGAATGCACAAAACATGAAGAATGCGGCGTCTAAGGTCAAAACGGGACTTATCACCCACGCGGTGAGAGACACGGCGGTTGACGGGAAGGAAATTCACACGGACGATATACTGGGGCTTTCGGGCGGAAAGATCGTTTCCGTCGGAAACGAGGTAAATAAGATTGCCGAGGATATCATAAAATCCGTTGCGGATGAGGAATCGGAGCTTATTACGGTAATTTACGGCGAGGATGTTAAAGAAGAAGAAGCCGAGGAGCTTCGCGCCTTTGCCGAGGAAGAATTCCCGGACGCGGATGTTTCGCTCTATAACGGCGGTCAGCCGGTCTACAGTTATATTTTATCGGCAGAATAAAACGTATCGGGGCGGTGTTTTAAACACCGCCTTTTTGGAGGATTTATGACAGATCCCAATGAAAAAATCACCGCGCTCGGCGGTGTGGGAAAAAGCACGGCGCAAAAGCTCGGCAAGGTCGGCGTCGAAACCGTGCGCGACATGCTTTATCACTTTCCCTACAGAACGGAGGACCGTTCGGAGGCAAAGGATATTGCGTCGCTCACGCACGGGGAAAACGCGTTCATCCGCGCGGCGGTGTTTTCGGGCGTTCAGGTGAGGAGAATAAGAAAAAACTTCACCATATATTCAGTCACGCTGCGCGATGAGTCGGGCTTTTTAAACGCAGTCTTTTACAATAATAAATATGTGGTCAAAAACTTAAAGCAGGGCGAGGTATATTCGTTTTACGGGCTTGTAAAATGCGCGTTCGGGAAGACGGAAATGATAAACCCGGTGTATGAGGCGGGAGGGCGAAACCTTTCCGTCGGGCGTATCGTCCCGGTGTACGCTTCGACCGCCGGGCTTTCGCAGAAAACCATGCAGTCAGTCGCAAAAAAATGTGTGGAGCAGTCGCTCTCTTTATTGGAGGAAACGCTGCCCGATTCCATACGTGAGCGATACGGACTTTCGGACGTTAAAACAGCGATAAAAAACCTTCATTTTCCCGATAATATTGACGACTACAACAGTGCTCAAAGGCGCATGGTGTTTGAGGAGTTTTTCTATTTAAACCTCGGAATGAGGCTCTTGTCCGGCAGAAGAAAGGCGCTTTCCGGCACGCCTTATAAGGAGACGGATTTTGTAAAGTTTGAAAAAAAGCTTCCGTTCAGCTTCACGGGAGCGCAAAGGCGCGTTGTGGGGGAGATAGCGGGAGACCTTAAAAGGGACAAGCCCATGAACCGCCTGGTACAGGGCGATGTCGGGAGCGGAAAGACCGCGGTCGCCGCGGCGGCGCTTTATATGACGGTAAAAAATTCGCACCAGGGCGCCATGATGGCGCCGACGGAGCTTTTGGCGCGCCAGCATTACGAGTCGCTCTCGGCAATGCTTCCGGACTTTAAGATATCGCTTTTGACCGGCTCCACAAGGGCAAAGGAACGAAGGGAGATAATTGAAGACCTGAAAAACGGGGAGACCGATATTCTGGTCGGCACTCACGCGCTTTTTTCGGACGACGTTGTTTTTTCCGATCTGACACTTGTTATAACGGACGAGCAGCACCGCTTCGGAGTCAGACAGCGCGCGTCGCTTGCGGGAAAGGCGAAAAGGGCGCCGCACATTTTGGTTATGACGGCAACGCCGATACCGAGAACTCTCGCGCTCATTTTATACAGCGACCTTGACATATCGGTCATCGACGAGCTTCCCCCCGGCAGGCAGAATATAAAGACCTACGTCGTCGGCGAGGATATGCGCCGAAGGATATATAATTTTGTCGAAAAGAACGTTGACGAAGGCAGTCAGGTATACATAGTGTGCCCGATGGTTTCCGAAGGGGATTCCGCAGAGCTTAAATCGGTCACCGAATACGCCGAAAGGCTGGATAAAGAGATTTTTCCGGACATCGCGGTCGGCTTTGTGCACGGCAAGATGAAAAGCAGCGAAAAAGAGGAGATAATGGAGCGCTTTTGCTCGGGAGAAATCAAAATACTGGTTTCCACCACGGTCATCGAGGTCGGCGTGAATGTGCCCAATGCGACGCTGATGGTGGTGGAAAACGCGGAAAGGTTCGGGCTTGCCCAGCTTCATCAGTTAAGGGGCAGAGTCGGGCGCGGAAAAAAGCAGAGCTACTGCGTGCTTTTCTCCGATTCGGAGGGCAAAAACACGCGCGAGAGACTCGGAATCTTAGAGTCGACCGAGGACGGATTTTTAATAGCGTCCAAGGACCTTGAGCTTCGCGGTCCGGGCGAGATATTCGGAACGCGCCAGCACGGGCTTCCGGAAATGAAGATTGGCGATATTGCGCGCGACGGCGCGGTGCTCTCGGAGGCGAGTGCGGCGGCGGGAGAGGTCCTCGCGCACGATGAAAATCTATCGAGCGAAGAAAATGCGCTTCTTAAGAAGAACGTCATTTCAATGTTCTCCGGCAAGGGCGCGGAAGGGATGTTCAATTAATGACGGCAAAGGAAACTTTCAAAAGATATACTTTATTTATAATAAGCTTTTTTTCCCGGCGATGGGCGTCGCCGTGACCAAAAGGGGAGAGCCGGGCGTGTCGCCGATATCGTCGGTCGCGAACGTGATTTCCCGGGTGCCAGAATCTCTTTCGCCGGGCACGCTTTTGGTAAAGGTGTTCCTTAAGGGAACGAACAGACCGGGCGGATTTTTGGACATAACTTTTTTCACATTTCCCCTTGACAAGGCGATTACTTTATGGTATAATACATTTTGCGTTTGAAAAATATCTGGGTGTAGCGCAGATTGGTAGCGTGCTTGAATGGGGTTCAAGAGGCCGGGAGTTCGATCCTCCCCACTCAGACCAAGAAAAATCCTGTCACTTTGCGGCAGGATTTTTATTTTGTTAAAAGGAGCTTGTTATGGAGATATATTCTTGCGAAATATCCGATCTGAAGGTCAGCGTTTTTTCGTTCGGACTTGATAATTTCATAAAGAAAACGGAATATGAGCTTGTTAAAGATTCGGATTTTTCGGATTCGGACGTGCTCGTATTTTTCTCAAGAAGCGAGGATAAGGCGGTCTCGGCGGTGCTTGATAAAATATATGATGAGGGCACGACCGCTTCGCTTCGCGCCGCGGTATATATGAGTGCTCCCGGCAAGGTGCACCCCTTGCTTGATGCGGCGGTATCGGCAAATGAGAGTGAGCTCGTATGTGCGCTTTCCGATTTTTTAAAGCTCCTGGACTGCTATGCATATATAAATACCGTTGACATCGGCGAAAGGCTTTACGGAATCGGGCATGTTAAATATAAGCCCCTCGGCGGGGCAGGTTCCCTTTCTGAGTGTGAGCTTAAGGCGAAAGATGTACTTTCCGGAGCTAAAAGCGCGGTCTTTTTGCTGGAGGTTCCCGAGGAGGTCTGGATAAGCGATATTGACGGGTTTGCCGCGGCCCTTGAAGAGGGAACCGGAAACGCAGATATCTGCCTTGCCGCACAAAGGCGCGGCAGGACTGTCAAAGCCTCGGCATTTACAATTTCAGATTGACAAAATAAAAGAAAAATAGTAAAATAATAAAAAAACTTTTACGGGTGATAAAATGGAAGGCAATGTACATAAAAGCCACAGAGAGCGCGTGAGGGAAAAGTTTTGTAACGGTGGATTTGAGGGCTGGTGCGGGCACGAAATTTTAGAGTTATTGCTTTTTTACACAATTCCGAGAGCGGACACTAACCCGATTGCGCACAGGCTGATTGACCGTTTCGGCTCACTTGCCGGTGTGCTGGACGCGGACGTTAACGCACTTATGCAGGTTGACGGAATCGGTCTTAACACGGCATGCTATTTATCGGCGCTCGGGCATCTTCCGGCAGAATACATGCGCTCCAAATGGGAGACGGATAAGACCGCGCTTTCAAATTCTACCGCGGCGGGGCGCTACTGCGCGGACTATATCGGAAGCGAGAGCGAGGAGGTTCTGGCGGTCGTATGCCTGGACGCTAAAAATCAGGTCAAGAGCAAAAGGATCATCTCGCGCGGATCGGCGGACAGGGTGGACGTCAGCATAAGAAAGATAGTACAGGCGGCGTTTGACGCTAAGGTAAATTACGTTGTGCTCTGCCACAACCACCCTTCGGGAAGCTCCCATCCGTCTCAGCAGGATATTGATATGACAAACGAGGTCGCGTCTGCGCTCAGACCTCTCGATATTGAGCTTTGCGACCACATAGTTGTCGGCGGAGGCGGCGGATTTACAAGCATGGCTGACCGCGGATTTATCAAAAATTAGAATAAAAGAACCTTCCGCAGAGTATTCTATAGCGGGAGGTTTTTCTATGAAAAGAATTTTTGCTCTGACATTTTGCTTTGTGCTTCTTTTTTCGTGCGTGGCGCACGGGTATGAGCCTTCGCTTTCAGCCGAAAGCGCGGTTTTGATGTGCGCGGACACGGGAGATATTCTCTTTGAAAAAAATAAAGATCTTGCCATGCCGCCCGCAAGCGTCACGAAGATCATGACGATGCTTATTACAATGGAAGAAATCGAAAAGGGAAACCTTAACTACGACGATATCGTGACCGCGTCCGAGCGTGCAAAGTCGATGGGCGGCTCCACGATATTTTTGGACGCCGGAGAAAAGATGACCGTGCGCGACCTTTTAAAGGGCGTCGCGGTTGCGAGCGCGAACGACGCGTGCGTTGCCTTAGCCGAGCATATCGAGGGCTCGGAGGAGGCGTTTGTCGAAAGAATGAATAAGCGCGCCGCCGAGCTCGGAATGAAAAACACGAAATTTTTAAACACCAACGGACTGGATAAGGAAGGGCATGTTTCATCGGCGTACGATATCGCCTTAATGTCTAAAGAGCTTCTTCGCCACAGGGACATATTCAATTTCACGACCATCTGGACCGACAGCTTAAGAGACGGAAAATTCCTTCTCGCAAACACAAATAAGCTCGTCCGTTTCTACGACGGGGCGACCGGGCTCAAAACGGGTTCCACCTCTCTTGCCGGGTGCTGCATTTCAGCCACCGCCGAGAGGGACGGACTTAGTCTTATCGCGGTCATAATGCACGCGCCGGACTCAAAATCGCGCTTCGGCGACGCGCGCACGCTTTTAGACTACGGATTTTCCTCGTATTCTGTCTGGCGCTATGACGATACGGAGTCGGTCATCGGCACGGTAAAGGTCAGAAAGGGCATGGAAAAAACCGCGCAGGCGGTGCCGGAGAAAAGCGTTTCGGCTCTCTTAAAAAAAGGCGAGGCAGGAAACGTGGAAATGAAGGCGCAGCTTTTTGGCGAGGTCGCCTCGCCCGTGAAAAAGGGCGATAAGCTGGGAACGCTTATGTTTTATTTAAATGGCGAAAAAATCGGCGAATGTGCACTCACGGCGAAAGAGGATGTGGAGCGCATCACATTGGGCAGGGTCTATTTAAACTTTTTAAAGCAGCTTGCCTTTATTTCGGACGGGGATGTGCCCGTTTCGCGATGAAACGCCTTGGAAAAATAGCCCTGATCGGAAAAACCGAGAAGGTCCGCCGTTTCGGTTACCGTTTTGCCGCCGGACAAAAGCTCGGACGCGCGCTTTAGCTTCAGCTTTAAAAAATATTTGTGAATCCCGATGCCGGAATATCTGGAAAATATGCGCTTTAACACCGTCACGCTTGTGCCTACGTGCGACGCAATGTCCGATATTTTAAGGTTGGAGCTGAGATTTTCCTCCATATATTCCACCGCCTCTGAAAAAATGAAAGCCTCCGGATTGTCGGAGGCTTTTGCGCTCTCCCCCTTTCCGGCAAGTGTGATCAAAAGCAGCTTAATGTGCGCGGCGACGGTCTCGGTATATTCGTCTGACGGGTTTATGAAAAAGTCGGTCATCGAACCGTCAGAGGCGAAAAACCCCGCGCCCCGCACATAGGCAAGAAGCGCGTCCGCCATCCTTCTTTCGGAGTCCGACAAAAGAAACACCTTGCCGCGCAGCTTGTCCGAAAACGCGCCGTCGGCGGAGAACGAAAACACCAATATCTGTGCCCCCGAGGGAGAGTCTGAGTAGAATTTGTGAAATTCCATCGGCTTGTGGCATATCATGTTTCCGCGCGTGAGGTTGTAGACCCGCCCGTCCGCCGAGGCGCAGACGCTGCCGGAGAGCACATAAAGGCACTCCCAGAAGTTGTGAACTTCGCCGGGAAACACGAAATCGGGAGAGCAGTCCCGGGTGAAAAAGGTTTTTATATCGCGGATTGCCAGGTTTTCGGGAACGGGAAATGACGGGAAAATCATAAATACACCTCTTTTGGACTGAAAACTCATATTATTGGGCTGAAATTACATTGTTATGTCTTTTTGGCTGTGATAATATAATAGCATACCAAGGTCAAAAAGTAAAGGGGGAGTATTCATGAAGGAAATAAAAGTTGGGTTCATCGGACTGGGAGCCAGAGGAGGCACGCTTTTAAAAAGCGTTGTGCTTGCACAGGGCGAGCGTGTGACCGCCGTTTGCGACGTGTACTCCGACAGGGTCGAGGAAGCCGCAAAAGCCGTGGTATCGGCAGGTCAGGCGGAGCCTGAAAAATATCTTGACTACAGCGAGCTTCTTAAAGACGAAAACGTCAACACCGTCATCATTGCAACGTCGTGGGAATATCACGTTCCGATAGCAATCGCGGCAATGCGGGCGGGCAAGGCGACCGCGGTCGAGGTCGGAGGAGCGTACTCGGTCGGCGACTGCTATGCTCTCGTGCGCGCGTATGAGGAAACGAAAACGCCTTTTATGTTCCTTGAAAACTGCAATTTCGGACGGCGCGAGATGATGGTAATGAACATGGTGGAGAAGGGGCTTTTCGGCGAGATAGTCCATTGCGCCGGCGGATACATGCACGATCTGCGTTATGAGATCGCGTTCGGCAGAGAAAACAGGCACTACAGGCTCGATAACTACATAAAAAGAAACTGCGAAAACTATCCCACACACGAGCTGGGGCCGATTGCAAAGATTCTCGGCATCAACCGCGGGAACAGATTTTTAACGCTTTCGTCCACCGCTTCAAAATCGGCGGGGCTTAATCACTATATCAAGAGAAGAAAGCCTGATGATGAAGCGCTCATGGGCACACATTTTGCTCAGGGCGACGTTGTGACGACTGTGATAAAATGCGCCGGCGGCGAGACCGTCACGCTCACTTTAAACACCACGCTTCCGCGCTTTTACAGCCGCGGCTTCACGGTTGAGGGAACAGCCGGAATGTACGAGGAGGCGACAGACTCGGTATTTTTGGACCGCGAGGAGGACATAAAGCGCGACTTTTCGTGGAAAAGCACGGGACTAGGCAACGCGAAGGAATACGAGAAGGATTATGAGCACCCCGTGTGGAAAAAGTATATTGATGACGGAGTCACGGGAACGCATGACGGCATGGACTGGCTGGAGTTTAAGACGTTTTTTACGGACCTTAGAGAGGGTAACCCGATGAAGATTGACGTTTACGACGCGGCGAGCCTCATGGTCGTTTCTGCGCTTTCGGAAGAGTCTGTCGCGCTTTCGGGCGCTCCGGTCGCGTTCCCGGATTTCACGGGCGGAAAGTGGATGAAAAGGTAAAATAAAGAAAAAAGAAGGGTTTTTTTGATGAGTGCAGAATTGGTAATTATGGCAGCCGGAATGGGCAGCCGTTTCGGCGGGCTCAAGCAGGCGTCGCCTATCGGTGCAAACGGCGAGATGATTATTGACTACTCTGTGTATGACGCGAAAAATGCCGGTTTTGATAAAGCGGTAATCATAATCCGAAAGGATATCGAGTCCGATTTCCGCGCTATGGCGGGGCGCCGTATCGAAAAAATGATTGACACCGAATATGTTTTTCAGGAGCTTTCGGATCTTCCGGACGGCTTTGTCTGCCCGGAGGGCAGAACCAAGCCGTGGGGGACGGCACACGCCGTGCTCGCGGCTAAAAACGCGGTCAAAAACCCGTTTCTTGTAATAAATGCAGATGACTATTACGGAAGAAGCGTTTATAAGACGATGTATGATTCGCTCACTGAAAAGGGCGGGATGTCGATGGCGGGGTACCGCCTCGGAAATACCTTGTCGGAAAACGGTTCCGTTTCGCGCGGCATCTGCACGGTAGAGGACGGGTATCTTGTAAGCGTTGAAGAAAAAACGGACATAACGCCCGACACGCCCATTTCGCATGACGCGGTCGTTTCGATGAACATGTGGGGGCTTGATACGGGCATTTTCGGCTACATCGAAAAGAAATTTACAGCATTTTTGGAAAAACACATTAACGAACCGAAGTCGGAATTTTTCCTCCCGAGTGTTATAAGCGGTCGGATGAAGGAAGAAAACCTTAAGGTGAGAGTGGAAATGACGGACGAGGTGTGGTACGGAGTGACCTATAAAGAGGACGCGCCCAAGGTGCACGAAGCGCTTTCGGCACTCACCGAAAAGGGATTATATAAGATGAGAGGTTAAGAAAATGGATCTATCTGAAATTTTGTCGCATTTCCGTGTGGAAACGGATATTCACGCCTACGGAAACGGGCATATCAATGACACGTACCTTTGCGATTCCACGCCGAGATACATTCTGCAGAGAATCAACAGCAACGTGTTCAAAAAGCCTTACGAGGTTATGGAGAACATTTACAATGTCACGAACCACCTGATAAAGAAGATCAAGGAGTCGGGAGGCGACCCGGACAGGGAAACGCTGACCGTTATTCCCACATGGGAGGGTGAGTCGTGCTATAAGGCGGACGACGGATACTACAGAATGTATAAGTTCGTCGAGGACTCATTAAGCTATGACATTGTGGAAAACCCCCGGCAACTTTATTACGCGGGGCGTGCCTTCGGAAAATTTCAGATGATGTTGGATGATTTTCCGGCGGAAAAGCTTCATGAAACGATAATTGACTTTCACAACACTCCGGTAAGAGTTGCTCAGCTTGCCGAGGCGGAGAAAAATAACCTGTCCGGAAGAGCCGGCTCGGTCGGTGAGGAGCTTTCCTTCGCCCGCGAATACGCGAAATACGCGCACTTAATTGTGGACGCGATTGCTGACGGGAGCGTTCCCCTTCGCGTAACGCATAACGATACGAAGTTAAACAACGTGCTTTTTGACGATAAGACGGGGGAGGATGTCTGCGTTATCGATTTGGACACGGTAATGCCGGGCTCCGCGCTTTACGATTTCGGGGACGCGCTGCGTTTCGGAGCGTCCAGCGGAGCGGAGGATGAGACGGACCTTTCCGGGATATATTTTGACCTTGAAAAGTACGAGCAGTTCGCGAAAGGATTTTTAGAGAAAACGGCGTCCTGCCTTACCGAAAAGGAGAAGGAGCTTCTTCCCGTTTCCGCGCTCATATTAACCTACGAATGCGGAATAAGATTTTTGGCGGATCACATAAACGGCGATACATATTTTAAGGTTCACCGTGAAAATCACAACCTTGAGCGTGCAAGAAATCAGTTTAAGCTCGTTTCGGATATCGAGAAAAAGCTCCCCGAAATGAAAAAGATTACGGAAAAGTATTTATAAAAAAGTTCGCAGTGAATTTCACTGCGAACTTTTTTTGTAAAAACAGTCCTTTTTCCATAAAAGAACGTTGGAGTCAATATAGCGCCATATGTTTTCGTAATCGTTTTCATTTCGGATGATGTGGTCGTGATATGAGCGCTGCCATACGGCAATATCTGCGCCGAGGGCGTGAATTCTTTTCGACACATTCATTTTCATAAATCCGACAAGCATATCTGTTAAGGAGCGCTCCCGTCCGTAGGGGCGGTTCACGAACCGCCCGTTTTCGGAAGGGATATCGATAAGCATGTGAATATGGTTCGGCATGATTACATAGTTGGAAACGGACACGTTAAAGCGCTCCGGGAGAATTTCGATAGTTTCTTTTACAATCGCTCCGTACCGGGTCAAAACATTTTCGGGAGATTCGTGAATCTCCCCTACGATATTTGAAAAGAGCAATTTCCTGTTATGTGAACAAACGGTGATAAAATATGCTCCGGCGGAAGAATAATCATATCCTTTTAATCTGGCGGGGCGGCGTTTCGGCAGGTTCATCTATTTCTCCTTTTTGTATTCCGACGGGGTCATATTATAATACTTTTTAAAATACCGGAAGAAATGAACGGGGTCAGAGTATCCCACCATGGAGCTTATGCGCTCGACGGTCTCGTCCGTTTGGGATAAAAGGCGCGCGCCCTCGTCGATCCTTTTTTTCTGGATATAATCGCTCACGGTGACTCCGTAGCACTTTTTAAACATTTTTGAAAAATACTTGGGCGAGTAAAACGATTTTTCGGCAAGCATGGAAAGAGAAAGCTTTTCGGGATAATGAGTCTCGATAAAATCGGTTATATCGGAAAAGAGCCTCATGCCGTCATGGCTTCCCGGAATCATTTTTCTGAAAATATGGGTCAGTATGATTAGGGTATAACCCAAAAGCGCGGTCGTATAACCGGGCTTTTTTTCGCGGTATTCGTCATACATCGTTTTGAAAATGTTCCCGATAAGAACCGTTTCGCCGCCCGAAAACGAGGGGGAAACGATTGAGCGGTCTATCCCGCAGAAATCCTCAAACATCGTGAGACTCAAAAGCTCAAATGCATTTTCCTTATTGATGATCTTCTCGCTTATACATTCCGGGCGCAGCAATATGTGATAGTAGTCAAGGCAGGGCTCCGGATAAAATGCGTGCGTACTGTAGCAGTTGATAAATAAAAGCGAGCCCTTTGCCACGGAATATTTTGCCGAGTCCACATATTGTGTCGCCGCGCCGGACTCGATGTAGACGATCTCTAAAAAATCGTGCGTGTGCAGCGGCTCCGGATCCCTCTTTTTATCGTGCTGAACGATAATATATTCATTTTCGGCAAACAGTTTTTCGCGTTCGTATTTTTTCACTTATCCGCACCCCCTTAAAACATTATATCACCGACCGCCAAAGAACACAAGACGAAATGTGTAATTAAAAAACCCCCTTTTGTAATTGAACGGCGCATTGACCTTTGCTACAATTAAAGAAAAGGGGGATTTTTTATGTTTATCAATAAAAAGGAATATTTAAGCAAGGTGTCCGCCTGCTGGACGGGAAAAAACATCGGCGGAACGATGGGCGCCCCGTTTGAAGGCAAAAAAGAGATGATTGAGCTTGACGGCTTCACGACTCCGAAGGGTGAGCCGCTGCCGAATGACGATTTGGACCTTCAGCTCGTATGGCTCCGCGCCGTGGAGGATTACGGCATCCGCGCGGTAAATCCGCGCCTTTTGGGCGAGTACTGGCTTGACTACATCACCGCGCCGTGGAACGAGTACGGCATATGCAAGGCAAACATGCGCGCGGGAATCCTTCCGCCGATGAGCGGCGAGGTTAATAACGACAAGTGGAAGCACTCAAACGGCGCATGGATAAGGACGGAGATATGGGCGTGCCTTTTCCCGGGCTATCCGGAGCTTGCGGCGCACTACGCATATTTTGACGCGTGCGTGGATCACGGAATGGGCGAGGGGACGTATGCCGCGATGTTTGTCGCGGCGCTTGAAAGCATGGCGTTCACCGAAACGGATGTAAGGCGGCTCATCGACTCGGCGCTTTGCTATATCCCAAAAGATTGCAGAACGGCTCAGAGCGTGAAAAGAGCGGTGGAGCTTTACGATTCGGGCAAATCGCTTGCCGAAGCGAGGGAGACCCTCGTCCGCGAGACGGAGGACTTAGGCTATTTTATGGCTCCGGCGAACGTTTCGTTCGTCATACTGGGGCTTTTGTTCGGCAAAGGCGACTATAAAAAGTCGATGATAGCGGCAATCTCCTGCGGGGATGACACGGACTGCACAGGCGCGACGATAGGCTCTGTCATGGGCATCATGTACGGCGAGGAAAACGTGCCGTCCGACTGGAGCGATTATATCGGCGATTCGATAAAGTCCGTCGCAATCGACTTATCGGCGCTTTACAAGCTGCCAAAAAGCTGCACCGAAATGACAAAGAGGGTCAGCGCCCTTATGCCGTCGTGCTTAGGGGCGTACGGTCTTTCTCCGGAGCTTTCGGATACCGAAAAGACGAATTTTGAGCCGCTTATAAACATCGGCTGGAGGCATTTATATCAGGTGCCGGACTTTCCCATTCCCGAAACCGGGCTTTCGGTCGACTTTCCGGACATGATATGTGCGCGCGGCAGAGCCGAGCTTGACAGGTTCAGAGCGGGCGCGGGAGACGAAATCAATGTAAAATTCATATTCGAAAACGTGACCAGAGATGTTAAATATATTATTGTTACGCTGGAGCTTCCGGAGGGCTTTAACGCCGATATTGACGAGAGCGTTTTCTGCCTTGAAAGAAAGGAAGACGGAAAGGGAAATTTCTTCACGCGGAAAATCACCGTGTCAGAGGAAGCCAAAAAGGGCAAAAACGTTATTTATGCCCGCGCTAAGGCGGAGGGCAGACTGACCGAGGCAACGGTTCCGATTGTTATCTTTAACGAATAAGTAAAACAGGCAGGCACTGATCAGTGACTGCCTGTTTTTTAGTGCACCCCTACTGACGTCACGCCAAGGTTCGAGCCCTATAATAATCGGCATACTAAAAAATACGGCACACCGTAAACGGTATACCGTGTATTTGCGCCGTGAGGCGCATCCGCAAAAAGGTGGTAGCGACCGGGAGCCGTACGTGAGCGCGCTTGCAAGCGAACAGGCGAAGGAGAGCGAGCCTTTTTGCGAAAAGGAGGAACTCACGGAGCTTGCGGAAGATTTTTTAATAAAAAAATCGGAACAAGCTCCGGCTTGTTCCGACGTGGTGGGAGTTATAGGGCTCGAAGGGTGCACCCTGGGTGCACCCCTACTGACGTCACGCCAAGGTTCGAGCCCTATAATAATCGGCATACTAAAAAATACGGCACACCGTAAACGGCATACCGTATTTTTTGGTGGGAGTTATAGGGCTCGAACCTATGACCCTCTGCTTGTAAGGCAGATGCTCTCCCAGCTGAGCTAAACTCCCGTAGGCATTATTGTACCACATCTTAAAATAAAAGTCAAGCAAAATTCTGCCCGACTTTTATTTTTTTGCCCGTCTCTTCTTCGCTTCCTCCCACTTTGCGCGTTCGGAGTCCGTCGTTAAAATAAGACCGGGAACGGGGGTGGGGCTGTCGTTCTCATCCAGTGCGACCATGACGACGTAAGCCGTATTGATAAGCGTGCGCTCGCCCGAGAGCGACTCGATATACGTCTCCACGCATACCTCCATCGACGTTTTGCCGACGTAGGTTATATACCCGTTCAACACGAGCGTGTTGTTGACTCTTGCGGGTTTTTTAAACTCCAGCCGGTCAACCAAAACGGTCGTCACATTCTTTTCCGAATGACGGCGCGCGGTAACCGCAGCGACCACGTCAATCCACTGCATGAGCTGACCGCCGAAAAGTCTGCCGAACCCGTTGATGTTCGACTGATTTAATATCTGCACCTGCTCCGTGCGCGAATCGGATACTTTTTTATCCATAAGTCCACCTCCGGTGTTATTATGCCCAAAACGCTACTTTATCTTCCGCTTTTAAGACGGAATTTAAGCTTGCCGATAACGTTCTGTACCGGAACGCATCCGATAACGCGGCTGTCGGACGAGTGATTGCGGTTATCGCCCATGACCCAGAGATACCCCTCGGGCACGGTGATTTCCATGTCCGGATAATCGGGATACTCTTCTTTATTTATGTAATCCTCAGAAAGCACGACGCCGTTTTTAATAACCTTTCCGCCGGAAAGCTCTATAACGTCCCCCGGGAGACCGATGACTCTTTTAACCCAGTAAATATCGTCAGCCGAGTGGCGGACAAAGGTCGTGAGCGCATTGTACTTTGGAATATCGGTAAAATCGTCCGCCAGCGACCTGATACGGTCCGTCCTGCTGTCGATTACTATAATATCGCCCGCCTCGGGAACCGACTTTGTAATATTTCCGATTTTGGAAATGATATAAAGGTCGCCGTTATGAAGGGTCGGCACCATGGAGGAGCCGGAAACGCGCGTTATCTGAAAAACAAAAACGTTAAGAAGCGAAGCGATGACAAAGGCAACCGCGATATATGCGATCCAGCTGCCGATTTCTTTTAATACTTTCAATTGAACGATCCTCTTTCATATTATATTCTGTTTTATTATATTACAGCCGGACAAAATAGTCAAGTGAGAAATAAGTATCTTTTTGTCATAAAATTTTGCGCGGCTCATCGCCCCGAAACGACAGAAAAATCCGCCGTGCGGCGGTATAATCTAATTATGGTTTTATACATTGACGTTTATTTTCTGGAAAATCTCATATTCGATTTTTTTATCGTCCTCTTGGCTGAGCGCATCTCCGGGGGAAGAATAAGGATCATAAGGTGCTTATCCGCCGCGCTTTTCGGGGCGGGATATGCGGTTTTTGCCGCAATCTTTGCCGCTTTTGACTCGCTTTTGCCGAGGGCGCTTGCGCTTATTCTTATGACATGGGCGGCGGACGGGTTTTATTCCGTGAAGGCGTTCTTAAGGCAATTTGCCGTTTTTTTCCTCGCCTTCGCGGTATCCGGCGGTGCGGCATATGCGCTTGCTTTATTTTCGGGCGGCGGTCATATTTCGGGCTCCGTCATATATTTTGACAAGCCCATATTACTGTCGGGAGCGGGAATCGCGTTATCCGGCACGGCGTTTTTGATTGCGGAATCGAAGATGGGCAGAGCGCGCCGGAGCGAATACATAAAGCTTGCCGTACTGAAAGGGGGAGAGGTTTACCGCTTCACGGCGCTTTATGACAGCGGAAACAGGGCGATAGATCCCGTCACGGGGCTTTCCGTCATCATCGCTGAGGACATCTTCCCGGAAAAGGTAAAGACCGGGGCGCATAGTTTCAGCATTAAAACCGCATCCGGCACGGCGGAGCTTTCCCTTTTTGTGCCGGACAGGGTGGTCTTTTCGGAGTCCGGCTCGTATTTTGCCGGGGACGCGGCAATAGGCATAACAAAAGAGAGGCTCTCGGAAAACGGAAGCTTTAACGCATTGATCGGAGGTGCTTTTTTTGAAAGGATTAAAAGCAATACTGGAGTTTTTGAAGAACATATTTTGTGAAGGCGAAATCTATTACATAGGCGGTGCGGCACCACTTCCGCCACCGCTTGATAAAGATGAGGAGGCGGTTTTATTAAAAAAACTTGAACAGGGCGACGAGGATGCCAAAAGAGAGCTCATTGAGCGGAATTTGAGGCTCGTGGTCTACATTGCGCGAAGGTTTGACAACACCGGCATCGGCACGGAGGACCTGGTATCCATCGGCTCGATCGGGCTGATCAAGGCAATCGGCACATTCAATACGGGCAAAAACATCAAGCTTGCGACTTATGCTTCAAGGTGCATCGAAAACGAAATTTTAATGTACTTGAGAAAAAGCAGCAATCAGCGCTCGGAGATATCTTTGGACGAGCCTTTAAACACCGACTGGGACGGAAACGAGCTTTTGCTTTCCGAGCTTTTAGGAACGGACGACGATATTGTGAACCGCGGGATAGAGTCCGAGGCGGAAAAAAAGATTCTTACCGACGCGGTAACACGCTTAGGCTCTCGGGAACGGACGATAATGAATTTAAGGTTCGGACTCGACGGCAAAGAGGAGCTCACGCAAAAAGAGGTCGCGGATATGCTCGGCATATCGCAGAGCTATATTTCAAGATTGGAGAAGAGAATACTCATAAAGCTGAAAAAGGATATTGCGAAATTAAGCTGAAAGGGTGTTTTATATGTATCTTAATAGGGTGGAAATCTGCGGAGTCAACACATCAAAGCTCCCCGTTTTGTCGGCAAAAGAAAAAGCGGAGCTCTTAAAAAAGATAAAGGAGGGCGACCGTGAGGCGCGCGAGACTTTCACGCAGGGAAACTTAAGGCTTGTCTTAAGCATAATACAGAGGTTTTCATCGCGCGGCGCGTCGCCGGACGATCTTTTTCAGGTCGGATGTATCGGGCTCATCAAAGCAATCGACAATTTCGACCTTGGTCAGAACGTGCAGTTCAGTACGTACGCGGTGCCGATGAATGTATAAAGGTGAAAAAATAAGCACGGAAATTTTCCATGCTTATTTTTTTAAAAAAGTGCTTGACAAAATGAAAGAGATGTGTTATATTATTAATAACGATAACGATTATCATTATTAAGGAGTTAAAATGAAGCTTAAGAAAAGTCCCAAGAGGGACAGGATACTAAAGGTGATAAGGGGGACAAAAAGCCACCCGACCGCCGAGTGGGTATATCTTAAATTAAAAGATGAAATTCCGGAGCTCAGCCTCGCGACAGTATACAGGAATTTAGAGCAGCTGACGGCATCGGGCGAGCTTTTGAAGCTTACCGGCGACACGGCAAGGTTTGACGGGAACACCGAAGGGCACTACCACATAACGTGTGAGAAATGCAAAAGGGTTTTTGACCTTCCGGTTCCCTACGAGGAGGACCTGGCAGAGCGCATGGCAGAGGGTTCGGGATTTTTAATCACCGGCTATACAATTGATTTTCGCGGAATATGCCCCGAGTGCATAGTTTCCGATGATAATAAAATAAATTAAAGAAAGAGGTTATGGTTATGAAAAAGTTTGTTTGTCCTGTTTGCGGTTATGTTCACGAGGGAGATACTCCTCCCGAAAAGTGCCCCCAGTGCGGCGTTCCGGGCTCTAAGTTCAAGGCAGTTGAAGAGACCGAGATGGTTTGGGCGGCAGAGCACACGGTAGGTGTTGCAAAGGACGTTAAGAAGGAAATAAGAGAAGGTCTTGAGGCGAACTTCACGGGTGAGTGCACCGAGGTCGGCATGTATCTTGCGATGGCGAGAGTTGCGGCAAGAGAGGGCTATCCCGAGATCGCGCTCTACTGGGAGAAGGCGGCTTACGAAGAGGCGGAACATGCGGCGAAGTTCGCGGAGCTTTTGGGCGATGTTGTGACCGACTCTACAAAGAAGAATCTTGAAATGCGCGTTATGGCGGAGCACGGCGCAACAGAGGGCAAGACTCAGCTTGCAAAGCTTGCCAAGGAAGAGGGACTTGACGCTATCCACGACACCGTTCATGAGATGGCGCGCGACGAGGCAAGGCACGGCAGAGCATTCGAGGGATTATTAAAAAGATACTTTGGTTAAGACAGCAAAAGAGGTTTGCACATGTGCAAACCTCTTTTAATTTAAAAAGCACACGGTTACACCGTGTGCTTTTTGTATCCGCAGTCGCAGTATTTTCCGCCGGAGGCAAGGGTGTATTCGCGCACGAAATCGGACGCGCCGCCGGCTTCGCTCATCGTGTAATCAAGCCGGCAGAGCGCCGGCGTAAGGTCAAAAAGCCCGAGCTTTTTGGTAAGAGCGCAGATTCCGCATGTAAAAAAGCGCGCCTCGTATCCGCTTCCATCGGAATACTCATAGTATTCCATGTTCCACGAATACGGGTTGCGGTCGGCATATCTTCTTGCGGCGGTCTTTTTCATTGCCGCAATGTCTGATGCGCTGAACTTTTTCTTTCCGCTTTTTTTGCAAAACCATTTCATCATACCTGTCATCATGGCTTTTGCGTAATAGCCGGTAAGCTCTTCAACACCCGGTCTTTCCGGCATGGAGAGAACAAACGAGCAGAGCATGGCGCAGTTTACGATGTTTACCTTAAAGCGGTCGTCCTTTTCAAATTGGGGGAGAGAACGTATGATTTTTTTATATTTTTCTTTCGCTTTTTTGGAAACGGAGACTGCCGCTTTTTCATCAAGCCCGAATTCGGAAGAAAGGTGCTTTCTGAAGGACCTTTCAAAAAGCGCCCACATGGCAAGCGGAATACTTAAATATCTCATTTACCGTCACTGTCCTCTCTTAATTTAAGGCAGAAGTCACACTTTTCGTCGCCGCGCCCGAGTGTTTTCGTTCTGTGCCAGTAAAGCTTCGGATGAAGGTTGTCATAGGCGATATCGTCACTGTCGCAAAAGCAGCGGCAGAGCTCGGGACAGTTATATTTTAAGCAAAAGTCGTGATACGGGCATTTTATCATGTCGATCCGCCAGACTCCGCCGGAGGTCTTGATCTCGTTTGCGGCAAATGAGGCAGCCTCGCCGAAAAGCTTCGGCGCCTGCTTTGAAAAGATTGCCGGTACCTTTTTGTAAAGTCCGGGAATGTGCATAAGAAAAAGGAAAAGCTTTCTTGAGCTTTGCGCATGCTCCTCCACATAGCCGTGCACGGTTTTTAACGCTTCGCCCTTATCCATTGCCTTTTGCAATGTCTCGTAGATTGCGATGCCGGGCAGTATCTGCCGTTCCAAGTGAAGTAAAAGCTCTTTTGACGCGCCGGCGTTTTCGCGCCGCAGCGCGATAAGCCGCTCGGAAAATGCGGCATAAAGCCCGTCCGCCTTTTCGGGGAAGCGCTCCGATAACGTCTTTTCGAAGCTTTTGATAAGATAGCTCTTTTTCATTTTTATTCCTCCTTTGACCGGTTAGAACTCACTAACCATAATTATAGTACAAAGCGGTGGATTTTTCAATAGGCAATTTCGCTTGACAAGGGCGGACGGAAGTTATATACTGTAAAAAAACCGGCAGATGTGCCGGGCTGAAAACGAAAGGGGTAATCAATATGGCAAATAAGTATACCGGAACGAAAACGGAGAAAAACCTTGAAGCGGCATTTGCCGGTGAATCGCAGGCGCGCAACAAATATACATATTTTGCGAGCAAGGCAAAAAAAGAGGGATATGAGCAGATCGCCGCACTGTTTTTAAAGACTGCCGATAACGAAAAGGAGCACGCTAAAATGTGGTTCCGCGAGCTTTCCGGAATTGGCGATACGAAAGAAAACCTTGCTGCCGCGGCGGACGGGGAAAACTATGAATGGACCGATATGTACGAGGGATTTGCAAAAACTGCGGAGGAAGAGGGATTTTCCGAGCTGGCGGCAAAATTCCGCCTTGTCGGGGAGATCGAAAAGCACCACGAGGAGCGCTACAGAGCGCTTTTGGCAAACGTTGAGACCGCAAAGGTCTTTGAAAAGAGCGAGGTCAAGGTGTGGGAATGCCGCAACTGCGGACACATCGTTGTCGGCACCAAGGCGCCCGATGTTTGCCCGACCTGTGCCCATCCGCAGAGTTATTTTGAGGTTCGCGCCGAAAACTATTGATGATAAAAGGAGATAAAAGATACAGTATATTGCGATCAGGTCGTTTCCTAAGGACGGCAAAACGAAAAAGAAAGTCATCCAAAAGATAGAAAAGATATTTGTAAATGAGTGGGGCTGTCCGCCGGAGGCGGTCACTATCTCGCTCGAAGAGGCTGCTCCGGAAAAACAGGGCGAAGTCGCAGGAAATGAGATCCGCCCGAATATGGACAATGTTGTGATATTGGACGGAAAAGTCCGCAACTAAAAAAGAGGGTGTGCTCTGAAGCACACCCTCTTTTATGTTTTGCTTTTGCGGTATTCAAGGGGCGTCATCATGGTAACGCTCTTAAAGGCACGGCAGAACGAGCGCGTGTCGCTGTAGCCCACGCTTTCGGAAATTTTGCCTACGGAATAATCGGTCGTGCGAAGAAGCGCGCATGCGTTGGTAATGCGGAAGCTTTCAAGATAACTGTGAAAGCTCATGCCGGTCACAAGCTTGAAATTTCTGCAAAAATGGCTCTTGGAATAGCCCGATACGCGGGCGGCATCGTCAACCGACACATGGGAGCGGTAGTTTAGGTAGATCAGCTCAAGAGCCTTTCCGATACGGCGCCTGCCTGCCGTCTCAAACTCCGGGGAGGTTTTTTCGCCGTATAATGAAACGATGGCGGCGGATAACTTATATAGCTCGCCGATCCTTAAAAGGTCGGACGGCGGACTGTTATTGCCGCAAAGATTTAAAAGAGCGTTCAGCGAATTGAAGATACCGGCGTTTTTAAAATCATCGGGCGAAAGAACAGGGTCTGAAAATTCCAGTTCGGAAAGTGCCGTGAATTTTTCTTTTAAGAGCATTGACCCGTATTCGGCCGCCATCATCGAGCAGCCGCCCTTGCCGGAGGAAAGCGAATGGTCCGTCATGCTCCCGATAAGGATCGCTCCTCCCTTGCGCACGGTGTATTTTACGCCGTTAAGCGTTGCTTCAAGCGAGCCCGCCGTGCAGTATAAAAGCTCAATCTCGTGATGCATATGCAGCGGAAACGAAGTGAAATTTTCCGTTTTACCCACATAATACAAAGTGGAATATTTAAGTATCGGCTGGTAGAGCATTTTCATCACCTCAGGTGTAATTTTAGCACAGTCAGGCACATTAGTCAATTAAGAATTTTTGTGCATTTTACAAGACAAAACTGTATTGAAAATAAGGTCAAAACGGTATATTATCAAAGCAAACGATAAAATGAAACGGGGGCATTAATTGTGTACAGAGTAGGAAAAGAAGAAGCCGAGGCAGTGTCTAAGGTGATACTTAGCGGCAGCTATTTTAAGGTCAACAATGTTTACGGTGAAACGGAGAAAGCGGAAAATGAGATGAAAGAGCTTTTCGGCGTTAAAAACGCGCTTTTAATGACTTCGGGCATGGCGGCGCTTGTTTCAGGGCTGACCGCGCTCGGAATCGGTCCCGGCGATCAGGTTATCGTGCCGGCATATACTTATATAGCGACAGCGATGGCAGTCGTGGCGGTCGGCGCCGTTCCGGTGATAGCCGAGTGCGACGAAACGCTGACGCTTGACCCTGATGACGCCCAAAGAAAGATCACAAGCGCGACGAAGGCGGTGATCCCCGTGCATATTCAGGGATTTCCGTGCAATATGGACGCGATATGCGCCATGGCAAAAAAGCACGGAATAAAAGTGGTTGAGGATGCGTGCCAGGCTGACGGGGCAAAGTACAGGGGAAGGCGCCTGGGCTCGATCGGCGACTTCGGCGCGCTGAGCTTTAACCAGTACAAGCTGATAAGCACGGGCGAGGGCGGAGCGCTTTTGACGAACGACGAAGGTTTGTATCAGCGCGCTCTTATCTATCACGACAGCAACGCGGTGGTCTTTTTCGGAGATCAGATGAAAAATGTCAGTGAAAAGGCGTTTTGCGGCACGGAATACCGAACCAATGAGATTCAGGCGGCAATGCTTCGCGTTCAGCTCGGGAGAATGGACCCGATGATTGATGATTTAAGGCGCATAAAGAAAAGAATCATGGAGGAGCTTAAAGATAAGTACCGCTTTATTCCGTCAAACGATTCTGACGGCGATCTTTCAACAACGCTCGCGTTCGCTTTCGATTCGCCGGAGGCGGCAAATAAGTTTGCCGCGGCGAAGGGCGGAGCGGTCCCGATCAATACCGGCAAGCATGTTTATAAAAACTGGACTCAGATTATGGAAAAGCGCGGCGCGTACCACCCGCTTATGGATCCATTTAAAATGGCGGCAAATAAGGATATAATCCCGGATTACAGGGAGGATATGTGCCCCGGGACGCTGGATATCCTTTCAAGGACCGTGTACGTCGGCTTAAGCCCCGATATGAGTGAGGAGCGGGTCGGAAACATTATTAAAGAGTGCCGCGAAATTTCGGAGCGGCTGTAAAAAAGAGGGTGTACTTTAAGTACACCCTCTTTTTAATTTGTCAAACATCAAGTTCTGACATAAGGCGGATACATTCTTTAATGTATTCGCGCCGGTTTGCGCTCATTTTTTCGATATACGGGGCGAGTCCGGAAAGGATAACGCCCGTATCATCCTCACCGACATCTTTTGCCAGTGCGTCCGTCGGAATGTTGAGCGCGTCGGCAATGCTTATTATCAGCTAAAAACGCGGACTGTGATAGCCCTGCTCGATTCGCGACAGGTGCTTTTGCGATATGCCGGTTCGCTCCGCCAAAAATTCCTGCGTCAGATTCTTCTCCGTCCGATATTTTTGTATGCGCCGCCCGATGTCCAATGATACCGGGCATACGGAGCTTTCTTCATTCATGGTTTCAGACTTTTACGCTCTGTCGTTATCGTCGAACGCGTCGCCGCACTCGGGGCAGAATTTAGGCGGATTCTTGGGATCCTCGGGAACCCATCCGCACTTATTGCACTTGTAAGAAGGCGCCTGACCGGGATTCGGCTTGCCGCAGTTTGAGCAGAATTTTCCGGTGTTTACCGCGCCGCATTCACACGTCCATCCCGCTTTCGGCGCGTTGTTTTCGGGAGTAGAACCCATCGCATAAAGGTTTGCCGCGTTGGCGCCCCCTGCACCCTGCGCCATGCCCATGCCGAAAAATCCGCTTACAGCACCGTTGGGATTTCCCGCCGCGGTACGCATAGCGTCCGCCTGGCTTCCGACAATGCGCGAAGCCGCCATGTTGGGGTTTGTCGTCATCAGGTTTTCTTCCCACTCGGTGATCTTCTTCCTCTGATCGTCCGGAATGGAAACGCCGTTGATGCTGACCGCGTAAAGCTCGATACCGCGCTTTTCTCTCCATTCGGAGCTGAGCTCAGAAGAAAGCGCACCCGTTACTTCCTTTGTATGCGCCGGAATTTCGGAATACATGATTTTCATCGCCGAAACCTTGGCGAATGCCGGACGGAGCGCATCCAAAAGCTCGCTCTTTAACATATCGTCAAGCTCCGCGCGGTCGTAAGTATACTCCACGTTGCCGCAGACGTTGGTGTAGAAAAGGAGCGGGTCGGCAATCTTATAAGAATACACGCCGTTGCACCTTAAATCGACCGAAAGCTTGTAGTTTGCCGCCTCGTCGATGGTTACTCTGAAGGGAACGGGCGCCGGTGTTCCGAACTTGTTGCCCGTTATCTCCTTGGTATTGAAGTAGTAAACTCTCTGATCCTTCGGTGCGTCGCCTCCGAAGGTGAAGCGCTTGCCGACCTCGGCAAAGCTTTTTTTAATGCTCTCGCCGAGATTGCCGCAGAATATGCTCGGCTCCGTGGACGTGTCGTATAAGAATTCGCCGGGCTCCGCGCAGAATTCAACGACCTTGCCCGACTCCACGATTATCATGCTCTGCCCCTCGTTAACCGAGATGACCGAGCCGTTTGAAATGACATTGTCCGTGCCTTTCGTATTTGAGCTTCTTTTTCCGACTCTCTTTTCGCCCTTTGCTACGAGGGTGTCTGAGTCAAGAGCGTCGCAGTAAAAGAACTCCTTCCACTGATCCGCTAAAACGCCCCCGAGAGCGCCCGCGCCTGCTTTTAATAATCCCATAGTAAAATTCTCCCTTCAAAATTTATTTGATCAACCCTTGGGCAGCTTGATGCGAAGCCCGGGATTTAATATCCTTGAAACTATCGCCGCCGCCTCGTCGATAACGGTGACTGTTCCCGGAATCCGGACATAGTCCGCGCCGCAGTCCTCAAAGGCGCTCACTCCGATGGAGGTCATCCCGTTCTCTATCATGACCGTTGTGATGTTTTTTCCGTAGCACATCAAAGTGCCTATTTCGGTTACCGCGGTCCCGCCGGGAAAAGCCGTGATGACTCCGCGGCTTGTATAGATAAACCGCCCGTCGGACGATCTCAATTCCTCGGGCTCGGCATAGGCGGTGAGCCCCGAGAAAATGAAGAAAGCGGCAAAAAGAGCAAAGATTTTTTCATATCTTCCCCCTTTAATAGCTTCCGCCGCGGCCGCCGTGCGTCTGCCCCGAGGATGATGTGTGGCTTGTTCCTGGCTGAGTTTCGACCTTCACTTTTTTCGTTCTCTGCGTTGTCGAGTATAAAAATACGTCGCTTGACCGGTCTATCTTCATGCTTCCGGGCTTTTCGTAGTTTCCGGCATAGTCATTTTTTCTCGCCGTGCGCATTTTGGACGATTTGATTGCCATTGCGATGAGTGCGGTCAAAAGGGGAAGAATGGCTGCAACCGAAATGACAAAGATCGCATAAGCCCTTTCGTCCTCCTCGCTTATGTATTCCCCGTACGCACTTGCTCCGTAGTCTTCTGTGTACCGGGTCAAAAGCGCCTCGGCGCCCTCGGCAAAGCGAGCTATCGCAGCGTAGTAGTCGTTCTCCTTAAGGCAGGGCAGAACCTCGTCCTCAAGATATATAAGCCCGTCGTCGTTAAACGCGTAGAGCCCCTCTCCGCAGGTCGTGAAGTGGTAAGCTCTCGGGTCAGCCGATATGTATAAAAGTATTCCGTCCGCCCCGTCGCCCGCGCCGTAGCCGTTATCGTCATAGATATCGTCGGCTCTTTCTTCGGCGCTTGTGTCAAGCGTCTCTTCGGTGTATACCGCGATGTCAAATCCGAATTCGGAGCGGACAGCGTCTATCTTTTCGGAAAGCTCGGCATTTTCCTCCTCGGTCAAAAAGCCCGCGCAGTCGGATATCGGAGCGTTCTTAAATTCAGCCGATACCGGAAAAGATAAAAGGAGGCAGAAAAGCGGCAAAATAAAAGCAATAAGTTTTTTCATTTTCATTCCTCCTTTAGTGTAACAGCCAGAAGGCAACCGCCGCGGCGATAACGTAACCGATTGCCGCAACCTTGCCGAAATAGCGCCATTTTTTGCGCTTGTCGGTCGGATAGGTGCCGACCACCTTTCCCGTCTGCCCGTTGATTGCGAATTTATAGTTTACTCCCATGTACTTTATGTTGAGCATCCAGACCGGAAGAAGCGCATATCTTATCTTTCCGCCGGAAAAGCCGATCCTTGAGCTGTCGGGAGTGACGAAGGTGTAGCCTTTGGTCGTTTCGCCGAAAGCCGATTCAACGGAGTTTTTCACGCGCTCGTTCGCCCTGGGTTCACATTCCTCGGGCAAAACGTCATACTTATCGGCAAGATAGCCCGATAAATACGCGCCGTCAAAATTCACCGCGTCTGAGTAGTCAAAGGGCTCGACCGCCTCGGTATATGTATTGTCCGCCTTTTTCGAGCCGTCCACCGGGATGTTTGAAAAGGCGATACTTCCGTTTCTGTAGAGCTTGAAAAAGTCGGTTCTTACATAGTCATAGTCATTATCGCTCCAGCTTGTCACGCGGTGCGCGTCATACGATATCGATGCCGAGCAGTCGCAGTCAAAAAGCCAGAAGGGAACATAGACGCCGGACATCTCCTCAATCTTTTTCCTTGACTTAAACTCATCCGGCAAAAAGGGCGCATTTTTAAAATCGGCTTCAAATGCCTCTGCCGCCGCCTTTTTGTCAAGCTTAAAGGGAATGATGCAGTCGGGCTTGAGCGTTCCGTCAAACCGGCTTTTGATAATTGTCGCGTCCCCGCAGTAAGGGCACACGGTCGCGCCCATCGCCCCGTCCCCCGTAATTTCGGCTCCGCATGACGGGCAGGTATAGTCCGAAAGGTTTATACCCTCTGTATCCGAATACTCCCTCGGCTCGTAATGCGCCCAGTCAAATTTCGACTCGCCCGAGATTTCCTTTTGCCCTTCGGCAATCTCGCCGAGCGTTTCCAAATCAAAATCATTGGAACAGGAATCGCAGTGAAGCGCATTGTCCTTATAAACGAGCGACGAACCGCAGCACGGGCATTTATAGGTTTCGATCTTTTCCATATTTTCTCCCTTCACTCTGAAGTTATCATTTTTATTATATTAAAGTGAATGTTTCTTTTATCATAGCATAATATCTTATAAAATGCAATAGTATTGCATTATTCGGCGGAAAGTGCTGTAATATGCAGGCAAAAGAAAGGAAGGACGGTAATGGGCAAAAATAACAGCGCTTCGGATATGCTTACGGGTTAGCTTTGGAACAAGCTTTTGCTGTTTGCGTTCCCCGCGGCGGCAATCACTGTTTTGGAGCAGCTTTCTAACGTGTCCGACATTGCCGTTGCCGGCAATTTCACGGTAGCGGATAAACGGTCGCCGTGACTGCGGTCAGTGCAAACAGTGCGGTTATCGCGCTTTTATCGGAATTTCGCTCATTCCCGCGGTTTTGACGACTGCCGGAGTCTGCGGCGTGCGCATTTTGCGGATCGAATTTGTGTTTCCGAAGATACCGGAGTTCAAAACGATTATGACGGCGTATCCCGTGAGTCTTTCCGTAACCGCGCTTTTGATGCTTATTGCACTTATTTTTTGTTAAATATGCTTAAATAAAAGGGGCGGAAACGCTCCTTTTATTTAAACGGTAAAATGGCAATTCTTGACCTTGCAACTTGCCGGGCGTATCACTTGACAATAAATTGCTGATGTGATAAAATAAATGTAAATACGGTACGGATATTGTTTTAATTTGTAATATTTATCAGTAAATGAGGAGAAGGAACTTGAAACAGGAAGTAAGGAAGAGATTTAATATACGGTGGATGCTGGTTTTGTACGATCTATTCGTGTTTGCGGCGGTTGCCGCTGTTTTGCTTGTATTGTACGGCAGATCGGACAGATTGAGCAGCGAAGGCATACTTTGTCAGGTGTGCCTTTCAGCCATATGCATTTTTGCCGCGCGCTTTATCGGAAAGATATACGGGCAGGTTTGGAGGTACGGAGGAATTCAGTGTTACATCAGGCTGTTGTTCACTGATTTTTTTGCATTTTTGGCGTATCTGGCTTTAGAACGTATCTGCCCGATCGAGAAGATATCGTTTACGAGAATTCTTTCGCTTTGCAGCCTGAATCTTTTGGGAGCGCTCTCGCTCAGAATGATGTACCGCTATGCCTATAAGTGCGGCGATAAAAAGACATTAAAGGGCAGGGTGCTTTCGGCATTGCTGCACCTTTTTTCCGGGGTTGAGGCAGAGCATGAGAATGTGAACAAGAAAATCAAGGTCGCGATAATCGGAGCGGGAAGAGTCGGCGTCGGTCTTGCGGAGGATTTATTAAATAATACCGAGTCTGTGTATCTTCCGGTGTGCTTTATTGACGCAAGCGCGGAAAAAGCCGGGCGTGATATACATTCGATTCCCGTCTGGTCTGAGGGAGAGACGACATTTAACAAGCTTGAGGAATACGGAGTACAGGAAATAATCTTTGCGATTCCGACTATGGATTCAGAAAGGAAAAAGGAGCTTTACGAATATTACAAAAAAGCCGGCTATAAGTTAAAGGTCTATGATTATCCGACGGTTTATGCAACCGGCGGAAAAAGGCATTTAAGGGATTTTGACGTTGAGGAGCTTTTGTTCAGAAAGCCTCTTGTGGTGTCGGACGAGCGGACGAACGGATATTACAAGGGCAAGGTCGTTTTGATAACCGGAGGCGGCGGCTCGATAGGGTCGGAGCTTTGCAGGCAGCTTGCAAAGATGCAGCCCGGGCAGATCATAATTTTAGATATATACGAAAACGGCGCATACGATATTCAGCAGGAATTAAAAATTGCGTACGGTGCCGGTCTTGATCTTCGGATAGAGATATGTTCAATAACAAATAAGGCGGCGCTCACCCGCGTTTTTGAAAAATATCATCCGCAGATCGTTATAAACGCGGCGGCGCACAAGCACGTTCCGCTGATGGAGCATAACTGTATTGAGGCTATAAGCAATAACATTTTCGGAACGGAGAATCTTATAGAGCTCTGCGAGGAATATAAGACCGAGCGCTTTATGATGGTATCAACCGATAAGGCGGTAAATCCGACCAACGTTATGGGCGCAACGAAAAGAATGTGCGAAATGCTTGTCCAGAGCGCCGGAACGCGCGGTCAGGTAAAGTACAGCGCAACGCGGTTCGGTAACGTTTTGGGGAGCGCGGGCTCGGTCATTCCGCTTTTTAAAAGGCAGATTGCCTCGGGCGGTCCCGTCACCGTTACCGACAAAAGAATAATAAGATATTTCATGACCATACCGGAGGCGTCCCAGCTTGTTTTGCAGAGCGGGGCGATAGCCAATAACGGCGAGCTTTTTGTTCTGGATATGGGTCAGCCCGTTAAAATATTGGATCTGGCGGAGAACATGATCCGCCTTTCGGGAGCCGAGGGAATAAAGATTGTGGAGACGGGACTGCGCCCCGGCGAAAAGCTTTACGAGGAATTGCTCGTCCGCACGGAGGAGCTTGATAAGACCGATAACAGCATGATCTTTATAGAGAGGGACACTCCGCTTGACCCGGCTGAGATCGGAAGAAGATTAAAAGAGCTTAAAAACGCGTGCGACACGGGCGACGAGCTTATCGCCAGGGAAGCGCTCAGAAGAGTTGTTCCCACATTCAGGCGCCCGGAGGAGGTAAACCGGGAAAAGGAATGTGACAGGATCTTAAGTGAGGTTTGACCGGCAGCAATTTTGCGTTTGGCGGATTTTTCAGGTTGCAGAGGAGTATGGACAAAGCTATGTCAGAATGTAACAGAACGATAACGTTTTCCCCTCCGGATATTTCGGAGGCGGAAATAGAAGAGGTCTCGAATGCGTTAAGATCCGGATGGATCACGACGGGTCCGAGGACAAAACGGCTTGAGGAAAAGATAGCCGGTCGGATAGGAAATGAAAAATGCGTCTGCTTAAATTCGCAGACGGCGTGCGCCGAGCTGGCGTTAAGGCTTTTGGGAATAGGAGAGGGCGACGAGGTGATCGTGCCCGCATATACTTATACGGCGTCCGCCTCGGTCATCGACCATGTCGGGGCAAAGATTGTCATGGTCGATTCGAAGAAGGACAGCCTTGAAATGGATTATGACGCGGCGGAGGCGGCGGTAAATGAAAGGACCAAGGCTATAATCCCGGTCGATCTGGGCGGCGTGCCCTGCGATTATGACCGCATATTTAAAATTGCCGAGCGGAAAAAGCATTTGTTCAAGCCGAAAAATGAGATTCAGAAGGCGATAGGAAGAATCATAATTTCGGCGGATACCGCTCACGCGTTCGGAGCGAAACGGCATAATAAAATGGTTGGCAGCATTGCCGATTTTTCAAGCTTCAGTTTCCACGCCGTAAAGAATTTTACAACCGCGGAGGGCGGAGCGCTTACCTGGCGCACGATTCCGGGAATCAGCAATGAGGATATTTATCACCGACTTCAGCTTTTGAGCCTTCACGGGCAGTCCAAGGACGCGCTCGCAAAAACCAAGCTCGGCGCGTGGGAATACGATATCGTCGGGACATGGTATAAGTGCAATATGACGGATGTGGCTGCGGCGATAGGGCTTGCCCAGTTTGAGCGCTATCCCGGAATGCTTGAAAGAAGAAAAGAGATCATCGGGAAATATGACGGGGCGTTAAGACCTCTCGGAGTCAGAACGCTTGACCATTATAACAGCGAGCATGAATCGTCGGGTCACCTTTACATAACGAATGTGCCCGGGATCACGTTAGAGCAGCGCAACGAGATAATCGTTAAGATGGCGGAACAGGGCGTTGCCTTAAACGTTCATTATAAGCCCCTGCCCATGCACACGGCGTATAAAAATCTCGGGTTTGACATAAAGGATTATCCCAATGCATATGCGCATTTTGAAAACGAGATCACACTGCCGCTGCATACGTGCCTTACCGATGAGGACGTTGATTACGTCATTTCAAAATATAAAAAAATCCTGAAAGAGTATATATAGTCATGCTTTTGAAAAAATGGGAAGATTTGCCCCCGGAGATGAAGACGGACCGGGTGCGAAAGTATTATGACATTCTTAAAAAGAAAAGCGCCGGGCTGGTTTTAAAAAGGGCTTTTGATATTGCCGCGTCATCGGTGATGCTGGTTTTGCTTTCGCCCTTATTTTTAGTACTGGCGGCTGCAATAAAGATTGACAGTAAGGGACCGGTGTTTTACCGCCAGACAAGGGTTACGCAATACAACAGAAAATTTAAGATATTTAAATTCAGGTCCATGGTCGACAATGCGGACAAGGGGTCGCTTGTGACGGTGGACGGGGATGGACGCGTCACCCGGGTCGGAAGGATAGTAAGAAGGTTCAGGCTTGACGAAGTGAGCCAGATTATCAATATATTAAGTGGGGATATGACCTTTGTCGGCACCCGACCGGAGGTCCCGAAATACACAGAGCGCTACACCGATGAAATGATGGCGACATTGCTGCTCCCGGCGGGCGTCACAAGCCTTGCGAGTATTCTTTATAAGGACGAGGCAAAGCTCCTTGACTCATCGGAGGATACGGATGCGGTGTATATCGAAAAGATACTGCCCGCAAAAATGCACTACAACTTAAAGGAGCTTTATAATTTCAGTTTTATCCGGGATATAAAGATAATGTTCATGACGGTGTTTGCCGTGTGCGGAAAAGAGTATAAGGACGTTTTTTCACCGGAGGAAAAAGAGGATAAGGGGATAAAAGCGAAATGATGACAGTATCGCTGTGCGTGGTCGCATATAACGAGGAGGCGTTTCTGCCTCGCATACTGGCGGATTTTGAAAAACAGACATATCCGCACGAATATATTGAGATCGTGCTTACGGACAGCCGCTCGGAGGATAAAACCAAGGAGATAATGCTGGAGTTTTCGCGCCGCGCATCATCATTTTACGATGTCTGCGTTGTGGATAACCCCGAAAGGGTGCAGGCAGCCGGGTGGAATGTGGCGATAGCGAACGCCAAAAGCGATGTGATAATAAGGATTGACGCGCACTCGCATATCCCGCCGGACTTTGTTTCAAAGAACATGGCGCTCCAGGAAAAAGGCGAGTACGTGACCGGAGGGGTGAGACCGTGCCTTATCGACGATCCGACCCCGTGGAAGGAGACCTTGCTTGAAGCGGAAAACTCAATGTTCGGAAGCAGCGTAAGCAAGGCGCGGAAAAACACGGAAAGCTCATACGTTAAAACAATGTTTCACGCCGCGTACAGGCGCGAGGTGTTCGAAAAAGCCGGGGGCTTCAATCCGAAATTATTGAGAACCGAGGATAACGAGATGCATTACCGCATCAGAAAAGCCGGCTACAGGTCATATTGCGATCCCGATATCGTGTCGTATCAGTACGCGCGGGCGGATCTTAAAAAAATGATAAAGCAAAAATACGGGAACGGCTACTGGGTCGGGCTGACGCTTGGGGTCTGCCCGGGCTGCATATCGTTATTCCACCTGGTTCCGTTTGCGTTTTTATTGGGGATAGTCTTCACAACGGCGCTTCTGCTTTTCGGCTATTGGCATCTTGCTGTGCTCATGTGGTGCGCATATCTTTTGTTCACGTTAACGGGAACGGTGAGCACGGTGATAAATAAAAGGGCGAACAGGTGGACCTTTCTTATGCCGGTTCTGTTTCTCTTAATGCATGTTTCTTACGGCGCCGGCACACTGGTCGGTCTTTTGAATATCCCGTTTAAGAAAAATAAAATTAAGCAAGGTATGAAGGAAAATGAGTAATAAAAAATACAAAATCGGATATACGACAGGCGTTTTTGATATGTTCCATATCGGGCATCTTAACATCTTAAGGCGCGCAAAGGAGCAGTGCGAGTATCTCATAGTCGGCGTTTCGACCGATGAGGTCGTCGAAACCTACAAGCACAAACGCCCGGTCATTCCGTTTGAGGAGAGAATGGCGATCGTTGAAGCGATAAAATATGTGGATAAGGCGATTCCTCAGGTCTCCATGGACAAGATGCAGGCGTATAATGAGCTTGGGTTTGACGCGCTGTTTCACGGGAGCGACTGGAAGGGCAGCGCTATGTATGAAAAAATCGTCTCCGATTTTGAAAAGGTCGGCGTTGACGTGGTGTTTTTGCCCCATACGGACGGGGTGAGCTCCACCATCATAAGGGAAAAGGTGCACAAATGATAAAGCGCATTGATGAAATTTTCGACTCCTGCACCGGGTGCATGGCGTGCCGGGACGTTTGCCCCAAAGGGTGCATAAGCCCTGCCGTGCGGGAGGACGGATTCCGCTATGCGGCTCTTTCGGAAAAAGACTGTATAAACTGCGGAAGGTGCGCCGCGGTCTGTCCTGCCGTTATACAGAAGAAAAATGACAGGGGCGCACACCTTTATGCAGCGTGGGCGAAGGATGAGAAAACGCGCAGCGGCGGCTCGTCCGGCGGCGTGTTTGAGCTGCTGGCAAGGCACTTTCTTTCAGAGGGATATGCCGTGTGCGGCGCCGCGTTTGAAGGCACGGTATTAAAGCACCGCATCATAAAAAGCGGGGAGGAGCTTGCCCCGCTTTTAAAATCCAAGTATGTTCAGTCGGACACGACCGGGATATATGAAAAAATTTTATCCATGGTCAAAAATGGAGAAAAGGTGTTCTTCTGCGGAACTCCGTGCCAGGTCTCGGCGCTTATAAATGTGATACCTGACTCGCTTGAGGACCGCATTATAACGGCAGATATCATCTGCCACGGCGTTCCGTCCCAGAAAACATTTGACATGTATATCCGCACGCTTGAAAAAAAGCACGAAGGCAGGGTCGGACGGTTTTCTTTCAGGGTCAAGGACAATAAATACCGCCATGCCCACGGATTTTCATACACAGTTTATAAGGACGGAGAGGAAAAAACAAAGAACGGAATATATTTAAATTCCTCTTTTTACAACGCGTTTAAGAAATATCTGTTTTTCCGCGAAAGCTGCTATTTTTGCCCCTATGCCGCACCCGAAAGGGTGTCGGACATCACGCTCGGCGATTTCTGGGGCATTGAAAAATGGATTGACGCCGATACGGACAGGGGCGTGTCGCTGGTTATGACGAATACGGATAAGGGCACGGACGCCTTTGATGCCGTAAAAGAAAATGTTATCTTAAAGGAACTGCCTGTAGAATACGGCATTGAGTCGAACTATTGCCTTAAAAATGCAACCAAGAAACCGAAAAACAGAGATAAAATCATTGAAAGCCTTAATAAAAAGGGCTATGAGGCGACCGAAAAGGCGTATTTTTGCTGCAGCCCGGCGGAAAAAGTGTATGCAATGCTTCCGCCCAAGATCCGCGGCTTGAGAAAGAAGATACGAAAGAGGTAAAGATGTTTAACTACATGAGGGAAAACACCCCGGATGAATGGGGAATCAAAAAGCTTCAGGATAAAATACTGGAAATCGCGGTGTATGTGGATTCGTTTTGCGCCGAGAACGGAATTCAGTACTGCCTTATGGGCGGTTCGGCTCTCGGAGCGGTCCGCCACGGCGGATTTATCCCGTGGGACGACGATCTGGATTTTTTCATGACTCCGGACAATTATGAAAAATTTGCCGCACTGTTCCGGGAAAAAGGGGACAAATCGCGCTTTTTTCTGGAGCCCTTCGGCGAGACGGGCGATATGATAACGCTCGGCAAGGTGAGGGCGAAAAACACGACATATATCGAGGAGAGCCTTAAAGACTACGGCATATCGCATAACGTCTATCTTGATATTTTCATTCTCCACACCTGCCCGGACAGTAAAATAAAAAGAATTCACCAGTATATATGGGCAAAGTATGTCGTTGCCAAGGCGCAGGCACATAAGGACCTGTCAAGATACGGCTTGGCACTGCGGGCGGCGCTTTCGGTGCTTAAAATTTTTCCGCGCCGTTTTCTTATCCGCCATGCGCTCTCGCAGGTCTATAAATATAAAAATGAAAAAACATCGCTTTACTGCAATTACCTCGGCAAGGCGAAATACAGGCGCGGCACGTATAAAAGAGAATGGTTTGACGGGGTAAAAAGAGTGCCTTTTGAAAAGGTCACGCTGAATGTGCCGGTCGGCGCGGAGGCGTTTTTGAGCGAGAGGTTCGGCGACTATATGAAGGTGCCGGATAAGGACAGAATAAGGCGCGAGCAGCATGCCGGAGTCTGGGACACGGAAAAGGATTATAAAGAATACCTTAAATCCGCGCCGAAATATCCGAAAGAATATGTATTGTAAGGATGGCAGAAGATGAGTAAGGTTCAGGTTCTGGTTGCCTGCATGGGGCAGACCGATGACAGCTTATACCGCAAAATGAATTTACAGACAGACGCCGTGCTTGCCAATCAGTGCGGCAATTATGAATACCGCGAGTTTGCCGAGCCGGACGGAAATCTTGTAAAGCTTGTATCGACTGCCGACCGCGGAGTCGGGAAAAACCGCAACAAGGCGCTTTTGTTTGCAAGCGGGGAATACCTCCTTTGCTCCGATCAGGACATGGTCTATGCCGACGGATATGCCGAAATTGTGGAAAAGGCGTTTAAGGATTGCCCCCGGGCGGACATAATCGTGTTCCGCTTAGAATATATGAACCGTTTCACAAAAGCAAAAGAGGAAGCCTCCGGGTTTCGCCGTGTGCACCTTTTTAACTGCATGCGCTACGGCACGGCGAGAGTCGCAATAAGGAAAAGCGCGATAGAAAAGGCGTGCCTGTCCTTCTCCGTGCTGTACGGCGGGGGAGCGAGGTTTGCCTCCGGCGAGGATTCGTTATTTATCCGCGAGGCATTCCGAAAGGGCTTGAAAATGTACACCTGCCCCGATGTGATAGCCAAGGTGAAGCAGGAGGAATCGTCCTGGTTTAAGGGCTATAACGACAAGTTTTTTATCGACAAGGGCGTTCTCGTGGCAAACGCTTTCCCGGTTTTGGGGCATTTATTTATGTTCTATTTTGCATACGGGCTTAAGAAGGTCTCAAAGGATTACGGATTTTTTAAGATCTGCCGTTTGATGAGGCAGGGCATACGGGATTTTAAGAAATTATGAGGTAAGGAAAAATGCAGAGAATTATTGTTACGGCGGACGATTACGGAATGTGCAGCGAGGTTGACCGCGCGATAGATTCCGGAATAGAGAACGGGTTTATAACGACAACAAACGTCATGTTGAATATGGATTCGCTTTCCGAAGCGGAGGATCTTCGCACGCGCTTTCCCGGCATATCGGCAGGTATTCACTGGAACGTCACGACGGGAAAGCCTTTAAGCGACCCTTTAAGCATACCGTCTTTGGTGGACTCTGACGGAAGATTTTTTTCAATCGGGACTTTTAAAAAGAAATATCACAGGGGCGAAATTTTCCCCGATGACCTTGAAAGGGAGCTCACGGCGCAGTATGAGGCGTTTTATAAGGTGTGCGGAAAGCCGGACTACTGGAACACGCACGAGAATTCATCTCTTGAAACGAAAGCCTACAAGATTTTTGAAAAGGTTGCCTTAAAATATGAAATACCGGCGACGAGGACGTTTCAGAGGGTGTATTACGATAAGACGGGTCTGGGCTTCAAACGGGCAATGAGAGAATTTTTGGTGAAGAACTTTTTTAACCTGTGGTTCGGAAGGATAAGAAAGAAATTTAAAATGCCCGCTGCCCGCGTGGTCAGCTTTGATAAGAAAAGCAAGACCGAGGGCGATGTGCTCTTAAACGCGCTTAAAAAGGACGGGCGCGACCTTATAGAGGTGGTTTTTCACCCCGCTGTAACGGCGGACAGTCCCTATTTCGGAAACATTTCCGATGAGAGAGTAAAGGAATACGAATTTGTTTCGTCAAAGGAAATATACGAAAAGTACAAAGCAAACGGATTTGCTTTTGTAAGCTACGAGGTTTTATGATGAGAAGGTTAAAAATTGCCGTCGGCAAGGTTCTTTATGCACTGCTCGCAAAATATCTTCCGGTCTCCTATCAGCCTTTCGGCTTTTTCGGCAAAGCGTTAAGGGGAGCATGCGGAAAGCTGATACTTAAAGAGTGCGGAAAAAATGTCAACATCGAGCGCGGAGCGGTCTTTTCCTCCCATGTTTCGCTGGGCGACAATTCGGGAATAGGAATCAATGCCTCTTTGACCGGCAGCGTTACAATAGGCAAAGATGTTATGATGGGACCGTGGTGCACCGTGTACAGCCGAAACCATGAGTTCGGGCGGACAGATATTCCGATGCGCGAACAGGGCTACAGACCCGAACAGCCGGTCATAATAGGGGACGATGTATGGATCGGCGGGCACGTAATCATCCTGCCCGGAGTGCACATAGGCAAGGGCGCCGTCATCGGGGCGGGCGCGGTTGTCACGAAGGATGTGCCGGAATATGCGGTCGCCGGAGGGAATCCGGCAAGGGTGATCCGCTTAAGAAACGGAGAGAGCCATGAGTAAGAAGAGCGTACTGTTAGTCATTGATAACATGAAAATAGGCGGGATACAGAAAAATATGCTCAATCTTGTGACGGAGCTTTGCGGTGAGTACGATATCACGCTTTGCATATTCAACCCCGTCGGCGAGTATATGGATATGCTTCCGGATAACGTGAAGGTCATCACGCCCGGCTCGGCGTTTAAATTTCTCGGAATGTCGAACGCCGATGCGAAAAAGCGCCTCCCGGATTTTCTGGGGAGGACATTTTACTATCTTATCATGCGGCTTTTCGGAAATAAAGCGATGTATAAGTGCATGATAAAAACGCAGAAGATGCTGACGGGATACGATTATGCGGTTTCCGGCATGCAGTGCGCGGTTGCGGGAGTGTTCTATTCGGGCTGTAACGAGCTTATACTGGAGCGGACAGACGCGAAAAAGAAAGCTGCGTACATTCACTGCGACTATATGTTAAGCGGAATCGACAATGCTTATAACAGGTCGGTCTACAGAAGGTTTGACAAAATAATTGCTCCGAACAGTTCCAATTACGAGCAGCTAGCATCTGTTTTTCCGGACATGGAGAAAGAGAAAAAAATATGCATCGTAAACAATTTCTGCAATTATAAAGAGGTTGTAAAAAAGGCGGATATGAATCCGGAAACGTACGACGGCAAAAAGGTCAATATCGTAACGGTCGCCCGTATCAGCCCGGAAAAGGGAATCGACCGCGCGATATCGGTATTTGAACGGCTTAAAAATGACGGATATGATTTCACATATCATGTCATAGGCGGAGGCGGGGAATATGAAAAGATGAAAGCTGATATCCGCGAAAAAGGGATGGATGAATACATCTTTTTGCACGGATATGACTCTAACCCCTACAGATACTTAAAAAACGCGGATTTGTTTTTGCTGCCGTCGCGGAATGAGGCGGCGGGACTGGTTATCGACGAGGCGCGCTCGCTCGGCGTTCCGGTGCTTTCGACAAGGACCGTTGCGGCGGAGGAAACGATAGGTCTCCATAACTGCGGCTGGGTGTGCGACAATTCCGATGAAGGAATTTACGAGGGCGTAAAAAAGCTCCTTGACGACCGGGACATTATAAAGGAAAAGATGAGCGAGCTTAAAAAAATGACGGCGGATAACGCGGTACCTGCCGGACAGTTTAGAAAAATGCTTGAAAAATGAATGTTGCGGATGGATAAAAATGAGTAAAAATACACTGATAATTTCAATAGGATGCACTTTATTGCTTTTGGCGGGGTTTATATTAAATGTTCAAATCATTTTGCTTGCCGCCGTGGGCATTATCGCCGCGTCAATTTTTGTTTCGGATGTAAAAAGCGCGACAGAGCTTTTGTTTTATTTCACACCGTTATCTTATATAATGGTTTTTAATCAGTATGATATTTATATTTTGCCTGCGGCAGCCTACATTGCCGCGGTAATATTAAAGCGGAAGATTACGCCGGGATTTATTTTCGGTCCGCTTTTGATGGTGTACTGCGTTGTATTTGCCGACTATGCCGCGCCCATGAAGATGGGACAGCTTATCTATCCGATTCTTTTGATGCTTATATGGTTTGTGTGCCGCGCGGCGGAGAAAAGGGACTATCCGAATCTTGTGACCTGTTTTGCCGCAGGCTTCATTGTGTCCGCCGTTATCGGCTTTTTTAAGGAACAGATACCGGCAATGCAGAAAATATTTGTGACGGACTCGCTTTTTATAAATAATGTGGAAATGTCGGGAAATATTACAAGATACTCGGGGCTCAGCTACGATCCCAACTTTTTTGCGCTTGTGGATTCTGTGCTGATTGCAATCTTACTTTTGGGAAACAGCAAAAAAAGCGCATTAAAAACGCTCGCGCTGATTTTTTTGACAGTGGTCGGCTTTTTCACGTTCAGCAAAAGCTATGTCGTTTTACTTGTGCTTACGCTGATTGCCTATATTTTCAAAGGGAGCAAGTACCCGATGGGAAGCCTTTTTGCCGTATTCGCGGCTTTTTTCTGCCTGGCTTTAGCCGATCACTTTTCCGGGGTCAGGGTGTTAAAGCTCATTAATGCGAGGTTTACCGCGGCGGATAACGTGAACGACCTTACGACCGGGCGCGCGGATCTCTGGATAAAATATCTTGACTATATTTTAAGCAACGCAAAGTGCCTTATCCTCGGGCGGGGATTTAACACATTTTCGCTCGGAAAGGCGGTGCATAACACCTATATCGACTGGCTGTACCGTTTCGGAATTACCGGATCGGCGCTCTGGATGATCTACTTTCGGTTCTGCAAAAGAGAAATACTGAAAAAGAGCCCTGAAAAGCTCTCTTCGGTGATCCCCGCCGTTATATTTTTAACGGGCATATTTTTCCTGAGCGCTTTCTATTTCCAGCAGTTCTGGTGCTGCATTTTTCTTGCAATGCTTTGCCCTTATATGAATGGAGAGGAAAATCATGAAGAAACTGAGCGTGATAGTTCCGGTTTATAATGCCGAAAAAACGCTTAAAAAGTGCATAGACAGTATTATCGGTCAGACATATACCGATATGGAGATAATTTTGGTTGACGACGGGAGCACGGACGGCTCGCTCGGCATCTGCAGACAGTATGCGGGGCTTGACGACCGCATAAAGGTGTTTCACAAAGAAAATGCCGGACTGGTCGCCGCAAGAAAAAGCGGGGCGGAGCTTGCCTCGGGCGAATACGTGGGCTTTGTTGACAGTGACGATTATATCGACAGTGACATGTACAGCACTCTTATGAAGGAAGCAAACGAAAAAGGATCCGACATTGTGGCGGGCGGCATTAAAATGGATTATCCCGAGGAAACGGCGACGACTTACAACAAAATAGAAGCGGGATATTATGACAAAGCCGCAATAAAGGAGAAAGTCATCCCTGACATGCTGATGAAAAAGGGCTTTTACCGGTACGGAATAATTCCCGGTGTGGTCGTCAAGGTCTTTAAAAGAGAGCTTATCCGAAAAAGCCTTGAATGTGTGGACGATTCCGTCACGCTCGGCGAGGATGTTGCCATAACATCCAACGCGGTGATAAGGGCGGAAAGCATTTCCCTGGTCAAATCGGCGGGATACCATTATGTTCAGACGGAAAACTCCATGATAAGGGGATATAACCCCGCGCGGTTTGAGGCGCTGAAAAAATTTTTTTGCTGCATCGAAAAAATAGACGACGGGGCTTACCGCCGCCAGACGGGGGCGGTCTACGCCGGCATTTTGTACGGTATTTTGGCAGAGTGCGTGCGCCGGAAGGAGGACGGAAAGGTAAATAGAGCCGTTGACAGTATGCTCGGCGATCCCGTCACCTTAAAAGCCCTCGGCGGGGCGGAGGTTTCCGGGTGGAGCGCATCGGACCGTCTTAAGGTGTTTTTGATGAAGCACAAAATGAAAAGGCTTTTAACATTGATTTTAAGGAGATGACAGAGCGGTGAAGATTACAATAGAGCAGATTCAGATAATTGAAAAGGAAATGCTTAAGGAAACGCTTGATATACTTAAAAGAAACGGCGTCACGTTCTACATGTGCTGCGGCAGCGTGCTCGGCGCCGTCCGCCACAAGGGTCCCATTCCGTGGGATACCGATATGGACATCCTGATTCCGCTTCCCCAGCTGGAAAAAGCGCGCCGCTGCTTATATAATGAGCTTTCCGAAAGGTTTTGCATTGACGACCTTGAAAACAATAAGGGATATAAAAATTTCTTTCCGAGGGTCGCAATGCCCCACACCTCGTCGGACACGCTGCATATTGACCTTTTCCCGATTATGGGACTGCCGTCCGACAGCGAAAAGCAATTAAAGATTTGCCGTGAGATTGCAAAAAGGCAAAGGGTGTTCATCCGCTTAAAACACATGAGGAGCAACATTTCCCACCCCAATTTTTTAAAAAATATTGCGGGCAGGCTTATCGAGATATTCTGCTCGCCGTTTTCCAAAAAGCAGCTGACGGATCAGTTTTACCGCCTGATATCAGAGTACGGTTATGACGGCGCGGAGTATGTGATGAACGCATGCGGGCATTACGGCGCGAAGAACATATTTAAAAAGCAGGTGTTCGGCACACCGGTAACGGTGCCATACTGCGATATTGAGGTTCCGCTGCCCGAGCAGTACGACTTTTATTTGAAAAGATATTATAATGACTATATGTCGCTTCCCCCGAAAGAGGAGAGGGACAGCTGGCTCGGCTTTACGCTTGATATTGACGACCGTGACTATGCTTCGGTCGAGGGAGTTTTAAATAATGAACAGAAGTAAAAAGGCGGCATTAAATCTTTTATCTCAGCTTATTTTGCAGCTGACGACCGCGGTGTGCGGGTTTATTGTCCCCAAATTGATACTGGAGAGCTTCGGCTCGGACCTTAACGGTCTCACAACGTCCATTTCACAGTTTTTGGGCATCATATCGCTGATGGAGTCGGGCTTCGGCGCGGTGGCAAAGTCCGCGTTCTACAAGTCCATCGCCAAAAAGGACAATGCCTCGGTCTCCGGCGTGTATAATGCGACGGAATCGTTTTTCCGTAAGATAGCGGTGGTATTTTTGGGATACTGCGCCGTGCTGTCGCTTGCCTTTCCGTTTTTCCGCGAGGCGGAATACGGCTATTTTTTTGTGATGTCCCTGGTTATAATTATCGGCATGGGCTCATTCGTGCAGTACTATTTCGGAATGTCTTACACAATACTTTTAAATGCCGACCAGAAAGGGTATATAAGCACATTTCTTCAGATAGTTTCAATCGTTTTGAACGCGCTTTTGACGCTTTTGCTCTTAAAATGCGGTGCGACCATCCATATTGTGAAGCTGGTAAGCGCGGCGGTGCTTTTTATCCGTCCGATCGCCATAAACCTTTACTGCCGCAAAAAATATGCCATTGACAGAAAGGTTCCCCAGGACCTTAAAAGCGTATCGCAGAAGTGGGATAATTTCGGGCAGAGCATAGCGCTCTATGTTCACACCAAGACGTCATATCTTATTATCACGTTTTTTCTGGGCTTTTCCGCCGTTTCGGTCTATTCGGTGTATTCACTTGTGACAACAAGCCTTTCTGCGGTTATCACCGGCATTTCAACGGGGTTTGTTGCCGGGCTCGGCAATATATACGCGAACCACGAGGAGAACAATTTTAAGCGCGTTTTCGGGCTTTATGAATTTGTGAACCATTTTACCTCGTTTGTGTTTTACACGATCGCGCTCATAACGCTTATTCCGTTCGTCAGGGTGTACACCGCGTCTCTGGCGGATAAAGAAGCGTATATTCTGCCGGTATTCGGCGCCATACTTGCTCTCGGCGAGCTTATATACTGTATCAGACTGCCTTACTATTACATGATAACGAACGCGGGGCACTTTAAGCAGATATCCAAAAGCGCTTACATTGAAGCGGGCATGAACATTGCGGTCTCTCTGCTTCTTGTTTTTCCGCTCGGGCTTACCGGACTTGCGATAGGAGCCGGGCTTGCGATGGCATACAGAACCTTTTTCCTGATACGTTACTGCACGAAAAACATTACGAAAATGCCGCTGTCGGTGCCGATAAAAAGGCTTTTGATTTTTTCGCTGACCGCGGTTTTGGCGGTCGCTATCGGCTCGGTCATAAAATATACTCCCGATAATTTTGCCTCGTGGCTGATTTTTGCATGTGCGGTCGGCTTGGCGGTGCTTTTTCTGTTCGGGCTTGTCAGCCTTGTATTTTTCCGTGACGATATAAAAACGTTTCTTGAAAAAATAAAGAATGTGGTGAAATAGTATGAACCGTATCTATATAAAAGAAAAATCCGACTGCGTGGGCTGCGGAGCCTGTGCGGATATATGCCCGAAAGGGTGCATTTTAATGAAAGAGGATTCTGACGGGTTTATCTATCCTTATGTGAACGGCGAAGCGTGCGTTCTTTGCGGCAGGTGCATATCCGTCTGTCCCGTTACCGGTGCGGATAAGGTGAAAAACGGCGGAAAGGACCGCATAGCTTACGCTTACGCCGCGAACGACAGCGAAACCGTCCGCATGTCCTCCTCCGGCGGCGCGTTTTCCGCGATAATGGACGGGTTTTCGGATATCGGCGGGAAGTACGCCATCGTCGGTGCGGCAATTTGCGGTACCGAGGTAAGGCATCGGGCGGTTGAAAGCCGCAGTGACGCGGACATATTCAGAAAATCAAAATACGTTCAGAGCAGGACGGACGGCATATTCCGCAAGGTCAAAAAATTGCTCGGGGAAAACACCCGCGTCCTTTTTTCGGGAACGCCGTGCCAGGCGGCGGCATTAAAGCGGTATATCGGCAAGGATTCTCCCAACCTTATCACGGTTGACATTGTGTGCCACGGAGTGCCGAATGAAACCGTGTTTTCTGAGTATATAAAAGAGACGGAAAAGCTGTGCGGCAAAAGGGTCCTCGCCGAGGAATTCAGATATAAACGCGGCTTCGGCGGGGAGAAGGTGAACCCCAGGACGCTTCGCCTGACCTTTGACGACGGTTCCTCTCAGGATTTTGACATGTCCGAGAGCGAATATCTTTATGCCTACTACACCGGTCTTTTGTACCGACCGAGCTGCAAAGAGTGCAGATTCGCATGCGCCGAGCGCCCCGGCGACATAACGCTGGGCGATTACTGGGGCATCGAAAAGATACATCCGGAGCTGTCCGCCTTAAGAGGGGTCTCGCTTGTCCGTTTTAATACCGATAAGGGAGAATTTTTGAAAGACAGGCTTTTAAAAAGCGGAATATTTAAAGAGACCGATTACGGTTATGCGTGCAGGGAAAACGACCAGCTCATGCATACGGCGCATTTTCACAGAAATCATGACAAATTTTTCACTCTGCGCCGCCGCGGAGTGCCGTTTCGTGAAAACGTGAACATATGCCGAAAGCCGGACACTGTATTTAAAAAAGCTGTGAGAAAGGTTATAAATATATTAAAACACTCTTAAAAAAGGCACATAACGTTTTGTATTGCAATATAAAACGTTATGTGTTATTATATATACCGAAAAGAAGGTGGTTTTGATTAAGAGCTGGAAAAAGCGCGTTTTGTCATACGCGGTGATGATAACATTCATTTTGCTTTCCGTTTTGGCACTTATACCGGACAGGGGAGATGATCCGGATGGCGGGCTCGCTTCGTCTGAACTTACTAAAGAGGAGACGGAGGATGGCGGCGAAACCGTGATAACCTACCGTGACGCATCGGGAAACGCCGCAGTCGCGGTCAACAAAGGCTATGCGGTTTTGAAAAGAACGAAAAACTCTTTGGGGAAAACCGAAAAGGAGCTTTATTTTGACGCGCTCGGCTCTCCGAAAAAGCAAAGAGGAGGATACTGCGGCATAGCATATGAATACAGCGGGAATGAAACGCTTATAAAATACCTTGACGCGGACGGTGAAAGCCTCACCCTCGCCTCCGGCTACGCAGCAATAAAAAGGATTGCGGACGGCGAAGGGCGCACGGTTTATGAGTTTTATTTGGATAAGGACTTAAACCCGACAGAGCGCGCAGGCGGATATTACGGCATATACAACGAGTACGGCTCCGGAAGAGGCGTGACCGCGGTCACCTATCTTAATGCGGACGGAGAGCCTTCGGTCAACAAAAGCGGATATGCAAAAAGGACATATCTTTTGGATCCGGAGGGGCACGCCGTAAGGGAGTGCTATTTTGACCTTGAGGGCGAAAAGGTCAAAGCCTCTTCAGGGCAGTACGGAGAGGACTATGTAAGGGACTCGGAAGGAAGAATAATACGCATAACCTTTCTTGATGAAAACTATGACCCGGCGCCGGGAAAAGCCGGTTACAGCGTGACAGAGCGTACGTACCACAAAAACGGCACTGTTGATACCGAAATGTATTTTGACCTTGAGGGCGTTCCTTTTCGCCTTTCAAAGGGGCAGTACGGAATAAAGAAGGAAAACGGAACGCAGCTTTTGCTTGATAAAAACGGAAATGTCTCGCTTTCGGTGGATAACATATTAAAAGGCTTTCCCTATACCGTGGCGCTTATCGGCGCGGCAATAAGCCTTGCGGTCATATTTCTGCCGAAAAAGCCTGCTGCGGTACTGACATGCGCATATATCGTTTTCATTTTGTACGAAACAATAATGTTCCGCGAGCCTGTGCGGCAGAGGACGGATTTTGAGCTCTTTTCATATCTTGATACATTCTTTGAAAACGCCTCAACGAGAGCCGGCGTCATTGACAACATATGGCTTTTCGTGCCGTTCGGCGCGGGAGTGTGCAGATTTTTCGGTGCGAAGAAGGCGGTGCTCCTTTCGCTTTTATTCACCGCGGCAATCGAGAGCGCGCAGTATATTACCGCGCTCGGAACGGCGGAGCTTAACGACATATTCGGAAACACATTGGGCGGCGCAATCGGCGCTCTTTCGGTCATGACAATAAAAATCAAGCGGAATTCCGCTTGATTTTTATTATGGGGTGTGCTATACTTAAAATATGTCATACTTGGCACGAATACCTTTATGAAAGGCTGTTTTAAAATGTATTCTCTTAAAGACGCGGACGCGCTTTATCTGGAATATTTAGGCGGCAGAGATGACGCGCTGGCGGATCTACTGGAGCTTTTCGGAGACAGGCTGACAGAGTATGTCAGAGGCTATGTTAAGAATCCGCATGACGCAGAGGATTTGATGATTGACGCTTTTGCCTATCTCGTCGCGAAAAAACCGCATATTCACACAAGCTTTTCGGGCTATATATATAAGTCGTGCCGCAGCCTTGCAATTTCTTTTTTAAGAAAGCACGCTCACACGGTCTTTACTTCGGACATGTTTTCTTATGACGCGGCATATTACGACGATACGGAGAAAGGCGAGATAAAAAAAGCGCTCTCGGGCTGTATGAAGGCGCTCAGCGCGCCTCAGCGCGAGGCGCTCTGCCTGGTCTATGCCGAGGGTTTGAGCTATGCCGAGGCGGGAAAGGTCATGCACCGCACGGCAAAGCAAATCGACAAGCTTTTGCAGACGGCGAAGAAAAATGCCCGCCCTCTGCTTGAAAAGGAGGGGTTTTCCGATGCGTTCCGATGATGAAAGAATGAAAGCCGTTTTGGAGCGGGCAGGGGAGATCCGCTGCCGCGAACAGAAGAAAAAAACGGCGTGCATTTTCGCGTCGGGTGTGGTTTTGACCTCCGCCGTTTCCGCGCTTATCGGCGTTTACGGCGAAAGGCTTTGGGAAAAAGGAATTGTGCCCGAGGTCAGCGCGAGCGTTTTTGCGGACGGGAATGTTTTGGGATATATCGTGACCGGGATACTGGCTTTCATTTTCGGAATCTCGTTCACACTTTTGTGCAGCCGTGTGAAAAAAAGCGGGGAGGAGAAAAAAGATGGCGGAACTGACCGATAATGCGATCCAGCTTTTTATAACGTTTGCGCTCGGAGTATATTCGGCGTTTCTCGCGGTGAGGAAAAAGAGCCGCAGCCGTGTGATTTTGACGCTTTTTTACGCAAGCTATGCTCTGGGGCTTTCCTACTGGCTTTTATACATAATACTTTACGAAACGACTCCGCAGGTCTTCTGCGTGTCGGAATTAAGCTGGACGGCGGCGTTCATTTTCCTTGCGATAAGACTGTCCGAGGAAACGGGGGAGGCTCCGCGTTCGGCAAAATGTTTCGTTCTGCCGGTCTTTTCATTTATTATGGCAGTCCTGTTCTCGCTTCGGGGAAGCTATTTTGAAAATGCGATAATGGGCGCGGCGATGGCTTTTTTGGGATATTACGCGTCAAAGGCGCGTTCGTTAAAAAGGGGGATATTTATTTCGCGCGCGGCGCTCTTTTTCTACGCGGCGGAGTACCTTCTTTGGATATCCTCGTGCTTCTGGCTGGAAGATGGGTTTTTAAACCCCTATTTTCTGATAGATACGTTTCTGCTTAATGCGTCGCTCATTATGATTGCCGCAGCACAGAGGAAGGAGGAAAAATGTCTTACTTTATAGAAAACATTTTTATCTGCCTTGCGGCGCCGTTTTTGATAGCCGCCGTGATTTTGGAAAGCGGAAGGAAAAAAACCTATATTTTCATTGTTTCCGGAATGCTTGCCTGCATCGTTTCGGCGTATCTTAACACGTTTTTCTCGGGGATTTATAACGCCGGGGGAGTCACGGCGACAATGGAGATAACCCCTGTTATCGAGGAAACGGCAAAGCTTTTGCCGCTCATCTTTTATATTATGGTTTTCGAGCCGGACTCAGGCTCTGCCGCCGAGGCGGCTATCCACACCGCAATCGGCTTTGCCACGTTTGAGAACATCTGCTACCTTGTGCAGAACGGGACGGACGACCTTTTTCACCTTATGGTGCGCGGCTGCTCGACGGGCGCCATGCATATCGTGTGTGCGTTCATCACGGGCTACGGGTTAAAGCTTGCGGAGAGGATGCCGAAGATAATAGCGGCATCCGTTTCCGGACTTTTGTGTGTGGCGATAACGTATCACGCGGTGTTTAACATGCTGATGGGCGCGGGCGGCACTGTCGCAAACATCGGCTATGCCGTGCCATTGGCGACGCTTGCCCTCGGGGTCGCGGCAAAAAAGCACCTTAAAGCAAAATTATAAAAAGCTTCCCGGATCATTTTCCGAGAAGCTTTTTTACTGCTCCTTTGCAATGCGTTACAAAGCATTGCACGCGCTTTTTTAAAACAGTTCTTTTTTTATAGGAAAGATAGTCTTTATCATTTTCAAGGTCAACCGTTTCCCCGTCACGGCAGACGGAGCTGACTATTGCCGTCATCATATCCCGCGAAATCCCTTTTTCCGAGGTCACCTGATTGTCGCCGCAGAAAATGTATCCCTCTTTATCCTTGCCGATGATTCTGTGCATCACGTTCTGCCCCGAGGATCGCCTGTAAAGCACAATGTCGCCAAAAGAAAGCGTTTCCGGGAGCGGCGAAAGCGTAACCGAATCCCTGCCCGGGCGGATAAAGGGGAGCATGGAGGTGCCGTTCGGAATGAACGATATCGATGCACCGGAGGAGAGCGCTTCACAGATAAGGGGAAAAAGCTCGTCCATAGTAAGATTTTTTATCATTCCAGCGCACCGAAAGAATTTAACGCATCAAGAAACTTTTTAACGTCGCTTTTTGCGGTGGTAAGGTCAATGTCATATTCTGCGGTGAGCGCGCCCGAAAGAGCGTCCTCTGTCCGGTCCTCTTTCAAGAGCCCGAATAAAAAGGCGCCGGTATCGTTTAACGTAACGACCTTGTTTGAAAATTCCGGGCTTAAGAAAACGACCACGTTTTCGCCGGCAATCTTTTTTAATATAAATTCCGATTTGATTTTCATTTATTTTTCCTCGCTTTCAGCTTTTCCCGTCATCGTGCGCATCGACAAAAGCGCCGCCTCGCGCGATATGTCGCAGCCCAGAGAATAGAACGGAAGGTTGGTTATGAACTTATCCAAAAGCTCTAAAACACGCTCTTTGCCGACGGTGGATTGGGGAAGATACACCTGGTCGAATATCTTGGAGATGACCTCGGACGCGCTCAAACGGCGGATAGTGTTTTTCTTGCTTCGGTGAAGAAAGCACACCGCTTTCATTTTAACGCGGCGGTTTTCGTTATAATATTCCTTGCCGCACCACGGCGTTCCGTAGGCGTAGAAACGCCCGTTATCGTACGTAAAGAGCGGCTTGTCGCCGTTGATTATCTTGGCTCCGAAGCACTCTCTCCACAAAAGGGAGTGCGTTGTTTTCCCCGTCCCGCTCTGTGCGGCGAAGGCATAGCCCAGCCGGTCTAAAGAAACAACGGAGGCATGCATCATGAAAAAGCCGTGAAGCGACATGTATTCGCATATCTTGCGGTACAAAACAAGGCTTTCGTGATAGCTCTTGGTAAGCGACGGGTCAAGCTTTACCGAAGATGAGATATCCTCGTCCGTCACGTCAATCACGACCGCGTCTCCGGGCTTGTCAGTCTTATATTTTTTCAGCATGAGGTCGGCATATGCATATTTGGGGTTTATCTCAAATATGACACCGGCAATTTTATATCTCACCTCGTGACCGCCTTTCTTTTTGTGTGATAATATTGTATCACAAATTCTCTGCCATTTCAAGTGGATTATGAAAAAGCTCCCCGCGCTTTTTGCGCGGGGAGCAAATTATTACTTTCTGATGGTTACGGTGTTTTTATTAGAGTCCCACTCTACTTTAGCGCCGAGCGCCTCGGAGACAAACCTTACGGGAACGAGCGTCCTTGAATTTTCGATAAAGGGTGTTACGTCAAGCTTTACTGTCTTTCCGTCCACAGTTATCTCATTCTTTCCTATTGTAAGCTCGATCTTTTTACCGCCGTCGGTTATAGTGACGGTTCCTGAATCCCCGTTCCACTCTACTTTGGCTCCGAGAGCCTCCGCTACGAAGCGGACGGGAAGGAACGTACGGTCAGACACTATCTTCGCCGGAACATCCGTGCTTTCTGTCTTTCCGTTGATCAGCGCGTTTGCCTCGCCTATTGTGAGCACTATTGTGCTCTTAACTTCCCGCCAGCCGGCGTAAAGCGTGAAGCTCTTTGTAACCTTTTCCGAAAAGTCATACTCTTTGGTAAGAGATGAGTCGGTGTACCAGCCGGTGAAGATGAAGCCTTCCTTTTTGGGGTCCGCGGGCTTTGAAAGAAGAGAATTTTTCTCCACTTTTTCGTTTTCGGTCTTGGTTCCGCCGCCGGTATCAAACGAAACGGTGAACTTGGCAGATGCCGACGAGCCGCCGCCTCCGCCGGATGAGGATTTTTTCTTCCACTGTGCGGTAACCGTAACGTCGGACTTTATCATGGTAAAGGTCGTTTCCGCCTTGCTCTTGTCTTTAAGAGTGATGTTGCCCGTTGTCTTCCAGCCCGAGAAGGTGTAGCCGGATTTTGTGCCGGCGGAGATCTTTACCTCGTCGCCGGGCAGGTACTCGCCCGAGCCGTTTTGTTTATCTTCGCTTCCCTCGACCGTGACGGAATATGTCGACGACCTTACGATGTAGACGTTTTTAAGTGATGAAGTGTTACCTGAGCTGTCCTTCGCCCAGACGGCGGCGGTTAAAACGTTGCGGTATTCTTCCATTTCGCCTTCTATCGTAAAGCGCGAGTCGTCCTTCGCCTTTGTCGCCTCGGTTTTGCCGAAATATACCGTGCTTCCGGGCTCTGTCGCGCCGGAGAACTTATATGCTCCGGTATCGCGGTCGGCATAGACAATATCGCTTTCAAGCGTTAACAAAACGTCCGAATCATCGCGCGAGATCAGGAGGAATTCGTCCGTGACTCCCGAAAGGCTGACAGCCGAGATGCGTATCATGAGCGTTCCGGAAAAGTCGTCCGGAATCAAGAAGTCGTCCCCGCTCTTGGTGAGCTCCTCTTTAGTGTCCTCTCTTACCGCGCGGACGCTTAAGGCGTCTGTCTCGGCGGTAAGGTAATGGCTGCCCTGACCCACGGTGTATTCATAAATTCCGGAGGAGGACTTTAATATCTCGTCCCCGTCAATCTTTAGAGTGATGTCCGCCGGGGTGAATGCCAAAAGATACTGACTGTCCGAGAATGCCGTATCGGAGCATATCTTGCCGTCCCCGTGCTTCTTGTATGCACGGACGCCGACGCGGTAGTCGCGGTTCGCTTCAAATTCGCCGTTCGCGGTGAGCGCCATGTTTACAGTTGTGCCGGCAATGTCATAGGAAACGCCGCCGGTCACAAGGTCTCCGTTTTCGTCTTCCTGATAAATTAATACTTCGTATCCGTCCGCTCCCTCTACTTCGCTCCACGAAGCTTTAAGAACCTCGTTTCCTGCCGCCTCTAAGGTGACATTAGTCGGAACGTTGGGCTGAACGGTGTTTTCGTATCTTATGAGCTTATCAAAGCTCTGACTTGCGATGGAAAGGAGCGCCGTTTCGGTCTTTCCGTCGCCGTTAATATCCGCCTCCTGCTCCTCCATTAAGAAGGAGGTGACAAAGTAGCTGCCTGTCGGAGCAAGTGTGCCCTCTGCGGGAAGCGTGAACTCTATGTTGCCGCTTCCTGTAACGGTATCTTCGCTTACAAGATAGTCGGCTCCGCCCTCGGTCTTGGAAAGGTACGTTCTTACGGTGTAGGTCTTTTCGTCCTCCGCATATTTAACAGAGCCTTTAAGGTCGCGGTCCGAAAGCGTTAAGTCAAGCTTTTCGTACGGCGAAACGGACGCTTCCTCGGTATTGAAGGTAAGTCCGCCGCAGGAAATTTTGTATGTTCCGTTCGCATTCGGCGCATACATGAGCACCGTGCGGTAGGTGCTGCCGTCGTTCTTTGACATGATGTTCGTTATGGCGCGGAAATCTGCCTCCTCGTCCTCGGTAAAGCTTACCGTAACGGGGGACGAATCCTTTGTGACGGTGAGCTTTTCCTTTATCTCTTCCTCTGTAACGGAGCTGTCGAACGAAAGGAGCACATAGGGCTCGGAGTCCTCGGACGATGAAAGGTCAAGCGTTATCTCCTCATCGCCGGTGAGCGCCAGGAGCTCGATGCCGTTTTCGACCGAAAGAGGAGTTATGCCGACGCTTTCCCAATTCCAATCGGGAAGGTGCTTAATGAACTTTCCCTCAATATTCCAGCCTTTGCCCATGACAAAGTTTGTCTGCACTACCTTGGGGATAATGACCCAGGCGCGGATGTGACCGAGCCAGCCCTTTGCCTCTGCCATTGCGCCGATGTATATGTCGATATTCTTAAACGCTTCGCGGAAGCCCTCGTCAACCGAAACGTTTTTAATCGGTATCACTGTCTGCCCGCCGACCGCCAAATTAACGGTGGCAGAGGCAAATTCCTTTCCGGGGAAGATGAAGAAGTTGCTCGGAACCTTTAACGTTCCGGTCACCGCGCCGTTCGCGCCGATGTGAAGGTAGAAGCGGTCCTTATTTTTATTTACTCCGCCGAAAGCGCCGGCTTTTAACAAGCTTTCAACCTCGATAACGTCGATCGACGCGTTGGGAAGCAAGAGCTTTAAGCTCTGCTCGCCGGTGAGCAAGATTCCCTCGTAGTCCACGTTCTTATAATTTTTGGTCTGTCCTGAAAGCTTAACACTGTAGCCGAATTCGTCGACTATTTTTGTCGCCTCGCCCGCGCCGGCAATGTTAACGTCCGTCGCCTTTACCGCGATCTCGCTCGGACCTAAGGTGAGGTTTGCCGTGCCCTCGACAAGGTGGAGGTAGGTTCCCGTTACCGCACCGCGCAGCTTAATGGGCGGAATTGCAAAATAGTCGCCCTTAACTGTCGCGGCGAGGTTGGAAAAGCCCGCTCCGCCGCCGTTTAACTGCCCGATCGGCACGGGAGGAATCAAAAGTATGCCGGGTTTTGCCTTTAAGTAAAACCAGAGCTTATCGGGAAGGAGCTTGCCGTCCACACGTGCAAGCGCAAGCTCGGCTTCAGTCTTGAAAAGGTCGAATGCGCTAAGCTCTAAGCTGAAGGAATATTCGTCCGTGAAGGTGTTTATCTCGCCCTCAATGCCGAAAAGCTCCAAATTGAACAGCTTTTCGGTGTTGAACGAGCCTGTCGCGTGAACGCCGTTTAATTTGAAATTATTGTTCTTTAAGCCGTAACCGAGCTCCTCCATGGTGAAGGACGCACCGTCAAGCACGGTGCCGATGCTCATGTCGCCGGTCAGCCTTATGTTTCCCGAGGTATCCGCCGTTCCGCCTTCTATCGCAACGGTGGTATAGGGAATGTCAATGTACGCTATTGCGTTATTTGCTTTGGGGTCAATATCAAACTTAAGCCCTGTCTCCGAAAATGCGATCTTAAGTGAGTCCGCCTTTCCCGCCGCCGGCCCATAGAGTTTAAAGGTCGGCGTGTTTAAGTTCACTCCCTTCTGGGTAAACACACCGTCGCGGGTGACTGTAAGGCTTCCCTCGCTTCCCCATGTCGCGGTGACGGTGGGTGATAGCCGCGCATTATTGCCTGTGAAGGTAAATGTTCGCCCGTCCGCACTCTTTATCTCGCCCCACATCTCGGCGATCGGGTCGGACGAGTAGGTTTTCTTAAGGTTGGCAAGCGCGGAATCGTCCGCAACGAATTCAACGGTCGTTTTCCCGTCCTTATAAAACGCAGCGAGGCGCTTTGCCGAAAGCGAGAGTTTCACCTCGTCGGGCTTTGTGGGCACGTTCTCGGGAAGGTCCACAAGGTCGTAATATCCCCAGAAAAAGTGCGTTCTCTCGCCGGAATCCCCCCCCTGGTCGGGGAAGGTGTAAAAGATTCTTTCGTAAAGGTTAACGCTTGAGAATACGGAAGCCATCATTCCGGGCGAAACGGAAATTTCACGCGGGAAGTTGGGCTCGGTCAGCTCCGTTCCGCCGACGGTTCTTATAGTGTCGGTAAAAGCGTAACCCGCGGACGCCGCGAAGGGGTTTGCAAAGCTATAGCCTTCGGTGCGCGCCTCTTTGATATAAAGGCCGTAATCCGGATGGGCATAGCTCCAGCCGGAGGGATATGTAACCGAGGGAAGATCATTCATGGGAGCGGTAACGGTCATGGATGATTCGGAAAGTCCGTCCCCGTTTACGTTAACGCTGTTAAGAGTTAATGCCGGCGCCGTCTGCCCCTCGTGGCCGCCGAGCGAAAACGCGTTCAGCGTGAATATCCATCTTAACATGGAGTCGGATTGATAGAACTTGTCGCGGTCGGCAACAATTCCGTTTGCGACATACGCTAAAACGCCGTGACCTGAATTGCTGTCCGCCAGGTAGTATGAAACGGGCACGGTAATCTCGGTATAGTCATAAAGTCCGTAGTCATCGAGCCCGACGAGCGGGATCGTGACAAGATACTCCGCCTCAATGTGGGGCTCGGGAGAAGAAACCGCTTTTGCGCTCTTTATCGTCACGGAGGTGAAGCGGAGAATCTCGCCGTTTTGGTCATAGACGACGAACTGGCACTGCGGCATGCCGTACGCGTCCGACGTTATGCCCTTGTTATAGTTTACCGTCGGCTCTGTCAAAAAGGCGCCGGTGCTTTTCTGAAGGCAGAAGGTTACATAACGCCCTTTTAAAACCAAAAGTTTGCCCGAGTCGGTTACCTCCGTTTCTGCCGCAAGAGCGGTGAAGGGCAGAATCGAGAGCACCAATAAAAGCGCCAAGAGTGATGATAGAAACTTTTTCATTTTTTGTCCTCCTCGTTTTTGTGGTTCTTTTTTATTAAGACCGCAGTGATTGCAGCGGAAACGATGAACGCCAGAACGGCGGTTAAGACATATCCTCCGGCTCCGTCCGCCAAAAGGATCGAGCCTGCCGCGCCCGGCACCAAGCCGTTTTGGGCGGAGCCGATCAAAAAGACGACGGCAAGGGCGGATACCGTGCTTAAGACCGATAAAAATGCCGTTTTTCCGCGTTCGGATTTTTTTCTGATCTCTGCGGCGCGCCTTTTAACAAGTTCCATCCGCATCTTTGAATCAAGCATAGAAAATCACCTCTTAATTATAAGACGCTGAAAATTAAAAAATTCCCCCTTAAAAAGCAAAAAAATTTTTTAAGGGGGGAAGTGAGTGGGAAAAAAGTAAAAACCGGCAAGCGCTTTTGCACTTGCCGGTTTTTGGAGCTGGTGGTCAGAATCGAACTGACAACCTGCTCATTACGAATGAGCTGCTCTGCCATTGAGCCACACCAGCA